>NZ_CAXTHV010000010.1:0-93176 GCF_964244265.1 uncultured Sphingomonas sp. | reverse complement strand
ACTATCTCCGTAACGCCGGATATGACGCCAACTAACCTGAAAACGCTCTAGCGTCGGGCATTGGGATCCGGGTTCCACCGAGCCGGTCGCTTTTCAGCGAATGCCTTCGGACCTTCTTCGAAATCGGGGTGCGCCCATTGCGACTTTAGAAGTTCCCAGGAGAAATCCAGCGCCTGCCGGTCGGGCATCTCGGTCGACGCCCAGATCGCGCGCTTGGTGAGAGCCATCGCCTGCGGCGAATTGGCGCACATCGCCGTGGCAAGCTCGACGGCGCGCGCCATCGCCGCCTCGCGCGTCGGTTCGAGGAGGTCGACGATGCCCAGTTGGTGCGCCCGGCTCGCCGGCATGCGGTAGGAACGGCCGACCAGTCCCATCAGCAGGGCCGCGCCGACCCCGGCCCGCCGCGCCACGCCGATCGATTCGAGCGCGGAGACCTGACCGACGTTGACATGGGTATCCATGAACACCGCCTGCTCGCACGCGATCACGATATCGGCATCGGCGACGAAGTGCAGCCCACCGGCGTTGCACAGCCCATTGACGACGCAGATCACAGGCTGGGCCACCGCACACATCCGCGACGTGAAGCGGTTGGCATCGGCATACGGCCTATTCTGCAGCCCGCCGATGCCGACGCCCAACTTGCCGACCGCAGCCCCGGTGCAGAAATGCCGCTCGCCCGCGCCGGTCAGGATGACGGCTCGGATCTCGCGATCATCATTGATCCTGCCCCAGGCGGCTTCCAGCGCGACGAGCAGCTCGGGCGCCATCGCATTACCTTCATGCGGGCGATTGAGGGTCAGTGTCGCGACGCCTTCCTCGGCGGTGAACAACAGCGGCTGGTCGGCCGTCATCGTGGGCCTTTCAGGTTAACGGTAGCCATGGGGAACGCCCTTAAGGTCATCGGCGACGCATCGCCAGCGGCTTGATCCCGGCACCGTCGCGGACAACCACAGCGGCCGGCGCGCGATGTCGTTGCTGGTTCGGATTTTGACGGACCTGGTCAAGACGTGCCAAGGCCAATCCGGCGAGTGACCGGCAGATTCGCGACCAGCCGTGACACGACCGGTACGATCGACGGCAGGAGAATCACGGCCCCATGAGCGACATCGAAGACTTCCTGCCGCTCGACGCGTCGGACCTCGACAATTATCTGGGCCAGCCGCTGCCGGTCCATCAGCTGCGCGAGGCCGTTGCGATCAACGACATCCGCCGCTGGGTGCAGGGGATGCACTATCCGAACCCGCTACATTTCGACCCCGATTATGCCGCCGAGAGCCGCTATGGCCGGATCGTGGCGCCGCAGAGCTTCGTCGCCTCGACCGAGATCGCGCATGGCGTGTGGCCCGCCAATATCGGCCGGATCGAGAATTCGGCGCTGCTGTTCGGCGGCGACGAATGGTGGTTCTTCGGCCCGCAGATCTTCCCCGGCGAGCATATCAAATGCTATCCGATGCCGTTCGACTACAAGGTCACCAACACCGGCTTCGCCGGCCCGACCTGCTTCCAGCGCGGCGACACCACCTACATCAACACGCAGGGCGACCGCGTCGCCATCCAGCGCTCGACCACGATCCGCTACAATGTCGACAACGCGCGCAAGAAACAGTCGTTCGACAATCCCGACGATCCCGAATGGAGCGACGCCGAGCTCGCCGATCTCGACGCGAAGAAGCTCGTCTTCATCCAGAGCATCCGCGATCTCGGCCACGGCAAGCGGCTGTTCGACAGCGTAAAGGTCGGCGATGCGCTGGTCACCAACGTGCTCGGGCCGCACAGCCTGCCGAGCTTCGCGACCGAATGGCGCGCCTTTCCGTTCACCACCTGGTACGGTGCGCGGCGCGATTTCTGGTCGGCCGACCAGTTCGCCGACGCGGGCTATGCCGACGATTTCCAGGGGCACGAGGGCGATCCGGTGATGGAGCGCTTCAACCCCGAGTTGACCGACGGCGCCTATTACGGCCCGTCGCGCGGCCACCTGCAGCCGAAATGGGCGCGCAAGATCGGCATGCCACGCGGCTATGGCTATGGCGCGTCGATGGGCGCGTGGATGATCGACTATCTCGCCGCCTGGGCGAGCGAGTGGGGTTTCGTCCGGCACCTCAAGGCGCAATACCGCAACCCCGCCTTCACCGGCGACGCGACCTTCCTCGACGGCACGGTCACCGACGTGAAGAAGGCCGGCGGCAAGGGCATCGCCACGGTCGAGATCGTGATGGCGACCCAGACCGGCCAGGTGATGGCAAAGGCCGTCGCCGAGGTCGAACTCCCCCTCGATTGAAGGCGCATCCATGAGCGACATGTTCCGCGCGATCCGCATCAGCAAGACCGACGACGGCCAGACGGTCGAGACCGCGCGGGTCGGCCTCGACGACCTGATGGAAGGTGACGTCGTCGTCGCGGTCGCGCATTCGACCGTCAACTACAAGGACGGGCTGGCGATCACCGGCAAGGGCCCGGTCGTGCGCAAATGGCCGATGATCGGCGGCATCGATCTCGCCGGCACGGTCGAGACGTCCGACAATCCGGCGTTCAAGCCCGGCGACCAGGTGCTGCTCAACGGCTACGGCCTGTCCGAGACGCATTATGGCGGCTATGCCGACAAGGCGCGCGTCAAGGGCGAGTGGCTGGTGCCGCTGCCCGCCGCCTTCACCACCGCGCAGGCGATGGCGATCGGCACCGCCGGCTATACGGCCATGCTGTGCGTGCTGGCGCTTGAGGATTACGGGATCACGTCGGGCGGGGGCGAGGTGCTGGTGACGGGCGCGAACGGCGGCGTCGGCAGCGTCGCGATCGCGCTGCTCGCAAAGCTCGGCTTTACGGTCAGCGCCTCGACCGGCCGGCCGGAGGAAGCCGATTACCTGAAGGCCCTGGGTGCCACGACGATCATCGACCGCGCGGAACTGTCGGAAAAAGGCCGTCCGCTCGACAAGGAGCGCTTCGCCGCCGGGATCGATTCGGTCGGGAGCTTCACGCTTGCCAATCTGCTCGCCAGGACGCGCTATGGCGGCGCGGTCGCCGCCTGCGGGCTGGCGCAGGGTGCCGATTTGCCCGCGACGGTCATGCCGTTCATCCTCCGCGGCGTCGCTTTGCTGGGCGTCGATTCGGTGCAGGCGCCGATGGCGAAGCGCAGGCGCGCTTGGGAACGGCTGGCGACCGATCTAGATCCGGCAAAGCTGGACAGCATCACCCGGACGGTCGGCTTTGACGGCATCGAGCAGGCGGCGCGCGATATTGTCGACGGCAAGATCAGGGGCCGGGTCGTCGTCGACATCAACGGCTGAGCAGAATACGGAAAGGATCGTCGCGTTGGGCAACTATATCCTCGTGGTGCCGAGCAGCGCACAGGCCGGCCAGGACGAGGCTTATAACCGCTGGTACGACGATGTTCATCTGCGCGACGTGTGCGCGATCCCCGGCATCGCCGCGGGCCGCCGCTACGAACCCGACCCGGCAACGCCGAGCCCGGCCGAAGCAGACTATCTCGCCATCTACGATATCGAGACCGACGATCCCGGCGCGGTAATCGCCGAGCTGACCCGGCGCGCGCAGGCGGGCGAGATGGAGATTTCGCCCGCGCTGGATACCGCTTCCGCCAGGATGATGCTCTTCAGGGCCCGGTGACGTTTTCCGGGGTGACCCAGACGCCGAGCATTATGGATGTCCCCAAATGCGCGGTCTGTGTCGGACCTCATCAAGACACTTCCCAATGGTAGCGGATAGCCCGATATTGGCTGCGTCCGTTCAAGGCTGAAAGGTGTCGAAAATGTCGCGCAAGGTCGATCTGGTGACCGCCGAGGTGATCCGCTCCGCGATGGAGACGATCTGCTTTGAAATGAACACGCATGTGTCGCGGCATGCGACGACGCCCATTCTCAACCAGTCGAACGAGCGCAATTCGACGATCCTCGACGGCAAGGGGCGGCTGGCGGCGCTGTCGGTCGGGATTCCGCAATTCATGCTGTCGGCCACCCTTCCGGTCCAGTTTGCGATCGACTTCCTCGGCGACGATCTGCTCGCGGGCGACGTGATCCTCGCCAACGATCCGTATCACGGCGGCGGCCATCTGCCCGACTTCAACGTGTTCTCGCCGATCTTCGCGGAGGACGGCCGGCTGCTGATGGTTGCCTCCATCCAGTGCCACCACGGCGATACCGGCGGCGCGGTCGCGGGCGGCTACAACACGATGGCCAAGGACGTGTTCTCCGAAGGCACGCGCTATCCGCTGATCAAGATCATCGATGCCGGCAAGGAGCGCCGCGACGTCGTGCTGACGCTGCGCGCCAACAACCGGCTGGCGGGTTTCATCGGCGATCTGCAGAGTCAGGTCGGCGCGGCGCAACTGGGCGCGCGGCGGCTGAACGCGCTGGTCGAACGCTACGACGCCGACACGATCGAGCAGGTGATGGCCGACAGCATCGAGGAGGCGCGCCGCCGTTTCGCCGCCGAGATCGCGACATGGCCGGACGGCACCTATGAGGCGGACACCTGGGTCGACAGCGATCCGCAGGGCAACAAGGACATCCACGTCCATGTCGCGGTGACGGTGGCGGGGGATCGGCTGATCGTCGATTTCGAAGGCTCGGACATGCGGCAGGACATCGCCGCCTGGTCCACCTACGGCAACACGCGCGGCAACGTGCTGGGCCAGCTGATGAGCATGGTCGACCCGACCATCCCCAAGAACGAGGGCTTTTTCGATTGCGTCGAACTGCACGTGCCCGAGGGCTGCTGCCTCAACCCGCCGGTCGGCAAGCCGGTATCGTCGGGCACCCATCATCCGGGTGTCGAAGCGGCGGACGCGATCGCGTTGGCCGTCGCCAAGTTCCTGCCCGAGCGCGTCAGCCCGCAGACCTATAAATATGGCAGCCCGCGCCAGATGTGGGGTGACCTTGACCCGCGCAGCGGCAAGCCGTTCTTCGACCATGGCGGCGAGGTCAATGCGGGGTGGTGCAACGGGATCAAGGGAACCGATGGCTGGGGGGCGCTGCCCGCCGCCTACGGCAATCTGCTGAAAGCGCCGGCCGAGCTGAACGAGGTCAACTTCCCGCACATCATCCGCGACCGCAACTATCGCACCGACAGCGGCGGCGCCGGTCAGTGGCGCGGGGGGCTGGGCAGCCATTTCGTCAAGGAAGTGCGCACGCCGACCTATGTCAGCCAGTATATCGTCAACCAGCGCCACGTTCATCCCGGTATCGCCGGCGGCGCGCATGGCGCCCCCGACGAGGCGATCGTCAGCCCCGGCACCGACCGCGAAGTCAACATCTCCCCCGTCATCAACGCGCATTTGCTGAACACCGGCGAGCAGTTGATCTATAATTTCGGCGGCGGCGGGGGCTGGGGCAACGCGGTCGAGCGCGATGCCGGCGCGGTTATCGAAGACGTGTGGGACGAATATGTCTCGGTTGAAGGCGCGCGCCGTGATTATGGCGTTGTCGTTACCGGATCGGTCGAGGCAATGGACCTGAAGCTCGACGAGGCGGCGACCGTCGCGCTCAGGGCTGAGATGCGGGGGCAGAAGGCGGCGGCATGACGATGTACCGGGTGGGGGTGGACGTGGGCGGCACGTTTACCGATTGCGTATTGTTGCGTCCTGACGGCAGCCTGGTGCTCGAAAAAGCGCCGACCACGCCCGAGGACCAGTCCGGCGGCGTGCTCGACGGCCTGGCGCGGCTTGCCGAGGCCGAGGGGCTGGACGGCACCGAGGCGCTGCTGACGCATACCGAATCGATCGTCCACGGCACCACGGCGGCCGACAATGCGATGATCCAGATGAAGGGCGCCAATACCGGCCTGATCGTCACGCGCGGCTTCCGCGACGAGATCGAGCTCCGGCGCTGCTACAAGGAAGACATCTGGGATCCCGCGCAACCCGGGCCGCAGCCGATCGCCAGGCGGCGCGTGCGCCTGGAAGTCGACGAGCGGATGACCGCGGAAGGCCAGATCGAGACGCCCCTGGACGAGGACGGCGTCCGCCGGGCGGCCGCGCGGCTGAAAGCGTTCGGCGTCACCTCGATCGCGGTGGTGTTCATCCACAGCTACATGAACCCGGTCCACGAGCAGCGCGCGCGAGACCTGATCCTCGAGACTTTTCCCGACGTCGAGCTGATCTCGCTCAGCCATGAAGTCTATCCCAAGCCGCCCGAATTCGAACGCACCTCGACCACCTTGGTCAATGCATTCGTCGGGCCGCCGATCGTGCGCTATCTCGACCGGCTGGAAAAGAAGCTGGCCGATGCGGGCTTTGCGCGCGAACTGCTGCTCGCCACCGCATCGGGGGGGGTCGCGACGCCGGACGGCATCCGCAAGCGCGCGCTGGCGACGATCAGCTCCGGCCCGACCGGCGGGGTGGTGGCCGCCGCGCGCGCGGCGCGCAATGCCGATCTGGGGGACGTGATCTCGGTCGACATGGGCGGCACCAGCTACGACGTCTGCCTGATCCGTGACGGCCGCCCCGACATCAAGAGCGACTGGAACTGGCGCCATCGTTACTGCATCGCGCTGCCGATGGTCGATGTCGTTTCGGTCGGTGCGGGCGGCGGATCGATCGCGCGATCGCGTGACGGACAGCTGACGGTGGGCCCGGACTCGGCGGGCAGCCAGCCCGGGCCGGTCTGCTACCGGCGTGGCGGGATCGAGCCGACCGTCACCGATGCCGACCTGTTGTGCGGCCGGCTCGATCCCGCGGGCTTCTGGGGCGGACGCCTGTCGCTCGACGTCGAAGGCGCCCGGGCGGCGGTGGCGCGTATCGGCCGGGACGCCGGCCTGTCGCCCGACGAGGCGGCGGTCGCGATCGTCGAGATCATCGACGCGCATATGTGCGACGGCATCCGTCGCGCCCTAAGCCTCGCCGGCGCCGATCCGCGCATGCTGGACCTGGTCGCGTTCGGCGGCATGGGCGCGGTCCACGCGGTCGAACATGCCCGAGAGCTCGGCATGCGCCGCGTGCTCGTGCCCCAGGCGGCACCGGCAATGTCGGCGCTGGGCCTGCTCACCGCCGACCATCTGCTCGACGAATCGCGTACCCTGTTGTCCGATTGGCGGACGATCGACCTTGGCCGCCTGAGCACGCTTGCCGCCGAACTGGAAGGCGATGCCGACGCCCAGCTTCAATCGGCCGGGATCGAGCCGGCGCGCCGGCGGTACGATTGGCTGATCAACATGGTTTATCCCGGCCAGACGTTCGACACGCCAATCGCGATCGTCAAGGGGCATGGCCAGGAACTGACGCAGGAGGCACTGGCCGCAACGGTCGAGGATTTCCACCGTCGAAACGAAAGCTCGCGCCTCGTCGAGGCGCGGTCGCAGGAGCCGGTGGTGCGCGGCATCCGCCTGATCGCCAGCGGCCTGGTCGACCAACCCGAAACCTATGACCTGGCGGCGAGCGACGGCAAGCCCGAGGTGATCGGCCGTCGCCGCCTGTATGCGAGCGGGTCTTGGCATGACGACGCGCCCGTTTATGGCGGCGAACGGCTCGGCCGAGGCGATACGATAACCGGGCCGGCGCTGATCCAGAGCCGCTTCACCACCCTGGTGATGGGGGCTGGCGACGTCGCCGAACTGCTCGCCAACGGCGACATCCTGGTGGAAATAGCGCCGCGATGAGCGAGGACCAGGATGCGAGAGGGCGCGGCGTGATGAGCGTCCTCGTCCATATCGGCCTCACCGTATCCGACATGGCGCGCTCGGTGCGCTTCTACACCGAGGCGTTCGGCTTCACCTATGACCGCGAACTGCGCATGACCGCCGCGCAGATCGACCCGCTGATGCAGCTCCAGCCGCCGAGCGACATCCACGCCGTCTATCTGATGCTCGGCGGGCAGACGCTGGAACTGATGGTCTTCGATCCGCCGAGCGCGCCGGCGGCGGCATCGCGCATGTTCAACCAGACCGGGCTCGCCCATCTCTCGATCGCGGTCGACGATATCGCCGACACCTGCGCGCGGGCGGAGGCGCTGGGCGGGACGGTGAGCAAGCGGGTCGATCGCGCCGCGATCCTGCGCGATCCCGACGGTCAACTGGTCGAGCTGGTCACCCGCGTCTTCAACGACCGGCTCGAAAAAGGGCGCGCCGAACGCGCGGGCGCGGCAGGATAGGCCATGCCGACCCGCCACCTCGTCGATCCCGAGCTTGCCCCGCTGCTCGACCTAGTTCCCGACATGGGTGTCTCGGCGGAAAAGCTGGAAGCCACCCGCGCGCGCGTCGCGGCGATGACCGAGCAAGGCCTCGCCGAACCCGACGAGCGGGTGCGCGTCACCGAGCATTTCGCGCCCGGACGTGACGGCGCGCCCGACGTGAGGCTGCGGCTCTATCGTCCCGACGACTTGGCGACCAATGCTCCCATCGTGATGCATGTCCACGGCGGCGGCTTCCTGTTCGGTACCGCGGAACTGGGCGATCCGCGCAATCGCGATTGGGCCAGGACGCTCGGCTGTGCGATCGCCTCGATCGATTACCGGATCGCGCCCGAGACGCCGTACCCCGGCGCGCTCGAGGACTGTTATGCGGTGCTCGAATGGCTCCATGCCAATGCCGCGGGTCTCGGCCTCGATACGCGCCGGATAGCGATACGGGGCGAAAGCGCCGGCGGCGGCCTGGCCGCCGGCCTTGCGCTGCTGGCGCGGGATCGCGGCGGGCCGGAGATCCTCTTCCAGCTGCTGATCTATCCGATGATCGACGATCGCACCTGCACCAGCGACGAGCCCAATCCGTTTGCCGGCCAGTTCATCTGGGACCGCGCATCGAACGCGTTTGGCTGGAAGAGCTGGCTCGGCAGGGAGCCGGGCGCACCCGATATTCCCTATCACGCCGCCCCCGCCCGCGCTTCCGATCTGTCAGGCCTGCCCCCGACCTTTATCGGCACCGCCGCGCTGGACGTCTTCATCGACGAGAACCTCGATTATGCCCGCCGCCTGATCCGCGCCGGCGTACCGACTGAAGTCTATGTCGCCCCAGGGGCCTTCCACGGCTTCGACGCGATGGCGCCCGCCGCCACGGTATCGAGAATCTTCACCGAGCGCTGCCAGGACGCGCTGCGCCGCGCTTTTGCGGGCTAAGCGGTGGCGCGGGTCTGGCATCTGACGGCGCGGCCGGACGGTGACCTCGATCCCGGTATTTTCACGCTCGAGGACGTCCCAGATCCGCCGCTGGGCGATGACGAGGTGCGGATCGCCAACAGCTGGCTGTCGGTCGATCCGTTCATGCGCGGGATGCTCGACGATCATGGCGGCTACATGCCCGCGCTGCCGCTCGGTTCGCCAATGCAGGGTGGCGCGGTCGGGACGGTGATCGAGAGCCGCGCGCGCGACTGGCCGGTCGGGCGCAAGGTCCTCCACAATGGCGGCTGGCGCGACGTCGCGGTCGTGGCCCAGGCGGCGTGCGAGGCGATCCCCGACAGCGCCGCGCCGATCCAGCGCTATCTCGGCCATCTCGGCATGCCGGGGCAGACCGCCTATTTCGGCTTGCTCGACGCCGCCGCGTTCCGCCCCGACGACCTGCTGTTCGTCTCGGCGGCAGCGGGCGCGGTCGGCTCGGCGGTCGTGCAGATCGCCCGGATCAAGGGTGCGACCGTGATCGCATCGGCGGGCGGCGCGGACAAATGCGCCGCGCTCCGCGACTGGGGCGCGAGCATCGCGATCGATCGTAACGCCCCCGGCACGATGCGCGAGAAGCTGGGGGCCGCGGTGCGCGGGGTGGGCGCCGAGGGGATAAGCGCGTTTTTCGACAATGTCGGCGGCGATCATCTCGACGCCGCGATCCAGCACGCCCGCGTAGGCGCAAGGTTCGCGCTGTGCGGCATGATCGGCGGCTACGGCAGGGGCGACCAGCTCGTGCTCGACCAGCCGATGCGGCTGGTAGCACGTCGTCTTCGGATTCGGGGCTTTGCCGCCCCCGATTACGACGATCGCTGGGCCGAGTTCCACGAGGACATGCTGCGCTGGACGCTGTCGGGCGACCTCGTCAGCGCCGAGACCGTGCACGAGGGGCTGGCGGCGGTACCGGCGGCGTTCTGCGCGTTGTTCACCGGCGGCAATCTCGGCAAGATGCTGGTGCGGCTGTGACCACCACCTACGAGAACAGCTGGACCGTCGACGGGTCGCGCGACGACGTATGGGCGGTCCTTCATCCACAAAAGGATTTCGACCGCAGCCTGACGACGGTCGACCGTCCGCGCGTGATCGAACATGGCAGCACGCGCGTCGAAGTGCTGCATGAAGGCGACGAGAACGGGCTGGGGCTCGTGCGCCGTTGCCGGTTTCTAGCACCAGGGTATCTTGGCGGGACCGCGCAAAGCTGGGAAATGGTGTCGGAGGTGCGCGCGCCAGAATTCCAGCGATATGATGTACTGGTCTGCGCGCCGCCGTCCGCGACGGTGAAGGGCTGGTATCGGCTGGAGGCGATCGAGGAAAGCCGGACGCGCGTCCATATCCATGAGGAATATACGATGCGGTCGCGCTGGCTGGCACCTCTGCTTGAACGGCGTGTCCATGATTTTTTTCTCAAGGACAATGACGTCAAGTTCAAGGGCATGATCGAGGATGGCCTGCGCGCGCGGCGCAGCGCGGCATGATCCCCGCCCCGGCCCGGCCCGGCCGCAATGGTTTGATGAACGGAGCAATCATGACGCTTGAGGAACAATGCCGGGCAGCACTCACCCGTGATCCCGATCTGCCGGCGTTGGAATATCGCGGGGAGTGGGTGCGCTGGGGTTGGATGCGGGGAGTGGCCGATCGGATCAATGCGCTGCTCGACGATGCCGGGCTCGATCCTCGCGCGCCGATCGGCTTTGTGCCCCGCAACCGGCCCTCGGCTGCCGCCGCAATGCTGGGGATGATCGCGCGCGGGCGGACGATCCGCATGATCTACGCCTTCCAGTCGCCCACCGGCATCGCGCGCGATGTCGGTCGGCTGAAGCTCGCGGCGGTGATCGCCGGCGCCGAAGAACTGGCCGACGAGGTGCTCGCGGTTGCGGCCGAGCAGGGCATCGCCGCAATCGCGCTGGGCGAGGTGGACGGCGCGGCGGCCATCACCGGTTTCGAGCGATCGACCGCCACGCCCGATCCCGACGCGCCGGCCGATCCCCAGATCCAGATCCTGACCAGCGGCACGACCGGTCCGCCAAAGCATTTCGCTGTCGGCTACGAGATGATCGCCAAGCATATCGTCGGTTTCAACGTTACCTATCAGGAAAATGAGGACGTCTCCGCGCTGCCGCCGGCAATGCTCTATTTTCCGTTCGGCAACATCTCCGGGGTGTACGGCCTGCTCCCGCCGACGCTGAAGGGGCATCCGGCGGTCCTGCTCGATCGCTTTCGCATCGAGGACTGGCTTGACTATGTACGGCGTTATCGTCCCAACCGGTGCAGCCTGCCGCCCGCGGGCATCCGCATGGTGCTTGATGCCGACGTTCCCAAGGAAGATCTGGCGAGCGTGACCACGATCGGCACTGGCGCCGCGCCGCTCGATCCGACGGTGCAACGCGCGTTCGAGGAGCGGTACGGTATCCCGATCCTGCTATCCTACGGCGCCACCGAATTTGGCGGCCCCGTGACGGCGATGACCGCCGAGATGATCCCCGAATGGGGCGCAAAGAAGTTCGGGTCGGTCGGCCGGCCGTTTGCGGGCGCGAAGCTGCGCGTGCTCGACGTTGAGACGGGCGAAGAACTGCCGCCGGGAAAAGAAGGCTTGCTTGAGGTGATCTCGCCGCGGATCGGCCCCGATTGGATCACCACCACCGACATCGGCATGATCGATGAGGACGGCTTCATCTTCCATCGCGGCCGCTCGGATGGCGCGATCATGCGCGGCGGCTTCAAGCTGCTCCCGGAAACGATCGGCCGCGCGCTGATGCTGCATCCCGCGATTGCCGCCACCGCCGTCGTCGGCATCCGCGACGAGCGGCTGGGCCAGGTGCCGGTGGCCGCCATCCAGCTCAAGCCCGACGCCGCCCAGCCGACCACCGAGGAACTCGACACCCACCTGCGCGCCCATGTCTATGCCACCCACATCCCGGTTGCCTATCGCTTCGTCGCGGCGTTGCCGCGCACGCCATCGATGAAGGTGGACCTTCCCGCCGTGGCCGCGTTGTTCGAGCAGACGGTCGTGGCGACATCGGGCTGAAGGGATCGGCTTACCGGACTTCAAGGGACTGCACCGCTCTCAGAATGCACCCCAATCCCATAACGGAGCACATCTCACTTTTGATTGACATCGCCTCGGCGATGCGGAAAGAGGCTTGCAAGACCGAAAAGGTCATTGGAGGATGTGATGGCAACGGTATTGGCTTCAAACAAGAACAAGATCGCCAAGCGGGTGATCGAAGTATTCGAATTTTTCGACGAACATAAGCGCCAAGCTACGGTGATGGACATTGCGCGCCGCTTTGGACGGCCACAATCAAGCACGTCGGAACTGCTGTCCAGCCTGGTCGAAATGGGCTTTCTTTACAAGGATGCCCGCTCACGATCTTACATGCCTACGCCGCGCGTGGCGATGTTGGGTTCATCCGCTCAGCCTGATCTTCTGCGCAACGGTCATATGTTGCCGTTGATGGACAGGATTGCGCAATTGACCGGCCTTGGTGTCGCGCTGATGGGAGTCGTCGGCACCCATGTACAGATATTCCGGTGGGAAGCGGGTCGGACGCCGCTCTCGAACGAACTGGTATGCGGCACCTCGGAACCGTTGAGCAGCAGCGTTGCCGGCATGTTGTTGCTGTCGACGCAATCCTTCGATCAAAGCGGCGGCATGCTGCGGCGGCTCAACGCGGAAGCGCCTTCCGCACGCAAGTTCCATCATGCCGAAGCGATGGACAAGATTCGTGTCTTTGGCCGGCAGCGCCATGCAATTGGCGAAAGTGGTTTTGTCGACGGCGCCGACATGTGTGCGGTGCTGCTGCCTCATCAGGCCGGCGAGCGTCCGCTGGCGCTTGGCGTCATCTATCCCGCCGGCAACGGCACCGACCCTGCTGACCTGCTGGCCGAATTGCAGCGAACCGTTGTCGGTTGCACGCAAAACGCGGCACGAACGACGGAGAAGTCGTTATATGCGTCGCTGCAATGCGACGATCGAAGCGTAGAGGCGTAATACGCCGCAACGTGGCCGGGACCGGCAGCACGTTGCCTCATATCTTCCGGCGCGCCGAGTATCGCCCCGGCGGAATTGCCAAGGCAATATGCCTTTGGAGCTGGATCCATGCAAGAGATGGAAACTCCTGCGTGTCCGTCGTGAACCGATCGATCTGCGCAGCCAATCGGAGCCTGCGACACTCATGAATTTCGAGCCCTCAGACGACCAGCAGATGATTGCCGAGACCTTCGCGCGATTCCTTGATGAGCATAGCAGCATGCCGCGCGTACGCACGGCGATGCCGTTAGGATTCGATGTCGCGCTATGGCGCGGGCTGGCCGAGCTTGGCGCCTTTGCGATGCGCGTTCCCGAGGAATCGGGCGGCCTGGGTCTGGGGCTGTTCGATGCCGCGCTGTTGATGGAGGAGGTCGGCCGCACGCTGGCTTCGGGTCCCATCGCCGAAGCGATCGTGGCCGCGCCGCTGCTGGCGATGGCGACCGACGACGCTGCCGTCGAGCTTGCCGCGCAGCTCGCCGCCGGCGATGCGGTAATTACGATCGCGATGCGCGATGCCGACGAAGAGGCGGTCCAATGGATCGCGGGCGGCGGCGTTGCCGAGGCGGTGGTGGCGCGGGCCGGCGACGCGGTCGTGCTGGTCCGGCCAACTCCCGAGGAGCAGGCGGTCGCGCGGAACCGCGCCTCGCCCGAAGCAACGAAGAACCATGTCGGCGAGCCGGTTACGCCGAACCTGGCATCGACGCCGCTTGCCGAGGTTCGGCTCGACCGCGCCGAACGCGTCGTGCTCGCGCAAGGACCCAAGGCTGTCGCAGCGTTCGAAGCGGCGGTCGAAGAGTGGAAGCTCTTGACCGCTGCGACGCTCGCCGGGGTCTCGCGCCAGGCGATCCGGCTCGCCGCGGCCTATGCCTCGGAGCGCAAGGCGTTCGGCCAGCCGATCGGCGCCTATCAGGCGATCTCGCATCCGCTCGCTGACCTGATCGTCGATACCGATGGCGGCCGGCACCTGGTGTGGAAGACGATCCGCGACATCGCGCATGGCGTAGAAAACGCGGCTGCACAGGTATCGATGGCATTGTGGTGGAACGCAAAGACGGCGGGGCTCGCCGGCTCGCAGGGGCTGCATACCTTCGGCGGGTACGGGCTCACGTCCGAATATGACATCCATCTCTACAATCTGCGCGCGCGCGCGCTGCCGCTGACGCTGGGCGATCCCGAGCTGTTGCTCGCCGAGGCCGGGCGCCGGCTCTATCATGGCGAGACCGCGACCCTGCCCGATGTCGGTCCGGTGTCGATCGACTTCGACCTGGGCGACGAGGCCCGCGTGCTCGCCGACGAGGTCAACGCCTTCTTCAAGCAGACGCTTACTCCCGAGCTCAAGGCCAAGGCGCATTATTCCTATGCCGGCCACGATCCGGGCGTGCACAAGAAGCTTGCCGAAGCGGGGCTGCTCTTCCCGGGCTGGGCGAAGGAATATGGCGGCCGCGACGCCAGCCCCTATGCGCTCAGCGCGGCCTCCGAGGCGTGGGAGGATAATGAATGGTCCGGCCATTCCGCGGGCACGACCAACATGGTCGGCTGGATCATGCAGCGCTTTGGCAGCGAGGACCTCAAGAAGGAGGCGCTGGCAAAGGTCGCGGCGGGCGAGGCGGTGTGCAGCCTGGGCTTCTCCGAGCCGGGATCGGGATCGGACGTGTTCGCCGCCGTCACCCGCGCCACCCCGGACGGCAACGGCTGGCGGATCGACGGGCAGAAGATGTTCACCAGCGGCGCCAACATCGCCGAATATGTGCTGATGCTCGCGCGCACCGATTTCGACGTCGCCAAGCACAAGGGGCTGACGATGTTCATCGTGCCGCTCAAGGCCGAGGGCGTCGAGATCCAGCCAGTCTACACCTTCCAGGACGAGCGCACCAACATCACCTATTATGACGGCGTCCATATCCCCGACAGCTACCGGCTGGGCGAGGTCGGCGGCGGGCTGAAGGTGATGGCGGCCAGTCTCGAACTCGAACACGGCGCCAGCTTCGTCAAGGTCCAACGCCACATGCTGGAAGAGGCCGAGACCTTCTGCCGCGAGAAAATCCGTGGCGGCGAGCAGCTCATCGCCAAGGAAGACACCATCCGGCGGCTAGCGCGGGTCGCCGTCCACGTTCAACTGTCCATGGTGATCTATTATTACGCGCTCTGGTCCGCCACCGAGAAAAAGAACATCCCGGCGGTCGGCCCGGCCTCAAAGATGTTCTCGTCGGAAAAGTTCCTGTCCGACTCCGCTGACCTGCTGAACCTGGCCGCACCCGATTCACTGGGCAAAAACGGGCCGGCGGGGTTCCTCAACCTCAGCTATCGTCACGCGCACGGCACGACCATCTATGGCGGCACCAGCGAGGTACACCGCAGCATGATCGCCGAGCGCCAGCTCGGCATGCCGCGCACCCGCGGCTGAGCCCGTCCGGACCGGAAGAGAGACCATGACCGACGCTCCGCCCCTCCTCACCGCCGTCGAGGACGGCATCCTGATCGCGACGCTGAACCGGCCCGACAAGCTGAACGCGCTCAACAAGCCGATGCTGGCGCTGATCGAGGAGGCGGTCGCCCGCTTCCGCGACACCGCCGAGCTCAAGGTCATGCTGATTCGCTCGACCGGCCGCTATTTCTGTGCCGGCGCCGATCTGAAGACGGACGACCATGGGGGGATGGTCTATGGCAACGGCCCGGATACCGGATCGGGCGTGCGCGAGATGCACCGCCGCGGTCTTCACGGCATGCAGCGCATGTATGACGAGATGGAGGCGATCGAGAAACCATTCGTCGTTGCCCATCACGGCACCTGCATGGGCGGCGGGCTCGAGATATCGCTGTCCTGCGACTTCCGCCTCGCGGCGAAGAGCGCGCGCTACGCCTTTCCCGAAGGGCGGTTCGGCGTCGTGCCGGCGTCGAACGGTGTCAGCCGCCTCACCCGGATCGTCGGCACGCACTGGGCGCGCTACCTGCTGATGGCCAACCTCGTCGCCGATGCGGACAAGGCGCTGTACATGGGCCTAGTTCACGAAGTCTTCCCCGACGAAAGCTTCGAGGAGGACGTGATGAAATTCTGCCGCCATCTGGCGCAGCAGAATGGCGAGCAGATGGGCGCCGCCAAGATCGCAATCGAGCTGGCGCGCGACGTCGGCCTTGCCCAGGCGCGCAATGTCGAGCGACTGGCTAATAGCTCGCTGATGCTGGGGCCGGCCTATCGCGAGGGTTACAAGCAATATACGAGCGGGATCGGCAGCAAGGTCAAGGACGGCTGAGTGCCCGCCTCAGCGGTTCTGCCACGCCGGCGCCCGCTTCTCGGCAAAGGCGCGCGGGCCTTCACGCATATCCTCCGACGCGAGCATCGCCTTCACCGCAGGCAGCGTGAACATGTCCCTGATCGCCGGCTCTAGACCCTGCCCCGCCGCCGACATCGCCAGCTGCTTGGTCGCGCGGATCGACATCGGACTGCATTGCGCGATCTCGCCGGCCCAGCGCCGCGCCGCCGCCATCAGGTCGGCCGCCGGCACGACCTCGTTGACGAAGCCTAGCGCCAGGCCTTCGGCCGCGGGCACACGCCGGCCGGTCATCAATATGCCCATCGCGCGCTTGTAGCCGATCTCGCGCACCAGCCGCTGCGGCCCGCCGGCGAGTGCTGCCAGCCCGACGCGCGGCTCGGTCAGCCCGAAGCTCGCAATGTCCGCTGCGACGATGATGTCGCACGCCAGCGCCGTCTCGAAGCCCCCGCCTAGCGCGAAGCCGTTGACGGCGGCGATAACCGGCTTGGTCAGCGAGAAGCGTGTGCACAGGCCCGCAAAGCCCGAGGGCGGCATTTCGCGGATGCCGCCCTTCAGGTCGGCACCCGCGCAGAATGCCTTGTCGCCCGCGCCGGTGATGATGGCCACCCATTGCTCCGGATCGGCCTCGTAATCGTCGAAGATCGCTGCCAGCTCGAAGAACGCGTCGGAATGCAGCGCATTGCGCTGGTCGGGCCGGTCGATCGTGACGATCGTCACATGATCTTCACGTGCCACCTTGGCGAACCGGTATTCCATCTGCGTTCTCCCGAATGCGTTGCCCTGCGTTTCCACGCCCGGCGCTTGCCCGGTCAATCGCTGTTGGATATCCTATCGCCCCCACGATGCCGCCGCGCTTGCCGATAGACGCGTAAGCTGGGAATATGGGAACAAGGTCAAGATCCTGGAGCGGGACGATGAATCAGCCGATTACCAATCTCACGGCGCTACAGCCCGACACATTGTCGTCGGAGGATTTCGTCATTCCGGTCGAGGCCTATATCTCGCGCGACTATGCCGCGCGCGAATATGATCAGTTGTGGAGCAAGGTCTGGCAGATGGCCTGCCGCGTCGAGGAGGTCGCCAAGGTCGGGGATTTTGTTACCTACGACATCCTCGACCAGTCGATCATCGTCGTGCGCAGCGATCAGGAGACGATCAGCGCCTATCATAATGTCTGCCCCCATCGTGGCCGCACGCTGACCGAAGGCTGCGGCAACGCCAAGCGCTTTGCGTGCAAGTTCCACGGGTGGAAATGGTCATTGGACGGCGCCAATATCGACGTGCTCGACCGCAAGGACTGGGACGGGACGCTCAGCGACGAGGATGTCCGGCTGCACAAGGTGAAGGTCGATACGTTCGGCGGCTACGTCTTCATCAATCTCGATCCCGATTGCGAGCCGCTGCGCGAGTATCTGGAACCCGCCGCCTCCTTGCTCGATCCCTATGAGATCGAGCACATGCGCTATCGCTGGCGGCGCTGGATCAAGATGCCATGCAACTGGAAGGTAGCGCTGGAGGCGTTCGACGAGGGCTATCACGTCGCCGCGACGCACGCCCAGCTGCTCGACCACACCGACGACTATACCTGGTCGAATGCATGGGGAAAGCACGGCAATTTCGGCTATTTCCTGCCGCCGGACTCCCGCGTCACCGGTGAGGGATCGCCGCGCACGCACGACGCACCGCGCCGGGACATCACCAAGTCGCTGGCTGACAGTTTCACGAACCTCAAGCGCGATGTCGACGCCTTCATCTCCGATTCGATGGTAGCGGCGGCGCAGCGCGTGCACGAGGAACTGCCGCCGGACACCCCCGCGATGGACGCGTTCATCCAGATGAACATGTGGATGATGGAGATCGATGCCGCGGCCGGCGTCCAGGCGCCGATGATCACGCCCGAGCATTACATGGTGGCGGGGATGGACTGGCACGTCTTTCCCAACATCGTGATCCTCCAGGCGCCGACGTTCGTGCTGGGCTATCGCGCCCGGCCCGACGGCATGGATCCCGACAGCTGCATCTTCGAGGTATATGCGCTGGATCGCTTCCCCGAAGGCAAGGAACCCAAGGATGTCGTCAACCAGCACGTGCCCGTGCTGGAAGATTGGCCGCTGATCCTCCAGCAGGATTTCCAGAACATGAGCCAGGTGCAGCGCGGTCTGCATTCCAGGGCGTTCAAGGGCTGCCGGCCTAATCCCAAGCAGGAACGCTCGGTCGCCAATTTCCACCGGACGCTCCGTACGTACATGAACCTCGAAAATTCGGCCTGACGATGGCGGTTTCGGAACCTGTCCCGCCAGGTCCGTTTGCCAAGGTCGGCCCGCAGGCCGCGCACCCGGCCGATGGCGGCGCGGTGTGGGAAAGGTCGCTCAGTCTGAAGCTCACGGTCTCGGCACGGTTGCTGACCAAGGATTTCGACCATAATGCCGGCAATGTCGGCATAACGCGCGCCCAATGGAGCACGATCGCAGCCGTCGCCGGCGCCGAGGGCGCGACCCAGCGCAAGATCGCGACCATGCTGGATATCGGCGAGGCCGCGGCGGGGCGCCAGATCGATCGGCTGTGCGAGGAAGGCTGGCTGGAGAGGCGCCAGGATCCGAACGACCGCCGCGCGCATTGCATTCATTTGACCCCGGCGGCAACGCCGGTGCTGGAGAAGCTGACGATGCTCGGCGCCCAGCAGGAACGCCTCACCTTTGCGGGCCTGAGCGATCAGGAACTGACGACGCTCGGCAAGATGCTCGACCGGGTCATCGAAAACCTGAACGATTCCCTGGCAAGGGATGGTCTCGTCGCCGGCTCCTCGGCGGGCCCGCTGGAGTTCGGCGGCGCGCTCTAAAAGCGTCCTGCAACGCCACTCGATCAGCCTATCGCTCCCCGGGCCGATAGGTTCGCTCGACATGGCCCTTTAGCTCCTCGGCGTAGAAATAGACCGGGCGCAATCGTCCGGTCGCATAACGTTCGGCCTGGTCGCCGAAATGCGGCGAGGCGGGGTCACCGCTTTCGCCCCCCGCCGTCACCGCGATCGCACGGACGCGGGGGCCGAACTCGACGATGGCGACAAAGCTGTTGCCGCTCGTCCCGTAATAGCGCTTCGTGCCCGGCCACGCCTTCGCCCCGAACGACGCCAGCGCGCCCCATTGCGCCGAGGGAAAACCGACCGGGATAGAGGGACGCGCATCGTCGAAATGCGGGCGGATCGCATCGTCGAGCCGCTGGAAGCGGTTGATCTCGCCCCATGGCACCTGCCAGCGGCCGAAATCGTCGCTCAGCCGCGTGACCGCGGCGTCGAGCGCGGCGACCTGCTGCTCGCCGCTCGCCCGCTTCAGCACGTAATCGGGCACGTTCATCCGCTCGGCCTGGGCAAAGCTGCCGACGTCGCGCCACATCTGGTCGCCCCAGAACACCGCCAGGCTGGTCGCGGTCGAACCGGTCGACCAGCGGCAATCCCAGGCCCGCAGCAGCCTGACCGGATCGGCCAGCCGCGCGCGGCGCGGGTCGCGGGCGGGAAGTGCCGCCCATGCCCTGGCCAGCGCCGGGATCATCGCGCGGAACGCGGGCAGGTCGGTGTCATAGGCGGCGGCGCGCAGCCGCTCGACCGTCCAGCCGCTGGCGCCCGCCAGCAACGCATCGGCATGCACCCCACGCCAATTATATCCGCTTTGGTCCATGTAGCGCGGATAGGCGGCTGCCTTCGGACTGTCGGGGCCCGCGACGTCCCACGGCCAGTCATTGGTGTTATGCACCCAGCCGACCGGCGGCCGCAACACGCTGGGCAGGCTGGCGAGGCTGTGCAGCCCCTTCCAGTCGGTCGCCGGGTCGCTGCCGTCCACCGGTCGCGTATAATCGAAGCGATCGTCGCGCAGCGGCATGAATTGCGGCATCAGGAACGCGATTTCGCCCTTGGCATCGGCGAACAAGGTATCGTTCGACGAATTGGCGCGGCGTTCGGCGATCGCGAGATAGCTGGCAAGGTCGGTCGCCCTGGTCCGCAGATAGCTTTGTTCGAGCGCCGCCACCGACTTCCACATCAGCGCCTGGGCGATCCACCTGCCGCCCTTCATCGCGACGATCGGGCCGTGATGCGTGCGATAGGTTGCAAAGGCGCGCTCGCCGATCGATCCGTCGGGCTTGCGGTAGCGCAGCGTCACGGTAGCGGTGGCGACCGGGCGCTGCTCGCCGCCATGAAGATAGGTCAGCTTGCCGTCGCGGCGGCGGACGCTTTCGGCGAATTCGTCGACATTGTCGACCGTCGAAGACGTATGCATCCAACCCGCCTTCGCGTTGAACCCCTGATAGACGAAGAACTGCCCCCAGGTGACGGCGCCATAGGCGTTCAGCCCCTCTCCGCTGGTCACCTGAAGTTCTGAACGGAAATAGAAGCTGGTATGCGGGTTGATCAGCAGCAGCGCCTTGCCGTCGGCGGTGTTGCCCGGCGCGATGGCGATGCCGTTCGAGCCGACGGGCTCGCGCGGGACGGCGCCGAATTCGGCCGGCGTAGGCGGCGTCGGCTGGCCGTAAAAGGTCTTGAGGTCGCTGAGCGAGATGCGCTCGATGTCGCCGCCGATACTCCCTTCGGTGAACGACAGCGCCATCCATGGCTCGAAGCGGGTCAGGACCTTTGGCTTCACGCCCGGGTGCGTCGCCAGATAATAGTTCAGCCCGTCCGCCCAGGCGTCCATCAGCTTCCTGAGCCAGGCGGGGCTCGCCGCATATTGCGCCTTCAGCACGACGGGATCGGCATAGAGCCGCTGGCGCAGGTCGGCCCAGACCGCCTCCTCGCCTTCGGCCTCCGCGGTACGGCCGAGCGACGTCAGGTAATTCGCCTCGATCCGCGGGAAATCATCCTCGGCCTGGGCATAGATCATCCCGAACACCGCATCGGCGTCGCTCTTGCCGCTGACATGCGCGATGCCCCAATCGTCGCGGATGATCGTGACGCGCGCGGCTTGTGCGCGCCAGCGGGTGGTTTCCGCATCCGGGCGGGTGGGCGCGGTCGCCAGCAGCGAAAGGGCCAGGAGGACGGGGCGCAGGATTCTGTACATGATCACCGAGCCTAGAGGTGCGTGGGGAGAAGGCAATGCGCCGTCACGGCCGCGCGAGCAGTTCCTCGATCCGTGAAAAGGCCGACCGCTCGCCCCGCGCCGACGGCGCGTCGGTCGCGAAATAGGCGACCCCCCTGCCCGCTGCCGGATCGATCCACAGCCCCGACAACAGGCCATAAGCGTCGCCGGCATGCCCGATCCGCTGTCGCCCGTCGCCGAACGGATCGTCGCGGCAACCCGCCATCTCGGTCGCGGTGAAGGTGACGGCCAGGCCATAGCGGCACTGGAACCCGCTCGGCGCGCCGCTCGCATCGCTGCCGGTATCGCCGTTGCTGCCGTCGAACGTCCACAACGGCGTCTCGAGCAGGCGTACCGAGGCTGGCCGCAGCACGCGCACGCCGTCGATCGTGCCGTTGCCGAGCAGCATCCGCCCGATCCGCGCCAGCCCGCGCATCGAGATCCGCAAGCCTCCCTGGGGCGAGAAGATCGCGCCGTTCGCGCCCGCGCGCCACATCGCCAGGTCGCACCCGCCATCGCTGGCCGGGGTCACAGAGCAAGCCGGGCGGGCGCCGCGATTGTCGTCCTTGACCGGCTGGCCGCCGCGATAAAGCACTACCGCGCGCGTCACGCTCGCCTCATCGCAACTCGCCCAGTTATAGCATCCCGCAATCTTCATCGGCGCCAATACCAGCCGCACCATCAGCCGGTCGAACCGCTCCCCCGTCGCGCGCTCCATGACCGCGGCGACGACGGGATAGTTGAGGTTGGTGTAATGGAACCACGCGCCCGGCGCGTGCGCGGCGTCCCATGCCTTGGGATCGGCCAGCACGGTTTTCATGTCGGCATCGAGCGGCAGGACATAATCCACGCCATCGGCCAGGCTGGACCGGTGCGACAGCAGCAGCCGCAACGTGATCGGCGTGTCGGGAAAAGCAGGGTTGCGCAGGCGATAGCCGAGCAGCGCCGATACGTCGGCGTCGAGATCCAGCCGGCGCTGCTCTACTAGCCGCATCACCGCGATCGCCGTCACCAGCTTTGAGATCGAGGCGACGCGTACAGGATCGTCGGCGGTTACCGCCCGTTCCGCGGCGAGATCGGCCCAGCCGCTGGCCGAGACGGCCGTCTCCCCGCGCCGGTCGAACTCCACGCGGACGGCGGCGACGGGCTGCAACGCGGCGGCGGCCAGCAGCAGCGGGAGGAACATCGGCATTCCCTGGCATTAGCGTGGAATCGTCCCGGGGGCGAACCGCATGAAAAAGGCCGCCGGCAATGATGCCGACGGCCTTTCGCAGAGGATGCGAGGATCAGAAGCGGAAAGCGGCGACCGCCCGCACGCTATGCCACGCGAAATTGCGATCGCTCCGCCGGAAATCGGTTCCGGTGGTGTTGGGCGCCAGGATGAACGGATTGGTCGCCGGGGCCGAACCCGCCGTGGCGCGGACGCGATAGTCATTGTCGCGGAAGCGATTGTACAGATATTCCATCCCGATCGAGAAATTGCGGCCGAGCTTCTGCTCGATGCCGCCGCCCAGCGCGACACCCCAGCGATCGTCCTTGCCGCGGCCGGCAAAGGCGTTGGCGGTGTTGGTCGTGGTGAAGGTCGACTTGATCTTCGCATAGGCGACGCCGCCCGTCGCGTAGAACAACGTGGTATTGGCGGCATAGCCGACCCTGCCGCGCAGGCTGGCGTTATAATCGACCTTGCGCGTCATCGTGTAGCTGGCCGGGGTCGTGCTGAACGCAGACACGCTGTCGCGCACCTCGCTCTTGCCGATTTCGCCGACGATACCCGCCACCAGCACGCCCTGCTGGACGTCGAAGCCGATCCGGCCGGCATAATCGATGCCGTCGCGGTCGTTGGTGCAGCCCGGCGTCGGCACGTTGGCGATCGCGGCGCCGTTGCAGAAGCCGGGCGAGAAGGCGTTGGCGCCGGCAGCGGTGGTGACCGTATCGTTGAAATTGCCGTCCAGATTGCGGTCGAACAGGATGCGTGAACCGACATCGTTGGGCTGGACGTCATAGCCGAACGACCCGCCGACATAGATCCCCTCGAAGGGCTTGGCGTCGGTCTGGGCAAAGGCCGGCGATGCCGCGCCAAGCGCGGCGACCGACGTGGCGAACACGGTGAACTGACGGTATTTCAAGAAGTTTCTCCTCAATGATGTCGAGCAAGATACGCATGCCGAATTGATTATATTCAGCGCCGCAACAAAATTACTCCTGCAGTGGCCGTAAGGTGACAGTGCCGACAGGCTTCGCCGCTTCCAATGGCGGCCGGCAGCGCTCTATAGCGAGGCGATGTCCAAGGACCTGTTCGCCGCGCCGGCCGCCGCTCCATCGTCCGCCTATGACGCATCGTCGATCGAGGTGCTGGAGGGACTGGAGCCGGTCCGCCGCCGTCCCGGCATGTATGTCGGGGGGACCGACGAGCGGGCGATGCATCACCTCGCCGCCGAGGTGCTCGACAATGCGATGGACGAGGCGGTCGCTGGGCATGCGACGCGTATCGAGATCCTCCTGGACGTCGGCAACCGGCTGACCATCGTCGACAATGGCCGCGGCATTCCGGTCGATCCGCATCCCAAATTCCCAGGCAAGTCGGCGCTGGAGGTGATCATGTCGACGCTGCATTCGGGGGGCAAGTTCACCGGCAAGGCCTATGCGACCAGCGGCGGCCTGCACGGCGTCGGGATCAGCGTCGTCAACGCCTTGTCGGACGAGACGGTGGTCGAGGTTGCGCGCGACCGGCAATTGTATCGCCAGCGCTTCGCCAAGGGGCAGACGCTGGGGCCGATCGAGCATCTCGGCACCACGCCCAACCGGCGCGGCACCTTGGTCGCCTTCACCCCCGACACCGAGATCTTCGGGCCGGAACTGCATTTCAAGCCCGCGCGCCTCTACAAGCTCGCGCGGTCGAAGGCGTATCTTTTCGCCGGCGTCGAGATCCGCTGGAAATGTGCCGCGGCCGCGATCACCGACGACACCCCGGCCGAAGGCGTGTTCCAGTTCCCCGGCGGCCTTGCCGACCATCTGCGCGAGCAGCTCGGCGCGCGCGAATGCGCCACTGCCGATTTCTTCGCCGGCACGCAGGACTTTCCCGACGAGCAGGGCCGGGTCGAATGGGCGGTGGCGTGGCCACTGTGGAGCGACGGCAGCTACAGTTGGTATTGCAACACCATCCCGACGCCCGACGGCGGCACCCACGAGGCGGGGCTGCGCGCCGCCTTGACCAAAGGTTTGCGCGGCTTCGGCGAGCTGGTCGGGCAGAGGAAGGCCCGGGACATCACCGCCGACGACGTGATGACCGGCGGCGAGCTGATGCTGTCGGTGTTCGTCCGCGATCCCCAGTTTCAAAGCCAGACCAAGGATCGTCTGACCAGTCCCGACGCGGCCGGCCTGGTCGAGCGCGCGGTCAAGGATCATTTCGATCATTTCCTCGTGCACAACATGGAACGCGGCAAGGCGCTGCTGAGCTATACCCTGGAACGAATGGACGAGCGGCTGCGGCGCAAGGCCGAGCGTGAGGTCAAGCGCAAGACCGCGACCAGCGCGCGCAAGCTCCGCCTGCCGGGCAAGCTGACTGATTGTTCGGCGGACGACCCGGCCGGCACCGAGATCTTCATCGTCGAGGGCGACAGCGCGGGGGGTTCCGCCAAGCAGGCGCGCGACCGCAAGACCCAGGCGATCCTGCCGATCCGCGGCAAGATCCTGAACGTCGCCAGCGCGACCAGCGCCAAGATCGGCGCCAATCAGGAGATCGCCGACCTGGCGCTCGCGCTGGGCTGCGGGATGCGCAAGGACTGCGTCCCCGACAATCTGCGCTATGAGCGTGTGATCATCATGACCGACGCCGATGTCGACGGCGCGCATATCGCGACGTTGCTGATGACGTTCTTCTTTCAGGAAATGCCCGACCTGGTGCGTCGCGGGCATCTTTATCTTGCGCAGCCGCCGCTCTATCGGCTGACGGTGGGGGCAAGGAGCATCTACGCCCGCGACGACGCGCACCGCGCCGAGATCGAGGCAACCACGTTCAACGGCAAGAAGATCGAGGTGTCGCGGTTCAAGGGACTGGGCGAGATGAATCCCGGCCAGTTGCGCGAGACGACGATGGACCCTGTGACGCGCGGCCTGATCCGCATCACCCTGCCGCAGGAATATGAGGAACGCGCCGGGGTGAAGGACCTGGTCGACCGGCTGATGGGCACCAACCCAGCGCACCGCTTCGCGTTCATTCAGGAAAATGCCGCCCGGCTGGAAGAGGACGCGATCGATGCTTAAAACGTAGACCCAAGATCGCGAGGTCGGGATAGAGGCTAGCGAACGCTGAGAGGGGAGAAAGTGATGGTCCGCGCGATAGTGGTGATGCTCGTTGCGCTGATGCTCGGCGCGCCCGCTATCGCCCGGATGGCGCCGGCCGCACCGCCATCAGCCGCAACTGCCGACCCCGCGCTGGCCGTGCGCGCGAACCAGCTGGTCGCAATCCTGGGCGGGACGGGCGATTTCGACGGGTATTTCGCACCGAGCTTCCACGCCGCCTTGCCCAAGGATAAATGGGACGCGGTCACCGCGCAGGTGGTGGCACAACTCGGCAAGCCGCTGGCGATCGACGCGATCCAGTCGGCCTCCGCGTTCTCGGCGCTGCTCCGTGTGCGGTTCGAACGCGGGATCGGCATGATCCAGATCGCGATCGATCCGTTGCCGCCGCATCGCGTCACCGGGCTGCTGTTCACCGGCAGCGAGCTGGCCGGCGACAGTTTCGACAAGCTGTCCGCCGATTTCCGGGCGCTGCCCGGGACAAGCGGGTTCGGCG
Source organism: uncultured Sphingomonas sp. (assembly GCF_964244265.1). GTDB lineage: Bacteria > Pseudomonadota > Alphaproteobacteria > Sphingomonadales > Sphingomonadaceae > Sphingomonas. The sequence goes on along the minus strand of NZ_CAXTHV010000010.1, from coordinate 66,918 downwards.
TCTATGCCTTGGGCGGGGTAGTACCGAGGCTTGTAGCCGGGCTCTCGCCGGACACGCCCGCGCCGCTGGGCTCGGCATTCAAGCTGTGGGTACTGGGCGAATTGTCCCGTGAGATAGGGGTGGGCAAGCGGCACTGGGTCGATGTCGTTCCGGTCGGTACCGCCTCGCTGCCTTCGGGCATTCTCCAGGCGTGGCCGGCGGGTACGCCGTTGACGGTGCAGGCGCTGGCGACGCTGATGATTTCGATCAGCGACAACACCGCGACCGATACGCTGGTCGCGCTGGAGGGCGCCGCGCTCGACCGTTTCGTGGCGGCGCGCGGCGCGCCGGGCCTCGCGCCGGTGCTGACGACACGGCAGATGTTCGCGATCAAGAGCCCCGCCAATGCCGACCTCGCGGCACGCTGGAAGGGCGCGACGCCGGCGGCGCGTCGGGCGCTGCTCGGGAGCGAAGCCGGACGGTTGGCGGCGACGCCCGTCGATGCCGCGCTGTTCACCGGCAAGCCGGTGGCGATCGACGATCTTGAATGGTTCGCCAGCCCCGCGCAGGCGGCGGCGATGCTCGACTGGCTGCGCACCGACGGTGGTGAGACGGCGCGCGCGATCCTGGCGGTCAATCCCGGAATTGATGCATCGACCCGCGCCAAATTCACCTATCTGGGGTTCAAGGGCGGGTCGGAACCGGGCGTCATCACCCTTAATTTCCTGGTGAAGCGCCCCGATGGCCAGTGGCTGGCGGTCGTCGGCAACTGGCATCGCGCCGACGCGGCGGTGGACACCCTGCCCTTCGTCCAGCTGATGTCCCGCGCGCTGCTCCTCGCCGCCGCCGCGCCGCTGCGCTGAACCTCGCCATCGGTTGACGCCGGCCGCCGCTGGCTCGTATTACACATCTCAGGCGGTCCGACGGGCCGCCCTTTTTGTTTGAACCGAAGAAGGATCAAGATCGTGACGATCACCGCCCTCATGCCCGTCTACCCGCGGTGCGATGTGCGGCCGGTGCGCGGCGAGGGCGTGTACCTCTATGGCGAGCACGGCGAACGCTATCTCGATTTCGCCGCGGGCATCGCGGTCAACGCTTTGGGCCACGGCCATCCGCACCTGGTCAAGGCGATCGCCGACCAGGCGGCGACGCTGATGCACGTCAGCAACCTCTACGGCTCGCCGCAGGGCGAGGCGCTGGCACGGCGGATCGTCGACACCAGCTTTGCCGACACCTTGTTCTTCACCAATTCGGGCACCGAGGCGGTCGAATGCGCGATCAAGACCGCGCGGCGCTATCACCACGCCAACGGCAATCCCGATCGGCATACGCTGATCACCTTCAACAACGCGTTCCATGGGCGGACGATGGGGGCGATCAGCGCGACCAACCAGCCCAAGATGCGCAACGGGTTCGAGCCGCTGCTGCCCGGCTTCGCCTATGCGCCGTTCAACGACCTCGCTGCCGCGCTGGAGCTAATCGACGACCATAGCGCCGGCTTCATGGTCGAGACGATCCAGGGCGAGGGCGGCGTGTCGGCGGGAACGTCCGAGTTCATCCGTGGCTTGCGCCGGGCGTGCGACGAACACGGCCTGTTGCTCGTGCTCGACGAGGTCCAGTGTGGCTATGGCCGCACCGGCCGGATGTGGGCGTACGAGCATTACGGCATCACGCCCGACATCATGGCGGTCGCCAAGGGGATCGGCGCGGGCTTCCCGCTCGGCGCCTGCCTCGCCACCGAGGAAGCGGCGAAGGGCATGGTGATCGGCACCCACGGCTCGACCTATGGCGGCAATCCGCTGGCATGTGCCGCGGGGATGGCGGTGCTCGACGTGATGCTGGCGCCGGGGTTCCTCGATCACGTCGCGGCGATGGGCGAGCGGCTGCGCGCGGCGCTTGAGCAGATGATCCCCAATCACGACCCTATCTTCGACAGCGTGCGCGGCACCGGGCTGATGCTCGGCCTCAAGCTGAAGGATAGCGCCGAGGCGCGGTCGTTCGTGGCGCACCTGCGCGACCATCACGGCCTCTTGACCGTCGCGGCGGGGGAGAATGTCGTCCGCATCCTGCCGCCGCTGGTGATCGAGGAGGCGCATGTCGGCGAGTTCATCCAGAAGCTGAGCGACGGCGCGCGGACCTATGCGATGCCGGGCGATGAGTGAGGTCGGCCAAATCCTCCCCGGCACCGGGAGGATTTAGGATGCGCCATTTCCTCAACCTCTCGGACGCCGGCCCCGACGGCGTTGCCGCGATGCTGGCCGATGCGCTGGATCGCAAGGCGACGCGGGCCGGCTGGCCCAAGGGCAGGGTCGATGCCGATGCGCCGCTTAGCGGCCGCGTGCTGGCGATGATCTTCGAGAAGAACTCGACGCGCACCCGCGTGTCGTTCGACATGGCGATCCGCCAGCTCGGCGGCACCAGCATCGTGATGGACGCCGGGTCGATGCAGCTTGGCCGCGGCGAGAGCGTCGCCGATACCGCGCGCGTGCTGTCGGGCTATGTCGACGCGATCATGATCCGCACCGACGACCATGCGAAGGTCGCCGAGATGGCGGACCATGCCGGCGTGCCGGTGATCAACGGCCTGACCGACCATTCGCATCCGTGCCAGATCGTCGCCGACCTGCAGACGATCGTCGAGGCCGGGCATGCGCTGCCCGGGCTCAGGGTCGCGTGGCTGGGCGACGGCAACAACGTGCTCGCCTCGATGATGGAAGCGGCCGGGCTGATGCGGTTCGACGTCGTCGCCGCGTGCCCCCAGGGGTTTCAGCCGTCCGACGCCGCCGTCGCGCTGGGCCGCGGCCGCGCGCGCGTCGTCGGCACCGCCAGGGAAGCGGTGGAGGGTGCCGACGTGGTCGTCACCGACACCTGGATCTCGATGGGCCAGGACCATGCCGAGACCAAGCTGGCGGCGATGATGCCGTTTCAGGTAACGCCGGCGCTGATGGCGGGGGCGAAGCCCGACGCCAGATTCCTCCACTGCCTGCCCGCGCACCGCGGCGAGGAAGTGACGGCGGCGGTGATCGACGGCCCGCAATCGTTGATCTGGCCGGAAGCCGAGAATCGCCTCCACGCCCAGAAATCGATCCTGCTATGGTGCTTCGGGCTGATCGGTTGAGGTTGCGGGCGGCCGTTCCTACTTCCCATGTCGCACGAACGGACAGGCACGTGATCGACCCGACATCCGACCCCATCGACATCGACGAGGCGCTGGGCTTCACCATTCCCGGCCGCCATGCCCGCGGACGGCTGGTGCGGCTGGGGCCGGCGCTCGACACCGTGCTGGAGGCGCATGCCTATCCGCCCGCGATCGAACGCCTGCTTGCCGAAGCGCTCACGTTGACCGCGCTGGTTGGCTCGACGCTGAAGGATCCGTCGGGACAATTGACGCTCCAGGCGCAGACCAACGCGGGCGTGGTGACGCTGCTGGTGTGCGATTATCGCGGCGGCGCGGTGCGCGGCTATGTCCAATATGATGCCGACCGCCTGGCCGAGGCACCCCAGCATCCGACATTGTTCGCGCTGTTCGGCGAGGGATACCTTGCGGTCACCTTCGACCTGGCGGCCAGCGGCGAGCGTTATCAGGGGATCGTGCCGCTTGACGGCGAGACGCTGGCGCAGGCGGCGGAGAGCTATTTCGTCCAGTCCGAGCAGATCCCGACGCTGATCCGCTTCGCCGTTACGCGCGATGCCGGCGGTTGCCATGTCGCGGGCGGGCTGTTCCTCCAGCATCTGCCCGAAGGCGAGGACGGGCGCGAACGGCTGCATACCCGGCTCGACCATCCCGAATGGGAGCATGTCGCGATCCTGGGGAACACGGTGGGCGCGGACGAATTGACCGATCCCCGGCTGACGCTGGAAACCCTGGTCTGGCGGCTGTTCAACGAGGAGGATGAGGTACGCGTGCTGGCGCGGACACCGATCAGCCGCGGCTGTCGCTGCGATCCCGATTACGTTGCCAGCGTGCTCGCCAAATTCTCCGCCGACGACCGGCGCGAAATGGCGGACGCGGACGGCATCATCCAGGTCGGCTGTGCCTTTTGCGCGCGGTCGTTTCCGGTGATCGCGGCCAATTTCGTTTCATAGCCGTTGCAAGTCGGCGCATGGCCCCCACATCCGTGGCGGAGGGGCTGAAGGGGCGGCATCATGGGTTGGACGAAAAGGCTCGCATTGGCCGGATGTGCCGCGGCGAGCGTGCTCGTCAGCGGCGCCGCCGGGCCGCTCGGCGCGATCACCATGCTCCAGCCCGGTCAGTGGCAGTTTCACGAATTCGGCAATGACGGCCGGCGGCAGTCGGTGTGCGTTCGCGATCCGATGGCGCTGATCCAATTCTATCATCCGGGCATCGCCTGCACGCGCTTCGTCATCGACGATACGGCCAATTCGGCCACCGTCCATTATACTTGCCCGGGGCGCGGCTATGGCCGGACCACCATCACCACCGAGGACCCGCAGCTGATCAAGCTGGAGACGCAGGGCATCGCCGAGGGTCAGCCCTTCGACTACACCTATGAGGGCCGTCGCACCGGCGCCTGCGCCAGGCGTTAAGCTCGCGCTAAGCTGTGCCGGCTAAGGTGATGGCCGTGCGGATGAGGCACGCTCTCCCTGTGACGCTCGGATGACGAGCATGACTGGCCGCCCCTGACCGGGCGGCCGATTTTTTGCGACCGGCGCGCTGGCGGCCCGACTTGCCCACAGGCGCCGAACTGCGTAGCGCTCGGGCGATCATGACATCCTCTTCTCCGCTGGCGGTGGCGCTGATCTCGGGCGGGCTCGATTCGATGGTCGCGGCGGCGGCGATGCGCGACCGCGGATACCGGCTGCTGGCGCTGTCGGTCGACTACAGCCAGCGCCACCAGGTTGAGCTGGCGGCGGCACGCCGAATCGCGGTGTCGCTCGGCGCAGAGCAACACATCGTCCTGCAGCTTGACCTCCGCGCGTTCGGCGGTTCCGCGCTCACCGCCGACATTGCGGTGCCCAAGGAGGGCGTGGGCCTCGATATTCCGGTCACCTATGTGCCCGCGCGCAACACCATCTTCCTCAGCCTGTGCCTTGGCTGGGCGGAGGCGGCGGGGGCGCGCGACCTGGTGATCGGCGTCAACGCGCTCGATTATTCGGGCTATCCCGATTGCCGCCCCGAATTCATCGCCGCGTTCGAGGCGATGGCCGTGCTCGCGACCAAGGCGGGGGTGGAGGGCGACGCCTTGACCATCCATGCCCCGCTGCAGCACCTGACCAAGGCCGATATCGTGCGGGAAGGCGCGCGGCTGGGGCTCGACATGGGCGTCAGCTGGTCCTGCTACGATCCGGCGCCGGGCGGCGTGCATTGCGGCCGGTGCGACAGCTGCCGGCTGCGCGCCAGGGGCTTTGACGAGGCGGGGATCGCCGATCCGACGGTCTATGCCGTCCGGCCATGAGCTATGCGGTAAAGGAGATGTTCCTGACGCTCCAGGGGGAGGGCGTGCAGGCCGGCCGGCGCGCGGTGTTCGTCCGCTTCGCCGGGTGCAACCTATGGTCCGGGCGCGAGACCGACCGCGCCGGCGCGACCTGCCGGTTCTGCGATACCGATTTCGTCGGTATCGATGGCGATGGCGGCGGACGCTTTGCGGATGCCGCCGCTCTGGCTGCGGCGGCCTCGGCCTCTTGGGGGGCAATGCGGGAGGATCGGTTCTGCGTGCTTACCGGGGGCGAACCGATGCTCCAGGTCGATGATGCGCTGGTCGACGCGCTCCACGATGCCGGCTTCACGATCGCGATCGAAACCAACGGGACGCTGCCCGTCCACCCCCGCATCGACTGGATATGCGTCAGCCCCAAGGCGGGCAGCATCGTCGTCCAGCGTACCGGCGACGAAGTGAAGCTGGTCTGGCCGCAGCCGGGCAGCGACATGGCCGAAGTGGAGAGTTGGGACTTCCGCCATCACCTCGTCCAGCCGCTCGACACCGGTCATCCCGCCGGCAACGACGCGACCGAAGCCGCCGCGATCGCGGTGGTCATGGACCGCCCGAAGTGGCGACTGACGCTACAGGCGCACAAGCGGCTGGGTCTGCGGTAACCTTACAGGCCCGTCATGCCGGAGGTGTTCGGCGGCTGGTCCCCGTTGATCCTGTATCCGTCCTTCCCGCGCAGGCGGAATCCCACCGTCACTGGCGTGGCGGCGGCGCGATACCGCATTTTTCGGCGATATAGCGGTTCTTGACCCAGCATTTGCGGTCGAAGCTTGGCAGCAGCAGATAGATCTGGCTGGAATAGGCACGCGGAAATTGCTGCTCGCCCCAGGGAACCAGGCTGTTGCGCAGCTCGCGCATACGCCGTTCGGCAACGGTGCCCAGCCCGCCGCGCGGCGTGAACAGGGCTTCACGCCCGATCGCGCTGGCGGTCTGGCAAAAGCCATATTGCGCGGACACCGTGGCAAATCCCGAATAGGTCCGCGTTCCGAACGTATCGAGTGCCTTCTGCCCCGCCGCCTTGCCCTTGGCGGCACGCGCGAAATAGCCGGTAAGCGTATCGAACGAGGCCTTCAGCTCGTCGCGATGGTCGCGCAGCGTCGCATTGTAATTGTCCGCGGTGAGCAGCGACGGTTCGAAATCGCATTGCAACGCGGCAACGTTGAGCGCCGATCGCAGGTTCCACACCAGCCCGGCGCGCAATTCCGCCTCGGTCGCCCCTGGCATCGGATAGGCGATGCCCGGTTCGTCGCCGCGCACCATCGTGCCGCTGAAATCATGGGGTTTCAGAAAGAATTGGGCGGATGCCGGCATAGCCGCGATCAGCCCGAAGGCGAACGCCGCGCCCGCCACGATACGCACGATACTCATCCCAACCCCTTGCGATCATGTTGTTAGCGCGCGTGTACAGCGATTTGACCGCGGGCCCAACAGCTTTCCGTCGTACCCTTCACCGCGCTGGCCGCGAAATGGCGGCCGCCGGAATCGAAAGGGGCCGCCCGGCAACCGGACGGCCCCCCAAGATCTCGCATCACCCATCCGAAAACGGGCAACACGCGATTTACATCGCGTTGCCGCCGGTGTTCGACATCATCGTGTCGTTGGCCATCATGGTGTCGTTCGAGATGATGGTGTCGTTCGCCACCAGGCCATTGCCGCTCATTGCCCCGCCGTCGGTGGCGGTCATGTTGTCGGACATGGTGTCCATGCCTTCGGTGGTGTTCATGTCGGTCACGGTGGTGTTGGTGGTCTCGGTGTTGGTGCAGGCCGAGATCATGAGCGCCGCGCCGGCGACTGCAGTGCCGGTGACGACCTTCGAGATGAGTGCACGCATTATGGAAGCTCCCTAGATAATGGTTCTGGACGCCGTTTCGGCCTTAATACCCAAACCGGAGTGGACATTAAACTGTAATCGGGTGTTGCTCAAGCCCGGTTTTCCTGTCTCCGATAGCAGCGAGAAAACCCGGAAGCGCGAACGCGAGCGCGGCATCAAAAGTTGCAAGGTCGCTCGACTTCCCCAGCTCGGCGGCGCTGGTCACGGCATATTCGGCCAGGCCGCACGGCACGATGCCGGTGAAATGGCCGAGGTCAGGGTGAAGGTTGACCGAAAAGCCGTGCAGCGTCACCCAGCGGCGTACGCGCACGCCGATCGCGCCGATCTTGGCCTCGTCCACGCCGCTCCCGGTCCAGATGCCGATCCGCCCCGGTTCGGCGCGTGCCGCGATGCCGATCCTCGCCAGCGCGGCGATCAGCCAGTCCTCCAGGGCGTGGATGAAGCGCCGGACGTCGCGCCCCCGCCGGTTGAGGTCGAGCATCAGATAGCCGACCCGCTGGCCGGGACCGTGATAGGTATATCGACCGCCCCGTCCGGCGCGGATTACGGGAAAACGCGGATCCAGCAGCTCGGCGGCATCGGCGCTGGTCCCCGCAGTGTAGACCGGCGGATGCTCGAGCAGCCAGACCAGTTCGCGCGCATTACCGGCGGAAATCGCATCGGCACGTGCCTCCATCGCGGCCAGCGCTTCCTCATAGGCTGTGAGACCGGGCGTCATCCGCCACTCGACATCGTCCATGACCATCCGCTAGCGCCGCCATGCGATGCGGGGCAAGTCCTTGGCATCGCCTGCGGGCTTCGGCTATCAGTCTGGCGCCGGGGCTCGATCCAGCATCGGCGGGGGGAAGGGCCGCGCACATGATCATTATGGGGACGGTCTGGGACCGCACCACCGATTTCCTGGGCGACAAGCTGGCCGCGATCGTGCCCATCGCGCTGCTGGCGATCTTCCTCCCCCATGTGCTGGGCGACTTCATGGCCCAGGCCGGCATGGCGCTGGGCCGGCCGGCCTTGGCGGCGATCAGGCTGGCACTGGTCCTGCCCGCTTTATGGGGTCAGCTGGCGATCACCGCGCTGGCGCTAGACAGCGAAGCAGGCGCGGCGCCGGCGCGGCGCCGGGCGAGCGGCGCGTTCGCCGGGGCCTTGCTGGTGATGATCGTGCTGGCCGTGGCGCTGGCCGCGCTCGCCGCGCCGATGGCCATTGTCCAGGGCCGCGACGGCATGATGGCGTTCCTGTCGAACAGGAGCGACGCCCCGGCGATCGACCTGTCGATGGGGATTAAGGCGTTCATCGGCCTGTATCTGCTGATCTTCGCGGTCCTGGCGCTGGCGGTGGGGGTGCGGCTCTGCCTGGTCTATCCGCTGGTCGTCGCGGAGCGTCTCGCTCTTGGCGCGATCGCCCGCTCGTTCGTGCTGACGCGCCGTACGACCTTCAAGCTGATCGGCGTGTACCTGCTGTTCTTCCTGGTCTTCGCGGTCGCCGGTCTGGCGACGCGATCGGTGTTCGGGTCGATCGCCGCGCTGATCGCGCCCGGCACCGGCCCGGTCACCGCCGCGCAGGTCGTCGTCGCACTGCTCGGCGGGCTGGTCACCACTGCCTTCTATGTCATGCTGTCGGCGTTTGCCGCCAAGCTGTACCTCGCGGCGCGTGGTCCGGGAACGGTCGTCCCGTCGTGAAGGTCGCGGTGCCGGCCCTGCTCGGGGATGCCTGGCGGCAATGGCGGGCCGACGGGGGCGTGCTGTCGGCGGTGGCCGGGATGTTCGTCTTCCTGCCCGCCTTGGCCGGGCAGATGCTGATCTCGCGGACGGCGATGAGCCCCCCGGTCCCGCCCCGGCCCTCGGCATCCGGGGTGATCGACGATGCCAGCGCGGCCGCGTATCTGGCCGAAGCGGGGGCGTGGCTGGCCACGACCGGTACGTGGCTGGCGATTTTGTACGTCATTGGCCACTTTGCCGTGCTGACCATGCTGACGCTTTATCTAGATGACCGCCCCACCGTAGCCCAAGCCCTGATCGCGGCGGTGCGCCGGTTGCCAGTATATCTGGTGACGATGCTGCTGGTCGCGCTGCCCGTGGCATTGGGCTTTGCGATGCTGATCCTGCCCGGTTTCTATGCCAGCGCCCGATTGTGCCTGGCGGGGCCGGCGCTGGTCGCCGGGCGCGCGGCTGGCCCGATCGACGCTTTTCGAAAGAGCCTGGCGCTGACTCGCGGCAACGGCGTGGCGCTGACCGGTGCGGTGATGCTGGTGGCCCTGACCGGCCTGCTGGTCCAGCAGCCGCTGCTCGGACTGGATAATTGGATCGCAGCCAATGCCCCCAATCCCGTCGCCCGCATCATCGTCGACCTTGCGATGGCAGGCGTGTCGATGCTGGTGCTGGTCGGCAACACGCTGATCGCGCTCGCGGCTTGGCGACGACTGGGCACGGGCCCCAGCAGCGGCAGGGCCTAGGAGAGGCGGCGGACTCTTCTCAGCACCAGGTCGCCATGGGCGGCAAGCTCATCAAGATGGCGTCGATATTGCCGCCGGTCTTCAGCCCGAACAGGGTCCCGCGATCATAGACCAGATTGAATTCGGCATAGCGCCCACGCCACTCCAGCATCGTCGCGAGGTCGGCGCCGGAAAAGGGCGCGTCCATCCGCCGCCGCACGATCCGGGGATAGATGTCCAGAAAGGCGCGCGCGACATCCTGCGTAAAGGCGAAACCGGCGGTGAAATCACCCTCCAGATGATCGAAGAAGATGCCGCCGACGCCGCGATGGACCTGACGATGGGGGATATAGAAATAGTCGTCCGCCCATTGCCGGAAGCGCGGGTAATGCGCCGGATCATGCGCGTCGCACGCGGCCTTCAGCACGGTGTGGAAGTCGGCGGTGTCCTCGGCTATCGGCAGCGGCGGGTTGAGGTCCGCGCCGCCGCCGAACCAGCGCTTGGTCGTCGTCAGGAACCGGCAGTTCATGTGCACCGCCGGTACGTGCGGGTTGGCCATATGCGCGACCAAGCTGATGCCGGTGGCCAGGAATGCCGGATCGTCGGCCGCACCGTGGATGGTCCTGCCGAAATCGCGGTCCAACGCGCCGCCGACGGTAGAGACGTTGACCCCGACCTTCTCGAACACGCGGCCCTTCATCACCCCGCGCACGCCGCCCCCGCCATCCGCGCCTGAGGGCTCCTCGCGGTCCCACGCGATATAGTCGAACTTTGCATCCGACCCCGCCTCGCGTTCAATCGCCTCGAACTCCGCGCAAATGAGGTCACGGAGGTGTTCGAACCACGTGCGGGCGGCGGTCTGATCGGCGTCGAGGGGGAGCATCGCGCTTCCTTGCCGCCGCCGCGGCATGGAGTCGAGCGGTCAGCGTCTGTTTGAAAACGCGCTGAAGGCGCGTTTTACGGTGCTCAAAACTCGCTTTGTCGCGCTTTCAAACGGTCTCTCAGGCCGGCCAGCCCGTCTGGCGGAGCGCCTCGCCCAGTGCCATCGCCGCCGCGACCGAGACGTTGAGCGATCGGAACCCGGCGCGCAGCGGGATCACCACGCGCAGGTCGGCGCGGACATGGACGGGATCGGGCACGCCAGCACTCTCGCTGCCCAGCAATACTATGTCGTGGGGGTCGAACAGGGTCTGGTCCAGTCGTGTCGCGCCGCGCGTGGTCATCAGCACCAGCCGGCCGCTCGCCTGGCGTTCGAACGCGGCCCAGTCCAGGTGTCGCGTGACCTGAACGTCTCGGACATAATCCATCCCCGCGCGCGCCAGCGAGCGGTCCCCGAACGCGAAGCCCATCGGCTCGATCAGGTCGACGCCGATTCCCAGGCATGCCGCGGTGCGCAGGATCGTGCCGACATTGCCAGCTATGTCTGGTTGATAGAGCGCGACGCGCATCGCATGTCCCGTCCGGGCGGCCAAGTGCCGCGACCTGTGTCAAAAACCCGTTGGCAAAGCATCGTGCCCATGTCTATCAGGCCCGCAACCTCCATGGCACCGGAGGCATTGCGCGGGGCAGCTTTTTCCCCGATCCGGCGAGCAGCTGACGAAGACGAGTGCAAGGGCAGGTGAATGGCAACTGTTGACGATGCTGTGCCGGCGGGTGAATCGCCCGACCCCTATCACGAAGTGGTATCCGATCCACGGCGCCGAGACTTCCTGAATATCGCCGCCGTCGCTTTCCCGGTCGCCGGTGTGGTCGCGGTGGTCGCACCCCTGGTCTATCAGATGAACCCGTCGGCCGACGTGCTGGCGCAATCGTCGACCGAGATCGATCTGTCGAAGATCGAGCCGGGACAAGGCGTGATCACCTCGTTCCGCAAGCAGCCGCTGTTCGTCCGCAACCTGACGCCCAAGGAAATCGCCGAGGCCGAAGCGGTGCCGGCAGCGAGCCTGCGCGATCCGCAAACGCTGGAGCAGCGGACCAAGGAAGGCCACAAGAACTGGCTGATCACGCTGGCGGTGTGCACTCATCTGGGCTGCATCCCGCTGGGCATCAGTGAAGGTGAGAATCGCGGCAAGTTCGGCGGTTATTTCTGCCCGTGCCACGGGTCACAATACGACACCGCCGCCCGTATCCGCCAGGGACCGGCACCAAAGAACCTCCCCGTTCCCGATTACAAGTTCACGTCCCCGACCAGCGTCCTGGTCGGCTGAGGGATAATAGAAAGATGAGCTTTCCCTGGGCCAAGCAGTATGAGCCGAAGGTGCCGCTGATGCGGTGGATCGACGAGAAGCTGCCGTTGCCGCGCCTGGTCTACAACGCCGTGGGCGCCGGCTATCCGGTGCCGCGCAACCTCAATTATTTCTGGAACTTCGGCGTGCTTGCCGGCGCCGCGCTGGCGGTCCAGATCATCACTGGCATCGTCCTGGCCATGCACTATCACTCGGCCGCGGGCGGGGCGTTCGATTCAGTCAACGGCACGATCATGCGCGACGTCAATGCCGGCTGGTTCCTGCGCTATGCGCATGCCAACGGCGCGTCGATGTTCTTCATCGTAGTCTACACGCACATCTTCCGCGGCCTGTATTACGGGTCTTACAAGGCGCCGCGTGAAATGATTTGGCTGCTCGGCGTCACCATTTTCCTGCTGATGATGGCTACTGCGTTCATGGGTTACGTCCTGCCCTGGGGCCAGATGAGCTTCTGGGGTGCGCAGGTCATCACCGGCTTCTTCTCGGCGATCCCCGGCGTCGGCGAGACCATCCGCATCTGGCTGCTTGGCGGCTATGCGCCCGACGATGCCGCGCTCAACCGTTTCTTTTCGCTACACTATCTGCTGCCGTTTGTGATCGCCGCAGTCATCATCCTCCACATCTGGGCGCTGCATATTCCGGGGTCGAACAACCCGACCGGGGTCGACGTCAAGGGCGAGCAGGATACGGTGCCGTTCCACCCTTATTACACCGCCAAGGACGGCTTCGGTCTGGGCATCTTCCTGCTGATCTTTGCCGGGCTGGTGTTCTTCTCCCCAGATTATCTGGGGCATCCGGACAATTACATTCCTGCCAATCCGCTTTCGACGCCCGCGCATATCGTGCCGGAATGGTATTTCTGGCCGTTCTACGCGATCCTGCGCGCGTTCACGTCGGATTTCATCCTGCCCGCCAAATTATGGGGCGTGCTGGCGATGTTCGGCTCGATCTTGCTCCTGTTCTTCCTGCCGTGGCTCGACCAGTCGCCAGTGCGATCAAACAATTTCCGCCCGGCAGCGCGGATCGCCTTCTGGGTACTGGTCGCCGACGTGCTGGTCCTAGGCTGGTGCGGGGGGTCGCCTGCCGACCCGATCTACGTGATCCTCAGCCAGGTATGTGCGGCCTATTACTTCCTGCATTTCCTGGTGATTCTGCCGATCATCTCTCGCGCCGAGCGCCCGCGTCCCCTGCCTACCTCGATCACCGAGGCGGTGTTGAAGGGTAAGGGCGGGACTAGCCCGGTCGATACCGCGCTGGCGCACTGAGCGAACAAGGGACACGAGAAAGACATGGTTCGCTGGATCGCCTTCATCGTCGGCATCGCCTTTGCCGGCGTCGTCGCCATCGCACTGTTCTCATCGATCTACGGCCTGGCAACAGACCCTACGCCGAAGCTATGGTCCGGCGCGCCGCAAAGCGCCGAGACCGAATTTCACAAGCACCCAAAGGATCTGTCTCTCGAATCCGATGGCGTGACTGGCAAGTTCGATCGCCGCCAACTGCAGCGCGGTCTCCAAGTGTACAAGGAGGTCTGCTCAGCCTGCCACTCGCTCAAGTTCGCGTCGTTCCGCGACCTGAAGGGCATCGGCTACAGCGATGCGCAGGTGAAGGCGATCGCCGCTGGCTGGTCGATCGAGACCCCCGCCCCCAATCCCGAAACGGGTGAGATGGCGACGCGCAAGAGCCTGCCGTCGGACCGCTTTCCGCTGGTGTTCGCCAACGACATTGCGGCGCGCGCGGCCAACAACAACGCGGTACCGCCGGACCTTACCTACATCACCAAGTCACGGCACGGCGGCGCGGCGTACATCTACTCGCTGCTGACCGGCTACGCCATGCAACCGGCCGACCTGCTTGCCAAGTTCCCCGACGTGAAGACACCCAAGGGGCTGTACTATAATCCCTATTTCGCCAACCTCAACATTGCCATGCCACCGCCCCTGAAGCAGGACGGCCAGGTCCAGTACCAGGATGGTACCAGATCGACGGTCGACCAGATGGCCAAGGACGTCGCCGCCTTCCTGGTCTGGACCGCTGAGCCCAATCTGGAAACGCGGCACCAGGCGGGGTTCGCGGCGATCATCTTCCTGCTGATCTTCTCGGCGCTATGCTGGGGCGCGTACCAGAACATCTGGCGCGGGGTGAAGCACTAGGGGGCGCTTTGACAACTCGCCGGGGCGCGTTTGAAACGGACGCTAGGGCCGCATCGCGGCCGGACGATCCACCCGTCAATGGATCGGTACGCCGAAACCTGGGAGTGCGCGATGGCCGCCAATGACGACCTGAAGGCCCTCGTGCGCACCATTCCCGACTTTCCCCGACCCGGGATCATGTTCCGCGACATCACCACGCTGCTGCTCGATGCGCACGGTTTTGCCGAAACCGTCCGCCGCATGGCCGCCGCTACCGCCGGCTCGGTCGACATGGTTGCGGGGATCGAGGCCCGGGGGTTCCTGTTCGCCGCCGCGCTCGCCATGCGGTTGGCGGCGGGCGTGCTCCTGATCCGCAAGGACGGCAAGCTGCCCGGCGCGACGATCGCCGAAGACTATGCGCTGGAATACGGTACCGACCGCATCGCGCTGCATCACGACGCGATCGTCCCCGGCCAGCGCGTGCTCCTAGTCGACGACCTGATCGCGACCGGCGGCACTGCGCGCGCGGCGATTCGACTGCTGCGCAAGGCAGGCGCCGTCGTCGAGCAGGCCCAGTTCGTCATTGACCTGCCCGATCTAGGCGGCGCCGCGGCGCTTGCCACGGACAATTTGACGGTCTCCACGCTGTTCGCCTTTGCGGGGCATTGATCGTCGTCGCCACGTACGACCGACAAGGAACCGTCATCTGCCGGCTACGTTCTTCCCGTTGCGGCGCGTCTTGCCGCTCGCTCCTCGTATCGGAGACAGGTCATGAAGATCCGCACGATTGTTTTCGCCGCGGTCCCGTTCCTGGCACTTGCTGCGTGTAGCCAGGGCTATGGCTATTCGGACGTATCGGTCGGCTATGGTACTGCCGGCTATTATGGCGATTTCTACGATGGCGCGTACGGCGCGCCTTATTATGGATGGAATAGCGGCTATTATTATCCGGGGTCGGGTTATTACGTCTATGACCAGCAGCGCCGCCCGATGCGCTGGACCGATGGCCAGCGCCGTTACTGGCAAGGCCGCGGTAACAATTGGCGTGGCCAGGGTGCGCGTAACGAAGAATGGCGCGGCTTCGATCGCGGCCCGTCGCGTGGTGGCGGTGACGGCTATCGTGGCCAGCGCGGGCGCCAGCGGCGCTGAACGTTTCCGGTTTTGATTCGTCAGGGCATTGTCATCGGTTTCATCGCCGTCATTTCGCTGCCCGCCGATCCCGTAAGGCTGAGCTTGACGAACATGGTCCATCCCGTCGGCGTCCTGCCATAGATGGGGTTCAGAGCGGCCGGCTTGACCAAAACGAAGCCGCTGGCACCGATGGCGGCGGCCAGCGGGCCGGCGAGCCGCAGACGATGCGCATAGCCCAGCTCGCCCCGCGTGATGCGGAACGTGCGGCCCGCCAGCGGGCCGGGCGTGTCCCCGAACAACTCGTCATTGGCGACATTCTCGATGCGACCGAAGAGCGCGTGATTACGGCCGATGTTCCAATTCGCCTCGCCGATCCAAGCGGTCAGCGACGGGCCCGGCAGTTTCGACTTGATGGAAAAGCCGGCCAGCGCGGACAGGCCGCCGCGCGCATATTGGACGGTGGCGATGGTCCGCGCCTCGTCGATCGCGGGCTCCAACGCCTCGGGGCTGGTCAGGCGTCCATGGCTGATCTGTAGTGCCCAGTAAGGCGACGGCGTCCAGGTCGCGCGCAGGCTCCACGAATCGAGCCTCGGCCGCTCGATGTCCCAGCGGCGCTGGTCCGGCTCGCGCCCGCGAAACGCGGACCCCTCGACCTGCCAGCGATTATCATAGAAGCCCGCGGTGACCACGCCATAGGTGATGTGGGTGCTGTCGAACCAATGGTGCGTGATCGGCGCGAGCGGCAGGAACTGTGCCGACCGGCGATGCATGAACGCGCTTGGGCCGAGCGCCGGCTCGGCGACCGGCCCGCCGTACACGAAGCCGGTGACGCCCCCACCCAACGGCGCGTCGAGCCGAGCCGACAATTCCATGAACAGATCGTGGGGGTGCTGCCGGTCGACCAGGGGCCTGACGCCGTCGGCGGTCTCCCCGGTCGCGAACAGGCTGGGATAACCCTTGGCGCCCATCAGCGGCTCTAGGCTGAGCATCCCGCGCAAGGCCAGCGTTGCGCCGCCCAGGTCACGGCTGCCCTCGATCATCGCCATCGATTCGACGAACGCCTCGCGACGCCCGCGTGGCCCCGATTGTTCGGTATAGGCGCCCCAGGCAAAACCGTGGACCATCACCGTCCAGCCGCCAGCCAGGAGGTGCAGGCCCGGCATCATGCCTTCAGCGGCGGGGAGCCGCGCCGTGCCCGAGCCGCTACCGGCAGCGGACGATCCGGTCATGGCCATGTCGCCCATGGCGTCGAACGTCATGGAGGGTGATGGCGCAGGCGCAGGCGCAGGCATCGGCGCATTCGAGGACGGAGAGGGTGAGGGACTGGCGGCGGGTTTGTCCGGCATCGTCATGCCGGGCATCGATTGGCCGGAGACGGCAAGGGCAGCCCGCCCGCGGCGATGGCCGCGAACAATAGAGGACGGTTCATGTGCATGCTCCAGGAAAGGGGGTTACGGCGGCCGGTCGGCCGGCGGTCAGCCGATTCTGGGCGGGGGCGGTGCAGGTCTCGCGTCGCGGCCCTGGACGAAGTGCGCGGTCGTTCGCGTCGGTGCCAGCGCGCGTGCCGGCATTGGCGTGACCAGCCGCGAGCCGGTCCAGTCCCCCGCCGGGATGCAGCCGATGCAGAAATGGCACGATGCCGCCTCACGAGGCATCTTGCCGGGAACGGCCATCCTGTGACCGGCGCCCCCGGCAAGCGTCGCCTCGGCATTCATGGCATGGCAGGACGGCACGGCAACTGCCGGTGACGTGCCGAGCATCAGCAGGACAGCGATGAGCAAGCGCCACATACGCCCGCCATAGCGCACAACCGCCGCGCGCGCCAATCCGTCCACAGCTGAAGAGCGCTCAACTGTGAAGGAAATGCATTACGTCGCCGTCCTGGACGATGTAATTCTTGCCCTCGGCGCGCAGCTTGCCGGCCTCACGCGCGCGTGCCTCGCCGCCCAGCGCGACGAAATCCTCGAACGCGATCGTCTCAACGCGGATGAAGCCCCTTTCAAAATCGCTGTGGATCGCGCCCGCCGCCTCGGGCGCCGACGCCCCGGCATGTACGGTCCAGGCGCGCGCCTCCTTGGGCCCGACGGTGAAGAAGGTGAGCAACTTGAGCAGTCCATATCCGGCGGTGATGACCCGCGCCAGCCCAGTCTCCTCCAGTCCGAGTTCAGCCAGGAAGTCGCCGCGTTCGTCGGCCGGCATTGTCGCGATCTCCGCCTCGATGGCAGCGGAAACGACTACCGCCTCGGCGCCCTCTGCCCTGGCCTTAGCGAATACCCGTGCTGAACGCGCGTTGCCCGTCGCGGCGTCACCCTCATCGACGTTGCAGACATAGAGTATCGGCTTGGCGGTTAGCAGCTGGGCCTGGGCGAAAACGCGGCCCTCCTCGATGTCGCGAGGCTCCGTCAGCCGGGCGGCCTTGCCGGCGCGCAGCAAGTCGAGCGCCTGGCCGAGTACGGCAGCGGCGACCTTTGCTTCCTTGTCCCCCTGCGCCGCCTTCTTGGCGAAATTGGGCAGCCGCTTCTCCAGGCTGTCGAGATCAGCGAGCATCAACTCGATCTCGACCGTCTCGGCATCGGCGATAGGATCGACGCGGCCCTCGACATGGGTGACGTCGCCATCCTCGAAACAGCGCAGGACGTGGACGATCGCGTCGACCTCGCGGATGTTGCCCAGGAACTGGTTGCCGAGCCCTTCGCCCTTGGACGCGCCGCGCACCAGCCCGGCGATGTCGACGAATGACAGCTGGGTCTCGATCACCTTTGCCGACCTGGCGATCGCGGCGAGCTTGTCCAGCCGCGCGTCGGGCACGCCGACATTCCCGACATTAGGCTCGATCGTACAGAAAGGATAATTCGCCGCCTGCGCCGCAGCGGTCTCGGTCAGCGCGTTGAAGAGCGTCGACTTGCCCACATTGGGCAAGCCGACGATGCCGCATTTGAAGCCCATGGTCGCTCGCTTTGCAATCGAAAGGCGGCCATCTAGGCAGTGCGCGCGTCGAAATCCACCCATGGCTGAAGCATGGCTAGGCTGGATGGAGCAAGGATGGCTCAGTCCGAGCGTTAACCGCCTTATTCGATCGTCAGGCTCATAGGTTATTGTATCGCTAACCAAATTGTGGCATATTTGTGTTGGTCGATCGGGGGCCGTGATCGACTTGACCGGGGGGTTGGCAGATGATTCGAACGATTATTGCAGGCATCGTGGCTTGTACGTGTCTGTGGGCCGTTCAGCCGCTAACCGCGCAGATGCGGCGCCTGTCCCCTCTGCCACCCGTCCGCGCCTCCGCGCTCAAGCCGCATTCAGCCCGGCTGGGCGCGCGATTGCCGATCCGGGGAACCTTCCAGCCGTTGGGAGGAATGATTCGCCCGCGCTTCAGCGGGGGCATGGCGGACATCTATCCAGTGGCGTCTTCGGGTTGGCGCTTCTCCGTGGGATCCCGCTATTTCTCCAAGACCAACTTCTGGGTCGCGGCGGAACAGGCGACCAACGGCAAGCTGGTCGACGTGCGCGGCCCGCGCGGCGGTCGTGGGCTGGCGCGTGGATTCAGCCGCTTCACCCCCGCAGCAACGATGGGCTATGATTTCGAACTGGTTGCGGGCCTAGTTGCCGGTATCGAAGGCGGCGCGCTGATGGGGCGCGCCTATGCGATACCTCGTCCCGGCAGCGCCTATCGGGCCGGTGAAGGCGGCGGCACCGGTATGCGTGGCAAGCTCAACCCCATCGCCAACGTGGCGCTGCACTACGCCTTCTGAAGATCGGCCCTTCTGACTGTCGGCGGCGGTCGGGCGGCGTCCGGTTATCGATAGTTGAAGCTTATGCTGATCCGTTCGGCCCTGGCATTGTTCGGCATCACTTCATGGCGCAGCCAGCTTTCCCATAGCAGCACGCTTCCCTGCCGTGGCGCAACATGGACGAACGTGTCGGGCCGCGATGGCGCCGCCATCATCAGCGGCAGGCGCGGATCCTCCAGCCGCAGCGCGCCCGATCCCGACGGCACTGCCAGATAGACGGTACCTGACACTACGCTGTGCGGGTGGATGTGCCCCGAATGCGTGCCACCGGGCCTGAGGATATTGACCCACAGACTGTCGAGCTTCAGCTTCTTGCCCAATTCGAACCCACAATCGCACGCGAACGCCGCGACATGGCGGTCGAGCAGCCGAACGAGGCCAGCGATCCGCGGATCGCGGCGCGGCAAGTCGTTCAGCGAGGCATAGGAAGTATAGCCGCGATACCCATGCGCGCGCGACCAGCGCCGCCCGGCGCGATCGTCGCGGGCAAGATCGCGGCAGGCATCGGCCAAGTCGGCAACCAGCGCATCGTCGTCCAGCGACCCTTCGTACAATTGCGTAGCGAAGAGCATGCGCGAGGCCATGGCGCCGTTTTGGCCGCAGGGTCCGCACTTGCCAAGGCGCTAACTCCTAACGCTGCATCCGGCTGAGATCGCTCATCGGCATCATCGCGTGATTGAGATGGGCCATGATCCAGATCGATCCGATCAGCACCAGCCCGACGATCAGCAGCCCGAACGCCAACGCCAAGACATTGTTGGTGTTGTCGGGACCGGTCGTGATGTGGAGGAAGAATACCAGGTGCATCCCCATCTGGCCAATCGCCAGCGCGACCAGCGCAACGGGCACCGCGGGCCCCCAGACCAGCCCGGTCATCGGCAGGACGAACGCCGCCGCGGTCAGCAGCGCGGCCAGCGACAGCCCGATCGCATAGCCGCCGATCGCCTTGCCCACCGATGTCCCGTCCTTGTCCCCGGGAGCCTTTCCGACCCGCGCCATATCGTCGCTCATGCGTTCGCTCCCAGCAGGTAGACCATCGTGAACAGCGCCACCCAGATGATGTCGAGCGCATGCCAGAACAGCATGAAGCACGCGATACGGCGCCGGATGTCGTCGCGAAATCCCTTGGCCTGGACCTGCGCCATCATCGTCGTCAGCCATACCAGCCCGAGCATCACGTGCAGCCCATGACAACCCACCAGTGCGAAGAAGGCCGACAGGAACGCGCTGCGCTGCGGCCCGTGGCCAGCGGCGATCAAATGGGTGAACTCGTACAATTCGATCGCCAGGAACGTCGCGCCGAGCAGCGCGGTGACCGCCATCGCCGCCTGGAACCAGGCGCGCGAACCTGCCGTCGCCGCGACGCCAGCCAGCCCGCAGGCGAAGGACGACAGCAGCAGTGCGGCGGTCTCGACCGCGACCAGCGGCAGATCGAAGATGTCGCGCCCCGCAGGGCCCCCGGCGGTTGCCGGCGTCAGCACCGCATAAGCGGCGAAGAAGCCGGAAAACAGGATGAAGTCCGACAACAGGAAAATCCAGAAGCCGTAAGCGACGACGATCTTCTGCGGCGCGGGGCCGCGCTCGCTGATCGGGACGTCGTCGCCATGTCCGAGCTTGTGGGGGTCGGCGGCCTGGGCGCTCATGCCGATCCCTCGCGCAGGTCGAGCAGGGTCGTCTGACCGGGACGGCGACGGCGGTCGATCCGTTCGACTTCAGCGGCGGGGATCGTTCGGTCGCTCTGGTCGCGCCAGGCAAATACCACGAAGGTCGCCCATGCGCCGACAAAACCGACCCCGAGCAGCCACCAGATGTGCCAAACCAGGGCAAAGCCCATCAAGCTCGCGAAGAACGCGCAGATGATCCCAGTCGCCGAATTGCGCGGCAGGTGGATGTCCTCATAGGCCGGCAGATCGCCTGGCTGGCGTTGTTCACGCGCCTTCGCCTTTGTCCCCCAATAGGCATCCTCGCCTTCGACATTGGGTATGATCGCATAGTTGAAGGCATGGGGAGGCGACGTCGTGCTCCATTCCAGCGTCCGCCCGTCCCACGGGTCGCCGCTGGTATCGGCAAGCCGCTCGCGGTCGCGGATGCTCCTCCAGATCTGGATGATCTGGCAGGCGATGCCCGCGGCGATCAGCACCGCGCCGGCCCCGGCGACGAGCAGCCACGGATGCCAGCCGGGCACGTCATACCGCTGCAGCCGGCGGGTCATTCCCATCAGGCCAAGCACGTAAAGCGGCATGAAGGCGACGTAGAAGCCGGTGATCCACAACCAGAAGGCGCGCTTGCCCCAGGTCTCGTCGAGCTGAAAGCCGAACGCCTTGGGCCACCAGTAAGCGAGGCCCGCAAACGCCCCGAACAGCACGCCGCCGATCACCACATTGTGGAAATGCGCGACCAGGAAGACCGAATTGTGCAGCTGGAAATCGGCCGGCGGCACCGCCATCAATACGCCCGTCATCCCGCCGATCACGAACGTCACCATGAACCCGACCGCCCATAGCATCGGCGTCGAAAAGCGGATCCGCCCGCCGTACATCGTGAACAGCCAATTGAAGACCTTCACCCCGGTGGGTACCGCGATGATCATCGTCGTCACGCCGAAAAAGCCGTTGACGTCGGCGCCCGCGCCCATCGTGAAGAAATGGTGCAGCCAGACCATGAACGACAGGATGCAGATCGCCATCGTCGCCAGCACCATCGAGCGGTAGCCGAACAGCGGCTTGCCCGAAAAGGTCGCGACCACCTCGCTGAAAATGCCGAAGGCCGGCAGGATCAGGATGTACACCTCCGGATGGCCCCAGGCCCAGACCAGGTTGATGAACATCATCGCGTTGCCGCCAGCTTCGTTGGTGAAAAAGTGAAAGCCGAGATAGCGGTCGAGCGTCAGCATGCCCAGCGTCGCGGTCAGGATCGGAAAGGCGGCGACGATCAGGAGACTGCTGGCCAAAGCGGTCCAGCAGAACATCGGCATGCGCAGATAGCCCATGCCGGGCGCGCGCATCTTGAGGATGGTGGTGACGAAATTGACGCCCGTCAGCAGCGTGCCGACCCCCGATATCTGGATCGCCCAGAGGTAGTAATCGACCCCGACCCCGGGTGAGAAACGCAATTCGGACAGCGGCGGGTAGACCACCCAGCCGGTCTGCGCGAACTCGCCGATGAACAGGCTGATGTTGATCAGCAGCGCGCCGCTCGCGGTCAGCCAGAAGCTGACCGAATTGAGCGTCGGAAAGGCGACGTCGCGAATACCGAGCTGCAACGGCACGGCGAAGTTGATCAGCCCGATCATGAACGTCATCGCGACGAAGAAGATCATGATCGTGCCGTGCGCCGAGAACACCTGGGCATAATGATCGGGGGGCAGATAGCCGTCATTGCCGAACGCGATCGCCTGTTGCGAGCGCATCAGCAGCGCGTCCGAAAACCCGCGCAGCAGCATCACGCTCGCCAGGAGGCAATACATCACGCCGATCCGCTTGTGGTCGACGCTGGTGATCCATTCGCGCCAGAGGTAAGGAAAATGTCCCGCGCTCCAGACCCAGACGAGCATGCCGGAGATCGCCAGCGCGACGACCAGCGACGCGATCGTCGGCAAGGGCTGGTCGAGGGGAAGGGCATTCCAGCCGAGCTTGCCGAACATCACCTGGCTTTCCCGTCGACCGCGACTCGCGCCGTGCGCGTGCCGCTGTCCCTGACGACGGCGTCGAACAGGCCACCGGCGACCGCGCGATAGGTATAGGGCGCCACATTCTGGCTGTCCCTGAGCAGGGTCATGTAATTGCGGCCGTCGAGCACCGGCCCCTGCCGCCGGGCGCCGGCGATCCAGGTGGCGAACTGCCCGGTCGGGAGGGCATAGACGGTAAAGGCCATGCCCGGAAATCCCTTGCCGCTGTAATTGGCCGACAGGCCCCGATACGCGCCCGGCCGGTCGGCGCGCAGGTTGAGCACGGTGGTCATGCCGGCCATGGTATAGATCTGGCTGCCCAGCCGGGGGACGAAAAAGCTGTTCATGACGGTCGCCGAGGTCAGCCGGAAGCTCACCGCCTGCCCCGCGGGGACGACCAGCCGGTTGACGCTGGCGACGCCCAGGTCGGGATAGATGAACAGCCATTTCCAGTCGAGCGACACGACCTCGACCCGCAACGCCCGCCCGCCCGCGATCGGCCTGGCGGGATCGAGGTCGTGGCTGCTGATCCAGGCGATGCCGCCCAGGAAGATCACGACCAGCGCGGGCACAGCCCAGACCAGCAGTTCAAGCCGCCCCGAATAGGACCATTCAGACCGGTATCGCGCCTTGGCATTGCCGCTGCGAAACCACCACGCAAAGCCCAGGGTCGCGACGATCACCGGCACGACGATCGCCAGCATGATCGCCAGTGAATCGATCAGGATAAGATGTTCGCCCCCGGCGACCGGCCCGACGGGGTCGAACACGCCGGGCTCACAGGCAGACAGCAGCACCGCCGCACCAATTGCCGGCACGGTCCGCGGCAGCGGGCGCCGAATATGCATGCGTGGCCCTCCAGTCTCCAGTCGCCGCCTCTCCAACCGTTGGTGTCGGCGAGCGTTCCGGCCGGCCGCGATCAGTTCTTGATCTTCCAGCCGCGCGCCAGCAGCACATAGCACAGGATCGCCAGGCCGGTATCGAGCAGCAGGACCGCCACGCCGCCGACCAGGATCGGCGAATCGGACGTGCCCAGAAAACCATAGCGAAAGCCCGAGATCATGTAGAAGAAGGGATTGGCATGGCTGATCGCGCGGAACGCCGGCGCCAGGCGATCGACCGAATAAAAGGTGCCCGACAGCAGGCCCAACGGCACGACCACAAAATTGGTGACCGCGGCGGCATGGTCGAACTTGTCCGCCCAGATCGACGTCAGCACGCCCAGGAACGACAACAGCGCCGATCCCAGGAAGCCGAACCACAACACCGCCCACGGATGATACGGCCAGACCCCGACGCCATAAGCCGCCATCGCCAGCCACACGATCGCACCGACGATGAACGCCCGCGTCATCGCCCCTGCGACCAATGCCGCCAGCAGCTCGGCGGTCGATAGCGGCGGCATCAAATAATCGACGATCGTCCCCTGCATCTTGCCCGCCAGCAGCGAGAAGCTGGCATTGGCGAAGGCCGGACCCATCATGCCCTGGCTGATGATCAGGCCGGGGGCGATGAAGTCGGCGAAAGGCACCGCCACGCCGCCGACCATCACCGCGCGGCGCGCACCGGTGGCGAGGGTGAACACGATCAGGAACAGCAAGGTCGTGATCGCCGGTGCCCAGATCGTCTGGAGGTGCACCTTGAAGAAGCGGCGCACCTCCTTCACATAGAGCGTATACAGACCCTCCCAGTTGACGCTCCGGATCACGGGCACGCCGGGGGCGGTCATCAACGGCGGATTTTCGTCAGGAGTGGTGGGGGCATCCATTGGCCAAGCGGGTAGTCGCTGGAGCCGTCGCCCGCAACCGCACCCGGCATCAACACGGGAAGGATTTGCATGAGTTGGACCGATGACCGCATCGATACGCTGAGGACGATGTGGGAAAAGGGCATGACCGCCAGCCAGATCGCCGAGGCGCTGGGCGAGGTCAGCCGTAATGCCGTAATCGGCAAGGCGCACCGCCTGGGGCTTCAGGCGCGCCCGTCGCCGGTTAAGCCCAACGAGCCCGAAATCGTGGTCGCCCCTTCCGAACCGGAGCCAGCGCCGATTGCCGCCGCGCCGCCGCCGCCGCCGGCCCCCCGGCCCGCGCCGCCGGTCGAAGAGCCGCGCGAGGCGGCCGTCGAATCGCCGTCCGCCGCCGCCCCGGCGCCCGACGCGCCGCCCCAGCCGGTCATGCGGTCGGTCGGTCCGGGCGGGTTCCTGCGCCAAGCCCCCGGCGAGCAGCAGGCGCCGATCGCGCCAGCCCCGCCGCGCCGGCTGGTCCCGGCAAAGCCGTCGGCCGATGTCGCAGGCAAGACCGGGCTGCTCGACCTCAACGACCGCATCTGCAAATGGCCGCTCGGCCATCCCGGCGAACCCGACTTCCACTTTTGCGGCGAAAAGGTGAATCCGGGCTTCCCCTATTGCGTTGCTCATTGCGGCCATGCCTATCAGGCCCAGCTGCCCCGCCGCGATCGCCGCCCACCGCCGCCGCTGCCGTTCGGCGGCCCGCGCGTCCGGTAGGCGGGCCGATCGGCGCATGAACTTCCACCGCGCCGCCACGCTGCTTGCCCTGTTTGCCATCCTGCCGGGCGCGGCGGGGGACGGCGACCTGGCGGCGCGGATTGCCGGGCGGCTCGCCGCGGCCAGTCCCGGCACACGGTTCGGGCTGGTCGTTGCCGATGCCGACCAGCGCGACATCGTGGCGATCCTGCCCGATCAGCGCTTCATCCCCGCGTCCAACACCAAGATCTTCACCACTGCCGCGGCGTTCGCCACGCTGACCGGGCTCGACGAGCCCGACACGACGGGCGGCGCCTCGGTCCGGCTGGAGGGGCGCGACGTGGTGCTGGCGGGCCATGGCGACGCGCGGCTGTCGAGCGCCGACGATTGCGCGGTCGATTGCCTGGCGACCTTGGCAGATGCCGTCGCCGCCCGGGCGCGCATCGTCGGCGACGTGATCGGCGACGACAGCCTGTTCCCCGACGAGCGCTGGAGCCCCGGCATGAGCTGGAACAACATCCCGACGCGGTCGGGCACCGGCATCTCGGCGCTGACCCTGGACGACAATGAACTGGCGGTGACGGTTATCCCGGGGGCGGCGGGGACAGCGCCGACGGTGGCGGCGCCCGCTTACTACACGATCGACAATCGCCTGACGACGACCGCGACGGGCAAGAGCGCGTTGGGCTTCGACCGCGCGCCCAACGCCTATGCCGTGCGGCTGACGGGCATTGTCGCGGCGGGCGACGGGCCGGTGCGGCTGCGGATGGGGATCGACGACCCGGCGCGCTATGCGGCGTGGCGGCTGGCGGCGATGCTGCGCGCGCGGGGCGTGCGCGTGACCGGCGCGATCGGCGTGCGCCACCGCCCGCCGACCGCGGCCGACGATCCGGCGACGCGGGGCTCGGCGCCGGTCGCGCGGCCGAAGCGCGCGATCGCGCTGGCGACGCTGACCCCGCCGCCGATCGCCGCCGACATCGTGACGATCAACAAGGTCAGCCAGAACCTCCACGCCGAATTGCTGCTGCGGCGCATCGGACTGGCGGCGGGCAGCGGATCGATCGCCGACGGGCTGGTCGCGATACGCGGCATGCTGGCGCAAGCGGGGGTGCCGGCGGCGGGGGTCGACCTGTCCGACGGATCGGGCATGTCGAGCTATAACCGCGTTTCGCCCCGCGCGATGGTCACCCTGCTCGGCTGGATCGCACGCCAGCCCTGGGGCGCGCGATGGCGCGCGAGCCTGCCGGTCGGGGGCGTGGACGGCGCGATTGGCCGGGCGTTCAGGGGCACCGCGCTCGACGGCAGGCTGTTCGCCAAGACCGGTACGCTCAACGCGACCAACGCGCTGGCGGGGTACATGGTCGCGAAAAGCGGCCGCACGCTGACTTTCGCGCTCTACGCCAACGACGTGCCGGGCGATGCGGGGGCGACGCAGACGATGTACGCGGCGTTACTGGCGGTGGCGGAGGGAAGTTAGGGTGCAGACCCCGCGCGCCGGATCGACGCCGCTACCGCATCGCCCGTTGCTGGCCGCAGCGCGAAGATCGAGGCCGCCGCACCGCCGTGCCGCGTCGGATGGACACGGTTGGTGAGCAGCGCCCACGCCACGCCACGCCCGAAATCGACCCACAGCCCCGTGCCGGTAAAGCCGGTATGGCCGATCGTGTCCACCGAACACGCATCGCCGCCGGGCCAGCCGGAATGCGCTGCGTCCCAGCCGCAGGTGCGGTTGCCGTTGGCGCGTTCGCGGATCGCCGCCAGGATCGCGGGTGACGCGCCGCTGCCGTCCAGCAGCCCCCGGGCGAAGTCGAGCACGCCCGCGATGGTGCCGAACAATCCGGCATGGCCGGCCTCGCCGCCCAGCGCGGCGGCATTCTCGTCATGCACCTCGCCCTTCAGGATGCGCCCGCGCCAGGGGCAGTATTCGGTCGCCACCGCCGGCGCTCCCGGCGGCGGGCCGTAGCCCAGGCCCTCGCCCAGCGGCCAGGCCGACAGCGGCGCGCCGGTCAGCCGCTCGATCGCGATGCCGAGCAGGATGAAGTTGATGTCCGAATAGACTGCCGGCCCCAGCCGCCATTCGCGCTGGAGGACGAAGGCGCGCAGCCGGGCCGGATCGTCGCCATGGGTATAGATCGGCTCGACCGCGGGCAGCGGCGTGGCGTGCGCCAGGCACGCGCGGAAGGTCAGCGTGCGCTCGACCGCGCCGGCGACGTCATATTGGCGCAGATCGGGGATCGCGTCGGTCAGCGGACGGTCGAGGTCGATCCGGCCCTGCCCGGCGAGCGCCAGGATCATCGGCGTCGTGGCGATGACCTTGGTCAGCGAGGCGAGGTCGAACCAGTGATCCGCGGTCAGCATGTCGGGCGCGGGCACCACCGCCGCGTGCCCCGCCAGGCGCACCGCCCGCTCGCCGCCGGCCGTCACCATTCCCAGGGTCGCGCCAGGCACCAGCCCGCCGGCGACCGCCGCGGCGGCGGGCGCGAACGCGGCGTCGATGTCGATCACGCGTCGTCCGGCCGCGGCTTGACCCCGGCCAGCACCGGCAGGAAGAGCAATGCGGCAAGACTGATCACGCCCGAGGCCAGGAAGAAGATGTCGAACCCGTTGAGCCCCACCCGGTCGAGCTGGCTGACCATCGTCCCGCCCGCACCCGACAGCAGCCGCGACAGCAGGAACGCGAAGCCAGATAGAAAGGCATATTGCGCGCCCGGATATCTGGGGTTAACCAGCATCGACAGATAGACCACGAACACCGCGCCCGCCATGCCGTTGCCGAACTGGTCGAGGCCGGTCGCGACATAGAGCGTCAGCTCGTCGCGCGGCATATGCGCCAGCCAGACGAAACCGAAATTGCCGATCGCCGCGAACACCGCGCCGATGCTGAGCGTCACGCCCGACCGCCAGCGCGTCACCATCCAGCCGCCCAGCCCGACCCCGACCACGCTGGACGCCAGCGCGACCAGGCCGTCGGCGCGCCCGATCTCGCTCTTGGTATAGCCCAGGCCCAGGATCATCGGCTTGGACAGATTGAGAGCCAGCACGTCGCCCATCCGATAGACCGATACGAAGCTCAACAGCATGATCGCCATGAAGCCGTAGCGCCAGAAGAAGTCGACATAGGGCCCGATCGCCGCCGACGCCCGGATCGGGTCGGTGGCGCGCGCCGCGCGGATCCTGGGCAGCGCCACCGCCATGATCAGGAAGGGCAGCATCGAGATCACCAGGACCCACGGCGTGACGTTGGTGTCCGCGCTGATCCCGGCCCCGGCCGCCGCGTTCAGGACCAGCCAGCCGATTACCGCGGTCGCCAGCGCCGCGACGCCCAGGATGATGGCGCCGGCGATCAGCCCGGTGGCCAATGCGGTCCAGCGGCCGCCCGCATGCCCAGGATCGGGGCGCATGCCGGCCAGGATCGGGAACGGCACGAACGCCGCCGCCGCGATCAGCAGATAGGCCCCCGTCCATCCCCATTGGGGAATATCTGCGACCAGCAGCGCGCCACTGCCGGCCGCGACCATCGCGGTGCGATAGCCCCACAGGTTCGCCGCAGCGATCGGGCCCTGCTCCTCCGGGGTCGGCGCCAGCTCGATCCGCCAGGCATCGGCGGCGATTTCCAGCGTGGTGGTCCAGAACGCCAGCAACACCGCGAACAAGGCGGTGACCGCCAGGCTGCCGTCCGATGCGGTGACCGTCATCGCCAGCATCGAGGTGAAGATGCCAAGCTGCGCGAGCATGATCCACCCGCGCCTTTTTCCCCAGAACCGCCCGAATCCGGGGACGTCATAGCGGTCGAGCAACGGCGCCCAGAGGAACTTGAAGGTCGGCAGCAATTGCACCCAGGCGAAGAAACCGATCACCGCCAGCGCGACGCCGTGCTCCTTCAGCCGTGCCGACAGCACGGTCGAGAACATGTAGAAGGGCAGCCCCGCCGAAAAGCCGAGCAGGACATAGAGCGCCATGCGCGAAACGCCGGTGCGCACCGCCGCCGGCGCCGCCGGCTCGGCGCTCGCGACGGGCTGTGGCAATACGACCGATGACATCGGGACTCCCTCGCCGGCCAAGCTGTCGCCGATGGCGGCCGGCGTCAATGGCAGCACTGTTGCACCGGCGCAACGCTTGGCCGCCGATCGACCGCCGCGCGCTGCAACGTCGTCGTGCCACGTCAAAGAATCGATGGCGGGATGCAACAAAAGTGTCTCTTATGATGCCGCGTCGCGCCGGGGGAGCGCGACTTTGGGGGGCTGAATACATGCGCGGATCAGGGGTAAAGTCGTTGCTGGCATCGGCGAGCATGCTCGCCGCGTTCATTGCCGTGGCGCCGGGCGTGGCGCACGCCCAGACCGCGTCGACCGACGACCAGACCACGCCGCCGGCCGCAACGCCGACCGGCGCGGCGACGCCGATCAGCGCCGATCCCGCCAACCGGGGTGACGGCACCGGCGACATTCTGGTAACCGGATCGCGCATCAAGCAGGATCCGAACAACAGCGCGCTGCCGCTGCAGATCATCACCACCCGCGATCTCAGCCGCGAGGGCATAAGCAATCCCGAACAACTGATCTCGTTCCTGGCGAGCAACGGCAACGGCGCCGACAATCTTGCATCGAATTCCGACGTGGTCAGCGGTGCGGCGCGCGGCACCAACGGACTGTCGGCGGCGAACCTGCGCGGCCAGGGCAGCGCGTCGACGCTGGTCCTGCTCAACGGCCGCCGGGTCGCCGCGCACGGGTTGCAAGGATCGGCGGTCGACGTGAACCAGATCCCGTTTGCCGCGATCGACCGCATCGAGATCCTCAAGGACGGCGCGTCGGCGATCTACGGCACCGACGCGATCGGCGGCGTGATCAACTTCATCACCAAAACCAACTTTACCGGCATCGACCTCAACGGCTTCACCGACATCACGCAGGAGGGCGACAGTCCGATCTATCGCCTGTCGGGCACGGTCGGGTTCGGCAAGCTCGACGAACAGGGCTTCAACTTGATGGGCGCGGTCAGCAAGAGCTGGAACGGGGCGCTGTTCGGCCAGGATCGCGACTTCGTAAACGGCAACCAGCCCAGGCGCGGGCTGTCGATCGACACGCGCGGCACGCCGATCGCCACCGCCTTTCCGATCAACCCGACCGCCGCCGGCGTCGGTATCACTCAGACCGGCACGCTGCTCGGCGGCACGACCGGTGCGACGTCGCTCGCCGCCAATCCCGGCTTCTTCATTCCCGGAACCACGATTCCGGCCTCGGGCGGCGTAAATTACCTGCGGCTGCCCGGCGGAGCAGGCTGCGATTCGGTCGATGGCGGGATGAATTACGATTCGGCGCTGTGGGCGACGCCCACCGCCGCGCTTGCCTGTTCATGGGACACCGGCCGGGCGGCCACGCTGCAACAACCGATCGATACGCTGACCTATTATGGCCGCGCCACGGCGCGGATCGGCGGACGGCACGAAATCTATCTTGAGGTCACGGGATCGGACGCCAAGTCGAGCAAGATCTTCTCGAACAACCAATACAGCGCCAACAACACCACGCTGCCGATCGCCTATCCGCTCAACGCGCTGACCGCGACGACGTATAACGACGTTTATTCCCGCCTGGTTGCAACCTTGCCCGCAATCGCCGGCAATTACGGCAAGCCGATCGCCTTCCGGTACCGCTGCATTGCCTGTGGCCCGCGCGAGTACCAGACCGACACGAAGACGTTCCGTGCCGCGCTGGGCGTCGACGGACCGTTGTTCGCGGGCTGGGATTATAATGCGGGCGCGTCCTATGCCAGCAGCACCGCCAGCTCGGTGCTCGGCTCGGGCTATCAATATCGCGGCACCTTCGCGAGCGCCGCGGCCGCCGCAGCTTCGGGTATCGCCGGCGCGGTGGCGGGCGGTGCCGACCCGCGCGCGCCGACCGCACCCGGCGCCAGCGCGCCCGGCATCGTCGGCCTGTTCAACAGCGGCATCATCAACCCGTTCTCGCTGACGCAGACACCCCAGGCGCTTGCCGCGCTCGACGCAATCTCGGCGCGCGGGGTAAAGCTCTATGGCGGCAAATACGAGGTGCGCCAGTTCGACGCGTCGGTGTCGGGCGGCCTGTTCAGCCTGCCCGGCGGCACGGTGCGCGTGGCGCTCGGGGTGGATTATCGGCGCGAAAGCTACAAGTTCGACGGGTCATCGGCAGGCGCCATCTCGTCACCCGACATCTTCAACGTCGCGTTCGACAATATCAATGCGCTGAGCAAGGTGACACGCGACGTCAAGGCAGCCTTTGGCGAAATCCTGTTCCCGATCTTCAAGCCGCTTGAAATCAGCGTCGCGGGCCGGGTCGACGATTATACCGGCTTCGGCTCTACCTTCAATCCAAAGGTCACCGCCAAATTCCAGCCGGTCGACTGGCTATTGTTCCGCGGGTCGTACAATACCGGTTTTCGGGTGCCGACCTTCAATCAGATATTCAACGGCGTCACGCAATCGCCAAACCCGGGCAATACCTTGGTAGACCCGACCACCTGCCCCGGCGGCGCGGTCAATCCGGCGGTCGCGGGCTGTGCCGCGATCACCCCCGATTCGCTGAGCGGCGGCAATCTGACGGTCGGGCCCGAAAAGTCGAAACAATATAGTTTCGGCGGGGTGCTCCAGGTGTCGCGCCGCTTCAGCCTGTCGGCCGATTACTGGTCGATCGCGGTCGACAACGTGATCGGCACGATCACCATTCCGCAGCTGTTCGCCAACATCGCCGCGTTCCCCGAACGGATCACCCGCACGAACGGCATCATCACCCTCGTCGACCTGCGCACCGGCAACTTCGGATCACGCCGGACGCGCGGCATCGATTTCTCCGCGCGCGGCAATGTCGATGCTTTGGGCGGCGTGTTCTCCGCGGGGTTCGACGGCACCCTGCTGCTTGCCAAGCGCGAAAAGCTGCTGCCCAATTTGCCTTATACCAACCTGCGCGGCGTGTTCAGCCTGGCCGGCGACCTGGGGCTCAAGTGGAAGCACAATGCGTTCGTGTCGTATGAACGAGACGGTTTCGGGCTGAGCTTTTCGCAAATCTATCGCGACGGCTATGCCAACCAGGCGCTGCCCGGCATCGCCAACGGCACCGTGGTGCGCCCCGATTACAACCCGCGCGTCAAGTCGTACATCATCTACAACGCGACGATTTCGCAGCGGATCGCCGAGGGCATGACGCTGGTCGCGGGTGTGAAGAACGTCTTCAACACCGACCCGCCGTTCGCGATCACGTACGATTCCAACACCGGCTCCGGCAGTTCGTGGGAACCGCGCGTCGCCGACCCGCGCGGGCGGTCGTTCACCATATCGGCGGAGGTGAAGTTCTAGGAGTCCGTCTGGAAACTCGCCGAAGAGCGAGTTTCGGTGCTCAGCACGTTTCCAAACAGATGCTAAGGACGCGGACCCTTACGTGTCCCGCACCGAGCGATAGGCGGCTTCGTCCAGCTCACCCTCCCATTGTGCCACCGTTGTCGCCACCGCCAGATTGGCGCTGGCGCTCGGCACGGTGCGGGTCATGTCGAGCAATCGGTCGAACGGCAGGACGAAGCCGACCACCAGCGCCGTCTGGTCGGGCGCGATGCCGACCGCCGACAGCACCGCCGCCAGCATGAACAAGGACGCCGACGGCACCGGCGCGGTGCCGAACGCGGCGAGCGCCCCGGTCAGCAGCACCGTCGCATACACCTGGGGGCTCATCGCGACCCCGAACGCCTGCAGCGCGAACAGGCTGAGCAGCCCGACATACATTGCGGTGCCGTCCTTGCCGATCGACGCGCCGAGCGGCAGCACGGTCGAATAGACCGGGCGCCCGATCCCCAGATTGTCGCCGGCGACGCGCATCGCCACGGGTAACGTCGCCGAACTCGATGCCGTCGAGAAGGCCACGACCAACGCATCGACGATCCCGCGGAAGAACGGCAGCAGCGGCAACCGCGCGGCGACGCGCAACAGCACGCTGTGGACGATCGCGATCTGGAGCAGCGATCCGACGACCACCGCCAATGCGAGCCAGCCGACATTGACGAACACCGCCGCCCCATTCGCGGCAATTGCGTTGGCGATCAGCGCGAACACACCGAACGGCGTCGCCTCCATGACGATGCCGACGATCCGGAGCAGTACCGCTGACAGCGACTGGAGCAGGGTGGCGACCGGCTTGCCCGGCTCGCCCGCGATCACGGTGCCGACGCCGACCAGGATCGCGACGAAGATCAAGGCGAGCATGTCGCCTTTAGCCAGCGCGTCGACGATGTTGAGCGGGACGATGCCGACCAGCTGGTCATAGGGTGTGACCGCCGGCCCCAGCGGATGCGCCGCCGCCGTCCCCAGCGGCGCGCCGATGCCCGGTC
The DNA here is from genome assembly GCF_964244265.1 of uncultured Sphingomonas sp. GTDB lineage: Bacteria > Pseudomonadota > Alphaproteobacteria > Sphingomonadales > Sphingomonadaceae > Sphingomonas. The sequence goes on along the minus strand of NZ_CAXTHV010000010.1, from coordinate 33,431 downwards.
GGATGACGCTCGCCACCGTCATGCCGATTGCGACCGCGAGGAAGGTGGTCGTGGCGAACAGGGCGATCGTCCGCCCGCCCAGGCTGCCCAGCCGCTTGGGATCGGCCAGCGTGGTAATGCCGGCGGCGATCGTCACCAGGACGATCGGCGCCACCAGCATGCGGATCGCGCGAACGAACAGGTCGCCCAGGAACGCCACATACGGTGCGGCGCCAGGCAACAGGAAACCGAGCGCCAGCCCCAGCGCAAGCCCGCCGAGCACACGCCGCCACAGCGGCACCGCGAACCAGGCGCGCACCGCGACTATCGGCCGATGCCCCGGCGGCGAGCGCGGGCGGCAAGCGCGGATCGGGCACCCAGGAATATCATCGCGCCAGCCTATGGCACCGACACGGCGACCGCCAGCCTCCATCGCCCTCCGCCGGGCGGCACGGATGCCCTCGCCAAACAGCGCATTTTGTGGCATGGGGACCGCAACAATAGCGCCCGCCCGTCGTTCCGGCGCGCCCAACCTGGAATTCTCATGCCGTTCTCCACCCTTCCGCCGCCGCTGGCCGCGGCGCTCACCGCGCGTGGCTATGCCGCCCCGACCCCGGTCCAGGCCGCCGTGCTCGAGCCCGACGCGATCGGCCGCGACCTGATCGTCTCGGCGCAGACCGGCTCGGGCAAGACCGTCGCGTTCGGCCTGGCCATGGCCGCGCAGCTGATCGAGGGCGGCCAGCTGCCCCAGCCGCGCACGCCCCTGGCGCTGATCATCGCGCCGACCCGCGAACTCGCGCTCCAGGTCAGCCGCGAGCTCGGCTGGCTCTATGCCGGGATGGGCGCGCGGATCGCCACGTGCGTCGGCGGGATGGACGCATCGAAGGAGCGCCGTGCGCTGGCCCAGGGCGCGCATGTCGCGGTGGGTACGCCGGGGCGGCTGCGCGACCATCTCGAGCGCGGGGCGCTCGACCTCTCGGCATTGCGCGTCGCGATCCTCGACGAGGCCGACGAGATGCTCGACATGGGATTTCGCGAGGATCTCGAGCAGATCCTCGACGGCACCCCGGCCGCACGCCGCACATTGCTGTTCTCCGCGACGATACCCAAGCCGATCGTCGCGCTGGCCCGCCGCTATCAGCGCGACGCGCTGCGCCTATCGACCGTCGGCGAGGATCGCGGGCATGGCGACATCAGCTATCGGGCGGTCGCGGTGTCACCGTCGGACATCGAGCATGTCGTGATCAACCTGTTGCGGCTGCACGAGGCGGAGACGGCGATGCTGTTCTGTGCGACGCGCGACAATGTCCGCCACCTCCATGCCAGCCTGGTCGATCGCGGGTTTGCCGCGGTCGCCCTGTCGGGCGAGCATTCGCAAGGCGAGCGCAACCATGCGCTCCAGGCGTTGCGCGATCGCCGCGCGCGCGTCTGCGTCGCGACCGATGTCGCCGCGCGCGGCATCGACCTTCCGACGCTGAGCCTGGTCGTGCATGTCGAGTTGCCGCGCGACGCCGAAACGTTGCAGCATCGCTCGGGACGCACCGGCCGCGCGGGCAAGAAGGGCGTAGCGGTGCTGATCGTCCCCTATCCGCGCCGCCGCCGGGTCGAGGCGATGCTGAAGGGCGCCCGGATCGCCGCCGAATGGATCGATGCACCGACCCCGGACGCGATCCGCGCCAATGATCGCGAGCGCCTGCTCGCCAAGCTGCTCCAGCCGGTCGAGGTCGACGACGACGACCGCGCGCTGGCGGAACGGCTGCTGGCCGAGAAGACGCCGATCGATATCGCCGCCGCCCTGGTCCATGCCCATCGCGCGGCAATGCCCCAGCCGGAGGATTTGCTGGACGCGAGCCCCGAGGCACGCCGCACCATGCCGACCGAGCGCCACCGGCCCGGCTTCGACGACATCATCTGGTTCCGCATGGACATCGGCCGCCGCCAGAATGCCGATCCGCGCTGGGTCCTGCCGCTGCTGTGCCGGCGCGGGCACATTACCAAGGACGAAATCGGCGCGATCCGCATCGGCCCCGACGAGACGCTGTTCCAGGTGCCGCGCGCGGTCGCGGACAGGTTCCAGGCGGCGGTGGCGCGTTCCGCCAATGCCGAGGGCGAGGACGAGAACGGGATCCGCATCGAGCCCGCGGAAAGCGGCCCCGGGCCCGGGAACGGGGCTGCGGCCGCTCCACGGCGCACCACGCTCCACCGCGCCGCGCCGGGCAACGGCCCGCCCCGCTCGCCGCGTCACCAGGCCAAGCCGTTCCGCAAGGCGCCGCGCGGGCGGTGACCGCGCCCTCGGCGAACGAGCCGCGCATCCTGGTCGATGCCGATGCCTGCCCGGTCAAGGACGAGGTCTACAAGGTCGCCTGGCGTCATGCGGTGCCGGTGACGATCGTCAGCAACAGCCATCTGCGCGTGCCCGTCCATCCGCTGGTATCGCGCCAGGTGGTGAGCGATGGCTTCGACGCCGCCGACGACTGGATCGCGGCCGCCGCCGACGCGTGCTGCGTCGTGATTACCGCCGACATCCTCCTTGCCGACAATTGCCTGAAATCCGGGGCGGCCGTGCTGTCGCCGACCGGCAAGCCATTCACCACCAGCTCGATCGGCGGCGCCGTTGCCACCCGCGCGATCATGGCCGACCTGCGCGCCGGCGGCGACCAGCTCGGCGGCCCCGCGCCATTTGCCAAGGCGGATCGCTCACGGTTCTTGCAGGCGCTGGACAGGGCGGTGGTGGCGCTGAAGCGACGGGGATGATCGCTGGTCCCGGCCGGATGATCGGGCCGCCGTCGCAGCTATGGCGTCGACGCCCGGTAAAGCCTATCGGGCCATGTATACGGGAAGCATACGCCCAGCTTCCTTCCGGAAAGAGAGACCAACGTGACGCTGACGGACATTCTTGTCCCGACCTATGTGCAGATGCTGAAAGCGTTGTCAGGTTGGCTTGGCAAGGCCCAGGCCCAATTGCCGGACGGCGCGGCGGAAGCACTTCTTTCCGCGCGTCTCGCCCCCGACATGTTTCCGCTGTCCACGCAGATCCGGTTTGCTTGCGTCCAGGCCCAGGAAGGCGTGTTCCGGCTGAAGGGAGAGGCTTTTCCCGCATCGATGGATGTTCTGCTTGACGAGGGGCGGAATGCAGGGGGGCATCCCGGATCAATCGCCGACGCGCAGGCCAGAATTGCAGAAACCATCTCGCTCGTCGAATCGGCTGCTGCGGAAGCGTTCGATGAAGACCCGGAAAGAGCGATCGCGCACAGCCTTCCCATGGGCATGGTCTTCGATCTCACGGCGGAACAATATGCTCGCGACTGGGCACTGCCTCAATTCTACTTCCACCTGATGATCGCTTACGCAATCTTGCGTGGCGGGGGAGTGGAACTCGGCAAGGCTGACTATGTTGCCCATATGTTTGCTTACTTGCGCCCGGGCACCATGCCTTCGAGCGGTCACAACCCGCGCTAAGTCCGTTGAAACTCGCAAAAGAGCGAGTTTCGATACGGTGCCGGCCCGCTCCCCCACCCGGCCTCCCACAGCGTATTCTGATTGGGAGGCCGGGTGGGGGAGCGGGCCGGTACCGCAAAACGCGCCCTCAGCGCGTTTTCAAACAGTCACTAAGCCGCCAGCCGCTCCAGCGCCTCGCTCATCTCCAGCCATGCCGCCTCGGTCGCGTCGATCTGTCCCGCGATTTCGGCGCGGCGTTTCATCAGGTCGGACATCGTCAGTTTCGCAAGCGCGGCGTCGGCGTTCGACGGATCGAACATCGCGCGGTCGACGGCGCTCTTCTGCTCGTTGAGTTTCGCCAACGCCCGTTCAGCCTCCTGCGCGCGCTTTCTCAAGACATTGCCCTTTTCGCGCGCTTCGGCGGCGGCGCGCCGCGCCTCCTTGCGGTCCGCCTTGCTGCCGCCCCTGGCCGCGACGTTATCGTCCTTGGTCAGGACGAACCTGATGTAATCGTCCAGGGTGCCGTCGAAATCCTTCGCGGTGCCGGCGTCGACCAGCACCAGGCGGTCGGCAGTCATCTCCAGCATGTGACGGTCGTGGCTGACGATCACCACCGCGCCGGAATAGGCGTTGAGCGCCTGGATCAATGCCTCGCGCGCGTCGACGTCGAGGTGGTTGGTCGGCTCGTCGAGGATCAGCATGTGCGGCGCATCGCGGGTGATCAGCGCCAGCGCCAGCCGCGCGCGCTCGCCACCCGACAATTTGCCGACCCTGGTCGTCGCCTTGTCGCCCGAAAAGCCGAAGCGCCCCAATTGCCCGCGTACCGCCGACTGGCTGGCGCCCTTCATCAGCAAGGTCATGTGCTGGAGCGGGGTCTCGTCGCGGTCGAGCTCCTCGACCTGATATTGCGTGAAATAGCCGACGCGCATCTTGCCCGATGCCGCCATCGCGCCGTCCATCGGCTTCAACTGCGCCGCGAGCAGCCGCGCCAGCGTCGTCTTGCCGTTGCCGTTGCGGCCCAGGAGCGCGATGCGGTCGTCGGGATCGAGCCTGAGGTTCAGCCGGCTGAGGATCGGCGTCGCGCCGTAGCCGACGCTCGCCAGGTCGAGCGTGATCAGCGGCGGGCGCAGTTCGTCGGGATCGGGGAAGTCGAAGGTCAGCGAGGGATCGTCGACCAGTTCGGCGATCGGCTGCATCCGCGCCAGCGCCTTCTGCCGGCTCTGCGCCTGCTTGGCGGTCGAGGCGCGCGCCGAGTTGCGCGCGATATACTCCTTGAGCTTCTCGCGCTCGGCCATCTGCCTGGCCTTGGCCGACGCCAGCTGCGCCTGGCGCTCGGCACGCTGGCGCTCAAACGAATCATAGCCGCCCGGATAGAGTGTCAGCTTGCCGCCCGACAGATGCAGGATGTGGTCGACGACGTTGTTGAGGAAGTCGCGTTCGTGGCTGACCAGCACTATCGTCGCCGGATAGGTGCGCAGGAAGTCCTCCAGCCACAGCACCGCCTCAAGGTCGAGGTGGTTGGACGGCTCGTCGAGCAGCAGCACGTCGGGCGCCGAGAACAGCAATGCCGCGAGCGCCACGCGCATCCGCCAGCCGCCCGAAAAGCCGTCGAGCGGGCGGTGCTGCGCGTCTTCGTCGAAACCAAGCCCGATCAGGATCCGCGCCGCGCGCGACGGCGCGGCATGCGCGTCGATCGCGTTCAGCCGCTCGTGCAGCTCGCCGAGCCGGTCGGGATCGTGGCTGTGCTCGGCCTCCGCCAGCAGTGCGGCACGCTCGATATCGGCGGCGAGCACGGTCTCGAACGGCGTCGCCTGCCCAGCGGGCGCCTCCTGCGCGATATAGCCGAGCCGGCTACCGCGCGGCATGTCGGCGCTGCCGGTATCGGGCTCCAGCATCCCGGCGATCACGCGCACCAGCGTCGTCTTGCCCGCGCCGTTGCGGCCGATCAGCCCGACACGGCTACGCGGCGGCAACTTCGCGGTCGCATTATCCAGGATCGTGCGCCCCCCCAGACGCACGGTGATGTCGGTCATGTTGAGCATGTGATGCGGCGCTTGGAGTCCGTGGGAACTTGCGGGAAGAGCGATCTTGGTGCGCCCTGAACGCTTTTTCAGACGACCTTTAGCATTGCGCCGGGCATTTCCCAAGGGGGCGACGCCACCGTACCGGCTCGCGATTTGCCGGCCTGCCCCGGCCGGCGGTTGCCCTTGTCGACGCTGCTCGCTACGTCCGCACGATGACGCACGCGCTGGTCGGGATCATCATGGGATCGCGGTCCGATTGGGACACGATGCGTCATGCCGCCGCCGCGCTCGACGACCTGGGCGTTGCGCAGGAAACGCGGGTGGTCAGCGCGCACCGCACGCCACAACGGCTGTACGACTATGCGGCGGGCGCCGCCGATCGCGGGCTGAAGGTAATCATCGCGGGCGCCGGGGGTGCCGCCCATTTGCCGGGGATGGCGGCGGCGCTGACCCATTTGCCCGTGCTGGGCGTGCCGATCGAGAGCAAGGCGCTGGCCGGCGTCGACAGCCTCTATTCGATTGTCCAGATGCCGGCCGGCGTGCCGGTGGGGACGCTGGCGATCGGCAAGCCCGGCGCGATCAACGCCGGCTTGCTCGCCGCCGCGATCCTGGCGATCGGCGACGACGCGCTGGCCGAGCGGCTGAAGGGGTGGCGCGCGGCGCAGACCGACGGCGTCGCCACCGTCCCGGCATGAAGACGCTGCCGCCCGGCGCGACGATCGGCATCCTGGGCGGCGGCCAGCTCGGGCGGATGCTCGCCTCGGCGGCGGCGGCACTGGGCTATCACACGCACATCCTTGCCCCCGATGCCGAGAGCGTCGCGGCGCAGACCGCGTCAAGCTTCACCCGCGCCGATTATCACAGCCGCATCGTCCTCGACGAGATGGCCGCGCGGTGCGACGTCGTCACCTATGAATTCGAGAATATCGCGATCGATCCGATCGACTATCTGGCGACGCGCGTGCCGGTCCACCCCGCCCCGGCCGCGCTGGCCATTGCGCAGGACCGGTCGGCGGAAAAGAGCTTTGTCGAGGCGCTGGGCGCACGCGCGGCGCCCTGGAGACGAGTCGAGACGCGCGCCGAACTCGACGCCGCGATCGCGGCGATCGGCACGCCGGCGATCCTGAAGACGCTGCGGCTGGGCTATGACGGCAAGGGCCAGATGCGGATCATGGCGGCCGATCAGGTCGGGGCGGCGTGGCACGCGATCGGCGAGCGCCCGGCGATTGTCGAACAACTAATCGATTTCAGCCATGAATTCTCGATCCTGCTGGTCCGCCGCGAGGATGGTGCGATGGTCAGCTACCCGCCGCCCTGGAACCGACATGTCGACGGCATCCTGGCGCGGTCGTCCCTGCCCGCGCCGATCGAGATCGCGCGGCATTGGGGTGAGGCCGCCGCGCTCGCCGGGCGGATCGCCGACATGCTGGGCTATGTCGGCGTGCTGGCGTGCGAATTTTTCGCTACCGAAGACGGCCCGATATTCAACGAAATGGCGCCCCGGGTCCACAATTCGGGACATTGGACAATCGAAGGCGCGGTGACCTCGCAATTCGAGAACCACGTACGCGCGATCTGCGGCCTGCCGCTGGGCGACACCGCGCCGACCGCACCGCAAGTCGAGATGGAGAATCTGGTCGGCGCCGCCGGCGATCGCTGGGCCGACATCCTCGCCGAACCCGGCGCGCACCTCCACCTCTATGGCAAGGGCGATGCCCGCCCCGGACGCAAGATGGGGCACGTGACACGGCTCGCCCGAAAGGACGAGATCAGCTGACCCGCGTGCCGGTCATCGGAAAGCTGCCCAGCACCCCGGCGGTCACCGTGCCGGTGATCGTGTCGACGTCGACCGTCGCCTCGCAGGACAAGGTCATCGGCATCGGGGTGGTCACCCGGATCGCCCATTTGATGATGTTGCCGTCGACCGAGCCGTCGGGGATGTCGACCGATCCCATTGCCCCCGACTGGCTACCGGTCCAGCCGCCGACCTTGCTCTTTACCGTCAGAACCGCCTTCTGGTCGCCCAACGGCGTCTTCGTGACCGTGTCATAGGTTCCGTCAATGCCCGGCATAGGTCCTCCGCGTCCGCCGGAAGGCGCGGCGGGCCCACAATTCCGTCGGTGGGAGGCCGGCGCTTGTCAAGCGAGCATCCCGTGGCCAATTTCTCGTGAGACTACCCTTGTGTTGTACAATTGCAACACTAGGTGATCGCGGAGGCTGACAGGACATCCAAATGAATCTCGAAAAGTTTACCGATCGCGCCAAGGGCTTCCTTCAATCGGCGCAGACCGTCGCGATCCGCATGAGCCATCAGCAGATTGCGCCCGAACATCTGTTGAAGGCGCTGCTGGAGGACGAGCAGGGCATGGCCGCGGGGCTGATCAAGGCGGCGGGGGGGGACGCCGGGCGCGCGACGACCGAGACCGACATGGCGCTGGCGAAAATCCCCGCGGTCAGCGGATCGGGCGCGCAGGCGACGCCGGGCCTGGGCAACGACACCGTGCGCGTGCTCGATCAGGCCGAGCAGATCGCGCAAAAGGCCGGCGACAGCTATGTCACGGTCGAGCGGTTGCTCGTTGCGCTCGCGCTCAGCCTGAACACCCCCGCCGGCCGGGCGCTCCAGGCGGCCGGCGCGACCGCGGACAAGATCAATGCCGCGATCAACCAGCTGCGCGGCGGCCGTACCGCCGATACCGCCGGCGCCGAGGACCGATATGACGCGCTCAAGAAGTTCGCGCGCGACCTGACCGAGGTGGCGCGCGCCGGCAAGCTGGACCCAGTGATCGGCCGCGACGAGGAAATCCGCCGCACCATCCAGATCCTCGCGCGCCGTACGAAGAACAATCCCGCGCTGATCGGCGAGCCCGGGGTGGGCAAGACCGCGATCGCCGAGGGTCTGGCGATCCGCATCGCCAATGGCGACGTGCCCGATACGCTGAAAGACCGGCGGCTGATGGCGCTCGACCTGGGCAGCCTGATCGCCGGCGCCAAATATCGCGGCGAGTTCGAGGAGCGGCTGAAAGGCGTGCTGGACGAAGTCAAGGCGGCGGACGGCGACATCATCCTGTTCATCGACGAGATGCATCAGCTGATCGGCGCGGGCAAGACCGACGGCGCGATGGACGCGTCCAATTTGCTCAAGCCGGCGCTGGCGCGTGGCGAGCTGCATTGCGTCGGGGCGACGACGCTCGACGAATATCGCAAATATGTCGAAAAGGACCCGGCGCTGCAGCGGCGTTTCCAGCCCGTATTCGTCGGCGAGCCCACCGTCGCGGACACGATCTCGATCCTGCGCGGACTCAAGGAAAAATACGAACTGCATCATAAAGTGCGGATCACCGACGCCTCGTTGGTTGCCGCGGCGACGCTGTCGAACCGCTACATCACCGATCGCTTCCTGCCGGACAAGGCGATCGACCTGATGGACGAGGCGGCATCTCGGATCCGCATGGAGGTCGAATCCAAGCCCGAAGAGATCGAGACTCTCGACCGCCGCATCATCCAGCTCAAGATCGAGCGCGAGGCGTTGAAGCGGGAGCCCGACGCGGCGTCGAAGGAAAGGCTGGCGACGCTGGAGAGCGATCTTGCCAATCTGGAGCAACGATCGGGCGAGCTGACGACGCGCTGGCACGCGGAAAAGGAAAAGATCGGCGCCGAGGCCAAGTTGAAGGAGCAGCTGGACACCGCGCGTATCGCGCTCGACCAGGCGCAGCGTTCGGGCGACCTCGCCAGGGCGGGCGAGCTGTCATACGGCACCATCCCGGCGCTCGAAAGACAGCTGGGCGATGCGGCGGGCGCGACCGCGGGCGCGATGCTGCGCGAGGAAGTGACCGCCGAGGATATTGCGGGCGTCGTCAGCCGCTGGACCGGCATTCCGGTCGACCGCATGCTGGAGGGCGAGCGCGCCAAATTGCTGCAGATGGAAGAGCAGCTCGGCAGGCGTGTGATCGGCCAGGCCGAGGCGGTACGCGCGGTGTCGACCGCGGTGCGCCGCGCCCGCGCCGGGTTGCAGGATCCCAACCGGCCGCTCGGCTCGTTCCTGTTCCTGGGGCCGACCGGCGTCGGCAAGACCGAGCTGACCAAGGCGCTCGCCGAGTTCCTGTTCGACGACGCGTCGGCAATGGTCCGGATCGACATGAGCGAGTTCATGGAGAAGCATTCAGTCGCGCGGCTGATCGGCGCGCCCCCGGGCTATGTCGGGTATGAGGAGGGCGGCGTTCTGACCGAGGCGGTGCGGCGGCGGCCGTATCAGGTCGTGTTGTTCGACGAGGTAGAGAAGGCACATGGCGACGTCTTCAACGTGCTGCTCCAGGTACTCGACGACGGGCGGCTGACCGACGGCCAGGGGCGCACGGTCGACTTCACCAACACGATCATCGTGCTGACCAGCAACCTCGGCTCGCAATTCCTGACGAGCCTGGCCGATGGCGAGGATGTCGCGGCGGTCGAGCCGCAGGTGATGGAGATCGTCCGCGAGCATTTCCGCCCGGAGTTCCTCAACCGGCTCGACGAGATCGTGCTGTTCCATCGCCTCGGCCAGAGCGAGATGGCGCCGATCGTCGACATCCAGGTGGCGCGCGTCGCGAAACTGCTGCGCGACCGCAAGATCGCGATCGACCTGACCTCCGCCGCGCGCGACTGGCTGGGCCGCGTCGGCTACGATCCGGTATATGGCGCCCGCCCGCTGAAACGCGCGGTGCAACGCCATCTGCAGGACCCGCTTGCCGACCTGATCCTGCGCGGCGACGTCCGCGACGGCCAGACGGTCGCGGTGGACGAGGGCGATGGGCAGCTGGAGCTAAGTGTCGGCTGACACGCAAGGTAAGGTCACAGGCAAACAAAAAGGGCGGCTCCGTAGGGAGCCGCCCCGATCTTGTCGTGCAGGCTTCTGACTAGAAGCCGAACTTCGCACCGGCCTTGAAGTAACGGCCATTGAACCCATTGCCGGCCTGGACAAGGTTGAAGCCGGTGATGCCATAGCTGGCGGCCGGATCGAACGGCGGCAGACGGTTCGCGATGTTGTTCACGTTCACGTAGAAAGTGAACTTGTCCGTGACGCGATAGGCCAGCTGGATGTCGTCGGTCAGGTACGACTTGGTGTGGCAAGTCGTGTAGCTCGTGTTGAGACCGCAATCCATGTACAAGGTACCAGCGTCAGTCGCCGACTTGTCGTAGCCGCTGACATAATTGACCGTGTTGCTGATCGTGAAACCGCCGAAATCGACCGTGGCCAGCCAGTTGCCACGCCACTTGGGCGTTCCCGAACCCGCCGTCGGCGACTGCGGCCCCAGCGTACCGTCGAAACGCTGCTCGACCCCGTTCACCGTCGTCGAGAGGAGGAGGATGTAGCTGGCCTCGAGCGACGTGTTAAGCTTGACGCCCGAGGTGATATTGAAGTCCGCATTGACCGCGAAGTCGATGCCTTCAGACCTGATCGAGTCCGCGTTGATGTACGGCGCCTGGACGAAGGCGACACGCGGCTTGGCCAGCGGGTTGTTGGGATCGGGCGAATCGGGAACGACGTTGATCCCGGCCGGAATGGCGGCTCCCGCATAATAGGCGGCCGCCGCGGCCGCCAGATCCGGGCTCGCAATCGCACCGGTCTTCTTGATGTTGTAATAGTCGACGGTGAACGAGACATTCCGGATCGGCTCGACCAGGATACCCGCCGTGAAGCTGCGCGACTTTTCCGGCTTGAGGTTCGGGCTCGCCAGCGTGGTCTGACCATAGCTGCTGGTTGCGTTGATATAAGCCGGGCACGCAGTGGAATAGGTAGCCTTGGTGCAGCCATACTGTGCCAGGTACGCATCGGTGAATAGCGCGGCGTTGTTGTTGACATAGCCCGTGGTCGGCAGGGCGTTGGACTCGCCGAACGACGGAATGCGGAAGCCGCGCGAATAGGTACCGCGCAGGGTCAGCTGACGGAACGGCTTGAAGACGATGCCCGCCTTCGGCGAGAAGGCGTCCTGACCGCTGGAATATTTGTCGTAGCGGCCGGACAGATTGACGGTCAACGCCGTGACGATCGGTGCATTCAACTCGCCGAAGGCCGAGAAGATGAACCGATGACCCTTGGTGCCGAACGCGTTGAGCGTGAAGTAGCGCTGCGTCGGGCCGTTGAAGTCATCGTTCGCCGACGGTGAGTCGACCGCTTCGTACCGCTCCGACAAGCCGACCGCCAGCTCCAGCGGACCACCCGGCAGATCGACCAGTCGACCGCGCAACGAGCCCTGGAGCTGATACTGGTCCGACGTATCGTTGTTGATCTTCGTTGGCGTCAGATAATTCCGCACAGCGGCGGTCGTCGCCGACGGATTGATGAAGTTATAGGTGCCGTCGTTGATCACGTCCAGCAGGTGCTGGATGTAGACATAGCCGGTATAGGTCTGGCGCAGATCGATGTGCATCAGCGTACCGCTGACGTCAAAGGCGATGCGATCGGTGATATCCCCGCTGACCCCGAATGCGGCCCGGTAGGACCGCGACCGGGTCGAATTGGTCGGGATCGTGCCGAAGCTGTTGTCGGTACCGATCAGCAACGCGACGTTACCGGCGGCGGCAAACGGGTTGTTCGGGTTAAATCGGCGATCAGCGGCCGTGGCGCAATTAACGCGGGCGGCGCAGACGAAGACCGGCAGGTACAGGTTGAACGAACCCGGCGCACGGAGCGCGGAATTCGTCGACGTGTCGAACTGAGGATAGTTGATGCCGGTCGGCGCAGCACCACGGAAAGTGGCCGGCGCACGCGCGGTGAAGAAGGTGTTCGACTGGGTGAAGTTGAACTCGCCATATGCCTCGATCGAATCGGTCACCTTCGCGGTCACCCGAGCCGACAAGCCGAACCGATCGATCGGAGACGTGATGTTGCCGTAAAGGTTGCGACGATCGAACTGGCAGACCGTGCGCGGCGCGGTGGCAGCCGCGGCGAACTGAGCGTCGGTCAACGTATAGGGCGTGCCGATGCCGCAGTCGCTGTTCAAATTCTGGTAACGGGTGCCGGCGACCGCGACCGGGGTGGTCGCGTTGGTCAGCGTTGCCGGACGGACCTCGAAATTGCCGCCGGTGCTCAGCGCAAAAGTACCGGCCGGGGTAACGCCGTTGATCACACCGTTGGGGCCGCCAAGCGCACGATAATCGGCGGTGTTGAACGGGAACGCCCGGGCAGAGGCCCTGATGCCTTCCTGCTTGATGTAATAGCCGCTGATGTAGGCGTTATAGCCTTGCTCATCGAGGTCGCCGACGCCGGCGGTCAGCGACAGCCGATATTGCTGGCCGTCGCCATATTGCGACACGCCGCTTTCGGCGCGGCCCATGACGCCCTTCACCTGGCGCTTGGTGATGATGTTGACCACGCCCGCAATCGCGTCGGCGCCGTAGCTCGCGGACGCGCCGTCGCGCAGCACCTCGACCCGATCGACGATATCGTCGGGGATGTTGTTCAGGTCGACGAAGTTGCGCGTACCGTCATCGGCCAACGGATAATAAGCGGCGCGAAGACCATCGAACAGCACGAGCGTCGAGTTGGTCGATAGACCGCGCAGCGAGATCGCCGAAGCGCCGCTCGCGAATGCGCCGTTGGCGGTGAAGTTGTTGGTCAGCGCAGGACCGTTGTTGGACGCAAGTGCCTGAAGGCCGTCCTGAATGGTCGAGATGCCGCGGCGGTCGAGCTCGTCGGTCGAGACCGTCGTAACGGGCGACGGGGTCGCCTCCCTCGACTTGAACAGCGTGCCGGTGACGACGATGTCGCCGCCCTGATCCTGCGCCGTGGGATCCTCTGTCGAGGCGGCCTTCGTGTCGCCCTGCGCGCCGGTGGGCGCCGGCACCGGCGTCGGCTGCAGGTCCTGCGCGAAGGCAGGCGTGGCGAAAGCGAGCACCAGCGGCGTTGCGGTGGCGAGCAGGAGGGCCTTCTGCGCGAATCGGGTGGAGTTGGTCACCAATGTGTATCCCTTCTTGGCCTGCCGCTGTCTGATCGACGCGTCCACAGGAGCGTTGCCGCACCTCGTTCATGGAGCGCGAACGAGCTGCCCCGGAGGTATGAGCGGGATGGATGGCGGAGGCCCCGGAGACTGTAAAGCTGGTATTCATGTTTGGCCCAAGGATTTCGGGCCCTGTATCCCAAATGACACATATACGTTATTGTTGCGCAACAATCGCCACTTAGACTAGTTTGTCGCAGCTCAGAAGGCAGTCATACGCCATGGTCCGCGTCATCGCGCGGCCGGCATCGCGCCCGCGACCAGCAACGGATCAACCTTTGCGTTGCGCCATCTGAGGCCCCAGTGAAGGTGCGGTCCGGTCACGCGGCCGGTTGCCCCGGAATAGGCGATCACCTCGCCGCGGGTCACCCCCGCGCCCACCGTCACGACGATCCGCGACAGGTGCATGAACGCGCTGCCCAGCCCCATGCCGTGGTCGATCATCAGCAGGTTTCCCTCCAGCAGGAACGGACGGTCGGAGGCCAGCACGACGACACCGTCTGCGGGCGCCCGCACCGGGGTGCCGGTCGGCACCGCGATGTCGATCCCGGAATGATAGGATCCCGCCTCGTCGTTGCGATAGATGCGCTGAGCCCCGAACAGCGTCGATATCCGTCCTGTGGCGGGCCACAGCAACGGCTGGCGCCACCCGGCGGCGTCGGTCGCGATGCGGCGCGCGGCGGCGATCGCGGCGAGCTCGGCGGGGCGCAGGCGTTCGAACTGCGGCAACGGTACGGGGTATTTGGGCAGGCTGCCCAGCCGCGAGATGTTCCAGGCGCGCGGCGCCACGGCCAGCGCGCGCGTGATCCGCCGGCCGCCGTCCAGTACCGCCGTCAGTTGCGCCGAAGGCGCCGCATCGCGGTCGAACCCGATCAGGAAGCGGCCGTCGCCGGCGATCGGGACCGCCGCGCCGTCCAGGGTCAGCGCGACGGCGCCGGCGGGCGCGGTGCCGATCACGATGCCGCCCTGAATCAGGCTGCCGGCCAGGACGAAGTCGGCGGGGCGCGGCGGCATCGACGGGGTTGGTGCAGGGCCTGGCTCGGGCGCGGCGGCCGGCCCTGCCGGCGGCGACGGCGCGACGCAGCTGCCCAGGATCACCAGCGCCACCCCCCCGCCAAGCCAGCGGCGCAACCGGTTCATGCCCGCCGCTCGGCCTCGAGCGCTTCGGCCGCGCCAGCATAGGGCTCCTGCCGCGCGACGCTCCAATAACGCAGCTCGTCGATCGGGATCTGCACGCCCGATACCGCGCAGGAGACATGCCCGCCCGGGGACAGCACGCGAAAGCCATTGGCCATGTAGCGCAGGCGCGCCGGGCGGTCGGTAGTGGACATCAGCATGGTCGCGCCCCTGCGGATCGTACCGCCCGCCTGTCCGGGTCGGTCAGAACAGCGTCGGCTGTTCCGTCTTGGTGCGACCATAGGATTTGCCGCCGGCTTGCTCAACCCGCGCGTCGACCTGGCCGTCCCCGAAATGGAGCACCAGCGCCCCGGCACGGCGCGCGGCATCGGCCGACGTCAGCACCCCGCCGCCCGGCCGCGCGCCGACCCAGGCATAGCCGCGATCGAGGACATGGCCGGGATTGAGCGCCTCGACCAATTGCCATTGCGCCGCCAGCCGGTCGCGCGCCGCGCGCAGCCGCTGGTCGAGCATCGCCGGGCGCAGGCCGCCAGCAGTCAGGTCGAGCCCGGCGCGCGCGCGCGCGATCCGCCGTTCCAGCCCGCGATCCAGCCGCTGGCCTGCATCGTCGGCGCGCTGGCGCTGCGGCCCGAGCAGCGCGTCGTGCCGCGGCAGCATTCGGGCGAGCGCAGCGGTGCGCTCGCGCCCGCGCTCGACATGGCGGCGCGCGCAGCGCTCGCTACGCTGGCCCAGCGCGGCGACACCCAGGCGCAGGTCGGCCAGCACCGGCACCGCCAGCTCGGCGGCGGCGGTCGGGGTCGGCGCGCGAAGGTCGGCAGCATGGTCGCTCAGCGTCGTGTCGGTCTCATGCCCCACCGCCGAGATCAGCGGGATCGAGCAGGCGGCGATCGCGCGCACGACGCGCTCGTCATTGAACGACCACAGATCCTCGATCGAGCCGCCGCCGCGCGCGACGATCACCAGATCGGGACGCGGCACCGGGCCGTCGGCGGCAAGCGCGTCGAACCCGCCGACCGCCGCGGCGATCTCCGCGGCCGATCCCTCGCCCTGGACCTTGACCGGCCAGACGATGACCCGGGTCGGGCAGCGATCGGCGAGGCGGTGGAGGATATCGCGGATCACCGCGCCGGTCGGCGACGTCACCACGCCGATCACGCGCGGCAGGAACGGCAGCGGTTTCTTGCGCGCGGCGTCGAACAGCCCCTCTGCGCCCAATTGCGCCTTCAGCCGTTCGAGCAGCGCCATCAGCGCGCCTTCGCCGGCCAGTTCCAGGCGGTCGATGACGATCTGGTATTTCGATCGTCCCGGATAGGTCGTGAGGCGCCCGGTCGCGATCACCTCGATCCCGTCCTGTGGCGCAAACGGGAGGGCGGCCGCCTGCCCCTTCCACATCACCGCGTCGATCACCGCCTGGTCGTCCTTCAGGCAGAGATAGGCGTGGCCCGACGCGGCGCGCTTGTACCCCGAAATCTCGCCGCGCAGCCGGACATGGCCGAATTCGCCCTCGACCATGCGCTTCAGCCGGTTCGACAACGCCCCCACGGTTTCCGCCGGGGCATTGTTCCCGGGCACGGGAACGGCAATAAGGTTCCCGGGCGCGGGAACGGCAATAAGCCGGTCGTCGATCATCGGCTGGACTCCGTGCTACGCTCGATTGTAGCTCTAGGTGTCGTAACAGTTCGGGGGAAGTGGTGGCAGACAACGAATCGAGAAACGCGCCGGCACCGCCGCCGGTCAAGAAGGACCATACGGTGCTGGCCGTCACGATCAGCGGCATCGCGACCGTCGCGGCTGCCGTCAGCGCGGCGTATGTCCAGGGATCGATGAACAATGCCGGCAAGCAGCCGGTCGCCCCGCCGGCGGCGGCATCGACCACGCCGTTCAGCTTTCCGACGTCGATGGCGGGCACCGCGAGCGACGACGGCAAGGGCAGCGCCGGCGTCCCCGCCGCCCCGCCGCCGGCCGATGCCGGGTCCGTCGGGCTGCACCAGATCAACATCAAGAACAGCTGCGACAAGCCCTATACCATCATGTTCTATTACCACACCGCCGCGGGCTGGACCGCCGAGGACGGCGCGATGTGGGAATATACCGGGGGCGAAAACGACTATCCGGGGCGCGACAACAAGCACCTGATGACCGACAGCAAGGAGATATATTTCTACGCCAAGCTGAAGGACGGCACCGGCGAATGGAGCGGCGACCGCGCGGTCAGGGTTGGCGACCAGACGGTCAGCTTCAAGAAGGCGGCGGTCGACGAGATGGCCAATGGCGACTATCAATTGGAGATCACCTGCTCCGACCCCGCCGCGACCGACGATACGGCGGGATCGAAGACGCCGGCGGCGGCCGACGGCAAGCCGTTGATCGGTCATTGAGCAACACGATGACGGTCAGCGCGACGATGGTTGGCGCGACGATGGTTGGCGCGACGATGGTTGGCGCGACGATGGTTGGCGCGATGATGGTTGGCGCGCGGCCGGCCCTCGGCTGAGCCGGCATGATCGACATCCTGCTGATCGGATCGGGCGGTCGCGAACATGCGCTCGCCTGGAAGCTGGCGCGATCGCCGCTGCTCGGCCGGCTATATGCCGCGCCGGGCAATCCGGGCATCGCCGGCCATGCCGAACCGGTCGCGCTCGACATCGCCGATCATGGCGCGGTCGTGCGTTTCTGTCGTGATGCGGGCATCGGGCTGGTCGTGGTCGGGCCGGAGGCGCCCTTGGTCGCGGGCCTGGCCGACGCGCTGATCGCCACCGGCATTCCGGTTTTCGGGCCGACCGCCGCCGCCGCCCGGCTGGAGGGATCGAAGGCGTTCACCAAGGCGCTGTGCGACCGCGCCGGCATCCCCACCGCCGGCTATCGCGCGGTCGCCACGCCGGCCGCCGCGCGCGACGCACTGGCGGCGTTCGGCGCGCCGGTGGTGGTCAAAGCGGACGGCCTGGCCGCGGGCAAGGGCGTGACGGTGGCGATGACGATGGCCGAGGCCCAGGCGGCGGTCGACATGCTGTTCGGGCATGCGGGCGCGAGCGCGGTGATCGAGGAGTTCCTCGAGGGCGAGGAAGTCAGCCTGTTCGTCCTGACCGACGGCGCCACGATCCTCCCCTTCGGGTCGGCGCAGGACCACAAGCGCGTCGGCGACGGCGACACCGGCGCCAATACCGGCGGCATGGGCGCGTACAGTCCCGCGCGCGTGCTGACCCCCGAGTTGGAGGCGCGCGCGCTCGCCGAGATCATCGCGCCGACCGTGGCGACGATGGCGGCCGAAGGCATGCCCTATGCCGGGGTGCTCTATGCCGGGCTGATGCTGACCGCCCAGGGGCCCAAGCTGATCGAGTATAATGCCCGGTTCGGCGATCCCGAATGCCAGGTGCTGATGGCGCGGCTGGACAGCGACCTGGTGCCGCCGATGCTGGCGGTCGCCCGAGGCCGGCTGGCCGAGGTGCCGCCGCCGGTCTTCGCCGACGACGCGGCGCTGACAGTGGTGATGGCCGCGCGCGGCTATCCCGGCGCGGTCGAAAGCGGCGGGTCGATCGCGGGCATCGCGGCGGCGGAAGCGACGGGCGCGATCGTCTTCCAGGCCGGCACGCGCACCGAGGGCGACGCGCTCGTCGCCGCCGGCGGCCGCGTCCTCGCGATCACCGCGACGGGCGCCAGCGTCGGCGAAGCGCAGGCCGCCGCGTATCGCGCGGTCGCCGCGATCGACTTCCCCGCCGGCTTCTGCCGCCGCGACATCGGCGCGCGAGAGGTCGTCAGGGAGTCGCAAATCGCCGGTTCATCCTGCGGTCAGGACCGCGGCGCAAATATCTGACCGCCCGGAAAACTGTCCGGGCATCGGGACGAGGGGAATGATCGTGCAGTCGAGACCCGCCTTGGCCGTCGGCCTTACCGCGATGCTGCTGACCTCCGCTGCGCCCGTGCCCGCACCGGCCGGGCAGCGCGCCGCACCGCCGCCGCGTGGCGTTCGGTCGCCCGTTCGCTGCACCCCGTCGGTCGCCGATATGCCGATAGCACCGATGCCGACGGGCGGCGTCCGGGGCAGCGCGGCGCCCCAGCCGATCCCCTTCCCTGCCCCACCGCCCGCCTCCCCTCCGCCGCCGGCCCCCTATGCGGTCGCGCCGGGCGCGGCGGACGTGATCGTCACGGCGCAGCGGCGCGCCGGCGGAAGCTACGTCGCCAAGGCGCGCGCGCCCTACGGCAGCCGGGAGAATACCGAGCGCTATGACGGCAGGGCGGTCGCCTCGGTCCTGGCGGTCGCCGACCAGCCGGTCTCGACCTTTTCGGTCGATGTCGACACCGGCGCCTATGCCAATGTCCGCCGCTTCCTCAACGATGGCGAATTGCCCCCCGCGGAGGCGGTGCGCACCGAGGAACTGATCAACTATTTCCGCTATGACTACCCCCGTCCGCAGGATCGCGCCCAGCCGTTCAGCGTCACCACCGACGTCGCGCGCACGCCGTGGAATCCGGCGACGCGGCTGATCCGCATCGGCCTGCGCGGCTATGACGTGGCCGGCGCCGAGCGGCCGCCGGCCAATCTGGTCTTCCTGGTCGACGTGTCGGGATCGATGGACGAACCCGCCAAGCTGCCGCTGGTCAAGGCCGCGCTGGAGATGCTGGCGGACCAGTTGCGCCCGCAGGACAAGGTCTCGATCGTGGTCTATGCCGGGGCCGCCGGCATCGTGCTGGATCCGACCAGCAACAAGGCCGACGTCCGCACCGCGCTCGATTGCCTCGGCGCGGGCGGATCGACCGCCGGGGGCGAGGGACTGAAGCTCGCTTATGATGTCGCCCGCGCCAATTTCATCAAGGACGGCGTAAACCGCATCTTTCTGGCGACCGACGGCGACTTCAACGTCGGGGTCAGCGACACCAAGGCGCTGGAGGCGATGGTCAAGGCGCAGCGCGAGGGCGGCGTCACGCTGACCACGCTCGGCTTCGGCGCGGGCAATTACAACGAGGCGATGATGGAGCGCATCGCCGATGTCGGCAACGGCAATTACGCGTATATCGACAGCGCGATGGAGGCGCGCAAGGTACTCGACGAGGAGCTGTCGGCAACGATGGTGACGATCGCCAGCGACGTGAAGGTCCAGGTCGAGTTCAACCCTGCGGCGGTCAGCCAGTATCGCCTGATCGGATACGAGAACCGCGCGCTGGCGGAGGAGGATTTCGCCAACGACACGGTCGACGCCGGCGATATCGGCGCGGGCCACCAGGTGACCGCGCTGTACGAGGTGGTGCCCGCGGGCGGCGCCGGCTGGCTGCCGTCCCGGCGTTACCCGGGCAATGCGCGGGCACCCGGCAGGGCGGCGGGCACAAGCGAGGCATGTTTCGTCAAGCTGCGCTACAAGCTGCCGGGCGAACGCGCCTCGCGGCTGATCAGCCGACCGGTGGCGGGCAACCTGCTGGCGGGCGCGGGCGCGCCGCAAGGCGACATGGCGTTCGTCGCGGCGGTTGCGGCGTTCGGCCAGAAGCTGCGCGGCGACAAATATCTGGACGCCTATTCCTATGCCGATGCCCGCGCGCTGGCCGGATCGCCCCAGGGCTATTGGCGGCAGGAATTCGTCAAGCTGACCGAACTGGCCCAGCGCCAGCGACCGTCGGAATAGACTGAGGGACGGGCTGGCGCTTGGCTGGTCGCCTGCCTAGGGTACGGATCAACAAGTTGCGTTAATCCTCATCCTTTTCGGAAAACCAGATACTTATGGGTATGCAGCCTTCTCCCCTGCCGCCGACTGCCGCGGCCGCCGCGTACATGCCGCTGACCATCGCGCAACTGGTGCTGATCGCGATTGGAGTCGGCGTGGTTATCATCGCCATCTGGTGGGGCATGCGGCTGGCCGCCAGGCGCCGCGCCGCCGAACAGGCGAACGAGGATCGCGTTAACACGGGCGACAGCCTGCCCGCGCCGGAGATTGTCGCCACACCCTCCGGCGACGGGCCCTTGTCCGGCAACGCGCCGGCGCCCGCTTCCTCTCCTCCGCCGGCAACCGGCAGCGAGTTCCCGCTGACGACGATCAAGGGGCTGGGCCCGAAGATCGCCGACCAGTTGACCGCAATGGGCATCACCTGCGTCGGCGAGATCGCCGCTTTGTCCCTCGCCGAGGCCGAGGCGCTCGATGCCCGGCTGGGGACGTTCAGCGGACGCATCGCGCGCGACAGGTTCGTTGCCCAGGCCAAGCTGCTCGCGGCCGGCGACCGCGCCGGTTATGAGGCGGCGTTCGGCAAGCTGGGGCAAGGGGAAACGGACAGATGACCAACCCAGCCCAACGCGGCCATTTCTATCCTTCCCGGCTCACCAGCAGCTTGTCGATGCGCCGGCCATCGAGATCGACCACCTCGAACCGCCAGCCCTGTTCGACGATGCTCTCGCCCTCCGCCGGCAGGCGGCGGAACTGGGCGAGGGCGAAGCCGGCGGCGGTGGCATAGTCGCGGTCCTCGGGCAGATCGAGGTCGAGCCGCTCGGCGAGCAGGTCCGCCGCCGTTGTCCCGGCGACGAGGAACGATCCGTCGTCGCGGTGGACGATGTCGGGCGACCCCCCGGGGTCGATATCCGAGCGGAATGCCCCAGCGATCGCCGCCAGCAGGTCGGCCGGGGTAACGATTCCTTCGAAATGCCCGTATTCGTCGTGGATCAGCGCCATCGGCACCTCGGCACGGCGCAGCTTTACCAACGCGTCCATCGCGTCGAGCTGGTCGATCACCACCAGCGCCGGGCGCATGAGCGCCCGCAGGTCTAGCGGACCACCGCGCAACACGGCGCCGACGATGTCGCGGGCCTGGACCACCCCGATCACGGCATCGACCGATCCTTCGGCGACCGGCAGGCGGGTATGCGGCGACATGATCAGCCTGGCGCGAATGCCTTCATCGTCGAGATTGACGTCGAGCCAGTCGACTCCGGTCCGGGGCGTCATCACCTCGCGCACCGGGCGGTCGGCGAGCCGCACGACGCCGGAGATGATCGACCGTTCGTGCTCCTCGATCACCCCGGATTTGGACGCCTCGGCGACGATCAGGTGGAGCTCCTCAGCGGTGACATGCTCCTCCGACTCGCGGTCGAGCCCGATCAGGCGGAAGATCAGCCCGCTGATATTGTCGAGCACCCACACCAGCGGCGCGGCAAGACGCGCCAGCCAGGTCATCGGGATCGCCATGGCGGCGGCGATCGGTTCGGGCGTGCGCAGCGCGATCTGCTTGGGCACCAGTTCGCCGAGGATCAGCGAGACAAAGGTGGTGACGCCGATCACCAGCACGAAGCCGACGGTCTGCGCGGTCTCGTGCCCCAGGCCCAGCGGCTCCAGCCGGTCGCCGGTCGGGCCGCCCAGCGCCTCGCCTGAATAGGCGCCCGACAGCACGGCGATCAGGGTGATGCCGACCTGCACCGTCGACAGGAACTTGCCGGGATCGGCGGCAAGATCGATCGCGGCGCGCGCGCCCTTGCTGCCGGTCCGCGCCATTGCCTCCAGCCGCGCCTTGCGCGACGAGGCGATCGACAGCTCGCTCATCGCCAGCACACCATTGACCGCGACGAGCGCGAGGATGATGACAACATCGATCCAGGGATAGGGCTGGAGGGGCGGCATGGCGTGCGGCGACCCTATACGGGCAGGAGCTCGGCGTGCAACTCGATGGACAACCGGACGCCGACATTGCCGAGGTTCCGTGAGCGCGTCGGGAAGGCTCTCGCCATGGCAGGCGTGGGTCTGCGCCCTAGCCGGGTGCCACTCGGCGGCCAGTGACGGCTGAATCTACGGGACCGTCGATATAATCGTTCGGGTCCTTGTTTATCTCGGCAAAGATGATTTCCTCGATCGGGCCGACGAGTGCCTTGATCCTTGTCTCAAAGGCGTCACGGCTTTCATGACCGCAATATGGCGATATCTCGAAGTCCTGATGGAGCGCCTGTAATTTCGCGACCGAACTCTCTTCCCAGACATGATCGGGGATTGCGTACTGATAATGCGTTTTTACCCGGGCCCGCATTTCGACGACAACTGCGGCAAACTCGGTCATGAACGGTGCCCACCACATGTACCATTCTCGAAAAAGGTGCAGGGCATGGTCCTTGTCGACCAGATCACGATCCATGAGAAACTTCACGTTGCGCCAGAACCTTACCCAGGTCGCAAACGCCAGGCTCTCGGACAATTCGGTGATGACGGCAGTTTTCCCGGGATCGGCGTTGTTCTCGTCTTTCTTGTAGGGGATATCATAAGGCTGGTAATGAGGGTGCGTCCGCGGATTGTTTTCGGCGATCGTCAGGCCTCTCGCCCGGCGCCGATAGTTCATCGGCATCCGCATTTCCGCCCCGACTACCTGCGCTCGATAGGCATCAATGCCAGGTAGTGTGGGATCCATCCATTTGAGGGCGACTTCCCAGGCCGGGTACATCACCTTCAGGTAGAATTGCGTGTCGACCAGCTTTTCCGAAAGGCGCACGAGCTCACGGCTTCGTTGCTCGTCCTTGCTTTGTTGCGAGCGTGCCTCCTGCTCCGCCTGCTTCTGCCGCTCCAGACGCCGGGCAAAAACTACCGACAGCAGAAACGCCCAGGCAAAGGTCGCGATACCCAGCAACGACTGGACGACAAAGCCCATGAACGTCGCGAAACTGGCCCAGTCACCTAAAGAATTGCTGTTTGTCAGGAGTGAGTTGAAACTGTGGAAGTACCACAAGACACTCGCCATGGATAATAATGCTATGACTGCGGACAGCACGGCCAGAACCGTTAAAAGAGACGCCGCCCATCGGGACTCTTCCTTGATTTCCTGCCATGGGTTCATGCCATTCCCTGTCAGCCAGATATCGATCTGACCTGATGCCCTCTCCAACATCGCTGCGCAACGGCTAGGCTGGCGACTGAAGCGGTTACCGTCGCGCGGCGAAGAAGTCCCTGAGCAACGCGGCCGCTTCCGCCTCGCCGATGCCGCCATAGACTTCCGGCCGATGGTGGATCGTCGACTGGCCGAACAGGCGCGGCCCGTGGTCGATCGCCCCGCTTTTGGGATCGCCCGCACCGTAATAGAGCCGCGCGATGCGGGCATGGGCGATCGCGCCGGCACACATCGCGCAAGGCTCCAGCGTCACCCACAGGTCGCATTGCCCCAGCCGATCGTCGCCGATCGCCTGCGCCGCCGCACGGATCGCCAGCATCTCGGCATGCGCGGTCGGGTCGTGCAGCGCGCGCGGGGCATTGGCGGCGGTGGCCACGATCGCGCCGTCGAGCACGACCACCGCACCGACCGGCACCTCCCCAGCCGCCGCTGCGCCACGCGCCGCATCAAGCGCGGCACGCATCGGCGCTGGCAGGGGAAAGGCCATGGCCGAGGGCGCGACCGCGGCTATTGCGTATTGGTCACGGGCGCGGGCTCGCCCGGCTTGGTCAGCGTAATCTTGGGCACCGCGATGGTCTTGTTCTCGCTGCCGACATCCAGCGTTGCGACATTGGCGGTCACCTGCGGCGCGCTTCCGCCCTCGACCTTGACCGTCGGCAGCGTACCCGCAGTGCCGTCGAGACGAACCAGGCCGAGCGCCAGCAGGCCGACAAGGACCAAAGCGGCAAGGCCGATCAACACTAACAAGGCGCGCATGAAGTCGTCTCCAGGATCGAATCGTCAGCGTAATAACGCACGCCGCGGGTCGCTGGTTGCATGGTAAAGCCGAGCCGGTTGACCCGCGGGCCTTATCCGGCTATCCGCGCCACCTTTACGGGCTCGGCCCGAAATTCAGGATCCGAATCATGTCGCGTATCTGCGAGCTGACCGGCAAGGGCCGGCAGGTGGGCAACAATGTTTCCCACGCCAACAACAAGACCAAGCGCACGTTCCTGCCCAATCTGCAGAACGTGACGCTGATCAGCGACGCGCTGGAGCGCAGCATCAGGTTGCGCGTGTCGACCCATGGGCTGCGCTCGGTCGAGCATGTCGGCGGGCTCGACAATTGGCTGCTCAAGAGCAGCGACGACGATCTGTCGCTGCGTGCGCGTCGCCTGAAGCGCGATGTCCGCAAGAAGCTGGGCACCGCCGCCGCCGCTGCCTGACGCGGCGGGGCTTCGGCAGCAGTCACGGCTCAAGCCGGAACTTGAGCAGCAATGTCCGCTCCAACGGAAAGAGGTTGTCGTCGCTGACGATCCACAGGATCGTCGCCCCGCCCTCGCGCGTCGCCGCCAGCCCTTCGAAATTGTCGACCGTCAGGGGCGGCGCCAGCCGCGCGATCTCGCGCCCGCGCACGATCGCGCCGGGGCGGATCCCGGCCGGGTCGATCAGCGTCAGCGCCGCCGACCAGGCGAGCGGCGGGGCGAGCCGCCGGTTGAGCACCATGATCCGTCCGTCGGGCAATTGCGTGGCATCGCTCGGGTCAAACCCGGCGGGCGGCAGATAGCCGAAGCGAACCCCGCGACGCGGCATCGCCACCGGGTCGCTGGCGAACATCAGCGCGACGCGCGCCTCGCTGCCGGGCAGCTGCTGGGTCTCGGCGATGGTCAGCATGCGCCCGTCGCGCAGGCGGACCAGCGATTCCGGCCCGCCATTGCTGTCCCATTTGGCCATTGCCGGCGGCGCCGCCCCCACGGCGGGCAGGCGCAAGCCCGGAGCATAGCGCCAGATCTCGTTGAAATTCTCGAACCCGATCCAGGCGCGCCCCGCGGGATCAAGCGTCATCGATTCGCTGTCGCGGCTCCTCTTCGACCAGCCCCGGCCGGGCCCGGCGGGCAGATTGTCGAACGCGACGTCGCCGATCGCAAACCGCGCATCCATCCGGAACCGCACGATATTGCCGCCATCGCTGAGCAACACGAAGCGGTCGCCGCGCACCGACAGCGACGAGAAGCCGCCGAACGCGCCGTCGTCGCTGTGCAGCGCCACCCCGCCCAAGAAGGTCAGCGATCCGATCCGGCGCTCATCCGGCCGGCCGGGATAAAGGTCGACCCACGTCGCGCTCATCCCCGATCCGGCGCTGAGCAAGGGTCCGCGTGACGGCCCCGAATAGCTCTGGACCAGCGCGAGCGACAGGAGAATTAGGAGCTTTGCAAGACGGAACACCGCCGACCGTCATAGCGACCGTCGGCGGCAAGGCGAGCGCTGATCCGCCTGCCAATGCCTGCCGGATGCTGAACGTCCGATAACGACGTCATTCAGCCTCCGCTCAACGCGGATCGGCCAGAACCGGATATCGATTGCAAGGCTCCGGCCGCACGATTTCTCCCGCGTCTCGTATTCCGGGAGTATCGAGCCCTCGCGTAGCGTTGGAGGGCGGAGGGTCGGCTCGCGAGAGCCGACCCTCTTGTTATGAGCAGGGCCGGCACCGCACGAAACTCGCTCTTCCGCGATTTTCAAACGGACTCTCTCAATACATGTGCTGGCCGCCGTTGATGCTCAGCGTCGATCCGGTCACGAAGCCGCCGCCGTCCGAACACAGGAACGCGACGCCGCGCGCGATCTCGGTGGCCTGGCCCAGGCGGCCGACCGGGATCTTGGCGACGATCTTTTCCAGCACGTCGGGGGGCACCGCCGATACCATGTCGGTGTCGATATAGCCCGGCGCGATCGCATTGACGGTAATCCCCGCCCGCGCGCCTTCGAGCGCCAGCGCCTTGGTAAAGCCGTGAATGCCGGCCTTGGCCGCGGCATAGTTCACCTGGCCATATTGCCCGGCCTGGCCGTTGATCGACCCGATATTGACGATCCGCCCCCATTTGCGATCGCGCATGCCGGGGAAGACCGCCTTGGCCATGTTGAAACACCCGCCCAGATTGGTGTCCATGACCTCCCTCCACATTTCATGGGTCATCTTCATCAGCGTGCCGTCGCGGGTGATGCCGGCATTGTTGACGACGACATCGACCGGGCCCAGTTCGGCCTGGACCCTGGCGACACCCTGCTGGCAGGCATCGTAATCGGCGACATCCCATTTATAGGTGGCGATGCCGCTGCGGTCGGCGAACGCGCGGGCACGATCGTCATTGCCGCCATAGGTGGCGGCCACGGCCATGCCCATTTCCGCCAGCGCAAGGCTGACGGCCTCGCCGATCCCGCGCGTTCCTCCGGTAACGATTGCGACCCGAGCCATCTGTCTCTCCCGCCGCCCATGATTCGGGCTGTTCCAGTCCATCCAGCCGCTAAACGGCGGCGATCCAGCCGGCAAGCTGTTGTGCAACGATGCTGCGCAGCATCGCGGCACCGTTGTCGCTGTCGTTGAGGCAAGGGATATAGGCGAAGTCCGTGCCACCTGCGGCCAGGAAGGTCTCCTGCCCCCGGATCGCCAGTTCCTCCAGCGTTTCCAGGCAATCGGCGGCAAAGCCTGGCGCCATGATCGCGACGCGCGTCACGCCCTGCGCGGGCAGCGCGGCAAGCGTGCGATCCGTCGCCGGCTCAAGCCATTTGGCCCGGCCGAACCTGGACTGAAAGGTGATCGTCAGGTCACGGCCCAGCGCCTCGCCCAGCAGCCGCGCGGTCTTCTGGCAGTGGCAATGATACGGATCGCCCAGCGCCAGCGTGCGCGCCGGCATGCCGTGAAAGCTCGCGATCACCGCCTGCGGCTCGAACGTCAGCGCCGCAATCCCCTCGTCGACGCTGGCCGCGAGCGCCGCGATATAGCGGGGATCGTCGTGATAGGGCGGCAACGTCCTTAGCGCCGGCTGCCACCGCATCCCCGCCAGCGCCGCGAACGCCCGGTCATTGGCGGTCGCGGTCGTTGCTGCGCAATATTGCGGATAGAGCGGCGCGACCAGGATGCGCTCGCACCCCTGGTCCTTCATCGCGGCCAGCCGGTCGCCGATTGCCGGGCGGCCGTATCGCATCGCCCAGTCGACGATCACGCCGTCGCCGAACGCGCCGTCCAGCGCGCGCGCCTGCGCGGCGGTGATCGCCGCCAGCGGCGAGCCGTCGTCGCGCCAGACCTGGGCATAGGCATGCGCCGACTTCCTGGGCCGGGTGCGCAGGATGATGCCGCGCAGGATCGGCTGCCACAGCAGCGGGCTGATCTCTACCACCCGGCGATCGGACAGGAACTCGCCCAGATAGCGCCTGACCGCGCGTGGCGTGGCGTCGTCCGGGGTGCCCAGATTGACCAGCAGGACGCCGATCCGGGCAGGCGGGACGGCCGGGTGGTCGGGCGGGGCAATCATGCGTCGCCGACCCGCAACGGCAGGCTGCGGATGCGCAGGCCCGTCGCCGAACGCAGCGCGTTGGCGATCGCCGGTGCGACCGGGGGCACGGCAAGCTCCGAGACGCCGCCGGGATCGGCCTCGCTGGGGATCATCTCGACGGTGATGTCGGGGACGTCGGCGAGCCGCGGCAGGCCGATGTCGCCAAACCCCCGCGCGCTGCCCAGCCCCTTGCGCCAGCGCGTCGACGCGCCCAGCGCCGTCGCCATGCCGAACACCAGTCCGCCCTCGATATTCTGGCGGACGATGTCGGGATTGACCTGACGCCCGCAATCGACCGCGGCGACGATGCGGTCGACGCCGATCGTCTGGTCCTCGTCGACCCGCGCCTCGGCCAGCACCGCGATGTGGCTGCCACGAAAGCTGTGGCAGGCGATGCCCTGCCCGCTGCCGGGAATGCCGCCCTGCCAGCCGCCCAGCGCGGCGGCGGTCGACAGGCACCGCGCCAGCCGCGCGTCGCCGCCCAGCATGCCGATGCGGAACGACAGCGCCTCGGTCTGCGCGGCATGCGCCAGTTCGTCGATGAAGCATTCGGTGAAGAAGCAGGTATAGCCGTGTGCCCCGCCGCGCAGATGCCCGGTCGGCACGCCGATCTCTGCGGCATGATGATCGACCGCGTAGGACGGGATCTGGTAGAACGGCACCGCCCCCGCGACCGCATAGCCGTCGCCCTTGCCGGCGATTGCCAGCGCGGCGGCGGCGGCGGGATCGCCCGCCAGCAACCGTCGGGCCAGTTCATGACCCGTCGCGGGCGCCGCGATCTTCGCCAGCCAGCCCAGGATCCGGCCGTTGCCGTCCAGCCGCGCCGCCAGCCGTGCCACCGCCGGCGCGCGCACGGCATCGTGCAGGCTGGTCTCGCCGCGCGACCAGGTCAGTTGTACCGGGCGCTTCAGCCGCTGCGCCAGGATCGCCGCCTGGACCGCCGCCTGGTGCTCCAGCCCGGCGCCGAAGCCGCCGCCGACCGGCATCGGATGGACGATCACCGCACGTTCGCGCATGCCCGTTGCCGCCGCCGCCGCGGCGCGGGCCAGCCCCGGCGCCTGGGTCGGCAGCCATAGCTCCAGCACATTCTCGCGCAGCGCCGCGGTCGCCGTCACCGGCTCGATCGCGGCATGGAGCGCGGCGTCGGCGCGGTAGGTCGCGGTGATCACCTGCGCGCCGCGAAACGCCGCCCCGACATCGCCCGCCGAGGCCATGCGCCGGCCCTCGCCATCGAGCGCGCCGGCCAGGGCACGGTCGATCGCGCGGCTGTCGGCCAGTGGACGTGGCGTCTCGAACCGCGGATGCAGCGCCTCCAGGCCGCGCTGCGCCGCCCAGGAATTGCTGGCGACCGCGGCCACCCAATGCTGGCTTTCGACCACCTCCAGCATCCCGCGCACGCGGTCGGCCGCCGCGCGATCGAGCGCGACCAGCCGGCTGTCGCCGGCCGGCCCCTGGCGCGTCGCGGCAAAGACCATGTCCGGCAGGCGGATGTCGGCGGCGAAATTGGCCGATCCGTCGATCTTGGCCGGGCTGTCGAGCCGCGGCAGCGACCTGCCCGTCAGACGATGCTCGTCGCGGCCGCGCAACGGCAGCGGGTCGGGGATCGCGAACCGCGCCGCCGCCGCCGCCAGGTCGGCGAAGCGCAGCCGCTCGCCGCCATGCGCGACAAACCCGTCGGCGGTGGCGCACGACCGCCAATCGGTATTCCAGCGCGCCGCCGCCGCCTGTTGCAGCAGCGCCCGCGCGCCCGCGCCGGCGAGGCGCAGGTCACGCTCGAACCGACGCAGCGATGTCGACCCGCCGGTCAGCATCAGCGCGGTGCGCGTCGCGTGGTCGTCGCGGACCGCATCCGGCACCCGATCGAACGCGCCGTCGAACAATTCCGCGGCGGCCAGCGGATTGGCATAAAGCGGGTTGAGCGGCGCCGGCTCGACCGCGACCGTCCGCCAGTCGGCTCCCAGCTCATCGGCGACGATCTGCGACAGGGTGGTATAGACGCCCTGGCCGTGTTCGGCCTGGGGCACGGCGACGGTGACGCGGCCGTCCTCGGCGATCTTCAAATACGCGCCGAAGACATGCTCGCCCTCGGCCGGGGTAAGGTTTGCGCGATAGGCGCGCGGCCACGCCGCCCAGGCGACGATCAGCCCGATCCCCATTCCGCCGCCGACCAGCAACTGGCGCCGCGAAACGAACGAGCGGTAGGGTGCGGGGGAAGTCACGGCCACCCGCCGCGCTTAACAGGTCAGGGCGCCGCCGGGAAAGGCTGAGCGTAAGCGTCGGCTCAATCCTCCCCGTGCAAGGGAGAATGCGGACCCCCAATGCGTCTTTACTTGGTCTTGCCGGCCGCGCCGCTTATGGAAGCGGCAAAGCCCTGGGGAACCGCCTTGATCCATCCTGCCCTTGCCGCGCTGGTCACGGCGATCGACTTCAACGCCCTGCACCTCGACCCGGTGCTGCTCCACATCCACCTGTTCGGGCGCGACCTGTTCGACATCAAATGGTATTCGATCGCCTATATCGCCGGGATCGGCCTCGGCTGGGCGTATCTGATGCGGCTGCTGTCGGTGCCGGGGGCGCCGATGGCACCGCGCCATGCCGAGGATCTGGTGTTCTACGCCACCTTGGGCATCATCCTGGGCGGACGGATCGGCTATGTGATCTTCTACGCGCCGCGGATGTTCCTCAACCCGTTCGACATCGTCAAGCTGTGGGACGGCGGCATGTCGTTTCATGGCGGGGTTCTCGGCACGACGCTGGCGATCGTCGTCTTCTCCCGGCGGCGCGGGCTCAATTGGTTGCGCGTTCACGATTACGTTGCCTGCGTGGCGCCGTTCGGGCTGTTCTTCGGGCGGCTGGCGAACTTCGTGAACGGCGAATTGTGGGGCAAGCCGACCGGCACGACGGGCTGGGGCGTCATCTTCCACGGCACCGCCGGCGACATGCCGCGCCACCCCAGCCAGCTGTACGAGGCCGGGCTGGAGGGCATCGTGCTGTTCTCGCTTTTATGGTTCGCGTTCTGGCGGACCCGGGCCCGCTACGAGCCGGGCAAGCTCGTCGGCCTGTTCCTGGTCGGCTATGGCCTGGCGCGGTTCGTCGTCGAGTTCTTCCGTGAACCCGATGCGCAATTTGCCGGCACGTTGTTCGACAATGGCGGGCTGCACATGGGCCAATGGCTGTGTCTGCCGATGATCCTCGGCGGCATTTACCTGGTCGCGACAGCCGCCGGGCGCCGCAACCGCGTCGAGCCGATCGCCGGGAGCGAAAGCGTCGCCTGACGTGACCGACGCGACGACCATGGCCGACGCGCCGCTCGCCGACCGGCTGGCGCGCGCGATCACGCTGGCCGGACCGATCCCGCTGTCGCACTATATGGCAGCGGCCAACGCGGCTTATTACGCCGGCCGCGATCCTTTGGGCGCGGCCGGCGATTTCGTGACCGCGCCAGAGGTCAGCCAGATGTTCGGCGAGCTGATCGGGCTGTGGGCCGGCGACCTGTGGGATCGCGCGGGTCGGCCGGCAATTGCGTGGGTCGAGCTTGGCCCCGGGCGCGGCACGCTGACGATCGATGCCTTGCGCGCGATGGCGACCGCCGGACTGACGCCGTCGGTCCATTTGGTCGAAACCAGCCCGGTGCTGCGCGCGGCGCAGGCAAGGGCGATTCCCCACGCCACCTGGCATGACGACGTCACCACCCTGCCTGCTGATTTGCCGCTGATCCTGGTCGCCAACGAATTCTTCGACGCGCTACCGATCCGCCAGTTGGTACGCGCGACGGATGGCTGGCGCGAACGGCTGGTGGCATGCCAGGACACGCTGTTCCTGCCGATCGCCGGCCAGCCGGTGCCCGATGCGATCATCCCCGAGGACTTGCGCACCGCGCCGGCAGGATCGGTGATCGAGACATCCCCCGCCAGCGTCGCCATCGCCCGCCAGGTCGCTCAACGCATCGTCGCCCAGGGCGGCGCCGCGCTCGTCGTGGATTACGGCTATGAAGGCCCGGCGCTGGGCGAGACGCTGCAGGCGGTGAGCGGCCACGCCTTTGTCAATCCGTTCGAGGCGCCGGGGACGCGCGACCTGACCGCGCATGTCGATTTCGCGACGCTGGCCGCCGCCGTGGCTGCCAAGGGCGCGGTGCCGACGCCGGCGGTCGGCCAGGGCGCGTTCCTGACCGCGCTCGGCATCGATGCGCGCGCCGCGGCGCTGGGCGCAAGGGTTGCCGACCGGGATCGCATCGCCGCCGACCGCGGCCGGCTGGTTGACCCGGCCGAAATGGGGACGCTGTTCCGGGTCGCCGCCTGGCGCGCACCCGGCTGGCCCGATCCGGCGGGCTTTTCATGATTGCCTATCGCGACGCGACCGCAACGGACGGCGACGAACTGGCGGCGATGGCCCGGCGGTGCTTCACCCAGACGTTCGGCAATCTTTATCGCCAGTCGGACCTCGCCGCATTCCTCGACACGACATTCGGTGCCGCAGGGCTGGTCGGCGATCTGGGCGACCCTGATTACGCGGTCCGGCTCGCGACCGAGGACGAGGCGATCATCGGCTATTGCAAGATCGGTCCGGTCGCCTTCCCCGGCGACTGGCCGCCTCACGCGATCGAGCTACACCAGCTCTATGTCCTGGCGCCCTGGCAGGGTACGGGCGTGGCGGCAACGCTGATGGACTGGGCGGCGGGCCACGCCAGGGCTGTCGGCGCGCGCGAGATGATCCTGAGCGTCTATGTCGACAATCACCGCGCCCGCGCCTTCTACGAACGGCGCGGTTTCCTCGAATTCGGCAAATACGTGTTCATGGTCGGCGACCATGAAGATGACGATCGCCTGATGCGGCTGATGCTGTGACTCGGCTGGTCGAGGTGATCCGCGCCCGCGCGCTGGACGGCGTGGCGCACGGCTTCTCGGGCGGCGCGGCGGCGTATCGCGCGGCGCCTATGCCGGGCTCAACGTGGGGCTGGGGTCGGCGGACGACCCCGCCGCGATCGCCGAGAACCGACGGCGGGCGGTGGCGGCGGCGCTGCCAGGCGCCGCGCTGGTCACCCCGTTCCAGATCCATTCGTCCGACGCGGTCACGGTCGTGGCGGCATGGGAGGAGGACGTCCGGCCGCATGCCGATGCCGTGGTTACCGACCGCCCCGGGCTGGCGCTGGGCGTGCTCACGGCCGATTGCGCGCCGGTGCTGCTGGCCGACCGCGAGGCAGGCGTGGTCGCTGCCGCCCATGCCGGATGGAAGGGCGCGCTGGGCGGCGTCACCGATACGACGTTGCTGGCGATGGAGCGGCTGAGCGCGCGCCGCGAGCGGATCGTCGCCACGATCGGCCCGTGCATCGCCCGCGCCAGCTACGAAGTCGACGACGCGTTCCTCCGCCGCTTCGCCGAGGCCGAGGCCGAGGCCGCCAATGAACGCTTCTTTGCCGGCGGCAGGCCCGGCCGCCATCAGTTCGACCTTGAAGCCTATGTCGTCCACCGCCTTGCTGCCGCGGGGATCGGGCGGGTGGAGGCGCTGGGGCTCGACACCTATGCCGACGAGGATCGCTTCTTCAGCTATCGCCGTGCGACGCACCGGGGCGAACCGGCTTATGGCCGGCAGCTCTCGCTCATTGGGCTAAGCGTCTAAGCCGTCATGGCCTCCAGCAGCACGAGACCCAGCGTGTCACGGTAGAAGCCGATCGCACGATTGAACCGCCCCGGGTTTGTCGGAGGCCCTAACTCCTGAGAGGAAGGGGCTAT
>NZ_CAXTHV010000009.1:0-103894 GCF_964244265.1 uncultured Sphingomonas sp. | reverse complement strand
TCATAGCCCCTTCCTCTCAGGAGTTAGGGCCTCCGACAAACCCGGGGCGGTTCACCCGCGCTTCGATAAGTGGTTCTGTTTCAGTTTTAGGGAATGGTGCGCGCCTACAGGACTCACGTCGCGCCTCTCTCTATCTGCTATACAACTATTTTATTACTGGTGCGCTTTCGATGGCCCCCAATATGGCCCCCGCACTTGAAAATTTCTTTATGAAATTGCGGTGCGAGCAGTGTTTCTCGTGTTGCGATTCGCAAATGCGCCCCAAGCATCGCTTGTAGGCTGGACATGGCGCGGACCCGCTGGTGAATTGTCCGTGGCGGGGGGCTAGCCTTCGATAAAATTGCATAAACACCTGCGCTATCGAACGCGCGCGAGAGATGCAGTTTTTTCCGATTAGTCGGAATTCTTCACCGTATGCCGGGCGATGCGGCGGCGCTGGCGCCAAGGGTCTAACACATAGGTAGCAGGCGGTTCGCCATTAGATAACCGGCGTTGCCGGGATGCTCGCGCAAATTGTTCGGGGCTGGCGTCCTCTAAACCCTCGCTTTGTTTGTCGTGATTGACCATCCAAAACCAAATCCCAAACCCGGTAAGAAGCAATATCGCGGCCCACCATCCGCCCATTTCTGAAGAAAGCAGCAGCCAAGCCCCGACAATGAGCGCGATGCAAAACCCGGCAGACAGCGCCAGGACAATGTACCGAAACGCAACCACGAGCACCGCCAGCACAGCTACGGCAAGCAAAATTCCACCGGCGATTTCCAGCATTGTTGGCTTCCAGTCACGTCAACGTGGAAATCCCACCGATCTCCGCAGCACAGAAAAATAGGTCAAATTGTTAACAAGGGGATTAATACGCCGTGGATCGATAGTCACCATGCTCGCGACATGGGCGTGTGGACCCGTATCTCGACATTCTTGGAAAGCGAATTCGCGCAAAACGGCGAGCGTTGGGTATGTCGCAGGAGGGGTTGGCCCACGAGGCCGGATTGGATCGGAGCTACGTGGGCCGAATTGAGCGGGGGGAGCACAACCCGACATTCACCGTTCTCGTCAAACTATGCCGAGCAATGAAATGCGATGTAGCGGCATTGGCGCACGGAATTCCGCGAGGCTGAAGCGCCTCGTTGGAGCGCTATCGTCACGCCGTAATTTGATCGCGAAACGCCTAAAACTCTACGAAGCCGCTGTATGTATGAGAGGGAGCGAGAACAAATAGCGTTTCATTCCCTATCGTCATGCTTTTTGGACGAATATGAGCTGATAATCGCAGAAAAAGTGTGCGTTATAATAGGAGGGAATGAAGGTGCATGTTGTTTCATTCCCCGCTTTATGCGCGCGCGCGATGGATAGCTTGCGCTTCGCTCCGCGCTGCCGCGCTACGACATCAAGCCCCGCAGTTCGCTCGATAGATGGCCCGAAAAAACATCAGTGATTTTCAATTTCCAGATTTCAAATTGCATCGCACGTTGGATCGATTGGCGCGCTTGGCATTTTGCGA
Organism: uncultured Sphingomonas sp.; assembly: GCF_964244265.1. GTDB lineage: Bacteria > Pseudomonadota > Alphaproteobacteria > Sphingomonadales > Sphingomonadaceae > Sphingomonas. Next base: position 102,393 of record NZ_CAXTHV010000009.1, on the reverse strand, counting down.
CGTCACCCGCGCCGCCGCGTCGTTATCTTGCCGAAGAAATCAAAATCCATTGCGCCCGGTTGCTCTTCACAGCGTGCGGCAGGGGAGGCGCGTGAACCGCGCTTCCCCTGCGCCGTAGTACCGCGTGAATGCCACTATGAGGCGTCGAGCAGTAGCCCGTAGCCCTTACGTGCCACATTCCCCTTCCTCGACGAGCTTTTTTAATGACGCCAGCTTGACCAGGCGACGCCGGCCAAGCTGGACGGTTTCGATTTTTCCATCACCTATGAGCCGGTATAGGTGGGTGCGTCCGATGCCCAATGCACGGGCCGCATCATTAATTCGCAGCGTAAGCGGCTGATCCATTTTCACCTCCGAACAGCGCCGCCGCAGATAAGTCTTCGCAAACGGGCTGTGATTGCTGGTTCGTGCAACGGACGAGGCTGCATTGCGTCGGGGCCGAAGCCCGCAGCAATTCATGTCCCGAGCGGTGGCTGCTTCCGATCGGTAAGACGAGTTTCGAGCAGCAGCCCGAGCCTATCTCGACATGCGCCCGAGTTTCGTTTTCTCGGGAACGGCGGGGGTTAACCTCCCCGGAGGTTGAGTTAAGGTGTGCTCGTCTTTGGTCGGTGTCAATCGCAAAATATTGTGCTTGTCCTGCCCCGTTGGCGCACGCGCACTAAGACACGTCGGCACGAAAGGGAGCTACCGCTGGCCCGCTCGTATAAGAACTATCTCGGCGCCAATCCGCAGACGCTCCAAATAGTCAGCCCACCAATGCGCCATGTCCACCCGCTCTGACCAATGCGCGCCTCGGTGATAGGCCGCGCGGATCGAATCGCGGTCTTTATGCGCGAGGGCGCGTTCGATGGCGTCCGACGACCATTTGCCGCACTCGTTAAGCAGCGTGCTTGCCATAGCTCGAAAGCCATGTGCGGTCATTTCGTCGCCGGTAAAACCTAATCGCCGCAAAGCGCCGTTGACTGTGTTTTCCGACATTGGACGGAGGCCAGAGCGCAACGACGGGAAAACGTAGCGCCCATGCCCGCTAAGCTCCCGCGCACTTTCAAAAAGCCCGATGGCCTGTTGGGGCAGGGGCACCACGTGTTCCACCCGACCTTTCATTTTTGCAGCCGGTATTCGCCATATCGCCGCATCAACGTCGATCTCGGTCCATTCGGCCTGCCGCAGTTCGCCCGGCCGGACAAAAAGGATCGCTGATAGCTGTAGAGCGTAGCGTGTCAGCGGGTGGCCCTCATAACCGTCCATCGCACGCAGCAATTCGCCGGCTTTCTTGGGATCAAGGATAGCCGCGTGATGTTTGGGCTTCCTCGCAGCCAGCGCGCCGCGCAGATCGCGTGTCGGGTCCGAAGGGGCTAGTTGGTTGACGACGGCATGGCGAAACACCTGCCCGACGAATTGCAACGTTCGGTGCGCCTTCTCGTCATTCTTGGCCGCTTCAAAGGGCCGCACGGCATCGAGTATTTCGAAAGGCGCGATTTCGGCGATAGGGCGAGCACCAAGCGATTTTTCGATCAGGCTCGCAAACCACTCGCGCTTCCTGATCGTGGCCTCTGCAAGACCGTCGCGACGGTTCTTTTCGATGCACGCTTTGGCGACGGCCCCGAACGTATTGACCGCTGCAAGCCTCTTGGCATGCTTCTCGCGTCGCCTTTCATCTGACGGGTCTTTCCCTAGCGCGAGTAAGCGGCGGGCCGCATCTCGCCGTTCCGGAGCCTCTGCCAAACCCACATCGGGATAAGTCCCGAGTGATAGCTTCTTCTCGATCCGCTTAGCATTTCCAGCGTCGTCGCGCCCATTTACGCGATATTTCATGCGCCAGAGCATTCCGCCGGATGGTTGGACAAGCATAAACAGGCCCCTCTCGTCGGCCAGTTTGTAGGGCGCTACCTTTGGTTTGGCATTTCGCAGGGTCGTTGCAGTCAGGGTCATTGGGGGCCACGCCTTTCCTGTCATTTTGCAAGGCCCCCGCAGTGGCCCCAAAATCGGCTGATTGCAGGCGAACAAATGCGAACACCAGCGATCAGGCCGATGCCATTTTTAGCAGATTTCCGTGGTTTTTTCAATCATTCGCGAACGTTAGCGAATGGAAGGGTGGTGCCGCCTACAGGATTCGAACCTGTGACCCCCGCATTACGAATGCGATGCTCTACCAGCTGAGCTAAGGCGGCGCGGGTGCGGCGCTGAACGTCGCGAGGGCGCGCGCTTAACAGGTCCGCTCTGGGCTGACAAGGTCGTGACCAATCGGCCGGCAGTGTAGTTTACGCTTCGTTTACCACGCATGGAGCACAATGTGGCGGGTAATCAGGGCATTGTTGCCCGGGGGAAGTAAGCGCATGGACACGCTGCGAGGATCTGACGAGGAGCGGTCGGTCGGGGCCAATACGGCCGATCACGGCGTTGCCGAGGTCAGCGAAGCGATCGGCAATGACGAGCGGCGGATGCATGTACGCGCCTATAATCACTGGGTGTCGCTGCTCCATGGCCGCGCCTATCCGTCGATCGAGGATCTCAATCCGGAGACGATCGCCGATTTCGGGCCGCACAGCGTACTCCTCGACTTTACCGGCGGGCTGGAGGATCCGGCGATCGCGTTCCTCGGCGCCGCGCTCCGCGAGGAGACGGCGCTGGACCACGGCATCACCCATATCTCGCAAGTGCCGAGCCGATCGCTGCTGTCGCGATTGACCGATCACTACCTTCAGATCATCGCCAATCGTGCCCCGATCGGGTTCGAGGCCGAGTTCGTCAGCACCCGCGGCCATAACACGCTTTACCGCGGCATCCTGATGCCGTTTTCCTCCAGCGAGGATACGATCAACTTCATCTACGGCGTGATCAACTGGAAGGAACTGGTCGACGCCGCGACCCAGGCCAGCCTGGATGCCGAGGTCGATGCCGCGATGCGCGCCGCGCCCAAGGTCCAGACAAGCGCCGCCATATGGGCCGATGGCCCGGCCGCCAGCGTCGCGCCGCCGCCGGCACTCGCCGATCACCTGCATCTGGCGCGGGAGAGCGCCGCCGCCGCGAACGCCGCCGATACCCGCAGCCGCGCCGCCTTGTACCGCGCGCTGGGCCGCGCGCACGACTTCGCGCTGGCGGCGGATGCCGATCCCCTGGCCTATGCCGACCTGCTCACCGGGACCGGCATCGTCGTCCAGGACCGCGCGCCGATGACGGCCGTCGCCAAGCTGGTTTTCGGCGCCACTTACGACAAGGCGCGCCTGACCGAATTTGCCGCGGTGCTGGCGCATGCCCAGCGCCATGCCGTGCCGGGCGGCGGCCTGGCCGACATGCTCGACCAGGTCGCCGGCGGCATCAAGGCCGTGGTTGCCGCGGAACGATCCGCGCGCCGCCCGGCCGACGCATCGGTCCGCATCGACCCGCTGGCCGAAGCTGCCGGCCGTCTGGCGCTGGCCAGCATCGAATTCGCCACCGATCTGCCGCTCGGCGAGCTGGTCGTCCTGCTGGCTCGCGCGGTCGATGGCGACCGGCTCGACATCCTGGCCTCGGTCGCCGGCGACCGGTCATTGGCCTTGCGCACGTTGAAGGCCGCGCGCTGACGCTTCGCCCCTGCAGCAGGCCTTGAGCACGGCCGGCCGCGGGAGCATAGCGCGCGCGATGTCCAGAAACTCGACCCAATCGCTGTCGGACGCGCTTGCGAACCGGCTTGTCCAGGGCGCCCTGCCCGCCGAACTCCAGGATTTCGGGCCAGCCGAGCAGCGCGATGCGGCCGCCTTCGTCGCCGCCGCCGCCCGGCACCGTGCGCCCGCGACCCCGGCCATCGTGCTCGAGCCGATCAGCACCGGCGGCCCCCGCCGGAGGATGCGCGCCGCGATCGTCAACGACGACATGCCGTTTCTGGTCGATTCGATCGCCGCGACGATCGCCGCGCGCGACATCGCCGTCGATCGCATCATCCATCCCGTCATCCCGGTTATCCGCGACGCGCAGGGCGAGCTGACCGATGTCGGCAAAGGCGGTTCGCCCGAATCGATGATCTATCTGGAAATGGAGCGTGCCGACGCACGCGTCCGCCGGTCGCTGCTGTCGGCGCTGGCGGCCAATCTTGCCGATGTCCGCGCCGCGGTCGGCGATTGGAGCGCGATGAAGGCGACGATGGCGATCGATGCCGACCGGCTGGAGGGCGACGGCGCCGCATTGTTGCGCTGGCTGCTGGATGGCCATTTCACGCTGCTGGCACATGAGACCTACCCCTTGAACGGCGGCCACCGCGCGGCGCTTGGACTGGCGCGCAACAGGCATTCCGTGCCGCTGCTCGCCGAGGCGTCGCGCGTGCTGGCGTTCGACTGGTTCAACCAGGACGGCGAAGCGCCGCTGTTGCTCAAGTCCAATCTCCCCTCGTCGGTTCATCGCCACATCCCGCTCGACTTGGTCATCGTGCCGATGCGGGAGCAGGACCGGATCACCGGACTGTCGCTCCACGCCGGTCTCTGGACGTCGAGCGCGCTCGCCGCGTCACCCCGGGACGTACCGGTGCTGCGCGCCCGGCTCGCGGCGGTGCAGGCCAAGTTCGGGTTCGACCCAATGGGCCATGCGGGCAAGGCGCTGGAACACGCGCTGACCGCGCTGCCCCACGACCTGCTGGTGGCATTCGGGTCGGACCAGCTCGAGCGCGTGGCGTTGACCGCGATGAGCCTTGCCGACCGGCCGCGACCACGGCTGGTGCTGGTGCGTTCGACGCTGGGCCGGCATCTGTTCGCGTTCGTCTGGCTGCCGCGCGACGATTTGACGACCGCGCGTCGCGTGGCGGTGGGCGAGATGCTGGGCGACGCGGCGAACGGCGCGCTGCTCAATTGGTCGATCGCGATGGACGACGTCGTCGCGCTGATCCGCTTTACGATCGACCTGGGCGATGACGGCCGCATGCCCGACGAGGCCGCGCTGGACCATCGGCTGGAACGCATGATGCGCGGCTGGGCGCCCGCGGTCGAAGCGGCGCTGGCGGAGATCGAGCCGGCGCGCGCGACGCGGCTGACGCTGCGCTACGCCGCCGCCTTTCCGCAAGGCTATCGCACCGCCAACGCGCCCGAGGAAGCCGCGCGCGACATTGCCCGCCTGGCCGATCTCGACAGCCCGGCCGATCGGTCGGTGCGACTGTTCCGGTGGGGCGAGGAACTGCACCTGAAGCTGTACCGTCTGGGCGGCGCGGTGGCGCTATCCGACGCGGTGCCGGTGTTCGAGAATTTCGGTTTCCGCGTGATCGAGGAACGGCCGACGGCGCTGCACGACGAGAACCGCGCATTCGTCCACGATTTCGTGCTGGAACCGATTGCCGCCGGCGGACAGGTGCCCGACGATCCGGCCGTGCTGGAGCAGGCGATTGCGGGCGTGCTGGAAAGCCGCGCGGAGAATGACGCGTTCAACCGGTTGATCCTGGACGTCGGCATGGCGCCACGATCGGTGCTGCTGTTCCGCGCCTGGTTCCGGTATCTGCGCCAGGCCGGCCTGCCTTATGGCCTGTCGACGGTGGTCGACGCGCTGCGCCGCGCGCCGGACGTCGCAACGGCGCTGATCGAACGATTCGCAGCCGCGCACGACCCGGCGCGGCGCGAACCCATCGAGCCCGCCGACGAGGCGATCCGCCTGGGCCTCATCAGCGTTTCCGCGATCGACGACGACCGCATCCTGCGCGCGATCGGCGGCGTGGTCGCCGCGACGCTCAGAACCAATGCCTTCATCCCCGCGTCCGACGAGGCATTGGCGTTCAAGCTCGACAGCCATCGCGTTCCCGGCCTGCCCGCGCCGCTGCCCTGGCGTGAAATCTGGGTCTATTCGCCTCGCGTCGAGGGCATCCACCTGCGCGCCGGGCCGATCGCGCGCGGCGGCCTGCGCTGGTCCGACCGGCGCGACGACTTCCGTACCGAGATCCTGGGGCTGATGAAGGCCCAGCGCGTCAAGAACGCGGTGATCGTGCCGACCGGCGCCAAGGGCGGATTCTATCCCAAGCACCTGCCGCTGCCGGCCAATCGCGAGGCGTGGCTGGCCGAGGGTACGGAAAGCTACCGCATCTTCATCCGCACGCTGTTGTCGATCACCGACAATATCGTTGACGGACAGGTCGTGCACCCCGACGGCGTGACCGTGCTCGACGGCGAGGACCCCTATTTCGTCGTTGCCGCCGACAAAGGCACCGCGACGTTCAGCGATGTCGCCAACGCCATCGCCATCGATCGCGGCTTCTGGCTGGGCGACGCCTTCGCCAGCGGCGGCAGCCAGGGCTATGACCACAAGGCGATGGGCATCACCGCCAAGGGCGCCTGGGTATCGGTCCAGCGCCATTTCGCCGAACGCGGCGTCGACGTCCAGACCGATCCCGTCAGCGTCGTCGGATGCGGCGACATGTCGGGCGACGTGTTCGGCAACGGCATGCTGCTGTCGACGTCGCTGCGGCTGGTCGCGGCGTTCGACCATCGCCACATCTTCCTCGATCCCGATCCCGATCCGGCGGCCAGTTGGGCGGAACGGTCGCGGATGTTTGCGTTGCCGCGGTCGAGCTGGGCCGATTACGATCCACGGCTGATCTCGACCGGGGGCGGCGTATTCCCGCGCGCCGACAAGACCGTGAAGCTATCGGCCGAGGTTCGCGCCATGCTCGCCGTCGAGGAAGAGGAACTGGAGCCCGGCGCGCTGATCTCGGCGATCCTGCGCGCACCGGTCGACCTGATCTGGTTCGGCGGCATCGGCACCTACGTCAAGGCGGCGGCGGAAAGCCACGTCGACGTCGGCGACCCCGCCAACGACCGCTTGCGCGTCAATGCCGAAAGCATCCGCGCCACCGTCGTCGGCGAGGGCGCGAACCTGGGCGTCACCCAGGCGGGCCGCATCGCGTTCGCGGCGAAGGGCGGACGGATCAATACCGACTTCATCGACAATTCGGCGGGGGTCGATTGTTCGGACAATGAGGTCAATATCAAGATCGCGCTCAATCGCGAGATGATCGAGGGCCGGCTGGGTTACGCCGCCCGCAACGACCTGCTCGTGCGGATGACCGACGAGGTTGCCCACCTCGTGCTGGAGGATAACCGGCTGCAGACGCTGGCGCTGTCGATCATGGAGAATGACGGCCCGCGGGCCTTGCCCAGCTATGTCCGGCTGATCGAGATCTTCGAGGATGCCGGGCGACTCGATCGCGCGGTCGAGGGATTGGCGGGCGACGAGGAACTGCTGCGGCGCGGCGCCGACGGGCGCGGGCTGACCCGGCCCGAACTCGCGGTGCTGCTGGCGACCGCCAAGCTGGCGCTGCAGGAGGCGATCGAGCATGGCGGCCTCGGCCGGGACGAAAGCCTGCTAGGCGACCTCCACGCCGCCTTCCCCAGCGCCATGCGCGGGAAATATACGGCGGCAATCGACCGACATCGGCTGCGCAACGAAATCGTCGCGACCAAGCTGGCCAATCGGATCGTCAATCGGCTCGGCGTCCTCTACCCGTTCGAGCTGGCCGACGAGGAAGGCGCGGCGATGACCGACATCGCCGCGATGTTCGTGGTTGCCGAACGCGTTTTCGACCTGCCGTCGCTGTGGCAGGAAATCGATTGCACGCCGATGCCCGAAGGCGCGCGTATCGCGCTGTTCGACGAGGTTGCGGTGGCGGCCCGCGGGCAGATTGCGGACCTGTTGCGGGTAAGCACGCCGGGCACCGCGCCCGGCGAGGTCATCGCGCGGCTGGGCAAGGGCATCGCCATGCTCGACCGCATGACCCGCGAACTCCTGCTGGAAGAAGCCAGCGCGCAATCCGCACGGATTACCGCCAATCTCCAGGCAGTGGGTGCCCCCGCCGCGCTGGCGGGCAAGGTAGTGCGCCTGTTCGAGCTGGACGGGGCGGTCGGCCTTGCCGATCTCGGCGCGACGCTGGCGATCAACGAGACGGTGGTGACGCGCGCCTTCACCCATCTCGGCCAGGCGCTGGGGCTCGACTGGGCGCAGGCACGCGCGGCGCGGATCAATTCGAGCGACCCCTGGGAACGGCTGCTGATCGTCGGCCTGGCGCGCGACTTTCAGCAATTGCGGCTGCAGTTCCTTGAGCGCGTCTCGGGCAACGACCCCGAGGCGGCGGTCGATCAATGGCTGGCGGCGAACGCCCCGCGCGTCGCGCAGTTCAAGCGCGTGATCGACCGTGCCCGCGCGGCCGCCATACCCACCGCCGCCATGCTGGCACAGATCGCCGGGCAGGCGCGGGTATTGCTGGGGCGGTAGCCGGCGGCGGCCCGCTGCCCGGCCTGAGGGCCTGTTTGAAAACGCGCCGAGGGCGCGTTTGCGGTGCCGGCCGAACGCGCCTTGTCGCGCGTTGTCAACGGACTCTTACGCCGCCAGCCGCGCCTTGAGCTGGGCGCGCCAGCCGCGTGCACGCCACCACATGATGATCCCGGTGATCGCCAGGATCGCCGGCAGGATGCCGCCCAGGAAGATGATCGCCTGCCACACGATCCCCATCCGCGTGCCGTCGTGGATCCGCCGCATGATGCGCGCGAGCGTCTCGCGCTCGGACGGCGCGACGCTCGCCTTGGCGATTTCGTCATCGACCCGCACATTGGTCTGCGTGCCGGCATACGCGATCGTCCATTCGCGCTTCTGATCGGTCGGCCAGTCGATCCTGACGATCGTGCCCGGCAGCGCCGCCCGCGCGCTGATGATCGCCGCGTCAACCGTAATGGCCGGGGTTGCCAGCGGCACTGGCCGTGGCCCGCGCGGCGCGCCGTTTCCGCCGCCGCCGAACACCTGGGGGAACGAGATCCACATGCCGGTCAGCGACAGTACGAACAACGGCACGGCAATCCAGAAACCGAACAGATGGTGCAGGTTGGTGTCGGTGTTGCGATGCCGCCGCCAGCGCAGGCCACGCACCCAGCGCCCCACCGTCGGCCACCACAGCCACAGTCCCGACAGGCTGGATATCAGCATGGCGACGCCGATCCACCCGACGACCTGTCGTCCGACGCCCGGCACCATCAGGCTGCCGTGGATCATGTGCATCGTGCGGATCAGCCCGGTGCCGCTATTGCCGTGATCAAGCACCCGCGCGGTCGGCGGATCGAGCCACACGGTCGTGCGGGGCGGCGGTCCGCCTCGTCCGGCCGCGCCCGGCTTGCCCGCGGTAACCGTCACCGGGGCCCCTGCCGCCTCGGGGAAGGTCATCGACGTGATCCGCTCGCCGGGCGCCAGCACGATCTTGGCGGCGGCGACGTATCTCGTCGGGTCGATCGTTGCCGCCCCGCTCGTCGCGTAACGCTGCGGATTGAGCACATGGTCCAGCGCCTCGTCCCACACCAGCGCCGCCCCCGTGACCGACAGCGGGATGATGAGGATAGCGAGGATCAGGCCGATCCATTTGTGCACCTGAAACCAGGTATTTCTAAGGATTATCTTGGTCATATCGATCTTTCAGGCGTCGACCCAGCGGCGTAGCAGGTTGTGATAGGTTCCGGTCAGTCGAATCGTCACGTCCGCGTCGGCGCCCAGCCGGCCGGCCACATCCTGCACCGACCGATCGAGGTCGAACAGGATGCGGCGCGCACCGTCGTCGCGGACCATCGACTGTATCCAGAAGAACGCGGCGACGCGACGACCGCGCGTGATCGGCGCGACGCGATGCACGCTTGACGCCGGGTAGAGGACGAGATCGCCGGCGGCCAGCTTGATGCGCTGTTCGCCGAACAGGTCCTCGATCACCAATTCGCCACCGTCATAGGCATCGGGCGGTTCGAGAAAGAGCGTTGCCGACAGGTCGCTGCGCACGCGAAAATCGCTGCCGCGGCGCAGGCGGACCGCCGCATCGACATGGTTGGCGAACGCGTCGCCGGGGGCGTAGCGGCTGAACAGCGGCGGATAGACCTTGGCGGGCAGCGCGGCGGCGACGAATTCGGCCGATATCGTGAGGGCGTCGAGCACGAGGGCGCCGGCCTCACGCGCTTCCGCCGACGCTTCGGGCAGCTGGACATTCTGCTTGGCGAGGGCCGATTGATGGCCGGAAGTCGCGTTGCCGTCGATCCACGCGGCGTCATCGATAATCGAACGGACCCTGGTCACGCCGCCGGCATCCAGCATGCCGGGCACGGCGATCAGCATCGATCCGCGCCGCGCTCGATCGCGGTCCGGCCGCGCGAGCGGAACGCGGGCACCGGCGAGGCGTCGAGGAACGCCGCCGCCTTGGCCACGAAGGCCGGCGTGGCGCTTTCCCCGGCGCGTTCGATCCAGCCCAGCGCTTCCTCGGCACGGCCATGGTCGGCCAGCATCCGGGCATGGTTGAACATGCCGCGGAAATCGCCGCCCTCCGCCGCCCGCGCATAATAACGCGCCGCCTTGGCCACATCGCGTGCGACTACCCAACCGTCCTCATGAAAGCTGCCGACGAAGTTCAATGCCTTGGCGTTGCCCAGCCCCGCCGCCTTCAAAAACCAGCTAAGCGCGGCCGCTTTGTCCTCTTCGACGCCCTGTCCGAGCGCGAGCAGGGTGGCGTAATTGTACATCGCCCAGTCCAGGCCCTGTTCCGCGGCGATCCGGTAGCAGGTCGCCGCGCGCTCCTTGTCGATCGCCACCCCCCAGCCGAGATCGTAGCAGCGACCGACCATGTTGAGCCCCATCAGATGGCCCTGCGCCGCCGCGCGGTTGAACCAGACAAAGCCGCGCGCCGCATCCTGCCCGACACCGTTGCCGTCGAGCAGCAATTGCCCGAACAGCGCCTGCGCCGCCGCCTCGCCCCCTTCCGCCAGCGCGCGAAGAAAGGCCGCGCGCGCGCCCGGTTGCTCGGGGATACGCGCGGCAGGGTCGGCCGGCGAGGGGATGGCCGACATCTTCAAAACTTGAACTCTACCGATCCGAAGATCGTCCGACCGGGGGCGATCGTCGCATAATGACTGGTATAGACGTTGGAGAAATAAGCCTTGTCGGTCAGGTTCTGGGCATTGACGCTGAGCATGATGTTCCTCGTCACCCGGTAACTGGCCCGCGCGTCGAACCGCCAGTAAGACGGGGCGCCGCGCGACAGCACCTTGGTCGCCGGGTTGATCGTTATGACCCCGGCGGCCGTCTGCGTGGCGGTGCGGTTGTCGGCATAGCCGCCATATTGCCGGTCCATGTAGAACGCGCCGCCGCCGATCGTGAACCGCCTGGTGACGTCGAGCGAGGTCCAGGCGGTGATACTGTTGCGCGCGACCTGCGGCACCTGCTTGCCGGTATTGACCGACACCACGCGTACCGACGTAGCCGCCGCCGCGCCATTGGCTGCCACCGCCAGCGACGTGAACCCGCCGTCGACGATCCTGGCGTCGAGGAAGCTATAGCCGCCGAACACCGTCCAGCCCGGCAGGATCGTGCCGTTGACGGTGAACTCGACGCCTTTTATCTCCGTCCTGCCCAGGAACGCGACGTTGTTGTCGGCGTCGGTGACGCGGGCATTCTCGATCTTGGTGTCGAACACCGCCAGGCCCAGTGCGAGCTTTTCCTTGAACAGGCCAGCCTTGGCGCCGATCTCGTAGGTCTTGGTCTTCTGCACCCGCAGATTGTCGAGCAGCGCCAGATTGGCGGCGGTGACCGTGGTCGGAAGCGCATTGTCTTCACGCCCTTCGCCCAGCAGCGTGTTGGGCGGGGTCGCCGCGGTCGCATAGCTGGCATAGATGCTGGTCTCTTCGGTCGGCTTGAACACCAGGCCCGCCTGCCAGTTGAACAACTCGTCGGTGCGCGACAGCCGGAAGCTGGTGGTGCCGGCGGTGAACGCCGGCATGGTGGTCGACTTGAAGCGATCGAAGCGAGCGCCGAGGTTCAGGATCAGCTGCGGCAGCAACGTTATCGAATCGAAGCCATAGACGCTGACGGTGTTGGCGTCGTTCTGCGTCTCCGTATTGCTCGCGCCCTTGACGATCGGGGTCGGAACAGTCGACGTGTCGCTGGCATAGTTCACCCACGGATCATACGGATTGGGATTGAACAGGCTGGTGCAATAGTAACGCGCCACCGTCGCCGTGCTGCAGCGCGGTGAAATGGTCGATCCGGTCGCCAGCACATAAGCGCCCCGCCGCGCCTTCTCCCAGGAAAATTCGGCACCTACCGCAAAATTATGCTTGATCGACCCGGTGCTGAAGCTGCCGTACAGATCGATTTGATCGGTCAGCGCTTCCGAATAGCTATAGCGCGTGTTGGCGCGCCGCCACACATATCCGCCGTTGGTCAGGTTGGCGCCGGCGTTGGTCGCGGTAGTGCCATAGACATTGCCGGTACTGTCGTCGGGCAGTAGGAAGATATAGGCTTGCGTGCTGTGGCTGTAGCGCGCGGTGTTGCGGATCGTGATGCTGGACGTCAGGTCGTGCTCGATCCGGATCGTCGCCTGGCTGGTCTTGGCGTCACGAAAGTCGCGGTCGACCAGCCCGTAGAAATTGCTCCGCGCGACATAGCCGGTCTGACCCCCGGCGGTGGTGACGTTGCCCAGCGCCGGCGAGGTGAAGATGTTGCCGGTGCCCGGCGCATTGGCGATCGTATAAAGATACGGCAGGCCGCTGTCGGGCAGTTCGTGGCTTTCCAGGTAATAGAAGCTCGCGGTCAGCCGCGTCGCGCTGCCCAGCCCGACCGTCAGTGAGGGCGCGAAACCCCAGCGCCGCGAATAGATCGCGTCGCGCCCGGCCACGTTCTGGTCGTGCCACAGGCCCTGAATGCGGAAGGCGACGCCGGGCAACAGCTGGACGTTCACGTCGCCGGTGACGCGCTTGTACTCGGCCTCGCCATAGCTTGCCGTCACGCTGCCGAAATTGCCGGCTTCGGGCAGCCGCGAGATGATGTTGATCGTGCCGCCGGCCGAGCCGCGCCCACCAAGCGTCGAATCCGAGCCGCGCACGATCTGGACCGATTCGACCGCGAAGGTCTCGCGGGTCTGCGAGGACAGGTCGCGCACGCCGTCGACATAGATGGACCCCTGGCCGTCGAAACCGCGGATGAACGGCCGGTCGCCGATCGGATTGCCGCCCTCGGCCGCGCCAAAGGTGATGCCGGGCACGGTACGGAGCGCGTCCTGCAACGTGTTGGAGCCGGTCTGCTCGATTACGCTCTTGTCGAGGATCACCACCGACTTCGGGGTGTTGACGACGGGCGCGACGTCCTTCGGGTTGGGCTGTTCGCGCAGCTTGCGGTCGGTGATCGTGATGTCGGTACGATCCTGGTCGGCGGAATCGCGATCATTGGCGGGGTCGGGGTCCGGTCCGCCGGCGGCAACGGCCGGCATGGCGCCGAACGCGCCGACGCAGGATAGCGCCAGGAAAGCAGGCCGGGCGACGGCATGAAGGGGGTTGTTGCAAGTCACTCTCATTCTCCCTTGGGCGCCGCCTATTGAGAGTAGTTCGCATTGTCAACACCGACCAAAGGCTCAATCGTGATTGGTCCCCCGCTTGACGCCTCTGCCAGTATCCAGCATCGAATCGCGCTGGCCAGGTTCGGCGGCTCGTCAGCGGCGATACGCTGGGCATCGATCGCCGCAATCAGCGCGCTGAGCGGCAGGTTGCGGCGGCGCGCCGCCGCTTCGATCGCCTGCCAGAACAGCGGCTCCAGCGTGATCGACGTCTCATGCGCGGCGATCGTCACCGATCTTTTTACCGGACCCGCATAGATCGACGCGCGCGATTCCGCGGTCACGGCTTGTCGAACAATGCCGCCAGTTGCTCGATGATCGTCCCGCCCAGCTGGTCGGCATCCATGATCGTGACCGCACGCTCATAATAGCGCGTGACGTCATGGCCGATGCCGATCGCGACCAGTTCGACCGGCGATCGGCTCTCGATCCAGCCGATCACCTGGCGCAGATGGCGTTCCAGATACGATCCCGAATTGACGCTGAGCGTCGAATCGTCGACCGGCGCGCCATCCGAGATGACCATCAGGATTTTGCGTTCCTCCGGCCGGGCGATGACCCGGGCATGCGCCCATAACAACGCCTCGCCGTCGATATTCTCCTTCAACAACCCCTCGCGCATCATCAGCCCGAGCGCGGGCCTGGCGCGCCGCCAAGGCTCGTCGGCGCGCTTGTAGATGATGTGGCGGACGTCGTTCAGCCGCCCCGGCTGCGGCGGGCGGCCGGCGGCAAGCCACGACTCGCGGCTCTGCCCACCCTTCCACGCCCGCGTCGTAAACCCCAATATCTCGGTCTTGACGCCGCAGCGCTCGAGCGTGCGCGCGAGAATGTCCGCGCTGATCGCCGCGATCGATATCGGGCGGCCGCGCATCGATCCCGAATTGTCGAGCAGCAGGGTGACGATCGTGTCCTTGAATTCGGTTTCGCGCTCGACCTTGTAGCTCAGCGACTGGCCGGGGCTGGCGACGACCCGCGCCAGCCGCGCGGCATCGAGCAGGCCTTCCTCCTGGTCGAAATCCCAGCTGCGGTTCTGCTGCGCCATCAGCCGCCGCTGCAACCGGTTGGCGAGCTTGGTCACCGCGCCCTGCAAATGGACGAGCTGCTGGTCGAGATACGAGCGCAGCCGGTGGAGTTCCTCGTCGTCGCACAAATCGGTCGCGGCGACCGTCTCGTCGAATTTCGTGTTCCAGGCGCGATAGTCAAAATGCGGCGGCAAATCGGACTGCGGGCGGTTGGGGCGGACCGGCATGATGCCGTCCTGACCTTCGTCGCCGGGCTCGCCGGGCGCGTCGTCGACCTCCTCGTCGCCCGGCTCGGTGCCGTCGCTCTCGTCGCTTTCGGCCTCGCCCTGCTCGCCGCGCGCGTCCATCTCGCCCTGCGCCGGTTCGCCCGGATCGTCACCCTGCTCGTCCTGCTCCTCGTCCTCGGCGCCTTCGTCCTCGCCGCCGCCCTCGTCCGCCTCGTCGGGCAGCATCTCGCCCTCGACGAGTTCCAGGTCCTCGAGCAACCGTGCCGAGAGGTCGGCGAAGGTACGCTGGTCGTCGATCGCCAGCGGCAGGGCGTCGAGATCGGCGCCGGCCTTGTCCTCGATCCAGGCCCGGGCCAGCGCCAGGCCCGCGGCGGCGGCGGCGGGTGCCGCCTGGCCGGTGAGCCGCTCGCGCACCAGCAAGCCGATCGCGGTCGACAGCGGCACCTCCTCCCGAGTCCGCGCCCGCAGGATCGGATCGGCCTTGAGCTTCAGGTCGAGCGCCTGGTTCAGGTTGGCGGCAATGCCGGCATAGCCGCGCGAGCCCAGCGCCTCCACCCGGGCCGCCTCGGCGGCGTCGAATACCGCGCGCGCGGCGGCATCGTGCGGCGCAATCCTGAGGTGCAGCGCGGCATCATGATGCCTCAGGCGCAGCGCGAACGAATCGGCAAAACCCCGCGCCTCGGCGACCTGGTCGGCGGGCAGGGTACGCGCCGGCATCGGCACCTTGATGTGCTTGCCCGATTGCGCCGGCGCGTCGGCAGTGAAGGCAAGCTCGACCTCGGGTTCGTCGGCCAAGGCGCGCGACGCGCCGCCGAGCACGGCCTTGAAACGATCAAGCGGGGTTTCGGCGGCCATTACCAGAGCACCTCGCAGCCGAACGCGGCGATTTGTTGAACGTCGCCTGCGGATCGGCTTCGGCCATGCACGCCTCCATTGAAGTGAACCAGCTAGCTTGGTCCAACCCGGCCTTCAACCCCGTCCCACCACGCTTTCAGGCAGGTCCTTGCCGAACACGCGCTGGTAATATTCCGCGACCAGCGCGCGTTCGGCCTCGTCGCATTTGTTGAGGAACGACAGCCGGAAGGCGAAGCCGACATCGCCGAAGATCAGCGCGTTCTGCGCCCAGGTAATGACCGTGCGCGGGCTCATCACCGTCGAGATGTCGCCGTTGATGAAGCCCTTGCGTGTCAGGTCGGCGACGCGGACCATGTTGTCGACCGCCTCCTTGCCGCCGGGCTTGTCATATTCGCCCGACTTGGCGAGCACGATCCGCGCCTCGACCGCCGCCGGCAGATAGTTGAGCGTGACGACGACGTTCCACCGGTCCATCTGGCCCTGGTTGATCTGCTGCGTGCCGTGATAGAGACCGCTGGTATCGCCCAGCCCGACCGTGTTGGCGGTGGCGAACAGGCGGAACCAGGGATTGGGGCGGATCACGCGATTCTGGTCGAGCAGCGTCAGCTTCCCTTCCGTTTCCAGCACGCGCTGGATCACGAACATCACGTCCGGGCGGCCCGCGTCATATTCGTCGAACACCAAGGCGGTCGGCGTCTGCAGCGCCCAGGGGAGGAGCCCTTCGCGAAACTCGGTGACCTGCTGGCCCTCGCGCAGCACGATGGCGTCGCGCCCGATGAGGTCGATGCGGCTTATATGGGCGTCTAGATTTATGCGGATGCACGGCCAGTTGAGACGCGCCGCAACCTGTTCGATATGCGTCGACTTGCCCGTGCCGTGATAGCCCTGGACCATTACCCGGCGATTATGCGCAAAGCCCGCCAGCACCGCCAGCGTGGTGTCGCCATCGAACACATAAGCGGGGTCGAGATCGGGCACGCGCTCGTCGGCTTCGCTGAAGGCGGGCACCTCCATGTCGGTGTCGATGCCGAACATCTCGCGCACCTTCACGCTGCGGTCGGGCGCATCGAGGATGGTGGTCGATCGGCTGTCGGGCTGGATATTGGGAATGTCGGTCATGCTCGCCTCGATTGTGCCCAACGCCCTAGGCCACAGCAAGGTCCGGACTCAACCCTTTGGCAAGCCGCCCCGCGATCCTGCCGATCAGGCGATCTTGTCCGGCAGCGAAAACAGCGCAACGAAGCGATCCGCCAGCGCGCGGTCGCCCGCAAAGCGCAGCGCCCCCTCCGCCTCCGCCGCCGCGATCGGCCATTTGCCGTAGACGATTCGCGCCAGCGTGGCCGGATCGCAGATGAACGTC
Organism: uncultured Sphingomonas sp.; assembly: GCF_964244265.1. Lineage (GTDB taxonomy): Bacteria > Pseudomonadota > Alphaproteobacteria > Sphingomonadales > Sphingomonadaceae > Sphingomonas. Next base: position 85,578 of record NZ_CAXTHV010000009.1, on the reverse strand, counting down.
ATGTCGGCATCGTCGTCCTCGCCGCGCACGATCGCCAGGTCGTCGCTGCTCAGCGTCGCGACAAAGGCGTCGCGCGGAAAGCGGAATGCCACGGTCATCGCCTCGTCACCGCGTATCCTGGCAATCATCGTGCGCAGCGACATCATCGCCGAGGCGGGCGACAGATAGAGCGTCGGATCGTGGCGCATCGACCGCGTCGCCCATCGCCCCATCTCCTGGAAGATCGGCTCGCTCTCGCGGCCCCAGTCGGTAAGGTCGTACACCTGGACGCTGGCGGGCGACGGCAATGTGCGGCGCCTTGCGATCCCGGCTTCCGCCAGGCCGTCGAGCCGCTGGGCCAGCACGTTGGCGCTGATCCCGGGCAACGTCGCCTTCAGCTCGCCGAACCGGCGCGGCCCGAACATCAGCTCGCGCATGATCAGCAGCGACCAGCGCTCACCGACGAACTCGAGCGCCAACGCGGTGCCGCAAGCATCGTCGTACCAGCGCTTTTCCGTCGTTCCGACCGGTTTAGTCACTTTTTCTAACTTCATGGTTGTTTTTAATAAGCTAATAGTTCAGACCATGCAAACACCGATTCGCAAAAATCCACCGTTTCGAAAAGGAGCAGATGCCATGACCGCCGCCCCGAAGACGATCTTCGTCAGCCTGCCCGTCGCCGATGTCGCCAAGGCGACCGCATTCTACGAGACGATCGGCATGGTGAAGAACGACGCCTTCTCGAACCCGCAGGGATCGGCGATGGTCTGGTCGGACACGATCCATTTCATGCTGCTCGACCATGCGTTCTACGCCACCTTCACGGACAAGCAGATCATCGACGCGCACACCAGCAGCGGCATGCTGATCGCGCTGTCGCTGGACAGTCGCGCTGCGGTCGATGCCTTTACCGAAGCGGCGCTCAAGGCCGGCGGCAAGGAGCTGCACGATCCCGAGGATATGGGCTTCATGTATTCGCGTGCGTTCGCCGATCTCGACGGCCACGGCTTCGGCCCGATGTGGATGGACCCCGCCGCCGCCTCGGCCGGCCCGCCCGAAATGGCCGCCGCTTGAGGCTGGATGGGAGCAGGACCATGAAACCGACCATCACCGCCTTCGCCTGGGTTCCGGCGTTCGCGCGCACCTATGTCCGCGACATGCGCCCGCGCTGGGCGTTTGAGGAAACCGGCCAGGACTATGCCGTGCGCGTGCTCGCCGGCGACGCGGTCAAGTCCGCCGCCGAGCGCCGCCACCAGCCCTTCGGCCAGGTGCCGAGCTATTCGGACGGTGTCGTGGACATCTTTGAATCGGGCGCGATCTGCCTGCACATCGCGCGCGCCGCGCCGGGACTGTTGCCGGACGACCCCGGCGGCGCCGGGCGCGCCGAGCAATGGGTGATCGCCGCGCTCAATTCGGTCGAGCCGTTCGTCATGGCGGTCGCGGTGAACGACATCTTCGAGGCCGACCGTCCCTGGTCGAAGGATCGCCACCCCAAGGTGATCGAGGATTTGCGCGCGCGGCTGGCCGATCTCTCGGCGGCGCTGGGCGACAGGACTTGGCTGGACGGCGACACCTTCACCGTCGGCGACCTGGTGATGGTGCATGTGCTGCGCGGCGCGCTTGGCGGCCCGATCGAGGCGTTTCCCAACCTCGCCGCCTATGTCGCGCGGGGCGAGGCACGGCCGGCATACCAGCGTGCGCTTGCCGCACATCTCGCCAATTTTACCGATCCCTGAAGGAGAGAGACGATGGCGTATATCGACGGTTTCGTGATTCCCGTGCCCGGCAACAAGAAAGAGGAGTTCCTCCACCACGCGCGCACGGTCGACCGGCTCTTCCTCGAGTTCGGCGCGCTGCGCGTGGTCGAATGCTGGGGCGACGACGTTCCCGCCGGCTCCAATACCGATTTCGCCCGCGCGGTCGCTGCAACCCCTGAGGAAGCCGTGGTGTTCTCGTGGATCGAATGGCCCGACAAGGCGACACGCGATGCCGCGGCCGAGAAGATGCGCACCGATCCGCGCATGATGGCGGTGCCGATGCCGTTCGACGGCAAGCGCATGATCTATGGCGGTTTCGAGCCGATCTTCGATACCGCAAACTGACCAGAAGGAAGAGGGAGAGCGATCATGGCGACACCGTTTGGACGGCCGATCTGGTACGAATTGATGACGTCCGACACGGCGGCGGCAAAGGCATTCTACAGCCACGTCATCGGCTGGACGACGACCGCGTTCGGCGGGTCGCCCGAGATCGGCGACTATACGATCTGGAGCGCGGATGCGGGGCAGAGCGGGGTCGGCGGGATGATGAAGGCGCCTGACGGCATGGATGCGCCGCCGGCCTGGTATTGCTATCTTCACGTCGCCGACGTCGACGCCGCCTGCGCCGCCATTGCCGCGGCAGGGGGCGTTGTCCACCGGCCGGGCATGGACCTGCCGGGCGTCGGCCGGATCGCCTTCGTCGCCGATCCGCAGGGCGCCCTGTTCTATGTCATGACCCCCGATCCGGCGATGGGCGACGCCGAGAACACCTGTTTCTCACCGACGCTGCAACAGCGCGTCAGCTGGAACGAGCTGGCGACCGGCGATCAGCCGGGCGCGCTCGATTTCTACACGAACCAGTTCGGCTGGCAGGTCGGCGGGTCGATGCCGATGGGCGACATGGGCGATTACACCTTCCTGAACCAGGGCGACGTGCCGCTGGGCGCGGCAATGACGCGCGGCGCGGACGGCCCGCCGCCGGCCTGGCGCTTCTACTGGCGGGTCGACGAGATCGGCGCCGCCAATGACCGGCTGGTCGAACGGGGCGGCATGGTGGGGCACGGCCCGGTAGAGGTGCCCGGCGGCGACTGGGTGATCATGGCAACCGATCCGCAGGGCGCCGCCTTCGGCCTGGTCGGCCCCCGCGAAAACGCCGTGGAGTGACGCAGATGTCCAAACTCACGACCTGCCTGTGGTTCGACCATGGCGAAGCGCGCAAGGCGGCCGAATTCTATGCCGGCATCTTCCCCGACACCCATGTCGGGCCGGCGCATGCGGCAGCGACCGACTATCCCGACGGCAAGCAGGGCGACGAGCTGACGGTAGAGTTCACAATGCTCGGCCAGTCGTTCGTCGGGTTGAACGGCGGTTCCAATTTCACGCCCAACGAAGCGGTCAGCTTCATGGTCCTGACCGACGACCAGGCGGAAACGGACCGCTATTGGAACGCGATCGTCGGCAATGGCGGCCAGGAGAGCATGTGCGGCTGGTGCAAGGATCGCTGGGGTTTTTCATGGCAGATCACGCCGCGCGTCCTGCTCCAGGCGACGACCGATCCGGACCCCGCCGCCGCGAAGCGTGCGATGGACGCGATGATGACGATGAGGAAGATCGACATCGCGACGATCAAGGCCGCGCGGGCCGGGGCGCCCGCGGCATGAGAGACCTGCTGGAGCTCAAGGTCACGCGGCTGATCGATGCGCCGGTCGACACGGTATGGCGCATCGCCACCCAGCGGATGTCCGAATGGTGGTGCCCCCGGCCATGGACCACCGAGATCGTCGAACTGGACTGGCGCCCCGGCGGCCGCTCGGCGATGATCATGCACGGCCCCGAGGGCGAGGAGCATCCGCAGGAGGGCGTGTTCCTGGAGGTGGTGCCGGGCGTGCGGTTCGTCTTCGCCGATGCCTATCGTGCCGGCTGGGTGCCGCAGACGCCGTTCATGACCGGCATCTTCGAGTTCGCCGAAGAGGACGGCAAGACCCGCTACACCGCCAGCGCGCGGCACTGGACCGAGGAGGCCAGGGCGCGGCACGAGGCGATGGGCTTTACCGACGGCTGGAGCGCGGTCGCCGGGCAGCTTGCGGCGTTGGCGGAGGCCTGACGGAAAAGCGCCCCCGGACGGAAGATTTGACTTGGCTTACCGGTTCCCGCGGACCGCGACAGCCGCTAAGCGCGTCGCCGTGACCGCCGACGACGCGCCCCGCCCGCTGCTGACCGCGCTGATCGTCGCGCTGTTTTCCGAGGCGCTGTTCCTGTGGGGCGTCACCGTCCCGCACAAGCCGGTGTTCGACGAGGTCCATTACGTCCCCGCCGCGCGCATCCTGCTGGCGCTCGGCCGGCCGACCAACATCGAGCATCCGCTGCTTGCCAAGGAGTTCATCGCGGCCGGCATCGCGCTGTTCGGGGACAACAGCCTGGGATGGCGGTTCTTTTCGACACTGGCGGGCACGGCGACGGTGCTCGGCGTGTTCGCGATCCTGTGGCTGCTGTTCGGGCGCGTGCGCCCCGCGCTGATGGGTGCCGGGTTCGCGCTGATGAACTTCACCGTCTTCATCCAGGCGCGGATCGCGATGCTGGACGGCTTCCTGGCGGCGTTCAGCCTGCTGGCGGTCGCCGCGATGCTGTGGTCGATGACCGCGTCGCGCGGACGCGCCTGGCCGCGCTGGGTGCTCGCCGCGATCCTGTTCGGGCTGGCGGTGGCGGCGAAATGGGCGGCAATGCCCTATGTCGCCTTTGCCGGGCTGGGCTTCGTCATCGTCCGACTGGTCGATACGCGCCGCGCCGGGCGGCCGGTCGGGGACGCGCTGTTGTCGGCGGACCAGCCGCATTGGCCGGGGATCGCGCCCCTGCCCGGGCTGCTGGTGCTCGGGCTGGTCAGCATCGCTACCTATTTCCTGACCTTTGCGCCGGCGTTCTTCTATCGGTCGGACGCGATGACGCTGGCCGGCATCCTGCCGTTCCAGGCGCAGATGTACGCCGCGCAGACCCAAATGCTGCCGGCGCACACCTATCAGGCGAGCTGGTGGACCTGGCCGCTGATGATCCGGCCGATCTGGTATCTGTACGAGAATGTCGACGGCGCCGAGCGCGGCATATTGATGATCGGCAACCCGGCGGTGCTGTGGGGCGGGCTGGTCGCGGTGGCGGCGTGCCTGTACGGCGCGGCGCGCGACCGTTCGGGGACGCTGCTGTTCGCCGCCTTGCTGTGGATCGGCAGCTATGCGGTGTGGATCATCATTCCCAAGTCAATCGGCTTCTTCTATTATTATTACCTGCCGTCGATCTTCCTGTGCGTCGCGCTGGCCGCGGCCTGCGACCATTTCGCGCGTGGACGGCTGCAGCGTTGGGACGAGGCGTTCGTCGGGCTCGCCTTCGGGCTGACGGTCTATTTCTTCCCGATCATCTCGGCGGCGGCGCTCGCCAATGACCAGGCGTTCCTCCACTGGATGTGGCTGAAGACCTGGCCCTAACGTGATTCAGCAAAGCTGAATCAGGGCGGTACCGGCCCGCTCCCTAATATCTACCCCAGACGAATCTGGACGACAGCGCATAATTCCACACCGCGCTGACTGCGATCCCGGCCAGCGCCGAGAGGATCCACGTATCCGATTGCGCATTGTACAGGAACGCGGCGACGCCGACATTGGCGATCGCGCCGACAGCGCACACCGCGCAGAACGAGACCCACCCGTCGAACAGCGCACGCGCGCCCTTCAGCCGGCCATCGCGATAGGTCAGCGCGTTGTTGAGAAAGAAGTTGAAGGTCATCGCCACCGCGGTCGCCGCGATCGACGACTTGATGAAGCCGACCGCCAGATCCTTGTGCAGCGGCCCGACCACCGCGAGGTGGACCAGCGCGCCGAGCGCGCCGACCGCCGCGAACATCGCGAACCGCACGGGGATGAAGCGCCCGAACATCCGATCGTAAAGCGCGATCAGGAACTCCATCGCGACGACATGGTCGAGCTTCGATTCGCCCGCGGTCCGCACGCGGAAGGTGTAGGGCAGTTCCTTGAAGTTGAGCGGCCGCGGGCTGGTCGTCATCAGGTCGAGCAGGATCTTGAAGCCGATCGCCGACAGATGCGGCGTCAGCCCGCGGACGATCGCGGTGCGGATCATGAAGAAGCCGCTCATCGGATCGCTCAAGTCGGCCTTCAGCACGCGGCGCGACAGGCGCGTGGCAAGGGCCGATTTGGCGACACGGTCCTTGTCCCAGTCGCCGGTGCCGCCGCCGTCGACGAAGCGCGAACCGATCACCAGGTCGAGCGCCGCATCGGCGGCCAGCGCGCGCGCCATCGCCGGCAGGATCGTCTCGTCATGCTGGAGGTCGCCGTCGATCACCGCGACCAAGGGCGCCGCGGTCGCGCACATCCCCTCGATGCACGCCGAGGACAGGCCGCGCCGGCCGATCCGCTGGATCACGCGGATGCGCGGATCGACGAGCGCCAGCGCGCGCGCCGCGTCGGCGGTGCCGTCGGGGCTGTCGTCATCGACGAAGATCGCTTCCCAGGCGATTCCCCCCAGCGCCCGGTCGAGCCGCGCGACCAATGCCGCCACGTTGGCGCGCTCGTTGAATGTCGGCACGACCACGGCGAGGTCGAGCGGACCGTCCATCAAAGCGCGGCCAGCACCGCGTCGGTCATGGCGCCGGTCGACAGCGTGCCGCCCAGATCGGCAGTCCGCGCGCCCCTCGCGATCGCCGCCGCCACCGCCGCCTCGATCCGCTCGGCCGGCTCGGCAAACGCCAGCGAATAGCGCAGCATCATCGCCGCCGACAGGATCGCGGCGCACGGATTGGCCTGGTCCTGCCCGGCAATGTCGGGCGCCGACCCGTGGATCGGTTCATACAGCCCCTGCTTGTTCGATCCCATCGACGCCGATGGCAGCATGCCGATCGATCCCACGCACATGCTCGCCTCGTCGGACAGGATGTCGCCGAACAAATTGCCGGTCACGATCACGTCGAACTGGCCCGGCGCGCGGACCAGCTGCATCGCGGCATTGTCGACATAGAGGTGGGCCAGCGCGACATCCTCATACTCCTCGGCCACTTCATCGACGACGTCGCGCCACAATTGCGAGGTCTCCAGCACGTTGGCCTTGTCGACCGAGGTGAGCTTGCCACGGCGCCGGCGCGCGGTCTCGAACCCGACCCGCGCGATCCGGGCGATCTCGATCTCGTCATACCGCATCAGGTCGTTGCCCTCGCGCATCCCCTCCTCGGTGGTGCGCCGGCTCTTGGGACCGAAATAGATGTCGCCGGTCAGCTCCCGGACGATCACCAGGTCGATGCCGCGCGCAATTTCGGATTTCAGCGGAGACGCATCCTCCAGTCCCGGAAACAGCCGGGCCGGGCGCAGGTTGGCGAACAACTGCAACTCGCGGCGCAGGCCCAGGATCGCGGCTTCGGGCCGCAGCCGCCGTTCCAGCGCGTCGAACCGCGGATCGCCGACCGCGCCGAACAGGATGGCGTCCGCCCGCCGCGCCAGAGCCAGCGTGTCGGGCGGCAGCGGCTGGCCCTGGGTAAGGTAGGCGGCGCCACCGATCGGCGCCTCCTCGAAATGGAGATCGAGGGCGAGCGCGTCGAGCACGCGCCGCGCCGCGCCGAGCACTTCGGGGCCGATCCCGTCGCCGGGCAACAATGCAATCAGGGGCATGCCTTCATCCGTCAGTCGTCATGCGATCACACCGACCGCCATGGTCGATCGGGCGTTAGGGTCCATGGTCGCATCACGCAACCGCGCGCAGGAGTCGATCGACCAGCCGCTCGCGCGCCGCCAGCGCGTCGGCGCGGCGGTCGGTCAGCAGGTGGCGCGCCAGGGCGTCACCGGTGACGCGCAACGCGGCCAGCACTGGCGGCCAGCCGTCATCGTCGCCGATCGCCATGATCGCCGGGCGGTCGAGGCCATATCCCAGTTCGCCCAGGATCAGCATCTCGTAACGCATGACCGCCACGACCCAGCCACGCGCAAGCGGCGCCGCCTCGATCGCGGCGATGACGCCGTCCAGCGCATCGTGCAGCCGGGGATAGGGCTGGCCCTCGGGCAAGGTCATCGCGGTCAGCGCGGTGATCCATTCGAGCGCGGCCGCGGCGAGCGGCTCGCCATGCAAACCGGCACGGCTGTGCACCAGTTCGACGGTCAGGGCCGGCAATTGCTCGTTCGTGCGCGCGCGCCAATTGCCGAGCACGGCATTGGCCGGCTGCAACACGGGGCGCAGCAGGCGCGACCGGCCGCCGCGGACATAGCCGGCCAGCAGCCCCGCCTCGCGCGTGAGACAACGGACGATCGCGCCGTGCTCGCCATGCTGGCGGACGGCAAGGACGATGGCGGCGGCGCGCAGGTGCATCGCGGAGCGGCGTAGCAGGCGATGGGTCGCCCGGAAACGCGCTCTTGGCGCGTTTACCGGACGGACGTCTCAGCCCGCGCGGATGGCCTTCCGGACGAACGCGGCCAGACCGAGCCGCGCGGCGTGCCGCCGGGCCAGCGCGACGCCGCCATCGAAGCCCGACAGCGCCCAGGTCGCCGCGCGGTTGGCAGGGCTGGGGCGCAGCAGCAGCAGGTCGACGCAATCGACTCCGCCGGTCGCGAACTGACGCTTGTGCTGTCCGTCGCCCTCGGTGAAGTCGAACCGCTTCAGCCCGGGCGTGGCGAGCAGGTCGCGCAACGCCTCGGCCTGCAGCACCGCACCCGGAGACAGGTCGTTGAAGACCGGGTCGTGGCCGACATATCGATAGCCGGCCACGCCGTCCTCGATCGGGCAATAGAGATAGGCCACGGGCTTTCCGCCGATCGCCAGCAGCCAGCCGCGCACGTTTCCCGCCGCCGCCGCTCGGTACATGCCGTCCAGGAAATCGGGCGTACCGGGCAGGCCGGCGCCGAGCAGCCTTTCCTGGTACGTCCGCGTCGCGATGGCGCGCGCGGCGGGGTGAAATACCGCCATTTCCTGTGGGGTGGCGAAACGGCGAATGTCGAGTGGTCCGCCCGAAGCGACCAGCTTCCTTGTCTTGCGCCTGATCGCCGACCGCATATTGGTCGACAGGCGATCGAGATAGCCGTCGACGCCGATCGTCAGATCGACATATCGGCGGGTATATCGTTGGCGCGTGGCGGCGATCAGGCCGCCGGCCGCCCAGGCCAGCGCGTCGCGACGATCCGTGGGCAGCGAGGTGACGAGATAGCCCTGCGCGCCCAGGTCCAGCGGCGGAAGCATCGGCAGCCGCCCCGAAAGCGCCGCGTCGAGCGACAGCGGGACCTGGACCAGGTCGCGGCGCAGCACGGCGATCGTCCGCGCGCCGACCTGGAATCGCAGCGGCACTTGCCGCGCGACGGTCACGCCGCGCGTTCCTCGACCAGGTTGGACCATAATTGCTCGGCCTGCCGCCAGCTGGTGCGCAGCCGGTTGGGGCCGAGCGGTTCGGCGGCACCCCGTTGGGGAAAGGCCGGCAGGTCGCTGAACAAGGTCGTCGGCAGGACCTCGCGCATGTCCGCGAGCATCGCGCACAACGCCTCGATGCGGTTGACGTGGACGGCATTGGCCCGGGTACCGGCACGATTGGCCAGCTCGAACCCATGGCTGACGATCACCACCGCGGCGTGCCGCGCGGCGACGGCATGATCGAGGGCGGCGCGCATTTCGCCTTGCGACAAGGCGCAGAGCTGGAACTGGCGCAGATTGCCCGGAACGTCTTCGATCAGCGTCACCGGCACTTCCATCACGCCGTTGCGCCGGACCGGCGCGATCTGGCGCGGCGGCAGGCCGATCGCGCTGGGAGAGGGTGCATGAGCGCCGTTGAAGCTGCTGTCATAGCGAAAGCCGAGATCGGCCAGCGCGGTCAGCGTGTCGTCATTGGCGGCATAGCTGCCCGCGCGGAACGCCACCGGATCGGGTGCACCGCACGCCTTGAGCAGGTCGCGCGCGCCGGAGATCAGCGCGCGCTGTTCGTCCAGGCTGTATTGGATCAGGTCGAACCTGCCGTGCGACGCCCCCGCATCGTCCGCCCGCGCGCCCGCCCAATTGGGATGGAGATGAAGCTGGACCCCCTGCCCCGCCGCGATCACCATCTCGACCACCGGCCGGACGGCGGCGAGGCCGAATACCAAGGCCGGCATCGGATCGATGAAGAAGCTGGCCTTCAGGCCATGGCGCGCGAGCAGGTCGAGCTGGAAGCGCACGCCGACGCCGGCCGGGTCGATCGAGCGTTCCATCTGCGTCGCCAGATCGCAGCCGGCGGCGTGGTGGCGCCACATCAGCTCGGTATCGACGGTCAGAAAAACGGGAATAGTCACGGTGCCGGACCCTAAAATCGCGGGGTGAAGATTTGGGAAACGGTCCTCCCGCTTGCCCGGGCGGCCGGCGCCCGATAGGCGATGAAGGGATGCCGATAGTCGAAATCGCCGCGGTTGCCGATCCCGCCGAACCGTCATCCTGGCCGGACACGCCATCCGCGCGGCGAGCGGCGCGCGACGCGATCCGGTCGCTCGAATTGCGCTTGCGGGCCGAACCCAGTGCGACGCTGGTACTGGAAACATGGTGCGTGCTCCATGGCCTCGCCCCGGCGGGCACGCATATCGTCGCCGATCGCCTGACGGGATTTGACAAGCCGGCGACGGCGGAGGTGCGCGCGCTGCTGAGGGTCGATCGCGACGCCGCCGTCCGTTACCGCCGCGTGCGCCTGCGCTGCGGCACGCTGGTCCTGTCGCAGGCGGACAATTGGTATGTCCCCGGCCGGCTGACGGCGGCGATGAACGCGGTGCTCGACAATACCGACACGCCGTTCGGCCGCGTCGTCGCTCCCTTGCGCTTCGGCCGGCGCACGATCGCATCGCTCATCCTGTGGTCGCCGTCGCTCGATGCGCCGGCCCGCACCACGCCGCTCATCATCCCGGCCGCCCTGCTGGAAACCCGCGCACTGCTGTCAATGCCCGACGGCACCCCGATCAGCCTGGTCGTCGAAACCTATTCGAGCGATATCCTCGCCTTCCCGCCGCCGGCAAGCTGATCGACGTTCTTCTACCAGGCGACCGACACTCCCACGCGAACGTTGATCGGCCGCAACGGCGTGATCAGGTCGCGCGATGCCAACGCGAACGGGTTGCCGAAGGCGAAGCGGTTGGCTTGGCGATCGGTCAGGTTTTGTACCTCCAGCGACAGGTCGACGTGGCCGACGCGCGCGCCGGCCGAGAGCCCGATCGTCAGATAATCGCCCTGGCTGACATCGAGCAGGTCGCCGGTACCCAGCACCGATCGGCCTACATAATCGGCGGTAATGCCGATGCGGGGGGCGACGCGGCCGCTCTGCCATTGATAGGAAACGCCGCCATGCGCGGCGAACGGCGGCGTTTCCGGCAGCCTGCGGTTGTCGCGCCGCGACAGATCGGCGAGCGGCCCGGAGAGGCTGTTGTCGGTCAGCAGGAACGATCCGGCAATGTCCAGCCCGGCCAGCGGCACCCAGTCGACATTGCCTTCGAGCGTCCGGATCCGCGCGTCGCCGATATTGGCGGTATAGGGCTGGCCCCGGCGATTGATCAGGTCGGCCTGGATGCCGGTCCAGCGCGCGACCGAGAAGCTGCCGGCAAAGGCGATGCCGGTCACGCCGGTGCGCAGCCGGCGCAGGCCGACCTCGCCAACGACGATCGCATCGGGCTGGTAATCGGCGACACGGCCGACGCCGCGCGCGACCGCCAGGCCCCCGGTGCGATAGCCGGTCTGGTAGCGCGCGAAGATCGCCAGGCGCCTTGCGACGGTCCAGGACAATGCCAGCGTCGGGTCGGCACGCGAGGTCAGCCGGCCCCTGACGAAATTGGCCGAACGCGGCGTGCTCGACGGTTCGCCATCGGTCCGCGCCGACGTCAGCCGCACGCCCGCCGTGGCGGACACGCCCGGCAGGACCACGAACGTCACCTCGCCGAACGCCGACATCGCCCTGGTCACGTTGGTCACGCCGATGATGCTGGTCTCGCTGTCCGGGAAACCTGTCGCGCGCGACAGGATGTCGCGGTCGCTGACATAGGTCAGTCCGCCGACCCACGAGGTGCCGCCGGGCAGGGAGCGCGACAGGCGGACCTCCTGGCTGAACAGCAGCTTGCGGCGATCGGAGGTATAGGTCGCGGGCACCGGCGGCATGCCGGGGGCGGGCGACTGCGTCGCGTCGAACCGGTCGGTCGATCGATAGCCGACGATGCCGGTCGCCGAGAACAAGCGCAACCCGCTGGCCCAGTCCCTGGCGACCACGACACGGCCGAACAGCAACTGGTTGTCGAACGGCTGGGCGATCGGCGACCGCCGGGTAAGCGGGGCGTCCACGCGATCGGCATATTGGCCGTCGCGTGTGTCGATCCGCTGCCCCGCCCCGCTCGCCTCGACCCGCCAGCCGTCCCCCGGATCGAAGCGCAGCGCCATGCGGCCGCCCAGCGTGTCGACGCGGTTGACGTCCCGCAAATCGCGCTGGGGATCATCGATGAAACCGCCGTCGCGCACGCGATAGGCCACCGCGCGCACGCCGAGCGTGTCGGTCAGGAGAGGCAGGTTGATCATCCCCGCCAGATCGAACCCCGGCGCACCCTTGCTGGTGGCGGTGGCGCCCCCGGCGATGGCGCCGGCGGTGGCGGCGAGGTCGATCGGATTGGACGTCAGCCGGATCACCCCGCCGATCGCTCCCGCGCCATAGAGCGTTCCCTGCGGGCCCTCCAGCACCTCGACGCTGCGCAAGTCGTAGAGCCGCACGGCGGGATCGGGCCCCGAATAGGTGAGCTGGACGTCGTCGAGATAGATGCTGGCGGTTGACTGGGTACTGCCGTTGAAGCTGCTGTCGGCGACGCCGCGAATGAAGATCTTGTTGCGGCCCGCGCCCAGCTGCGTGCTTTGCAGGATCGGCAGCGTCCGCGCGACGTCGGTCATGTCACCGGCGGCGCGCGCGGGCAATGTCGGGGTGCCGCCGACGATGGTCAGGCTGCCGGGGTAACGCAGCAGCGGGATACGCTGCTTGCTGGCGGTGACGACGATGTCGGGCAACGGCGCGGCCGCGGGCGTGGGGGGGACTGCCGCCGCCCGGCGCGGGGACGGGAATGGGGGCAAGGCCGCCCGGACGACGCGGTATCCGCCCGCCGCGGTTCGGACGGCGCGGAAACCGGTCCCGTCCAGCAGCCGGTCGAGCGCCACCCGCACCGGCATCGACCCGTCAAGCGGCCGCGTTCGCACCGTACGCAAGGCCGGTTCGGTGCTGATGATCTCGACGTTCGCCGCGCGCGCGAGCGTGGTCAGCGCGATATCGAGCGTCGTCGCGGGGATCGAGAGGACGGCCTCGCGCGCCGTCGCGGTCTGGGGCAGGCCGGCGATCGCCGCCAGGAGCAGGGTAGCGAGACTAGGGTGCCGCGCTCGACAAGATCCACCCTTCCCCTTCACGCCGCCACTTGGTTCCGATCAATGTGGCCAGATGCGGTACGTCACGATCGGCCTTCCCCGTAAAACGGACCATGCCGGTAAAGGGGCGATCGGACAAGCCGCCCTCCAGGCCGAGGTTAGTCGCATAGAGACGGTTCAGCGTCGCCGCGACCTGGCCGAGCGGCTGGCCGTCGAAGCTGAGCACGCCGCTGCGCCAGCCGCCGACCTGATCGGGGGACATCCGCGACCGGACGGTCTGCCCGCTGCGCTCGTCGATGGTCAGCGCGTCCCCGACGCGCAGCGTCAGCCCGGCGCCATCGGGCTGGAACAGCACCGACCCTTCGGACACCGCGACCGACAAACGGGTGCCGTCGCGGGCCAGGTTGAAGACGGTGCCGAGATCGCGGATCGTCACGCCCGCGGACGTGATCGCGAACGGATGCGCGGTGTCGTGACGGACATGAAACACCGCCTCTCCGCGATCCAGCGTGGCGACACGCGGATCGGCGCGGTCGAGCCGCAACAATGTGCCGCCGCTGATCTCTATGCTGGTGCCGTCGGCCAGCATGACCGTGCGGGGCTGTCCTGGCCGGGTCGCGATCGCATAGGGCTGCGATCGCCTGACGAGCATGGCGGGCACCAGCAACGCGGCAATCGTCGCGGCGATCGCGCCGCCGCCAAGCGCCCGTCGCCAGTACCGCCGCGGATTGTCGTTCGCCGCCGGCGCCGCGGCCCCCGCGAGCGGCAGGCGCACGTCGCCGATCAGGCGATCCTCCATGGCGACCGTGTCATAGGCCGCGGCATGCGCCGGGCTTGCCTCCAGCCAGGCAATGAAATCGGTCCACTCGTCGTCGCGCGACTCAGCCAGCCGCACATGCCAGCCAATCGCCTCGTCAATGATCGTTTCGCGGTCAGCCGGCACGGTCGGGACCCCCTTCACTGCCCAGACGATGCGCGCCGCCCGAATCCTCAGCAGATTGTGCGAGCCGGTCGTGGATTTTGCGATAGGCGCGCTGCAACAGCTTCTCGACCCCGCTGACGCTGATGCCCAATTGCGCGGCGATCGCGCTTTGCGGCCGCCCCTCGATACGGAACAGGCGGAGCGCCGTCGCCATCCGGTCGGGCATGTCCGCAATCGCGCTCTCGACCTGGCGCCACTCGGCACGCGCGATCAGCAGGCGTTCGGCGTCGGGCACGTCATCGGCCTCCGGCTGGCCGTCGAGCCAGATGGAATCGCGCGCGCCACGACGGGTCGCGGCGATCCGGCGGTCGGTGGCGAGATTGGCGGCGACCCGATAGAGGAAGGCCACCGGCTGGGCCACGGGGCGGTCGGCCAGCTGGTCGATCCGCAGCCACATGTCCTGCAACACATCCTCGGCATCGTCGCGATTGCCGAGACGCGCGGCGACCAACCGGAGCAGCATCGGCCGTTGGGCGAGGAAAATGGCCGTGAGCCCGCCGTCCACCCTTGGAATCCCTACGGTCAGGCGGGAAACGCCAACCCTTCCATCGCAGCCATGTCCGCGATCGACCAATCGCGCAAGGCGGCAGCTTCCTTCGGCCGGGCCGCGGCAATGGTGTCGCCGGGCCGCATGCCCGCCCCGGGATGGCACATCACCAGATGCATCGTCCCGGGGCGGTGCAGGAAACGGGGGAACAAGGCGCGATAGTCGCCGGTGAAATCGTAATGCCCGGCAAAGCTGTCGTTGCAGGACAGTCCATGCGCCGCCGCAGCAGCGCGCAAGCCGCGCGAATGGTAGGCGCTGGCGATCGCCTTGCCCGGGAAAGGCCGCGCCAGCATCGCCAGCGCGCGGTCCGTACAGTCGCGAACCCAGGCGCCGGGCGCCCGTCGCGCGGTTTCGGCGAGCACGATCTCGCGAATGCCGCCAAGCGCATGCGCATGCTGGTGGCCGTCGACAAAGGCCGGCGGACGCCCCGTCGCAGCACGGAAGGCGTCGAACTGCGCGGCGATCTCCGCCGCGATTTCGTCCAGCGGTAGCCGGCGCCGGCCCGCGCGCCGTCCCAGCGCATTGATCCCGGGCAGCACGGCGTTGGGCGCGAGCATCGGCATCGCGGTCAGCGGCCGCTCCCCCGTGAGCGTCAGGTGGAGGCCGACCTGGACGGTATCTGACAGGTCATTTAGCAACGCGCTGTCGGCCGGCCAGCCGGGCATTACCGCCATGCAGCTGATTGCGTTGAGCTTGCCCTTCCGCGCGAGGTCGGCGATCGTCTCGCTCACGTCACGGGAAAAAGCGAAATCGTCAGAGCACAGGATGAGACGAGGCAAGGACCGGTCCCTCAAGGCTGTAGAACCGCCGCTCTCGCATGCGATTGCTGTGCAGCCGCCGTTGCTTCAGGCGCCGGGCGAGGAACGTGTAGAAGAACCAGTCGCCCGCCCAGGGCGCGGCAACCGAATAGAGCAGGCGCTCGACCAGCGTCCAGCGGATCGAGTCGCGATCGCGCTCGCGCGGTGACGGCATGCACCACAGATCAGCCGAATAGCGCATCGATCCGCTGGCCATCACGCGGTGGATCACCTCGTGATCCTCCAGCACGAAGCCCCAGCGCAGGGCGTCGAACCCGCCCGCTGCCCGCAATGTGGCGGTACGGAACGCCTGGCCCGCGCCGCCGGTATGGCATTGCCGCGGCAACAAGCTGGCACCGAGCAGGATGGCGCGCGCCTTGGCGATGCGGTCACGCCGGGTCGCACCCGGCCTGACGAAATAGGCCCCCGCCACCGCGCAGCCCGGCCGCTCAAGCAGGCGTTGCGCCTGGGCGAGATAATCCGGCGGGTACAGCGTGTCGGCGTCGCAAGTGGCGACAAAAAGGGTGCGCACCCATGCGAGCCCCGTGGCCAATGCGGCGATCTTGCCCGGAACGCGTTCGGTGACCAGCACGAAGTCGGCGCCATGCTCGCGGCAGGCATCGCGCGCGACATCGGCGCTGCCGTCGGTCGATCCGTTGTCGACCAGGATCATCGTCGGCGTCACGGTCTGCGCGGCCAGGCTGGCAATCGTCGCCGCCAGATAATCGCGTTCGTTGAAGAACGGGATCAGCACCGTCCAGCGGGTCGCGACCTGTTGCTCGATCCGCGGTGGTCCGGAAGAGACGAGGGGATCCAGGTCGAGATACATGCGTTCTGCCGCTCACATCGAGATGATGAAGGAAGCCGGTGCCGGCGGGATCCACCAACGACCGCCCCCCTTGGCGGATCGCGGCGATCACGGCGCCGGCACCGACTTCCAGTGCCCCGATCCAACGACGACGCCGCCGCGACATACCCACACCTGTGCATGACAAAAATAAACGACTTTTAAACGTATAGGCGCGCGCAGACGGCAGCTTCAACGCACCGGCAAATGTCGCTAAGCGTACCGGCCGGTGGGGATTGCGGTAACATCGGTGATGGCGGAACGGGCGCGCGGTATCGCGCTTTCTGCATTGCTGATTGCGGTCGCGGTGGCGCTGCGGGCGCGCGACTTCGGCAACCCGGTGATCCATGTCGACGAGCAATTCTACCTGCTGGTCGGCGACCGCATGCGCCACGGCGCGCTGCCCTATGTCGACATCTGGGACCGCAAGCCGGTCGGCCTGTTTCTGATCTTCGCGGCGATCCGGATGCTGCCGGGGGAAGGCATTCTGGCCTATCAACTGGTCGCCACCTTGTTCGCCGCCGCGACCGCATGGCTGATCGCGCAGGCGGGCCGGCGGCTGGGTGCCGGATCGTCGGGCGCGGTCGTCGCGGCGGTCGCCTATCTCCTGTGGCTATCGCTGCTGAGCGGGCGCGGCGGACAATCGCCGGTCTTCTACAATCTGTTCGTCGCGGGCGCGGGCCTGCTGACGCTGCGCCTGCCCGGACTGGCGGCGCGGCGCGACCGGCGGGGGATCGTCGTCAACGGCGCGGTCGCCTGCCTGCTGGCGGGGCTGGCGATCCAGACCAAATACACGCCGGTGGTGGAGGGCGCGTTCTTCGGCCTGGCGCATTCATGGTATCTGCGCCGCGCGGGCGGAGGATGGCCGGTAATGGTGGGGGCCGCCCTGCTGTGGGCGATATTGGGCATCGCGCCGACCGCGATCGTCGTGGCAGATTACTGGCGGCGCGGGCCGGCCTTCTTCCAGGCGTTCTGGTTCGCCAATTTCGCCTCGGTCGCGCTGCGCAAGGGCTATCCCGCGGCCAAGATCGCGGCGCGGCTGGCGGGCACGACGACGCAATTGCTGCCGTTCATCGTCATGGCGGTCATGGCCTGGCGCGCCCGGCCGCGCTGCCCGGAGATCCTGCTGGCGTTCGGCTGGCTGGCCGCCGCCTTGATCGCCTTTGCGATGATTGGCGCGTTCTTCGACCATTATGCGCTGCCGCTGATGGTGCCGCTGACGATCGTCGCGGCGCCCGTTCTGGGGCGTTATCGCGCCGCGATGCTGGCCACGCTGGGATGGGGGGTGCTGCTACTGGCCTTCCATGTCGCCACCGAGCCCGACGACCGTGTCGCGGCACGCGCGGTCGCCCGCGCGATGGCGGCCAATAGCGGCCGCGAATGCCCCTATGTCTTTGCCGGGGACGCGATCCTCTATCACCTTGCCGATGCCTGCCTGCCGACCGCCTATGCGTTCCCCTCCACGCTCGCCTACTCCCCCGAACAGGGTGCTACCGGGATCGACGAGGCAGCCGAGGTGCGCCGCGTGATGGCCCGCCGCCCCCCGGTGGTGGTGACGATGGACCACCCGCTCGCGCCGTGGAACCGCGACAGCCAGGCGGTGATGACGGCGGCCCTGGCGCGCGATTACCGCCTGCTGCTGAGCGCGCCCCGCGGCCGCGATCACTGGCTGGTCTTTCTGCGCCGCGACCGCCGGCCGGCGCGATGATGCGCGCGGCGGGTGAGGATCGGGGGTTCGGCGTCGTCATGGTTACGAAGCCATTTACGTTCGGACCTGCCACTGATGCGTCACTTAACGATCGCCGCGCTGACCATCGCGGCTTTGTCGACCGCGACCGCCACGGCGGCGGAAACCATCGGCGAGGACGCCCCGCTATGCGAGACCGGCCGCGGACCCGCGATCGAGGTCAACGTCCAGGGGCTGAAGGATCGCGCCGGCGAATTGTGGCTCGAACTCTATCCGGCGACGCCCGGCGATTATCTCGCGCCCGACCAGGACCTGGTCGCCCAGGGCAAGATCTTTCGCCGCGCGCGATCGCGTGTCCCGGTATCGGGCAATGTCGCGATCTGCGTCCGCGTGCCGCGCCCCGGCCGCTATGCGCTGATGCTGCGGCACAACCGTGTGGGACGCGACAAATTCTCGTTCTGGAGCGATGGCGCGGGCGTGCCCGGCGGCCGATCGCTCGGGCGCAGCAAGCCGACGCTGGAACAGGCGGCGGTGGAGGCCGGCCCGGGCGTGACGACGGTGAACATCAAGGTCCAGTATCTGCGCGGGTTCGGATTTTCGCCGCTCAACTGAGTGTCGCGCACTGCCGGCTGGCCGAAGCGTCCGCGCGGCCGTAGGAGGCGGCCATGGTTCCGGAACCTCCCCTCGCCACCATGCCGTGGTGGCAGCGCGGCGCCGTCTATCAGGTGTATCCGCGCTCGTTCCAGGACAGCGATGGCGACGGCGTCGGCGACCTGGCGGGGATCGAGCGACGGCTCGATCACATCGCGTCCTTGGGGGTCGATGCGCTCTGGCTGTCGCCGATCTTCCCCTCGCCCATGGCCGATTTCGGCTATGACGTTGCCGATTATTGCGGCGTCGAGCCGATGTTCGGCGATCTTGCCACGTTCGACAGCCTGCTGGCCGCCATCCATGATCGCGGCCTGAAGCTGCTGCTGGATTTCGTCCCCAACCACAGTTCCGACCGGCATCCCTGGTTCGTCGCCAGCCGGTCGTCGCGCGACGACCCCCGACGCGACTGGTATATCTGGCGCGACCCGGCGGCCGACGGCGGTCCGCCCAATAACTGGATCAGCGACTTTGGCGGATCATCCTGGGAGTTGGACGCGGCAACGGGACAATATTACCTGCACGCGTTCCTGAAGGAACAGCCCGACCTCAACTGGCGCAACCCGGAACTGCGCGCCGCGATGATGGACGTATTGCGCTTCTGGCTTGATCGCGGCGTCGACGGTTTTCGGATCGACGTGCTGTGGCACATCGTCAAGGCGGCCGACCTGCCGCACAATCCGCCCAATCCCGATTACGGCCCGCATCTTGGCGAGCGCGACGCCTTGTTGCAGCTATATTCGACCGACCAGCCCGAGGCGCACGCCATCGCCGCCGATTTCCGCACGCTGGCCGACAGCTATGGCGACCGGGTGCTGATCGGCGAGATTTTTCTGCCCGACGATCGTCTCGCCCGGTGGTTCGGCACACCCGATCGCCCCGAAGTGCATCTGCCGTTCAACTTCCACCTGATCGAAACCCCGTGGGATGCGGCCGTGCTGGGGAGGGTAATCGCGGATTACGAAGCGTCGATCCCCGACTGGGCCTGGCCGAACTGGGTGATCGGCAGCCACGATGCGGCGCGTATCGCCGCGCGGCTGGGCGAGGCGCAGGCGCGGGTCGCGGCGGTGCTGCTGCTGACGCTGCGCGGCACGCCGACGCTGTACCAGGGCGACGAAATCGGCATCGGCCCGGTGGCGATCCCGCCAGGCCGCATCCGCGATCCACGCGAGCTGCGCGAACCGGGCAAGGGCCTGGGCCGTGACCGGTCGCGCACGCCGATGCCCTGGGACGGTTCGGCCAATGCCGGATTCACCACCGGCGATCCCTGGCTGCCGCTGGGGGAGGACTGGCCGACCCGCAACGTCGCGGCACAGGCGGATGATCCGTCGTCGATGCTGACGCTCTACTGCTCTCTTCTCGCGCTGCGCCGGGTCACCGCCGCATTGTCGATCGGCAGCATGACAATGGCAGAGGCGGCGGACGAGACCCTGGTTTACGAGCGCCGGCACGGCGACGACCGCCTGCTGGTCGCGCTCAACCTCGGTACGCGGCCACGGTCCTTGTCGATGCCGCCCGCCGTCCGGGCCGAAATGCTCCTGACCACCTTGAGCACGCCGGCCGAACCGGGCACGCTGCGCCCCGACGAAGCCGTCATCATTCGGCTGACCGGCCGAAGGGCCGATTGACCATGCGCGTCGCGATGCTGAGCTCCATCTCGTGGCGGACGCCGCCCGTCGCCTATGGGCCGTGGGAACTGGTCACCAGCCTCTTGACCGAAGCACTCGTCGCGCGGGGTGTCGACGTGACATTGTTCGCGACGCTCAATTCGCTGACGACGGCCAAGCTGGCGGGCGTGGTGCCGCGCGGCTATTCCGAGGATCCGTCGCTCGATGCCAAGGTGTGGGAGGCGCTGCACATCGCGCAGGTGGTCGAGCGCGCGGCCGAGTTCGACATCATCCACAACCAGGCCGATTTCATGCCGCTCGCCTTTTCGCGGCTGGTCGATACGCCGATGGTGACGACCATCCACGGCTTCTCGTCGGACCGCATCCTGCCGGTGTATGAGGCGTATGACGACCGCGTCGCCTATATCGCGATCAGCGACGCCGATCGGCACCCCGCGCTGACCTATGCGGCGACCATCCATCACGGCATCCCGATCGACGCCTTTCCGTTCGATCCGGTCGGCAGCGAGGACCTGCTGTTCTTCGGCCGCATCCATCCCGACAAGGGCGCGGGCGAGGCGATCCTCGCCGCCGCGGCAGCCCGGCGCCGGCTGGTGATGGCCGGGCTGATCCAGGACCAGGAATATCATCGCGAGCGGGTCGCGCCGTTCATCGATGGCGACCGCGTCCGCTTCCTGGGGCTGGTCGGCGGCGCCGAGCGGCTGGCCGCGCTGGGCAAGGCCCGCGCCTTGCTCCACCTGATCGGCTTTGACGAACCGTTCGGGCTGTCGGTGGTCGAGGCGATGGCATGCGGCACGCCGGTCATCGCCTATCGCCGCGGATCGATGGCCGAGTTGATCGACGATGGCGTGACGGGCTTCCTGGTCGACACGCTCGACGAGGCGGTGGACGCGATCGGCCACGTCGGCTCAATCGATCGCGCGGCCTGCCGCCGGGCAGTTGTCGCCCGCTTCAGCGTCGACCGCATGGCCGAGCGATACCTACAGCTGTACCGGTCGCTGGCGGGTAACTCCGGGGGCGATCAGCGCATCAACCCGGCCGACCGCAGCGCGGCCTCGATCGTGCCCTGGATGCCACCGGCCTGAACAGGCATTGCGGGGGTCGCCGGCGGCGTGCGGGTGACCGCCGCCTGGATATCATCGATCAGTCCCCAGTCCGCGGCAATGTGCCAGGTCGAGGAAATGCCGACATCCAGCATATAGGCGCCCGGCGATCCGCACGCGGTCGTACCGGCAGTTCCCAGTGGGGTCCCGTGTCCCATGCGGTCGATGCGATAGTCCTGGATCGCGTCGCGCCCAGCACGATCGCGCCAGGCGCGGTGACGCACGCCGTCGACCATCTCATCGCGGTCCGGCGCGATGCCGGCGCCGTGCAGCGACCGCCACTGGCCGATAATGGCATCGGCGTTCATCGCCGCCACCGTGCGATCGGCGCTGCCGTGCCAGACCGAAACCGTCGGCCATGGCCCGCCATGGACCGAGGCGCCGCGTACCGCCGCCGCATAGGCGTCGCCATCGACATGACCATGGCCGCGCATCCGATCGAACGCCTCGGGCACCGAAGACGCCGCCGCGAACGGCAGCCCGGCGATGATCGCGCCGCCGGCAAAGACCTCTGGATAGCTGGCCAGCATCACCGACGTCATCGCCCCGCCCGCCGACAGGCCGGTCACGAAGATGCGCGCGGGATCGATCGGATGCCGATCGATCATCGCCGCCACCATCTGGCGGATCGACAACGCTTCGCCGACGTCACGGTGATTGTCGTCGGGCGAGAACCAGTTGAAGCAGAGGTTCGGATTGTTCGCGCGCTGCTGCTCGGGGAACAGCAGCGCGAAACCATGCCGTTCGGCCAGCGCCGACCAGCCAGCGCCATGATCGTACACGGCCGCATTCTGCGTACAGCCGTGGAGGACGACCACGAGCGGCAGGCGGCCACCGCCATCGGGCACGTAATACGATCCGACCAGCGCGCCGGGGTTCGATCCCGCCGACGGCAGTGGCTTGAGCCGCGACGGCAATATCGTCGGCATCATTCCAGCAAGTTTCGGCGTGCTGCTCAGCCGCAGGATCGTATCATTGAGGCGTCGCATGTCTGTACCGGCTCCGCCCGTCGTTTGCTGCACCGCAACATGAGGGTTTGCAGCCGGAATACAAGGTTACGGTGCATGCGGACTGTTCCTATAGCTTCAACCGCACCTCCGCGTGGAAAGTGCGTTGCGTAAAGGGATGGAACAGGAAGTATCTGTCGTTGTTCACGTTGTCGATGCCGAGCGCGAACGAGTAACTATCGGTGATCCTGAAGCTGGCGCGCAGGTCGACCACAAAGTATCGGTAGAACCCCTGATAGGTGTTCCCGACCACGTCGCTATTATCCAGCGTGGCGTAATTGCGGCTGGCATAGCGCCCCGCCACGGTCAGCGCGACCGCGTCGACGGGGCGCCATGTCACCAGCCCGGTGGCCTTCCAGCGCGGCACCGACGGCAACAGCTTGCCGACCGCCGCGGGAAAGGCGGTATCGGCGCGGGTCGTCGCGTCAGCATAGGTCACGCTGCCCGACAGGTCGATGCGGCGGACAGGCAGGTCGGTGCGCGCAAAGGCGATCTCCACCCCGCGCGCACGGGTGCGGTCGACATTCTGCACATAGGTGAACAAGGTCGACGATCCCGGCACCAGTGGCGCCGATTGCGAGATCAGCGCGTCCCTGATCGATTCGTTGAACAGCGACAGGCGGAGGCTCCCCCTGTCGTCACGGTTTTCGAGCGCCAGTTCCTCCGACAGAGCGCGTTCGGGCTTCAGGGTCGGATCGGGCACGGTAAGCACCGTCCCGGTCGCGATCGCCTGATACAGTTCGCCGACCGTCGGAAAACGATAGGCCTTGCCGAACGACAGCCGCACCGACCAATTCGCGGCCGGCTGATAGGTGATCGACGCCTTGGGCGAAAAGCCGGCGGCGGTGCGGGTCGGCTGGACGACCGACAATGCGGGGGACAGCGAATAATTGAACCCGTCATCGGCGCGCCACCCTTCATAGCGTCCGCCCAGCGTCAGCGTGAGCGGCGCGGCGAGGCGCATCTCGCCCTGAGCCCATAGTGCCATCGTCTGCGTCCTGCCGCGCGAGACGAGGTTCAGCGCGCCTTCGCCGCCCGCAATCCAGTCCGTGGTGGCGTAACGGTTGCTCTTCACCGTGAACTTGTCCCAATGAAGACCGGCGCTCAGGATAATATCGCCCCCAGCCTTGATCCGCCACGCGGCACGGGCATCGAACGTCGCCCAGCCGGTGCCGTCCAGCCGCACGATCGTGCCCGGACCGCCCGCAAAGGCACCGGGGAGCGCGCCGGTCGGCGTCCGCTGGACGTCGCGGTCGAAATCGTAGAGCGTGCCGATCACCTGCCAGTCGACCGGCCCCCCGCTGCCGGTCGCCGACAAAGCATGCGACCAGTGGCGCTCGTCGTACCGATAGATGCCCGCCGAGAAGGCGGCGGGTGCGATGGCATAGGCATAGCCGCCGATGTTGAGCGGCGTTGCGGGCGCGGCCGGCGATATATAGACCGGCAGTCCCGAGGCATTGCCGGTCAGATAGGTTTCGACACCTGCATCGGTATCGTTGCGGAACAGCCCGCCGACATAGGTCAGGCGGATCGTGGACGAGAGATCGAGCGCGGCCTTCAGCTTGACGGTGTCCTGCACCTGATGCTCGAGGCCCGAGGCGCCGAACACGCGGATCGGCCGGGCAATGCGGTTGACATCGTCATAGCCGCCCGTGGTGCCGACCCCGGTTGCCGAGGGCGCGGCGGGCCGGATGCCGGTCACATACGCCAGCGGCTGGCCGTTGCTGGTGGTCCGGACGATGCTGCCGAACAGCGCCAGCGGGCCCAACCGGTCGCCGAGTGTCACGCCGACCTGATAGGACGGCAAGGCACGATCGGTGCCGTATTGATCGAACGTCTGGAGGCTGGTGCCGGCGGTGACGCTGCCCTCCAGCCCATCGGGCAGGCGCGTGGTGATGTTGACGACCGCACCGATCGAATTGCCGGCATAGGCTGCCGAGAACGGGCCGTAGAGCACGTCGATCCCGGCGATCTCCTCGGGCCCGACCAGGCTCCAGCGCGGGCTGGCCGAGGTGTTGTTGTTGCCGATCAGCGACGACAGCAGCGCGCCGTCGGCATAGATCAGGCTGCGCGCGCTGGCGCCAAGCCCCGACGTCCGCGTCGCGAGCGGCGCCTGCGTGTCGCCGATATGACGTTTTCGCACGACGAGGCTGGGCAAGTATTTGAGCGTATCCTCGATGTTTACTGCATTGACCGTGTCGGCGATCTGCGCGGCGGTGATCGTGGCACGCGTGGCGGGGGCGTTCTCGATGGTGCGGGTCTGTTTCTGCGCGGTGACGAGGATGTCGTCGCGGTCGGCCGCGGCAGTGGAAGTCGCCTGCGCCTGCGCGTCGGCGGACCACAGGCAGGCGGGCAGGATCAGCGTGGACGCCGACAGGACAAGGCGGGGGAGGGCGGGCATGGCAAGTCCCTGTTCGCAGGCAGCGGCGCGGGCCGCATGGATCGAGGAGGAGCCGGAAACGGCTCCTGCGAGGCGGGAACGGGATGGTGGATGGGCGCGTCGCCGGCGCCGGCGCCGGCGCTATATACGTGCGCTGTCCGATGAAGCGGCCAGGGTCGGCATCGGCTCTGCCCAGAACGGCATCCCGTCAGCCGCGGACGGGCGGTCCGCGCAGCGGCGGGCGCAAACGGGCGCGCAGGACCACGCGCAGCACGGCCGCCACCATCACCCCGGCGGCGACGATCACCGCCAGCGCGATGGCGAGCTGGACGATATCGGCGCCGCCAAGGCCGGGCGCGCCCAGGCCGGCAAAGGCGCAAGGCGCGTCGGATTTGGCCGGCGCGTCGTGGCTGCCCTTTGCGCCATGGTCCATGCCCGGCATCGTCATCGTGGTCGGCGTCATGCCGTTGCACACGGTGATCGTAATGCCCGAAGCCGAGAAGACCGGCATATAGCCGAACGGCACGACCAGCTTCATCGCCAGCCCCAGCAAGACCAGGAGCCAAGCGACCAGAAGGTTGCCACGAACCAGGCGCCGGAATGATCCCATCCGCGCCCGGTTAGCCGCCCCCTTGTCCATTGTCACCCGCCGATCGGGCTTGCGCCACGTCATCCGCGCACTTGGCCGATCCGATGACCATTATCAGCATCGGATGGGGTGACGATCCTGTCGGGGATTGGCCATCAACGCTGAGATCGATGGCCTCAGCGCTCGAAGTCGATCGTTTCGACGACTCCCTCGGCGTCAAATTCACCAAAGGCGTCGCGGACCTTTTCGGCCGCCGTCTCGTCGGCAACTTCAGCCGTGACGATGATCGCACCGTGCAATGCCGGGTCGCCGCGGTCATCCGATCCGCCCCGGTTCGTTTCGGCGTCAGCCCCCGCGGATTCTTCGCCGACGCTGTTCGCATCGCCCTCGGTGCCGATCGAAATCGCCGTGCGATCCACGTCGAACTCCTGCACCAGGCGCTCGACGGTCATTTCTGCCTCACGGCGCGTGCCGAAGGTCGCGGTCAGCATGATACCCATGATTTGCCTTTACGGAATGGCCGCGCCGCCATCTGCCGACATACCCGATGGACGGCCGGAACCCGGGTGGCATTGAAGTATCAGCGCATCACCGTCGCGGAAGGTTCCCCGGCAGGGGCGGGACGAGCGCGGCGCCAGTTCAGGGCATGATCGTCCTCGTCGGACCGATGACCAGCAATATCCTTCGGTCGCCCGTCTGGCTGATCGGCGGCGAGCGATGCAGAATTCCGGCATCCGGATCGACCACGCGTCCCTTGAAAACGGCCACGTCGCCGGTGTTCAATTGACGCAAGATCGCATGCTCCTCGTCAGCCCTCGTCCATTGCGTTCCCGGGCCGAAATACGTGGTAAGCAGCCGGGCGGTCACATAGTCGCTATGGAACTTCCAGCACCCGTCGGTCGAGACCGGCTCGAGCCTGACCTCCACCTGATCCACGTAGATGGTCGCCGCGAGGCGGATCGCCAGCTGCGCGGCATCGGCGGCAATGGCGTCGTGCCACGCGGCATGACCCGTCGGCTCGAGAGCGGCGAGCAGGAATGTACCGACCGCGGCGGGCGGGCACTCGAAACTGATTGCCTCGAACGAACCGGCGTCCGCGAGGGACAACGATACCGGCGCGGCGCGCAGCCAGATCGCAAGCAAGACGCCAGGATACCGAATTTCATCCAGGACGGCGCTGTTGCCGCTTGACGCGACCAACTCCCCATCAACCGCCGTCGCGGTCATGCCGCGACCTCCATGCCCTCGACATGGAACGGATCGGGCGAGCCATCGCCGAAGGTTTCTGATGTACTCATCGCATTCTCCTTGCGAAATATGATATGTTGTATCATTGCCCGCTTGATGAATAGCAACAACAACGAATCTGCGGGCATCGTATTGAACGGCCAGGGCGAGGACTGGGTCGAGCGTGCGGCCTTGGGCGCTTCGGCGCTTTGCCTGATCCATTGCCTTGCGTTGCCGCTCATTCTTGCGGCGCTGCCCACGATCGCCAGCGTGCTTGCCATACCGGAAAGCTTTCACCTCTGGATCCTGGCCCTCGCGCTGCCCTCCTCCGCTATTGCGCTGTACAGCGGGCGCCTGCGTCACGGCACCACGTATCCGGCGGTGCTCGGCGCGGCGGGGCTCGCCATGCTGGCGGCGGGCGCGGTTGTGTTCGCCGCGACCTGGTGGGATACGCCGGTGACCGTCGTGGGCAGCCTGCTGCTCGCCACCGCGCACCTGACCAATTGGCGCCTGCGCCATGCGCATCACGGCCATGGCTGAAACCCGGCGGCGAAAGGCCGGCGCCATCAACCGGTCGATCCTCGGCCTGCTCGGCCGCACCGGCCTTCCCTTGTCGGCAAATGCGATCGTCCAGGAGCTTGCCGCATTGGGCGAGCGCATTTGCCCGAGCCAGGCGTTTCGCGCGCTGGCCCGCCTGTGCGACGACCGGTTGATCCATCGCGTGGAACTGGTCAACGGATATGTGGCGGGCCAGCCGGGGCAGACGATCAACCTGGTCTGCGATGGCTGCGGCAAGGTGGCGCGGGTTGCCGCGCCGGATCTGTTCAGGGACCTAGCGACGCTGGCGCGGCACGCCGGCCTGATTCCCGGCCGGCTCGTGGTGGAATCGACGGGCCTATGCGGCCAGTGCGGGATTGCCGACAGGCAATAGGATCGGCCAGCCCTCGGGCTGTCACTGCACTGTCGCCGACGCCATCTGGAAGAACAGGCCGTTCTCCCCATTATTTTCCAGCCCGAAGGTTCCCGTCACGTTCACCAGCTTCGCGTTGAAGACGAGCGGCCGGACGGTATGCACCTCGACCACCTCATTGGGTTCGCCGGGGGGGCAGAAGGCGCAGACCGGCGTATATTTCGACAAGAGAAAATGGGTCCCGCGCGTCGCTGAATCGAGCGGCATCACAAAGCCGGCCAGCGTCACCCGCTTGCCGACCAGCGCCTTGACGGCGGCCGGATGCGAGGCGGTGAAGATCCCGCGCGCCTCGTCGACGTTGATCCGGGTCGTCCGCAGCACGCCCCACAAGGGCGAGCGCCCCTGCGGTAATCGCGCCTGCGCCTGGCGTTCGCCGGGCGCCTGTTGTGCCAGCGCCTCCGCGCCGCTCGCCAATGCAAGTGCCATCGCGATCGCTGCCCGCTTGCCCCTCATCACCCTTCTCCTCAAATGACGACCGCCTGGTCCATGCGATAGAAAAGTCCCTGCGCGCTGCTGCGCACGAGATGCAGCGTCCCTTTCAGCGCGATCGGTGCCTGGGTATAGTCGATCGGCCTGGTCGCGAAGACCTCGATCGCCTCGGTGGGTTCATTGGGCGGGCAGAAGGGACAGCCGCTGCTGCGCCGCGTGATCACGAAATGCGCGGAGCGCGTATTGGGCTCGATCGTCAGCATATAGCCGATGATCGTGAACGGGCGCCCCTCCATGTCCGCCATGTTCCTGCTGAACTTGGCGGTATAGACGCCCCTGGCTTCATCCGCCGTGACCTGAACGTCATGCAGGATTACCCAGCGCAGATCGTCTTCGTGGTCGAGCGTGCCGTTGCCGTTCGGGCCCCATTTGGGCGCGCCGCCGGGATAGAATTGCCCTTGCGCGATGGTAGTCGGCAACAGACAGGACAATGCGAGCGCGGCGATGATCGATCGGCTGTTCATGAGCGCAATACCTGGGCCGGACGAAGACGATAGGCCGTCAGCGCCGGCACGGCGGCGGCGACAAGGGCGAGCAGCATGGCCGCCGCGACGATAGCCAGGTCGGCAATGCCCGGCGACGGCAGCGCGAGCACCGGTCCGCCGCCGACCGCGACGGCATGCGCCGCGATGACCGCCGCGACACGGCCGAGCGCCAGGCCCAGCAGGCCGCCGATCAGCCCCAGCAGCAATGCTTCGAGCAGCACCAGCCGCAGCAACAACGTGCGCCCCCCGCCCAGCACGCGAAGCAGCGCCAGCTCCCGCTGGCGCTCCTGGACCGCGGTCAGCAGCGCGACGAAGAAGCCGAGCGCCGACAGTGCGAGCAGGCCGATGCCGAATCCCCGCAACACGTCGGTGCCGGTGCCGAGCAGCTTGTTGAGCCGGATCAATTCCATCGCCGGGATGGCGGTCTGGACGTTCGGTGTCGCCTTGAGCAGGCGCGGAACCATCAGCGCACCCATCGCCGAGCGGTAGCGGACCAGGATCGCGGTGACTTCCCGACCCACCGACGGATAGGTGTCGGGCGCTTCGCTGGTTACCGTTTCGGCAGCAAGCGCGGCGTCATGTTCGGCATTCTCCCGCTCGTGCACCTTCCAAACGCTGCTGATGTCGGTCAGCGCCAGGCGATCGATGACGGCGCCGGTCGGGGCGAGGATGCCGACCACGCGATAGGGCGTGGCGACATGCCGTTCGCCCCCCGGCATCAGGCCGTGTTCGCCGACGAACGTATCGCCCATCTTGAGCTTCCGGTCGCGCGCCACTTCCGCGCCGAGAACGGCCTCCAGCGGTTGCGTCCACCAGCGGCCGCCGACCAGGCGCGCGTCATACAGATGCGCATAGTCCGGGCTGGTGCCGACGATCCGGTAACCGGCAAGGTTGTCGCCGAGCGAGATCGGCACCGCGTCCTTGATCAGCATGTTGCGTTTCAGCCGCTGCAATATCTCAATCGGAATGTTGCCGGTCGGCTGATCGATCTGAAACACCGAGGAGAGGATGATCTGCAGCGGGCTGCCCTTGCCGCTGACCACCAGGTCGATGCCGCCGAGATCGCGCTCGAACCGCCGGTCGAGCCCGCTGTCGATCGCCAGCAACGCGACCACGACCGCAACCCCGAGCGCCAGCGACAGGATATGAAATGCCCAGCCCAGCGGCTTTCGCCGAATCGATGCCCAGATCAGCTTGACCGCCATCATCCCATGGCCTCCGCGACGGCGACATTGGCGACGCGTTGCTTGACCCGGCCGTCATGGGTCGCGATCAGCAATGCCGCGCCGCTGTCGCGTGTAGCTTCGAGCAGGAGGTCGAGCACGACGATGCATGCATCGTCGTCCAGGCTGGCGGTCGGTTCGTCGGCCAGGATCAGCGAGGGGCGCAGCAACGCCGCGCGCGCGATCGCCGTGCGTTGCGCCTCGCCCCGGCTCAGCGTTTCGGCGCGGGCCTGCCGGCGGGTGGCCAGCCCGAGCCGATCGAGCAGCGCGATCGCCCGGTCACGATCGCGTACCGCCCCGCTGGCATAGGGGGCGAGCAGGAGGTTATCCAGCGCGCTGAGCCCCGGCACGAGGTGGAGGTCCTGGAAGACCATGCCGATGTGACGGCCGCGATGCCGGTCACGGGCGCGCGGTCCCAGGCGGCCGACCTCAGTGTCGTTGATCTCGATCGTACCATCGAGCCGATCGGCCATGCCGGCGATGGCCAGCAGCAGCGTGGTCTTGCCCGATCCCGAGGGGCCGGTCAGCACGGCCGCCTCGCCGTCGCCGACCGTCAGGTCCGACAGCCGCGCCAGCGGCCTGGCGCCATAGCCCGCCAGGAGATTGCTTACCTTGAGCATTGCCGCGCCCATTGCCTGACCTGATCGGTCCCGAGCAGTCCGCGCTTGCGACCGCAGACGCGGCCCTGCCGATCAATCGCGACCGCCAGCGGCAGGATCGCGCCCTTGCCGCCCCAGTCGGCGAGCACCTCGGCCGGCGGTCGGTCGTCGGCATAGGCATCGCCGATCGGCGAGCCGGATTTCACCAGCGCCGTCCGCGCCTTGTGGGCGGGGTCGATCGCCAGGGTGACGAAGGGCAGCGGCCGCGCAATGCCCGCCAAGGCAGGCACCCGCTTGATCTCGGCCGCACAGGATGCACACCACGTTCCCCACAGCATCGTTATCGATGGACGTGGAAACGCCTTGCCGGATCCATCCAGAGCGATGGCATGGGCGACTGGCGCAGACGGCGCCGCAGCACCGACCAGCGCCAGGGCGACGGCCATTGTCGGCAACCGGGAAGGTCCGGACGTATCCATGACTTGCGTAATACTATATCATCCCGCAAACATGCAAACTACTTATCGACCATCCAACGAACCGGACCGCCCGCCTCATCGATCAATGGTGCCGATTTCTCGCTGCTACGAGACCGGTTGCGTCGGCCCGTTCAATCCAGGATAATCGTGCCATGTACAATATCATGCGGGCGGCGTTGGTCGGCGCCGGGGCGATGCTCATCGTCGGCACGAGCGACAGCCTCTACCAACCGCGCGAGACCTTCGCCCCGTTCGACATGGGTCAGGCAGTCAACGGCTATCGGTCGTCAAACGGGCTGCCTGGTCCCGATTACTGGCAGAACCGCGCCGATTATACGATCCGGGCGACGCTCGATCCCGCGACCAAGACGATCGCCAGCACGACCGTCATCACCTATCGCAACAACAGCCCCGACGCGCTCGACACGTTGTGGCTGCAGCTTGACCAGAACATCTATCGCCCGGGATCAAGAAGCGCGATGTCGCGCGGCGGCACGCCGCGCGGCAACACCGATGGCATGACGCTCGAAACGGTGACGGTGGCGGTCGCCGGCAAGCCAGTGGCGGTGACGCCGATCATCAGCGACACGCGCGCCAGGCTACCGTTACCCGCCGCGCTTCCGGCGCATGCCACCGCGATCGTGACGATCCGCTATCGCTATACCGTACCGGGCGAGTTCGGCGGTCGCACCGCCTGGGGGCGCTCCCGCGATGGCGAGATCTACGATCTCGCGCAATGGTATCCGCGGATGGCGGTCTACGACGACATCAGGGGGTGGGACACACTCCCCTATTTGGGGCAGGAGTTTTACCTCGAATATGGTGATTTCGATTATTCGATAACCCTCCCTGCCGAGCTGATCGTCGCCGGGTCGGGCGAACTGGTGAACCCGCAGGAGGTCCTGACCGCGACCCAGATCGCGCGTCTTGCCAAGGCGCGAACGAGCGACGCGACGGTGATGATCCGCGCGCCTGACGAGATCGCCGACCCCGCGACCCGTCCGAAGCGCGGCGGCATGCTGACGTGGCATTTCCGCATGAAGAACACGCGCGACGTCGCCTGGAGCGCGTCGGCAATGTTCGCGTGGGACGCGGCGCGCATCAATCTGCCCGACGGCAGGTCGTCCCTGGCGATGTCCTTCTATCCGGCGGAGAGCCAGGGGGTGAGCAAATGGGGACGCTCGACCGAGTATATGAAGGATGCGGTCGAGCGTTTTTCCCGGCGTTGGTATTCCTATCCGTGGCCTGCCGCGATAAATATCGCCGGACCCGCGACTGGCATGGAATATCCCGGCATCGTGTTCGACGGGATCGACGATGCCGGCAAACAGCTGTTCTGGATCAGCGCGCACGAGATCGGCCATAGCTGGTTTCCGATGGTCGTTGGGTTCGACGAGCGCCGCGACGCGTGGATGGATGAAGGCTTCAATACCTTCATCGACACCTATGAGTCGGACGAGTTCAACAAGGGCGAATATGCCCCAAAGCGTGATTCCGAATTTGCGCCCGGGGGCGGCAATCCGGTGGACGAGATCCTGCCCATCCTGGCCGACCCCGATGCACCGCCGATCCTCAGCCGCGCAGATACCGTCATCGAGAAGTACCGGCATCCGGTGACGTATTTCAAATCGGCGCTGGGGTTGAAGCTGCTGCGCGAGGAAATTCTCGGGCCCGAACGCTTCGATGCGGCCTTTCGCCGATTCATTGCCGCCTGGGCGTTCAAACATCCCAAGCCGGCCGATTTCTTCCGCGCCATGGAGGATGGCGCGGGCGAGGATCTGTCCTGGTGGTGGCGCGGATGGTACGTGAACAATTGGCAGCTCGATCTGGCGATCGGCGGCCTGTCCTATGTCGACGGGAGTGCCGCCAAGGGCGTGAGGATACAAATTGAGGCGCGCGACAAGCTGATCATGCCGGCAACCCTGCGGCTGACCTATGCCGACGGGCGTGTCATCGAGATGCGGCTGCCCGCCGAAACTTGGATTCGGCAGCCCTCGACGGTGATCGCGGCGCCGGGGGGAAGGATCGTGCGCGCCGAACTCGATCCCGACCACAAGCTGCCGGACCGCGACCGCCGCAACAACGTGGCGATGCCGGCGCGATCCTGACGGCGTGAACGCTGTCGCCGTCGCAAGACGGGTCCACGACGGTGCCCCCTTATCAGAACGTCGCGACCCGTACGATGAACCGGATGTCGCGGCCCGGCCTGACCACCTGATCCTTGTTCAGCGCCGCGGCATCGCGTTGCACGTCATCGGTCAGGTTCTGGCCGACGATCGCGAACTCGATACCGGGATAGGTGGTGAACGGACGCAACGACGCCTGCGCCTTCAACTGGTCGTATCCGGGCGTGGGGGTGTCGAAGATACCGAACTTGTCCTGGCGCCCCGAATGGATGAACAGCACCCCGGCATCGAACATCGTGCTTTCCCAGCTCAGCCCGCCGCCAACCCGGTAGGGCGGGATGCGCGGAACGTTGTTCCCGTCATCCAGCTTGGCGCGGGTATAGTCGGCCAGGACCTTGACCTCCAGGGATCCGGAGCCGGAGGTGTAGAATTTGTATGTCGCCTGTCCTTCGAGGCCCCAGAAGCGCGCGCCCTGCTGCCGGTAATTGAGTTCCTTCAACTCATTGTCGAACCCGACCGTGCAATTGCCGTCGTCATCGCAGGTGCGACCGGTCAGATCGCCGTAGATATAGTTCCTGAACCAAGTGTGGTACGCGCTGCCCTCGAAGCGAAACGCGCCGCTGTTGAACCGCACCGTTCCCTCGATCGAATTGGCGCGTTCCATGCGCAGGGCCGGATCGCCGGTTTCATAGGTTTGAGGGCCGTCATGCCCCCCACGTGCGAACAATTCGGTGATTGCGGGCGCGCGTCCCGTGCTGGAGAAGTTCAGCCCGAGCTTTAGCCCGCCGCCGACGTCAAGCAGCGCGCCCAGCGCGCCACTGACGGGAGTGAAACCGATCCTGGTGAACACGTCCGATACGGGTGTTCCCTCGACATGGACCTGTTCGACGCGACCGCTCGCCTGGAACAGCAAGGCGGGCGTTGCCCGGACTTCGGCGAATGCATAGCCGGCCTCGGTCTGCGTCAACGTAGGGAACAGGTAGGAGCTGTCCTCGCCGAGCGCCGAGAAACGCCGGCGCTGGATCTCAATGCCGATCGCCGAGTTGCTCAGGAAGCGGGTCGGGGCAAATAACAGCTCCGCGCGGCCGTCAAATTCCTTGTTGAGGAAGGTCGACAGAATAGTCCCGTCGGGCTCGTCCTCGCTATGCTTGTAGTCGGCATAGCTGGCGTCGATGTTCAGCGTCCTGACCGCCCCCGACCCAAGGTCGAAAGACGAGCGCCCCAACACTTTGGTTTGCTTCAGGTCAATATAAGTGTCGTCGCTTGGGATGCCGTATTTGGCATTATATTGCTGGATCGCGCCGCCGATCCGGCTGTTGCCCGAGCCGAAAAAATACGAGCCGCCCAGCGACCCGCCATAGCCACGGAAGAACGAATTGGCCTGCGTACCGAGCGGGGTGTCGTAATCGTCGGTGTGACGGTAAAAGCCGTCGACATGGAACGCGAAGTCGCCCGACCGGAGATCGGCCAGCGCCGATCCCTCGGCGGTGTTGGCGACCGTCCCATAGCTGCCGTTGAGCTCGCCCGAAAACGGGTTGGCCGGCAGCGACGTCGGCACGCGATCGTTGATGACGTTGACCACGCCACCGATCGCCTGGCCGCCATAGCGCAAGGTCGCGGCGCCGCGCACGACCTCGATCCGGCGGGCCGCGAGAGGATCGATCGGGATGCCGTGATCGGGTCCGATGTCGGAAACGTCGGAGCTGCTGCTGCCGTTTTCGACAATTCGAACGCGGCTGGCATCCATGCCGCGAATGACCGGGCGGCTGGCGCCTGGGGCAAAGCCGGTTCCCGATATACCCGGGACGTCGGCGAGCGAGTCGGCGATGCTCGACCCGCCATTGTTGCGGATCTCCTTGCGATCGACCGTCGCGACGATGGCCGGCGTGTTGTCGCTTTCGGTCGCGAAGGGAGCCGCCGTGACGACGATGTCACCGCGATCCGGACCGGACCTCCCGGGCGTATCGGCCTTGCTGGGCGTATCGGACGGCGCGGTTTGCGCCAGGGCCGGCCAGGCTAGCACGGCCAGCGCGACACCGGCGGCAAGCGACATCTTGTTCATCGAAAACTCCCTGAGACCGCTCGGCTCTTTGGATGATGTAACATCTCACCCGAGCCTCGAGTGGCCGCTATTCCTGATGATGTATCATATCAAGAGTTTTGTCGCCGTAGCACGTCGCATGTTATCGTGGCGCTGCCTCATCGCAGCGCCCTGCTTCCGGTCTCGACCGTCCTAGTATCTCACGGGCGCGCAATGCTACCGCGCGAGTCCCGATGCACGCGCCCCACGACCATCAAGACCATGCAGGTCACAGCCACGCGCCGGTCACGTTCGACCAGGCGTTTGCCATCGGCGTCGGGCTGAACCTTGCCTATGTAATCGGCGAGGCAATCGCCGGGCTGATCGTCCATTCGGTCGCACTGCTCGCCGATGCCGGCCACAATCTGGGCGACGTGCTGGGCCTGCTGGTGGCGTGGGGCGGCGCGGCGCTGGCGCGGCGGGAGCCGTCGAAGCGCTTCACCTACGGCCTGAAGAGCTCGACGATCCTGGCCGCGCTGCTCAACGCGCTACTGCTGCTGGTGGCGCTGGGCGCCATCCTGCTGGAGGCGGGCAATCGGATCGCGGTGCCGACGCCGGTCGACGGATGGGCGGTGTCGGCGGTGGCCGCCGGCGGAATCGCGGTCAACGCCGCCACCGCAATGCTGTTCGCCCATGGACGCCGGGGCGACCTGAACGTGCGTGCCGCGTTCCTGCACATGGCGGGTGACGCGGTGGTTTCGGCCGGGGTGGTGGTATCGGGGCTGGTGATCTGGGCAACCGGGGCGTCGTGGCTCGACCCCGTGACCAGCATCGTGATCGTGGTGCTGATCTTCTGGCAGACCTGGGGGCTGCTCCGCGAAACGGTCGAGATGTCGCTTGACGCGGTGCCGCGCGGCATCGACTATGACCGGGTCGCGGCGGCGTTGGCCGCGCTGCCCGACGTCACGGCCACGCATGATCTGCATATCTGGCCGATGTCCACTACCGAGACGGTGCTGACCGCGCATCTGGTGATGGCGGCCGAGCCAGACGCCGGCTTCCTTGCGGCGGCGCAGGAGATGCTGCGCAAACGGTTCGGCATTCGCCATTCGACGCTGCAGATCGAGCACGAGGATTGCGCGCAGGATTGCTGAGAGGGCGATAGCAACTATTCCTCCCTTTTTAGCCATCCAATCTGATGTCGGACGAGGCTCAGGCCAGCCCCAACCGCCGCAGCGGGCTCCCTATCACGCCCGCGACCATGGCCGCCAATATGCGAGGCGCCGGGGGGATCGGCGTGACGCGCGCGACCAGCGCATCGCGCAGCCACGGCAGCACCAGGCTGTCCGATTGATACACCGGCGTGAACAGCACGCTCATCCACTGGTACAGCGCCACATGATCGCCGCGCAGCGACGCCGCCAGTGCCAGCGCGTCGGCCAGCGCCGCACGCTCGCGCAACGCGAAGGCCAGCGCCCAGGCGTCGAGCAGCGCCATGTTGACGCCCTGGCCAAGCTGGGGGCTGGTGGAATGCCAGGCATCGCCCAGGTGGATCAAGCCCGGCGCTGCAGGATGACGCAACGTGCGGTGGGTGTAGCGCGCGAAGGTCAACCGGCCGGGGTCGGCGATCTGGTCGATCAGCGACGCGGTCGCCGGCCACAGCGTTACAACCTGTTGTTTCCATGCCTGCAGTCCGGCGCGGTGCCAGCCAGCCAGCGCTTTGGCGCGCAGAGACCAGAAAAATGCCGCCTGCGGGCGGGTCGCACCCGGCGGCGTGCCGATCGGCATTACCCCGACCATCGCGCTTGCCGCGCGGTAGCGTTGTTCAAGCGCATGAGCATCAAACCCCTCCACCGGCCAGTCGAGGCTCGCCCACAACGCGCCGTACGCCAGCGCGCGACCGGTCGGCGGTGCCAACGTGGTACGCGCGCCTAAGGCATCGACCACGAGGTCGAAGGGGCCTTTGCTGGGCCCATCGGCGAAGACCAGCCGCCGGTCGACCAGCGCGACGACGATACGGCCTGCCTCGATGGCAATCCCCTCGCCGGCGACGGCGGCGTGGAGCAGATCGAACAGGCTGGCGCGGTGGATGCCGATGCCCCGCGCGTCGCCTAGCGCCGCATAGCGGACGTCGAGCACGGCGCGCCCAGCGGCATTGGCGCCGAACAGGCAATCGATCCGCGCGCCGCGCGCCGCCAGCGCCTCCCCCAGGCCCAGCCGCCGCAGCACCGCTTGTCCGGTCGGCTGGATCATCAGCCCCGATCCCACTGGGCGCGGTGTGTGAAACCGCTCGAATAGGGTTACGCGATGGCCGTCAAGATGCAGCAGCAGCGCCGCGGCCAGCCCGCAGGGGCCGCAGCCGGCGATCGCGATATCGAGGGGGCGAGTCATCTATCTTGGACGCGACATCGGCAAAGCCGCCCTCGTACGGAAACGGCGCTGCCGCTCTGCCGGCGTTGCCCGCGCAGCGCGATGAGTATGGGCGCGGGCATGGTCGCGCCTGCGCCGGTCAATAAGCGCGCGACACCGCGAACTCGACCGCTTCGGTCATCGCCGCCTTGGCCGCGCCGCCGGGGAACATCGCGACCGCATCGATCGCGCGCTGGCCGTAATGGCGAGCGCGGGCAATTGTGTCATCAATCGCGCGACTTCCCCGGACCAGGGCAACGGCGTTTGCAAAGTCTTCGTCGCTATTGCGCCGGCCTTCGATCGCCGCCTTCCAGAAGGCGCGATCTTCTTCATTGCCGCGCGCATAAGCGAGGATGACCGGCAGCGTGACCTTGCCCTCTCGGAAATCGTCGCCCGAATCCTTGCCCATCGTGCCGGCGTCCGAGACATAATCGATTGCATCATCGACCAGTTGGAACGCGACGCCCAGGTTGCGACCGAACGCATCCAGCGCGGCTTCCTCGGCATCAGGGCGCTCAGCGACGACCGCGGCGATGCGGCAAGCCGCGGCGAACAAGGCGGCGGTCTTAGCCCCGATAATTTCGAGATAGCGTTCCTCACCCAGATCGACGCGCCGCGCCGCGGTCAGCTGGTTGACCTCTCCTTCGGCGATCACCGCGCTGGCGTTGGACAAGATCTTCAACACCTTCAGACTGCCGTCCTCGACCATCAACTCGAACGAGCGGCTGAACAGGAAGTCTCCGACCAGGATCGAAGCCGGATTGCCCCAGATCAAATTGGCGGTGCGCTTGCCGCGCCTAAGGTCGCTGCCATCGACGACGTCGTCGTGGAGTAGGGTTGCGGTGTGGATGAACTCAACCGCGGCAGCCAGGCGATGGTGACGGTTGCCGAAATAACCAAGCAGCCGTGCACTCGCCAGTGTCAGCATCGGCCGCATCCGTTTGCCCCCGCCGGCGATCAGATGCCCGGCCAGTTCGGGGATCAGCGGGATTTCCGACTGCATGCGGTCGAGAATGACCGCATTGACCAGGTTCATGTCGGGGGCAACCAGCTGCATCATCGGATCGAGGCTGGCCGCGGGGCGCTGGTCGAGACGATGGATGGTGGCGCTCATGCTTGGGGCGATGTGGCGAAGCGCGCTGCGGAAGGCAAGGGGCGCGGGGTTGCGTGGCGCGCCCCCGCTGCGCACAAGGACGCGGATTGGGGAGACCGCGATGAGCGACGAAATGCTGGAGGCCTACCGCGGCAGTATCGACAATATCGACGCGGCGCTGGTCTATCTGCTCGCCGAACGGTTCAAGGTGACGCAGGCGGTCGGCCGCCACAAGGCCGCGGCTGGCCTACCGCCGGCCGATCCCTGGCGGGAAGAACGCCAGATCACGAGGCTGCGCGCGCTGGCCGGCGACGCCAGGCTCGACGCCGATTTCACCGAGAAGTTCCTGCGTTTCATCATTGACGAGGTGATCCGCCACCACGAGCGGCTACGCGACGGAGGGTGACGGCCTTGTCGGTCACGTCACCCGCGCCCGCTGGCGATAGCCCGGATCGTCATACAGCCGGCCGGCCATCACCGCGTCCAGGATCGCCGCCGCCGCGACAATTTGGTCCTCGCTGAGATAGAGCGGAGCGAAGCCGAAACGGATAAGGTCGGGGGCGCGGAAATCGCCGATTACCCCGCGCGCGATCATCGCCTGCATGATCGCATAGGCTTGGGGGTGGCGGAACGACACCTGGCTGCCCCGCGCGGCAGGATCGCGCGGCGACGCGAGGATAAGATCGGGGCAACGCGCCGCCACCTCGGCGATGAAGCGTTCTGACAGCCCGATGGAGGCCGTGCGGAGGTCGGTCATGTCCACCCCATCCCAGGCGTCAAGTGCCGCGTCGAGCACCGCCAACGCCAATACCGGCGGCGTGCCGACGCGCATCCGGTCGATCCCGCCATGCGGGCGATAGTCGAGGTCGAAGGCGAACGGGGCGGTATGCCCCATCCACCCCGCCAGGATCGGCTCGGCAACCGCGACATGGCGTTCGGCGAGATAAAGGAAGGCGGGGGCGCCGGGGCCGCCGTTCAGGTATTTGTAGGTGCAGCCGACCGCGAAATCGGCGCCGGCGGCGGTGACATCGACCGGCAGCGCGCCGGCGGAATGAGCGAGGTCCCAGATCGCGACCGCACCGGCGGCATGGGCCCGCGCGGTCAGCGCGGCCATGTCGTGGAGCCGGCCGGTGCGATAGTCGACCTGGGTCAGCAAGGTCACCGCGACCGTGTCGTCGATCGCCCCGGCAACCTGGTCGGGCGCGACCAGCCGCAATTCGAGGCCACGACCGAGCGCGCCGACCAGCCCTTGCGCGATATACAGATCGGACGGGAAATTGCCGGTGTCGGACAGCACCACCCGACGATCCGGGCGCAAGGCCAGCGCCGCCGCCAGCGCCTGGAACACCTTGATCGACAGCGTGTCGCCGGTCGTGACGGAGCCGGCCGGCGCGCCGATCAAGGCGGCGATGCGGTCGCCGACCCGGCGCGGCAGGCCGATCCAGTCGGCGCCGTTCCACGCGCGGATCAGCTGTTCGCCCCATTCGCGCGTGATCACGTCCTGCGCCCGCGCCGCCGCGCCGACCGGCAGCGGGCCCAGCGAATTGCCGTCGAGATAGATAATGCCCGGCGGCAGGCAAAAGCGCGCCGCGGTCGCGGTGAAGTCGGTCATGGCCATGGTCCGAAGCGAGGCGTCCTGGCAGAAAATGCCCGACCGACCATGGAACGCGCGACCGCAGCGCGCAACAGCGCCGGGCCACAGGTCGATTTGCATGCCGCCCGGCGCGCGCTACAGCGCGGGGATGCGGGTTGATCTGGTCAAATGCCACGGATCGGGGAACGACTTTCCGTTGATCGACGCGCGCGGGACGACGATGGGCCATGACGATTGGGCGATCGTCGCGCGGGCCCTGGCGGATCGCGCGGGACCGGTCGGCGGCGACGGCCTGTTGCTGCTCGGCGACGGCGACGCGGCGCACGACTTTGCCATGACGATGTTCAACAGCGACGGATCGGAGGCGGAGACGTGCCTCAACGGGCTGCGCTGCGTCGCGCGGGCGGGGTTCGCGGCGCTGGGGATCGACCGCGCCACAGTGCGGCTGAAGGCCAGCAGCGTCATGGTCGAGCGTGTCGCCGATCTGGCGCCCGGCGTCTTCACCGTCGCCGAAACCGCCGGGCCGGTCGATGTCGACACCGCCGCCTGGGTGCGGGCGGCGCGCGCGCCGGGCGCCGAGGCGCCGATCGCCGGATTGCCCTCGGCGCGCGCCTTTGTCGCGGCCAAGATCCCCAACCCCCATCTGGTCGCGTTCGTCGATCGCCTGGACGAGGAGGAATTGAGCGCGATCGGCCGGTTCGCCGAAGCGGCGCCGCCGCTGCTCCCCGAACGCGCCAATGTCAGCTTCGTCGAAATGCGCGGCGCCGACACGATCTTCGTCCGCACGTTCGAACGCGGCGTCGGGCTGACCGACAGCTGCGGCAGCGCGATGGCGGTATCGAGCTGGGCGGCATGCCATACCGGCCGGACCCGGTTCGATCGCGACCTGACGGTGCTCAATGCCGGCGGCAGGATCGGGTCACGGGTGGCGCGCGACCGGTTCATCCGGCTGACGGGCAATGCAACATGGGAATGGCGCGGATCGATCGAGGTCAACCTTGCCACCGGGCTGGCCCATGACCTGGCGATCGACACGCATTTCTGCGACGAGATCGGTGCCTGGGCACGAGTCGCGGATCAGGCGGCGACGACCGCCGCCTGATCTTCTTGAACCTGTCCGGGAAACGCGCGGAAGAGCGGGTTGCCGTGCGGTGCCGGCAGCAAGCCCCCTCACACCACGCGGCGGCCGCGAATCAGGTTCACCACCACGACGACCAGCGCAACCACCAGCAGCAGGTGGATGAGGCCGCCGCCGACATGGACGGCAAACCCGAGCGCCCAGAGGATCAGCAGGATGACGACGATGGTCCAAAGCATGGCGGATTCCCTTTGTCGCCGGCGCCGGTCCGGTGGTGGCCGGCTGCTCGGTCTGGCGGTGTAACGAGCATGTGCGCCGCGTGTTCCTGAAGGTCGCCTTCACCTCGCGAAGGAACAATCGATATCCAGAACGTGAATAGATCGGCTCGAACCCCGTTTCATCGTCACCCCGGCCTTGAGACGGCGTGACGATGAAACGTAGGTCAAACTGCCTTCCAACCAAATGGGCACCTTTGCGCTTGACAGCGCGACGCTGTTCGAGTACATAACGGGAACGCTGAAGAATTGTAGCAGGGCCGGGGCGGCGACGCCTTCGGCCCTTTTTCGTCCTGCGGGGCGGATGGGGGGTGGAATGAAGGACGCAGACGGCATCGCGATCGATGGCGGATTACCCGAGGTCACCGATATCGTGCCCCGGCAGAAAGGACCGGGCGGTCGTCCGCGGGGCGCGCGCGCGATCCGCTGGACCACGCAGATGAAGACCGATTTCCTGGATCACCTGGCGGCGACGTGTCACGTCGGCGCATCGGCGGCGCACGTCGGGGTCAATTCCGACGACGTCTATACGCTGCGCCGGCGCAATGCGGCATTCACGGCGGCGTGGCACGAGGCGCTGGAGGCGGGATATCAGCTGCTCGAACTGCAGCTGGTCGGTCATGCGCTGGCCGGCAAGGGCGACAGCGCGATGACCAACGGCGCGGTCGCGATCACCGGGCCGATCGACGTCGACCTGGCGATACGGCTGCTGACGGTCGTTCGCGCGCAGACCAGAAGCAGGACGAAGCTGGGCAGCCCGCCGCGCCATCATGCCAGCAAGGAGGAGACGGTGGCGGCGATCATGAAGAAGCTGTCGCAGATCGAAGCCGGCCGGCGGATCGGGCATTGAGCAGCGGGGACGGCGGAAATGGCGGGGACGGCGACCGCCTGGCCATCGAACGGCTGCTCGCCTTGCCCCTGCGCGAGCGCGAGATTGCGTTGCGCGCGCTGACCGGGGCGCAGGTGCGCGCGTTCAACGAAATGTGGGCGGCGTGGGCGCATTCGGGGCAGCTGGCGCCGCCGGGCGACTGGCGGGTCTGGCTGATCCGCGCCGGGCGGGGTTTCGGCAAGACGCGGGCGGGCGCCGAATGGGTGAGCGACATCGCCCGAACCCTGCCGGGGGCGCGGATCGCGCTGGTCGGCGGGACGATTGACGATGTCCGCAAGGTAATGGTCGAGGGCGACAGCGGCCTGCTGGCGGTGGCGCGGGCGCATGAGCGGCCGCGCTGGCAAGCCGGGCTGGGCGAGCTGGCGTTCGATTCGGGAGCGAAGGCTTATGCCTATTCGGCCGAAGCAGCCGACAAGTTGCGCGGACCGCAGCATCATGCGGCCTGGGGCGACGAGCTGGCCAAGTGGCGGGACGGCGAGAAGACGTGGGACAATCTGTTGCTGGGCCTGCGCATCGGCGACCGGCCACGGGCGCTGGTGACGACGACGCCGCGGCCCAACCGGCTGATGCGTCGCGTGCTGGCGATGCGCGGGCTGGTCGAGACACGCGGGGCGACGCACGACAACCCGCATCTGCCCGCCACCTTCGTCGCGGCGATGGAGGCCGATTATGCCGGCACGCGGCTGGGGCGGCAGGAGCTGGACGGCGAAATGATCGAGGAAGTGGCGGGCGCCCTGTGGACGCGGGCCGGGCTGGAGGCGTGCCGGATCGACAAAAGGCGCCTGCCCCGGGCCCGCCGGGTGGTGGTGGCGGTCGATCCGCCGGCGGGTATCGGCGGCGATGCGTGCGGGATCGTCGCGGCGATGCTGGGCGAGGACGGGCGCGGATATGTGCTGGAGGACGCCAGCGTCGGCGGGTTGCCGCCGAGCGGCTGGGCGCGCGCGGTGGTGCGATGCGCCCGGCGGCGGCGTGCCGACCTGATCGTGGCGGAGGGCAATAACGGCGGCGAGATGGTGCGCAATACCCTGGCGGCGGTCGACGCGACGCTGCCGGTCAGGATCGTCCATGCGAGCCGCGCCAAGGCCGCGCGGGCGGAACCGGTATCGGCGCTCTACGACCAGGGCAAGGTGCGGCACGTCGGCGGCTTTCCCGACCTAGAGGACGAGATGTGCGCGCTGTCGCCCGAGGGGTATTTCGGGCGGGGCC
Organism: uncultured Sphingomonas sp.; assembly: GCF_964244265.1. Classification (GTDB taxonomy): domain Bacteria; phylum Pseudomonadota; class Alphaproteobacteria; order Sphingomonadales; family Sphingomonadaceae; genus Sphingomonas. The sequence goes on along the minus strand of NZ_CAXTHV010000009.1, from coordinate 42,098 downwards.
GGTCGCCCGACCGCGCCGACGCCTTGGTCTGGGCGATGACCGCGCTGATGCTGCGGCGCCAGCCGGGGACGGCGGCGGTGCGGATGTTTTGAGAGTCACGAGACAGTCTGTCGAAAACGCGCTGAGGGCGCGTTTGGCGGCGCCGAACTCGCTCTTTCGCGAGTTTCCTAACGGACTCTGAGAGGCATTGGCGAGGCTGATGCAGAGGGCGGTTGCACAAGGCGGTGCCGGCACCGCGATACGGGGGAACCTTCATGAAGCTGTTCGGATGGAAGGCCGCGCCCACCGAGGCGCGGCCGCCGCTGTCGCGCCATGGCGGCGGCAGCGGGATCGTCGGCGACTGGCCGCGATCGTACGAAGCGCAGGTCCGCGCCGGTTATTGCGAGAATGCGGTGGCGCAGCGCGCGGTGCGACTGGTCGCCGAAGGGGTGGCGAGCGCGCCGGTCATCGCCTCGACGCCCGACCTCGCGATGCTGGTGTCGGCGCGATCGGCGGGGCAGCCGTTGATCGAGACGATCGCGGCGCAATTGCTGCTCCACGGCAACGCCTTCATCCAGGTGCTGGACGATGGCCGCGGCGGGGCCGCCGAACTGTTCGCGCTGCGCCCGGAGCGGGTGACGATCGAGCCCGACGCCAATGGCTGGCCGGCGGCCTATCGCTATCGCGTCGGCGAGCGGACGACGCGGCTGTCGGGCGACCGGCCCCGCGCCGAGGTGATCCACCTCAAGAGCTTCAATCCGGTCAACGACCATTTCGGGCTCGGTTGCCTGGGTGCGGCGGCGGGGGCGATCGCGATCCACAACGCATCGGCGGTCTGGAACAAGGCGCTGCTCGACAATGCCGCGCGCCCGTCGGGCGCGCTGGTCTATGACCCGGGCGACGGCGCGGCGATGTCGGCGGCGCAGTTCGACCGGCTGAAGCACGAGCTGGAGGCGAGCTTTTCGGGGGGCGCCAATGCCGGGCGGCCGATGCTGCTGGAAGGCGGGCTGAAGTGGCAGGCGCTGTCGCTGTCGCCCGCCGACATGGATTTCGTCGGGCTGAAGGCGGCGGCGGCGCGCGAGATCGCGCTGGCGTTCGGGGTGCCGCCGATGCTGCTCGGGCTGCCCGGCGACGCGACCTATGCCAATTACCGCGAGGCGAACCGGTCGCTGTGGCGGCAGTCGATCCTGCCGCTGGCGGCGACGATCCTGGGCGGCATCGCCGAGGGGCTGGCGGGGTGGTTGCCCGGGCCGGCGCTGGCGGTCGACCTCGACCGGGTGCCGGCGCTGAGCGAGGATCGCGAGCGGTTGTGGACGCAGATCGGCGCCGCCGACTTCCTGACGCGCGGCGAAAAGCGCGCGATGGTCGGCGTGGACGCCCCCGCGCCGGGCGAAGGGGGGCAAGAGTGAGCGCGGTGCTGGCGCAGCTGATGGCGCAGGGCCGCGACGCCGGCGCCGACATCGCGACGCTGCGCGCGATCGCCGAGGAAGCGGGCGAACTGGGCGCGACGCGCGCGCTGGCGCGACTGGGGCTGAGCGACGCGGCGGCGGAAAAGGACATGGCCGAGCTGCGCGACCTGCTCGGCGCGTGGCGCGACGCCAAGAAATCGGTGTGGAAGGCGCTGATCGGCTGGGCGGCGCGGATGGTGCTGATGCTGGTGCTGGTCGGGCTCGCCGTGCGGCTGGGGTTTGCGGGGTACATCAAGTGACCCGCTTTGCCGGCTATGCCGCGGTGTTCGACCGCGTCGACCGCGGCGGCGACGTGGTGCGCGCAGGGGCGATCCGCGTGCCGGGCACGGTGCCGCTGCTGTGGCAGCATCGCGGGGCGCCGGTCGGGACGATCGAGCGGGTCGAGGAGGATGCGACCGGGCTGCGCGTGATCGGGCGGGTCGACGACGCGACGCTCGCGCCGCTGGTCGCGGCAGGAGCGGTGAGCGGGCTGAGCTTTGGCTATCGCGTGCGTGCCTCCACCCGGCGCGGGGTGCGCGAGCTGACCGACCTCGATCTGGTCGAGATCAGCCTGGTCGCGCGGCCGATGCAGCCGCTGGCGCGGGTGCATGCGGTCGCATGACCGGCGGCGGTCCCGGCGGGACACCTTTTTCTTTGTGACGAGGAGAATGACATGATCGAAGTAAAGGCAGACGCGCTCGAGGCGAGCTTCGACGCGGTGGAGCTGGGAGCGGCGGCGCCAGCAACGGGTGGGGCGCGGCCGATGCTCAGCGGTGCGGCACGCGCCGGGGGCGCGGCGTTCGAAGGGTATCTGCGCGCCGGGGCGACGGTCGAGATGAAGTCGTTCAACGCGACGACGGGCGATGCCGGGGGCTATGCCCTGCCGCGCGAGATCGACGCGACGATCGACCGCGCGCTGACCGCGATCAGCCCGATCCGGGCGATCGCCAATGTCGTGAAGGTCGGCTCGGCCGGGTATCGCCGGCTGGTGACGAGCGGCGGCACGCCGTCGGGCTGGGCCGCGGAGACCGCCCTGCGCCCCGAGACCGCGACGCCGACCTTCAACGAGATCGCGCCGCCGATGGGCGACCTCTATGCCAACCCCTCGGCCAGCCAGGCGATGCTCGACGATGCGCAGTTCGACGTCGAATCATGGCTGGCCGACGAGATCGCCACCGAATTCGCCCGCGCCGAGGGCGCCGCGTTCGTCAACGGCAACGGCACCAGTCGGCCTCGCGGCTTCCTCCAGGCGCCGACCGCGACCGCCAGCGATGCGACGCGGGCGTTCGGGACGCTGCAATATCTGGCGTCGGGCGCGGCGGGCGACTTTGCCGCCAACCCGCAGGACCGGCTGATCGACCTGGTCCAGAGCCTGCGCGGGCCGTACCGCCAGGGTGCCGCCTGGGTGATGAACGCCGCGACGCTGGCGCGCATCCGCAAGTTCAAGACCGCCGAGGGCGCGTTCCTGTGGATGCCGGGGCTGAGCCTGGGCCAGCCGGCGACGCTGCTCGGCTATCCGGTGGTCGAGAGCGAGGACATGCCCGACATCGCCGCCAACAGCCCGGCGATCGCGTTCGGCAATTTCCGCGCGGGCTATCTGATCGCCGAACGCACAGAGACCGCGATCCTGCGCGATCCGTATTCGAACAAGCCGTTCGTCAATTTCTATGCGGTCAAGCGCGTCGGCGGCTGCGTCAGCAATGCCGAGGCGATCAAGCTGATGAAGTTCGCCGCCAGCTGAGGCGCGTACCGGCGGGCGCGCGCCGCCCGCCGGCCTTCTCCTGCGGAGACGATGACATGATTGCACATGGGGGGCCGGGCGACGTGTCGCTCGGCGCGGACGATCGCGTGCTGGCGCTGGGCGAGGTCAAGCCCGTGCTGGCGGTGACGATAACCGCCGACGACGCGCTGCTGGCGGCGTTCGTCGAGACCGCGACCGGGCTGGCCGAGCAGTTTGTCGGCCGCGTGCTGATCGCGCGATCGATGCGCGCGGTGATCGACGGCCGCACTACCTGGCGACCGCTGCCGGCGGCGCCGGTGCGGTCGATCACGGGCGTGTCGGCGATCGACGAGGTCGGCGTGGCGAGGGCGCTCGATCCGGTCGCCTATGCCATCGACATCGACGCCGACGCGGCGGGCTGGGTGCGGGTGGCGGCGCCGGGGCGGATCGCGGTCGACCTGGTCGCCGGCCTGGCCGACGGCTGGAGCGGCGTGCCGACGCCGCTGCGCCAGGGCATCGTCCTGCTCGCGGCGCACCTGTTTTCGCAACGCGAGGCGCGCGACCCGCCGCCGGCGGCGGTGACCGCGCTGTGGCGGCCCTATCGCGCGGTCCGCCTGGCCGCGGAGACCCACGCATGACCGCGCTGGAGGCACGCGCCCAGGCGATCGCCGAGGCGCGGCGGGACGCGGCGATCGCAAAGCTCGCCGACCGGTTGCGCGCGGCGCTGCCCGGCGTGCGGGTGGAACAGCGCGATGACGGCGTGACGCTGATCGGCCGGCGCCTGTCGCGCGACCCGCGGCTGACCTGGATCGGGAGCCTGATGCGATGAGCGCGGAGCGAAGCTTCGTCACCGCCGTCCTGGCGGCGATGCAGGACGATCCGGCGCTGGCGGCGGCGCTCAACATGGTCGCCGATGGCCCGGTGCCGGGCGCGACACCGCCCTGGGCCGAATTGGGGCCGGTGGTCGCGGTCGATTGGGGGAGCAAGGACCGGCGCGGGCGCGAGGTACAGGTCGGGATCGTCATCCATGACCGGATCGACCGGCGCCAGCGGATCCACGATCTGGTCGCCGCGACCGGCGCGGCGATCGAGGCGATGCCGCGCGACATGGACGGCTGGCGCCTCGCCAGCCTGGCCTTCGTGCGGCTGCGCGTCGCGGGCGAGGCGCCGGCACGGTGGACCGCGACGATCGAATACCGCGCGCGACTGATCGAGCAATAGCCAAGAGGAGCAGACGATATGGCAGCGGAAAAGGGCAGTGCGTTCCTGCTGAAGGTGGGCAATGGCGGGAGCCCGGTGGCCTATGCCACCATCGCCGGGCTGCGCACGACGCAGCTGAGCATCAACGGCGAGCTGGTCGCGATCACCTCGAAGGAATCGGGCGGGTGGCGCGAGTTGCTGTCGGGGGCCGGCGTGCGATCGGTCAGCGTGTCGGGCGCCGGGGTGTTCACCGGATCGACCGCCGAGACGCGGCTGAAGGCCAATGCGCTGGCCGGGCAGATCGACGATTACCGGCTGAGCTTCGAGAGCGGCGAGACGATGACCGGGCGGTTCCTGGTCACCCGGCTCGATTATGCCGGCGATTACAATGGCGAGCGCAGCTATACGCTGAGCCTGGAAAGCTCCGGCGCCGTGGTGAGCGCATGAGCACGGCCAACCCCGTGCGGGGCGAGGCGACGATCCGCGTCGGCGGCGTCGAGCTGGTGCTGCGGCCGAGCTTTGCCGCCCTGGTCGCGGCCGAACAGGAACTGGGATCGCTGTTCGCGCTGGTCGAGCGTGCCGCGGCGGGCGGGATGGCGCTGGCCGAGATGGTCGCGCTGTTCTGGCATTGCCTGCACGACCGCCCCGAGGGGCTGACACGAGAAGCGCTGGGCGAGGCGGTCGCGGCCGGAGGCATGGTCGCCGCGACACCGACCCTCAGGGTGCTGCTGGGGCAGATCCTTGGCGGATTCTGATTCCTCCCCGGGACACGAAGGGGGGCGATCGCAACGCGATGGTGGAGGGGGTGTTCCACTGACGAATCGCTCGGGGACAGCCCCCTCCACCGTCAGCGGTCCCCCGCCCCGTCCGGGCGGGGATTTCGGCCGGGGCGCGGGGCGGCTGGCCGGGCTGGCGGGGGCGATGCTCGGCTGGCCGCCCGAAACTTTCTGGAACGCGACGCCGGCCGAGCTGGCGGCGGTGGTCGCGGTGCTGGCCGGCGACGTGCCGGGCGACCCGCCCGACGCCGGGCTGATCGCGCGATTGATGGAGGCGTTTCCCGATGGATGACGAGATCGAGCGGCTGGTGGTCAGCGTCCGCGCCGACACGCGGGGGTTCGCCCGCGACGTCGCCGAGATGCGCGGCGCGCTGGACGGCCCGCTGGCGAGCGGCGCGGACAAGGCCGGGCGGATGATCGAGGGCACGCTGCTGCGCGCGGTCAGGACCGGCAAATTGGGGTTCGAGGACCTGCGCAAGACCGCGCTGTCGGTGCTGGCTGAAATCGCCGCGTCGGCGCTGAAGGGCGGGATCGAGGCAATCCTGGGCGGTGGCGCAAGCCGGGGCGGCGGCGGGCTGCTGGGCACGTTGGCCGGGGTGTTGACGGGCCTGCCGGGCCGGGCGACCGGCGGGCCGGTATCGCCGGGACGCGCCTATGCGGTGGGCGAGCGCGGGCCGGAAGTATTCGTGCCGACCGCGAGCGGGCGGATCGAGCCGGCCGGCGGCGGCGCGCGCGAGGTGCGGGTGGCGATCAGCGTCAATGCCGCGGCGGGCGAGGCGCCGCAGGCGCTGGCGCGGTCGAGCCGGCAGGTGGCGCGCGCGGTACGCGCCGCGCTGGAAGGAGCGGGCTGATGGGCTGGTGGCTGGCCGACCGGCGGACGGTGCAGGCCGACGGCGTCATCACGCGGTTCGATCCGGTTTACTGGACGGTCGATTTCCCGCGGCCGATGATGGCGGCGGCCACCGTGACCGCGCCCGACGCGCTGCGCGTCGATGCGGTGTTCTATCGCACCGACGATCTCGCCGGGCTGATCTGGTGGGCGGAGGACGTGATCGACCATGTCCTGCTGCGCTATGCGACGGCGCGCGATTTCCGCCGGTGCCAGCTGGCGTTCCGGTGGCGATCGGCAGGCATCCTGCCGCTCGACGCGATCAACGGCCCGACGCTGACGATCGAGGGGCGCGACGCCGGCGGGGCGCCGCGCACCTGGTACGTGCGGCTATGGAATTATGCCGCGGGCGATCCGGACGATGCCGAAGTCGCGATCGATTTCGGCGCGGTCGACGGCGGCTTCCTGCTGCCCGGCGAGGCCGATCCGGTCTGGGCCGGCGATGTCGACCGGATGTTCATCTCGCTGACCGCGCCGGGCTATTCGGGCACGCCCGGCATGCTGGCGGCGCCGGTGGAGGGCCGGGTAGAATTGTCGGGCATGCGATCGGCGGGATCGGGATCGGTGCTGGCGATCGGCGACGTGGTGGCCCCCGAGCACGGATTGGGCATCGCGACCGCTTATGACGATTGCTACAACCTGACGCCCGCGCGCGTGCTGCGCACGATCGTCCAGCTCGGTTACCGCGGCGCGATCAACCATTATGTCGGCATGAGCCATTACTTCCGGCTCGAGGCCAATGGCGGCGGCTGGTATGTCAGCCTGGCCGGGGGCGTGCTGAACGCCGCCGCTGCCGCCTGGCATCGCGACTTCGCGGCGCGGGCACGCGCGTTCGGTCATGACGTCATCTGGTCGCTGTCCTACGAGGTGCTGGACCAGCATTGCTGGGGCGACTGGAAACAGCGGCGGGCGGACGGCGCGGCAGCGTTGACCGGCTATACGCCGCCATCGACGTTGCTGTCCCCCGCGCATGGCGGGGCGATGGCATACCTCCAGGCGGTGGCGGCGGCGTTTGTCGCCATCGCCGCCGAGGCGGGGCTGACGACGCGGTTCCAGGTCGGCGAGCCGTGGTGGTGGGTATCCGGCGACGGGGCGCCGTGCCTGTATGACCCGGCCGCTGTCGCCGCTTTCGCGCCGGTGCCGATCGCGACCGTGCGCGCGCCGCTGGATGCGGCGCAGCTGGCGACGCTGGATGCGGCCGGTGCGTCGCTGGCGCAATCGACCGCTGCGCTCATCACGGCGGCGGCGGCGGCGGCGGTCAGCCACGTGCTGGTCTATCTGCCGTCGGTGCTGGATCCGGCGGCGCCCGAGGTACGGCGGATGAACCTGCCGCTCGGCTGGGCGCGGCCCGCCTTCGACGTGCTGCAACTGGAGGATTATGAATGGGCCGCCGCCGGCGCGACGGCGCTGTCGCGACGCGCGCGGGCGGCGGCCGGCGCGCGGCTGGGCTATCCCCTGGCGGAGCAGCATTATCTTTCGGGCTTCTGCTCGCGCCGGCGGATCGCGGCCAATGGCGCGCGATCGTCGCGGCAGCGCGCGACAGCAAGGCCGCGCGGGCGTTCGTCTGGGCGCTGCCCCAGGTGATGCGCGACGGATTGGTCCTGTTCGAGGATGAGGAGGACGAGGTGGACGCATTTGACGACGTGCTGTTCCCGATCGCGCTGGGCCGCGAGGCCGAGGTCGCGCCGGGCTTTTCGACCGCCATCGCCGCCGGCGCCAACGGACATGAGGTGCGCAACGCCAGCTGGGCCGAGGCGCGGACGACCTATGATGTCGGGCCCGGGCTGCGCGCGGAGGCCGACATCGCGACGTTGCTCGCTTTCTATCGCGCGCGCCTGGGGCCGGCGCGCGGCTTTCGCCTGCGCGATCCGTTCGATGCCGCGACCGGCGACCCGATCGGGCCGCTCGACCAGCGGATCGGCACGGGCGACGGCGCCGCCAGCCGGTTCGCCCTGGTCAAGCTTTACGGCGATGCGCAGCGCCGGATCACGCGCCCCGTCGCCGGCAGCGTCCGCATCGCGCTGGGCGGGGCGGAGACGACCGCCTTCGTGCTGGCCACGGGCGGCTGGATCGACCTCGATGCCGCGCCGGCGCCGGGCGTCGCGGTGACCGCGGGCTTCGCCTTCGACGTGCCGGTGCGGTTTGCCGAGGATCGCCTGAGCGTGACGCGGGCGACGTTCCTGGCGGGTGCGGCGGCATCGGTGCCGCTGGTCGAACTGCGCGAGGCATGAGCGACCGGCTGACCGGCATCGCGCTGACCTGGCGGGTCGAGCGGCGCGACGGCATCGCCTTGGGGCTGACCAGCCACGACCGCGATTTGCGGATCGACGGCTTCGACTATCGCGCGGCGCCGGGGATGACGCCATCGGCGGTCAAGCGCAGCGACGATTTGAGCGCCGACACGATGGAGGTCGGCGGCGCGCTGACCGGGGCGGCGATCACCGAGCGCGCGTTGCTGGCGGGTCGCTGGGACGGCGCGCGGGTGGCGGTGGCGGCGGTCGACTGGACGAGCGGCACGGTGATCGCCGAGCTGGGCGAAGGACGGATCGGCGCGGTCGAGGTGGCCGATAACGGCTTTACCGCCGAGCTTGCGGGGCTGGCCGCGTTGCTCGACCGGCCGGTGGCCGAAGCGACCGCGCCCGAATGCCGCGCCGAGCTGGGCGACGTTCGCTGCCGCGTCGCGCTGGCGCCCCGGCGGCGGTTCGCCCGGGTCGTCGCGGGCGATGGCGCGATCCTGACGCTCGACATGGCGGAGCCGACCGCCAATGCCTATGGCGGCGGCCGCCTGCGCTGGTTCGGTGGCGGAAACGGGGGGCTGGACAGCGCCGTCGCCGCGTCTTCGGGGGACCGGGTGACGTTGCGGTCGCCGCCGGCCGAGGCGCCGGAGGGGGCGCTGGTCGAGCTGATCGAAGGCTGCGACAAGAGCCTGGCGACCTGCGCGGGCCGCTTTGCCAACGCCGCCAATTTTCGCGGCGAGCCGTATCTGCCGGGGATCGACCTGCTGACGCGGTATCCGGGCGGATGACCCCGGGGGCCGCGCTGGAGCGTGCACGGGCGGCAATCGGCGCGCCGTTCCGGCTGCATGGCCGCGACCCGGCGAGCGGGCTGGATTGCGTCGGGCTGGCGGCGTTCGCGTGGGATGTCGCGCCGCCGACCGGCTATGCGCTGCGCTGCGGCTCGATGGCGCAGGTCGAGCGCTGGCTGGCGACATTGGGCTTCACGCCGCGGCGCGATGCCGGTCCGGGCGCGGTCGCGATCGTCGCCGCCGGCGCCGGGCAGCTGCACCTCGGCATCCTTGCCGAGCGCGGCATCATCCACGCCGACGCCACTGCGCGCCGGGTGGTGGAACGCGGCGAGCCGCTGCCCTGGCCGGTGCTCGGCCGATGGATCGGGGAGAATTGACATGGCGACCCTGGTGCTGACCGTGGCCGGCGGGGCGATCGGCGGACCGATCGGCGCCGCGATCGGCGGGCTGATCGGCCAGTCGATCGATCGCCAGGTGTTGCGCCCCAGGACGCGCGAGGGGCCGCGCCTGGCCGACCTGTCGGTGCAGACCTCGACCTATGGCACGGCGATCCCGCTGGTGTTCGGGACGATGCGCGTCGCGGGCTGCGTGATCTGGTCGACCGATCTGATCGAGACGCGGACGACCGGCCGCGGCGGCAAGGGCCAGCCGTCGACCAGCCAGTACAGCTATGCCGCCTCGTTCGCCGTGCTGCTGTCGGGGCGGCCGATCGGCGGAGTCGGCCGGATCTGGGCCGACGGCACGCTGCTGCGCGGCGCGGCCGGCGACTTCAAGGTGCCGACCGGGTTCCGCCTGCATCTGGGCGACGCGGACCAGCCGGCCGACCCGTTGATCGCCTCGGTCGAGGGGGCGGCGCAGACCCCCGCGCAGCGCGGCTGCGCCTATGCGGTCTTCGAGAACCTCCAGCTCGCCGATTACGGCAACCGCATCCCGTCGCTGACCTTCGAGCTGATCGCCGATCCGGGTCCCGTCTCGATCGGCGCGATCATCGCGGCGGTGGCGGCGGGGATCGTCGCCGACGACGGTGTCGCCGCCACGCTGGACGGCTTTTCGGCCTATGGCGATACCGCGCGCGGCATCGTCGCGCTGCTGGCGCCCGCCGGCGACGTCAGGATCGTGCCGCGCGGGGGCGTGCTGGCGCTGACCGACCATGCCGCCGCCGACGCCATGATCGACGACGCCGGCATCGTCGCGGCCGGCGAGCATGGCACGGCGCGCCGGCGGCGGATCGCGGCGGTCGAGACGGTGCCCAGGACGGTCGCGGTGGCGCATTACGATGCCGCGCGCGACTATCAGATCGGGGTGCAGCGGGCGGTACGCCCCGGCGCCGGCACGCGCGACGAAAAAGTAGACATGCCGGCGGTGATGAGCGCCGCCGCGGCCAAGACGCTCGCCGCGGCGATGCTGATGCGCGCGGAGGCGGCACGCCAGCGCCGGACGGTCGGCCTGGCGGGCGACGCCGCCGCCGTCGCGCCGGGCATGCTGGTCGCGCTGGCGGGGGAACAGGGCATCTGGCGGGTGACCGAGGCCAGCCTGGAGGCGATGGTCACCAAGCTGGAACTCACCCTCGCCGCCGGGCCGGGCCAGGCCTTGCCGGCGACCCCCGGCCGGGCCTTGCCGGCGCCCGATCTGGTCACCGGCGAGACCATCCTGGTGGCCGCCGAACTGCCCGCGCTGGACGATGACGTGCTGTCGGCGCCGCGGGTAATGGTCGCGGCCGCGGGTACGTCGCCCGGATGGCGGCGCGCGGCGTTGCTCTACAGCATCGACGACGGCGCCAGCTGGCATGACGGCGGGGTCACCGCCGCGCCGGCCCGCCCTCCCGATCGGGGACCGGCGACGCTGTTCGACAAAGCGGCGGTGATCGAGGTCGCGCTGGCGCATCCGGGCATGACGCTGCACGATGCCGACGACGCCGCGCTCGATCGCGGGGCGAACCTGGCCCTGGTCGGCGAAGAACTGATCCAGTTCGGACGCGCCACAATGACGGGCGGCGGGACGTGGCGGCTCGACCGCCTGCTGCGCGGCAGGCGCGGCACGGAGGCGTCGGCCGCGCACTTGGTCGGCGAGCGGTTCGCCCTGCTCGATGCCGGCATGTGCGCGGTGATCGGCCTGCCTGTAGCAGCGCTCGGCGCCAGTCTCCGTGTGCTGGCGACCGGCCCCGGCGACGTCACCGGTCCGGTCGAGGCGATCGTGCCGATCGCCGGGCGGTCGGTCCGGCCGCCATCGCCCTGCCACGTGCGGCCGACCGCCGGCGGCGTCGCCTGGGTGCGGCGCAGTCGAGCGGGGTTTCGCTGGATCGACGGGGGCGACGCACCGCTGGCCGAGGAGGCCGAGACCTACCGGGTGACCATCGTCACGGCGCCCGGCGAGACGCGGACGGTGGTCGTCGCCAGGGCCGAAGTGGCGCTCGATCCCGCCGAAGCGGTGCCGGGGACCAGTATCGAGATCAGGCAGATCGGCATGCTGGGCGAATCACCGCCCGCCATCGTGAGATTGTAAGAGTTCGCTCGAACCTCGCGCAAGAGCGCGTTTCAACTACAGACCCCAAGGAGGTTGGATGACCGATGACCGATGACCGCACCGCGCGGCTGGACCTGGCACTGCTTGTCCCGGGTCAGGCGCAAAAGGAATTGTGGCATAATGAGGGGCTGGCCGCGATCGACCTGGTCCTGCAGGCCAGCGTGGTCGCCGCCGGGCCGAACACCCCGCCGGCGACGCCCGGCCAGGGCCAGTGCTGGATCGTCGGCCCTGCGCCGACCGGCGATTGGGCGGGCATGGCCGATCATCTGGCCGGGTGGACGCAAGGAGGGTGGCGGTTCGCGGCGCCGGTCGAGGGCATGACCGCGTGGGTCGCCGACGCCGCCGCGTTCGCCTGCTTTCATGCGGGCGCGTGGACAATCGGCATCGTCCGCGCGACACGGCTGGAAGTAGGCGGCGTTCAGGTGGTCGGCAGCCGCCGCGCCGCGATCACCAACCCGGTGGCGGGGGGCGTGATCGACAGCGAGGCGCGGGCCGCGGTCGGCAGCATCCTGGCGACCCTCCGGGGCCATGGCCTGATCGACCCGTGATCAGGGATCGACCAAGTGTTGCCCGAAAGCAACAGCGGTGAGCCTTGTTTTGCTTGCGTGGCAACGATCCTTTGATTAGTGAGTTTGCGCTGTCCGTAGTGACAATCGAAAGGGGATTTAAATGCGCAAGCTTGCCATGACCGTGGCGCTCGCTTCCACCGCACTTGCGACGCCCGCGCTTGCGAAAGACAAGGCGTGGTACGTCGGAGTCGAGGGTGGCTCGATGATCGTCGAAGACATCCGTTACGATATCGGGGCGTTGCCGAAGGCGGCGACCGTCGACAACGACTATGGATATGATGTCGACGGCGTGATCGGGTATGATTTCGGCGTGTTCCGTATCGAAACCGAGGTCGGTTATCGTTCGGCGCAAGTCGACGGCTATCGTTCGACGACCACGACCCCGGCCTTTACCGCAGCAGGCGCCTTGGTGAACCGCCCGGCCGGCTCGTTCGGCAACATCCCCGGCCGTAACTCGGCGCTCAGCTTCATGCTCAACGGGTTGCTCGATTTCGGTGACGACGATGGCGTGCAGGGCTTTGTCGGTGGCGGCGTCGGTGCCGCCCGCGTGAAGGCCAGCAACTACACGCTGGCCAATCGTGCGTTCCTGGATGATACCGACACCGTCTTTGCTTATCAGGCGATCGCCGGCGTGCGTGCGCCGCTGACGAAGACGATCGACGTGTCGCTGAAATATCGCTTCTTCAGCGCCGACAAGGTCAAGCTGATCGACGTCACCGGTCGTCAGTTCGAAGGCCGCTTCCGTTCGCACAGCATCCTGGGCGGCGTGATCTTCAACTTCGGCGCGCCCGAGCCGGCACCGGAGCCGGTTGCCCCGACTCCTCCTCCCCCTACCCCGCCGGCACCGGAGCCCATCGCGCCGGTCGTGGTATGTGCCCCGGGTCCGTTCATCGTCTTCTTCGAATGGGACAAGTCGGACATCACTCCGGAGGCCGCGTCGATCCTCGACAACGCTGTCACGCAATATCAGAATTGCGGCAACGCGCAGGTCATGCTGGCCGGCCATGCCGATCGTTCGGGTTCGGCCAAGTACAATGTTGGCCTCTCTCAGCGTCGTGCGGATGCGGTGAAGGCCTATATGATTGCTCATGCGATTCCGGATGGCGTGATCACGACCCAGGCGTTCGGCGAAAGCCGCCCGCGCGTCGAGACCGCCGATGGCGTTCGCGAAGTGCAGAATCGCCGCGTCGAGATCACCTACGGGCCGGCTTCGGGTCAGTAAGTACTCACGTCGGCAGAAGGCCGGGCGAAATATTGGGGAGGTCGGTTCATGCCGGCCTCCCCTTTTCTGTGTGGGATCAACGTCGCCTTGGACCTGGGCATCGCGCCGTCGCGCCGCACCGGACGGTTGCGCGTGATCGCCGTTGCGATAGAGGCATGGATCGCCGTGACATTGTGTATCGCGCGGCATCGTGATCGGGATAGTTAAGCGCCATGCGAATAACGATGATCGGGTCGGGCTATGTCGGCCTGGTATCCGGCGCCTGCTTTTCCGATTTCGGCCACGACGTGGTGTGCGTCGACAAGGACAGCGACAAGATCGACGCACTGCGTGCCGGGCGCATGCCGATCTATGAACCCGGCCTGGCACAATTGGTCGCCGCCAACGTCGCCGCCGGCCGACTGACCTTCACCACCAATCTCACCGCCGCCGTCGCCGACGCCGACGCGATCTTCATCGCCGTGGGCACGCCGTCGCGTCGCGGCGACGGCCATGCCGATCTCACTTATGTCTTTGCCGCAGCCCACGAAATTGCGCTGGCGGTGACCGGACCGACGGTCGTTGTGACCAAATCGACCGTCCCCGTCGGCACCGGCGACGAGGTCGAGCTTATCCTGCGCCAGGCGCGGCCCGACATCGACATCGCGGTCGTTTCCAATCCCGAATTCCTGCGGGAAGGTGCCGCGATCGCCGACTTCAAGCGTCCCGATCGCATCGTGATCGGCACCGAACAGGCGCATGCCCGCGAAGTGATGCGCGAGGTATACCGGCCGCTTTACCTGAACGAGAGCCCGATCCTGTTTACCGGCCGCCGGACGTCGGAACTGATCAAATACGCCGCCAATGCGTTCCTGGCGACGAAGATCACCTTCATCAACGAAATCGCCGACCTGTGCGAAGCGGTGGGCGCCGATGTCCAGGATGTCGCGCGCGGGATCGGGCTCGACAATCGTATCGGCGGCAAGTTCCTCCATGCCGGCCCGGGCTATGGCGGATCGTGCTTTCCCAAGGACACGCTGGCGCTGCTGAAGACCGCGCAGGACCATGACAGCCCGGTCCACATCGTCGAGGCGGTGGTGAGGGTCAATGACAATCGCAAGCGGGCGATGGGACGCAGGATCCTCCATTCGCTGGGCGATGATCTTCACGGCAAGACGGTTGCGCTGCTTGGCCTGACCTTCAAGCCCAATACCGATGACATGCGCGACGCGCCGAGCCTGGCGATCGTCCAGAGCCTAGAGGATGCCGGGGTCGGCGTCCGCGCCTATGATCCCGAAGGCATGGCGCCCGCCAAGGCATTGATGCCGGATGTCGTCTATTGCCGCGACGCCTATGAGGCGGCGGCGGGGGCCGATGCGGTGGCGATCGTGACCGAATGGGACATCTTCCGGGCGCTCGACCTGCGGCGGCTGGCCGCGGTCATGATCGCGCCGGTGATGATCGACCTGCGCAACATCTATCGCCCGGAGGACGTCAAGCGCGCCGGCTTCGCCTATTCGTCGATCGGGCGCTGATCGGCAAGCGCCGGCGCCAGCCAGCCGGGCACCAGCGCATCGCCCAGCGCCTCGATCCGGCGCAGCTCCACCATCATCCCCAGCTCGCCATAGACGGCGCGGGTCCGATCGCCGGCCGGCGCGATCGGCGCCACCACCAGCCGCCGGTTGACCTTTGACCGGTAATGCATGCGCGCGGTATTTTCCTGGCCGACATAGCAGCCCTTGGTGAAGCTGACCCCGCAAAGCTCGCGGGCATTCGCCTCCAGCCAGAGCGTCTTGTCCTGCCCCAGTTCGCCCACCCCCTCGGTGACGCCAAGCGCCAGGCGATGCGCCCGCCAGCCGGAGGCGGGCGCCCCCCGCCCGCCCAGCCAGCGCCTGCCGAGCGCGGGCAGGCGCGGATCGGGCAGTCCGAGCGGGCCGTCGATCGCCCAATGGACCATGGCCGCAACCGGCTCGATCGAGATCGCGCGCCGCAGCCGATAGGTCGCCAGCCGCCGCGCCAGCGCCTCGCGCTGGTCGGCCTCGCAATCGATCAGCACCGCCTCGCCATCGGCCCACAGGATGAAGTCGAACAGCGCCTTGCCCTGCGGCGTCAACAGGCCGGCCCAGCACGCCTGGCCATCGGCCAGCGCCGGCACGTCCTGGGTCGTCAACCCGTTCAGGAAAGCGCGGGCATCATCGCCCGCGACCCGCAGCACGGCCCTGTCGCCCAACATCGTGCCGCGCTCATCCATCGCGCCAACCTAGGGTGCGGACCGCCAATTCCAAGCCGCCGCCCGCTCTGGCAGTTTGCCGGACGACCGAGTAGAGCGGGTTGTGATCGCAACCCGCTCCAGGACAAGTCGATGCCCGAGCGCCTGACGATCCGCCGCCCCGACGACTGGCATGTCCATCTGCGCGACGGCGCGATGCTGGCGGGGGTTGCCGGTTTCACCGCGCGGCAATTCGCGCGCGCCATCGTCATGCCCAATCTGGCGCCCCCGGTGACGACCGCCGGGGCGGCGCGCGCCTATCGCGATCGGATCCTCGCCGCGCTGCCGGCGGACAGCGGCTTCACGCCGTTGATGACGTGCTATCTGACGGACAATGCCGACCCCGGCGAAATCGCGCGAGGCTTTGCCGCGGGCGATTTCACCGCCTGCAAGCTGTACCCCGCGCATGCGACGACCAATTCGGCCCATGGCGTCAGCGACATAAGGGCGCTGACCGACGTGCTGGAGACGATGCAGCGGATCGACATGCCGCTGTTGATCCATGGCGAGGTGACCGATCGCGATGTCGACATGTTCGATCGCGAGGCGGTGTTCGTCGACCGCATCCTGGCGCCGCTCGTCGCCGATTTCCCCGCTTTGCGGATCGTGCTGGAGCACATCACCACCGCCGAGGCGGCGCAGTTCGTCGAGCAGGCGGGCGAGCGGGTCGCCGCGACGATCACGCCGCAGCACCTGATGCTCAACCGCAATGCCCTGTTCGATGGCGGATTGCGCCCCCATGCCTATTGCCTGCCGGTGGTGAAGCGCGAACGGCATCGTCTCGCCATCCGCCGCGCTGCGGTATCGGGGTCGGCCAGCTTCTTCCTGGGCACCGACAGCGCGCCGCACGACGTCGCGCGCAAGGAGGCGGATTGCGGGTGCGCCGGGATCTTCAACGCCCCGCATGCGCTGGAAAGTTACGCGACGGTGTTCGACGAGGAAGGGGCGCTCGACCGTCTCGAAGCGTTCGCTTCGGAAAACGGGCCGAACTTCTATCGCTTGCCGCTCAATACCGGCACGATCATTCTGGAACGCGCCGAGACGATCGTGCCCCCGGCGATCGATATCGGCGGCTCTGACGTTGTGCCCTTCCACGCCGGCAGGACGCTTGGCTGGCGGCTGGTCGAATGATCGCACCCGTGCTCAGAATGGCAGCCATCGCGATTTGCGGCTGAACTTCATGTAGCCGACATTGACCCCCGCGCGCCAGCCGACGCCCAGCCGCACCGGGATCAGCACGATGTTGCCGCGCCGCAGATACGTCGCGGCGAACCCGCCAACGAAATACAGCCGTCCCTCGCCGCCGGGAAAACGCTTATAGACGTCCTCGGTGTCGTAGAGGTTGTAGACCAGCACGAACACCTTGGCCGCGTCGCCGCCGACGTCGAACCCGACCGAGGGCCCCGTCCAGTAGATCTTCCGCTGGCCCTCGACCTTGTGGCTCAGCACGCCCGACCCGTAGCGCAGGCCGAGCACGAACGCCCCCGACGCCTCGCGCCCGGCGATATAGGCGTTGGGCCTGCCCTGTTCGCGCAGGATCTTCTCGATGATCCCGCCCAGGCCCTTGGCTCCCTTGCCGAAGACCCCCTCGGCGGCGCCGATCAAATCGTCTTTCTGGTAGGTCGGGCCGGTGGTCGGCGGCACCGGCGGGCCGTCGGCGGCGGGCGCCGCGGGGACATAGGCATCGGTGGGATAGGCCGAGGGTGCGGACGTTGGGGTCGGTGACGGCGCCGGCGGCGACTTCAGGTCGCCGTCGATCGCCACGTTGGGATCGACCGTCGTCATCCGCTGTGCCGTCGCCGGCGCGCCGAGGCCCGTCGCCACCATCAACACGAACGTCATCCAGCGGCGCATGACCTTCTCCCCCCAATATCACCGCCGCCATGCTAGCCCGATTGCTCCTTGACCGGCAATGAACGCGGCAATGGCCCATGTCGATTCATATGCCGGGCGCCTGACGTTGATTGCCGCCCAAACCCCGGTTATAGCGCCGCCCTGCCGCAACATGTCCGGAGACGTGGGTGAGTGGCTGAAACCAACGCTTTGCTAAAGCGTCGTACGGGAAACCGTACCGAGGGTTCGAATCCCTCCGTCTCCGCCATACAGTCGCAGAATTCTGCGGCTGCGCGACGCCGCTTCACTGCACTGGCCGCGTGGCAGTCGCTCACCAGTTGGCTGGACGTCCCCCCCCAAGAGCGGCCTCGATCGTAGGACGAGCACAAAAAGGGCGCCCGCGACGCGCTCGCGCGACGCTTGCTCCACCGCGGCTAAATCTCTTATCTGCATGCCCACAACATCGGTCCGGATATTGCGGCGAGGAGAGATAGGTTGACGGAACTGCCCCGCTCGCGCGCCTTGGTACGGCTGGATGGACCGGGGCACATCATGCCTGTCGAACCCGTCACCCCGCCCGGCAGCAAGGTGTGGCGCGTCATCCATTTCCCCGTGATGCTCGCCGTCGTTGCGATAGGCTTGCTCTTCGTATCGGCACTCGCGATTGGCCTGATCGGTTTCGGATTCCGATTCACCGCCCATATTCCGGGCGTGCGTTACCTCATACCGCTGATCGGCGCGACGGCGACTATCACGGCCTATTGCCTGTTCGTCCGCATCGTCGAGCGTCGCTCCGACATCGAGGAACTCGGTGCACGCGGCTGGCTGACGGAACTCGTCCTGGGATTTTGCGGGGGGCTCGCCCTGTCCTTTGCGACATTTGCCGTCCTGAGCCTGCTCGGGGCCCTTCGCGTCGTGGGTTCCAACCCGCCATACGTCATGCTGTTACCGTTCGTGGTCCAGATTTGCACCGCCATCGTCCTGGAGATAGTCGTATGTGGCCTCGGTTTCCGGCTGGTCGAGCGATTGCTTGGAAGCTGGCTCACCCTGCTGCTGGCCATGATTTTCTTCGGGACGGTACGATTCTTCAGCGACAGCCAGACGCCATATGCCGTGCTCGCCGTAGCGCTAGAAGCCGGGCTGCTATTTGCCGTCCTGTATATGGTGACGCGGCGCCTGTGGGCTGCGATCGGGCTGCATGCAGCCTGGAAATTCGCCCAAGTCGGTCTTTATGGCGACGCGGTAACGGCCGGCGAGCCACATGGTTATGTCCTGTCGATCCTGGATGGGCCGGACTGGCTGACGGGGGGTCGCGCGGGTACGGATGCATCAATCCCCGGGCTCTGTATCAACGCACTGGCGATGGTGGTGCTACTGGAGGTCGCGGTGCGCCGCGGCCGAATCGTGCGCCCGGTCTGGCAACGGGGCCGCACTGCCTAAGCGAAATTATTTCCCTTTCGCCCTATCAAAAGGCCGCCGGCCTCTCGACCGACGGCTCCTCTGTCCCGTCCCGGGCAGGGGTTTATACCGCGTACGAGACCCGGGCAGCGACCTTCTGACGGCGGCGCAGCGCAAAGCCGACCATGCTGAAGCCGGCGATCATCATGGCCCAAGTGCCAGGTTCCGGCGCTGCGGACCCGAATATCAGATTGTCGAGCTCGAACGCGTTTGTTCTGCTGGTCAGGGTAATGCCCGTCAATGCGGCCGACTCGCTTGGCGAAAAGTAGAACGTCACCTCGCGAGAAGGCCGGTATACTGTAGAGTCCGTGCCGCCAAAAACAGAGCCGCTGAATGATCGGCCCAATCCCTCAAAAGTGATCACGTTATAGGTATCGAGAGATCCCCAGTAGAAGCTCAGTTGGTTGATGCCTGAAAGCGCGAGCGTAGCCGAAATGGTAGTGCTGGGCCCGACAGAGAAATAGGGGGTCGTGTCTCCCGCAGGCGCTACATACTGGTCGGTAACGGTGCCGGACTTCACACCTCCTCCAACAAAGGGAGAAGTGCCGTTGTTGAAGTCGATCAGTGTGTAACCCGGTTTGTAGGAAGGGGTCACATCAACCGGCCCGCTGTCGATCGGTCCCAGTGAGTAAGTCTGCGCATTAGCCGGCAGGGCGGCGGCCAGCACCGATACAGCCGACAGAGCGATCCAGACTCTCATTATTGCCTCCGTAGATTGATGCCTGCAATCTACCGGACATAGGCCGATACCACAAGATATTATATACCAAGGTATGGCCCTTAGTGCGCCCGCCGTTCGATGCTGTCCGACCAACTTGGCATGGGTGCCAAGGCAATGCTGACCAAGGGGGGACGCGCGCCGAATCCACTGTCGGACTGATCAGAATCCGTGCGGAAAGCGGCCGGGAATGTGCCGATTTTTCCGGGCGGATCGGTGGGATGCTGCTAAGAGTCCGTCTGGAAACTCGCGAAAAAGCGAGTTTCGATGCGGTGCCGGCCCGCAAAACGCGCCTTCAGCGCGTTTCAAACAGTCTCTAAAAGATCAACCGTCCGCCAACGACGAGAAGCGTCCCCGCCAGGATCGGGCGCAGGAACGTGTCGGACACGCGACTCGATATGAGGCTGCCGACGATAACCCCCGGGATCGACCCGACCAGTAATGACGCCAGCAAACCAAAGTCGACCGAGCCCATTGCCCAATGCCCCAGCCCGGCGATCAGCGTGAGCGGGACGGCGTGCGCGATGTCCGATCCGACCAGCCGGTTCACCGGCGATTTCGGATAGAGGAGGAGCAGCACGGTCATCCCGATCGCCCCGGCGCCGACCGACGACAGCGATACCAGCACGCCGAGCACCGCCCCCAGGATCACGGTCAGGCGACGAATACGCTCTGGCGACACGGTGTCGAGCACCGGCGCGAAATGGATCAGGATGCGGTTGCGAAACAGCATCGCCGCCGCCGTCGCCACCAGCGCGAGGCCCAACGTCACCGTGATGATGTGCGCGGTTGCCTCAAGCCATTGGCCGGCATTGGCCAGCACGGCGAGGGTCAGGACGGTGGCCGGCACGCTGCCCAGCGCCAGCCGCCGCACGATCTGCCAGTCGACAGTACCGCCAGCGCGGTGGACCGCCGTGCCGACCGATTTTGTTACCGAGGCGTAGAGCAGGTCCGTGCCGACTGCCGTCACCGGGTGGAAACCGAAGGCGAGGACGAGCAACGGCGTCATCAGCGATCCGCCGCCGACGCCGGTCAGGCCGACGAGCAGGCCGACGGCGACGCCGGCAATGGCGTAGAGCGGATTGATCGCGAACACAGCCACCGGCTATCTGGCGGCGGCGGGACGATAGGCGGGGTCGCGCCTGTCGATCGCCGTCTGCCATACCCGCAAAACGTTGCCGCCCCACAATTTGGCGATCCGGGCATCGTCATAGCCACGGCGTTTCAGTTCGGCGGTGACGTTGCGCGTCTCGCCGACATCGGCCCAGCCGACCAGGCCGCCGCCATGGTTGAAGTCGGTGGACAGCGCGACATGGTCGATGCCGATGCGCTTGACCGCATAATCGACCGCGGTGACCAGATCGGCCACGCCGGCCTTGGGTTCCTTGCCGACGATATCGTGATACCGGCGGTCATAATCGGCGCGGCGTTCCGGCGAGATCGGGGGCGCGCCCGGGACCAGGCCGAACTCGGTGTTCAGCGCCGCGACCGCCTTCAGCGTCGCCGGCGAACGCGCGCGCAAATAGGCGCTGAACGCATTGATCGCGATGACGCCGCCATTGACCTTCAGTGCATCGAGTTGCGCATCGGTCAGGTTGCGGGAATTGTCGACCAGGCTGCGCAAGTCGGAATGGCTGGCGATGACAGGCGCGCGGCTGAGCTTGAGGACCTGGTCGAACGCCGCGTCGGACAATTGCGAGACGTCGATCAGGATGCCGAGGTCGTTGAGCCGCTTGACCGCGCGTTGGCCGAGCGGAGACAGGCCGCCATTTTCGCCGGGACGATCGCCCAGGGGCAGCGCGGGACGCGAGGAATCGGCGAACTGATTGTTGCCGGCATGGACGAACCCGGCGATCCTGACCCCGCGGGCATAGAGCCGATCGAACCCATCGAGATCCTCGCCCAGCGGCCACGCATTGAGCAGGCTCTCGACCAAAGCGAACCGGCCGCTCGCCACGATGCGGCGGAGATCGGCCGGCGACAAGGCGATCGCGGCCAGCTTGGGGTTGCGCTGAGCGATGGCGTGGATCGCGGCGTCGCGTAACTGAAGGTCGGCCCACGCGGTGGCCAGCGAGGCGGCGTCGCGCGCGCCCTGCGCCACGAACAGCGCAATGGCGGCGCTGGTCAGCCCACCGCTCCTGGCGCGAACCAGATCGAATTGCGATGTCGGATCGTCTCGCCCGGTCCAGCCCGGCGTCAGCGCGGACTTGGGCAAGTCGAGATGCGGGTCGAACGTGATCGTCTGGGCGGCGAGCGGCGCTGCGCCGACCAGCGCGGCGAGCAGCAGGAATCGAAGGCGCCGATCGGACAGGATTGCCTTGACCATGGAGTTGCGCATGGGATCTGCCTTGTTACATTACTGCATATAATTTCCATCAATACGATGGGAGATGCAATCACTTGGCGCTTTAGCGCGGCAAAGAACAGGTTGTGCGTTTGGCCGGACCCTTGCCGCATCCCGCCATCGAGATGGAAACGATAGGTTATTGCCCGGTCCGCATTGTGCACTATAGGGGCGCCCTGGACGGAGCGGCGCCTGCCGAACCGTCCAGGATCGCGTCGGTGCCCCGAAAGGGGCTTAAAAGGGAATGTGGTGAGGACCCTTGGTCCGACTCCACAGCTGTCCCTGCAACTGTAAGCGGCGAGCGCGATGCACATGTCCGGATCGTTCCGGACAGCCACTGGGCCGATGCGCCAAGCATCCCTGGGAAGGCGTGTGTCAAGCCCTGACCCGTGAGCCAGGAGACCTGCCGGCGCGTGGTCGCTCTTGCCGTGGTCCAGGGAAAGGCCAAGGCACGGTATCTCCGTCTGAGCGACGAACCATGCGGCCGGGGCCGCAGGGGTTGCGTGGGTGAACGGGCGCTGATCGGCGTCCGCCCGTCGTCGCGCGATCCGTCGTTCGTAAAGGACGGCCAGCCCCTGTCGTGTCTTCGCTCGACGCCAGGGGTAAGACCATGTTGACCAGGACGTTCGTTTCCGTCGTCGCGCTGATCGCCGCGACGCCCGTGCTCGCACAGAGCAATCCGACCCGGCCCACCATCGACGACCAGGGCGACGAAATCATCGTCACCGCCTCGCGCTCGGGCGACGGCGTGGCCGTCAAGAACCTCGGCGCGTCGGTCACGATCATCGATGCCTCTGCCATGGAGCAGCGCCAGACACGGATCGTGGCCGACGTCCTGCGCGACGTTCCCGGCCTGGCCGTCAACCGCACCGCCGGCGGCCTGACCGACGTCCGCGTGCGTGGCACCGAGGCCAACCAGGTGCTCGTCCTGATCGACGGGATCAAGGCGTCCGATCCGTTCCAGGGCCAGTTCGATTTCGGTACGCTGATCGCCGACGAGGCGGCCAAGATCGAGGTGCTGCGCGGCCAGCAATCGTCGCTCTACGGCTCCGACGCGATCGGCGGCGTGATCCAGTACATCACGCTGACCGGGGCGGAAGCGCCGGGCATCCGGGTGCGTGCCGAGGGCGGATCGTCGCGCACCGCGTCGGGCGGCGTGCGCGTCGCCGGCGTGGCCGGCAATCTCGACTATGCCTTGTCCAGCTCGCTCTATCGTACCGACGGCACGCCGACCGCGCGCAACGGTACGCGCGATATCGGCTATACGAACGTCGGCGCCAGCGCGAAGCTGACCTGGTCGCCGTCGACGATCTTCACGCTGACCGGCGTCGCGCGCTACAGCTTCACCGATTCGCTGGCCAACAATACGGCGTTCAGCGGGCCCTTGTTCGGCTATATCGTCGACAGCCCCGGCGTGCGGTTCACCAACAATGCGTTCTATGGCCTGGTGCGTGCCGAGCTCGCGCTGGCGGATGGCCGGTGGACCAACGCGCTGACCGGCCAGGTCGCCGACACGACGCGCAAGGGCTACACCAGCCTGGGCCTGAACAATGGCGACAAGGGCCGCCGCTACAAGGGATCGTACGAATCGAGCTTCCGGTTCGGCCCCGACAGGTTCCAGAGCCGGGTGACCGGCGCGATCGATGTCGAGCGCGAGGAGTTCCAGAACATCACGCCGTCCTCGTTCACCTTTCAGGGCAGACGGCACACGGACAATATCGGACTGGTCGGCGAATACGACCTGCTGATCGACGACCGGCTGTCGCTCGGCGCCTCCGTCCGGCGTGATTTAAACACGCGGTTCGACGACGTGACGACGTGGCGCGCGCAGGCCAGCTATCGGTTGGCCACCGGCACCCGGGTACGCGGCGCCTATGGCACGGGCGTCAAGAACCCCGGCTATTACGAACTCTACGGCTTCTCCGATGGCCGCTACATCGGCAATCCGAACCTGAAACCGGAAAAGTCCAAGGGATGGGAGGCCGGCATCGAGCAGGATTTCGCGGACAACAAAGCGACCATCGGCGCGACCTATTTCGACAGCAAGCTTGAAAACGAGATCTTCACGACCTTTCCGGCGCCCCTGTTAATCGCGACCCCCGGCAACCGCACGACGTTATCGCGCCAGCACGGCGTCGAGTTCTTCGTGTCGGCGCAGCCGATCCCGCAACTCCGCTTCGATCTCGCCTACACGTATCTCCGCGCGCGCGAAAATGGCGTGGTCGAAGTGCGTCGCCCGAACAACATCGCCAGCCTGAACACCACCGTGTTCAGTGCCGACAAGCGATTCTCCGGCACCTTGACGGTGCGGTATAACGGCCGCCAGACCGACGTCGCCTTCACCAACCCCAGCTTCGTGCCCGTCACGGTTTCGCTGCAGGAATATGTCCTCGTCAATCTGAATGCCGAGTACAAGATCACCGACCGGGTTTCGTTGTTCGGCCGCGTCGAGAACCTGTTTGACGAGAAATACGAGGAAGTGTTCAGCTTTGCGACGCCGGGCCGAGCGGCCTATGGCGGGGTGAAGGTCAGCTTCTGATGAAGCGTTCCGCGCCTCGGCTCCTGGCCGGGCAGCTGGCCGTCGCGCTATGCCTGACCGGGTGCGGCGCGGCGGGGCCTGAGATCCCGGCGCGGACGGCATGGCCCATGCGGGTGATGTCGATGAACCAGTGCACCGACCAGCTGGTCCTGGCTCTCCTGCCGCCCTCGCGCATCGCGTCGGTGACCTGGCTGTCGCGCGATCCGCGTTACTCGGCGATGGTCGGGGCGGCGCGACGCGTCGCCATCAACCGGGGGGCCGTCGAGGAGGTGATCGCGACGCGCCCCGATTTGATCGTCAGCGATGCCTTTTCCAATCCGGCCGGACGCGCGTTGCTTGAGCGTCTGCGCCAGCCCCTGTTGTCGATCGCCGACGCCGAGGACATCGCCGCGATACGACGCAACGTCCGCGATCTGGCGGCGGCGCTGGGCGTGCCGCGGCGCGGCGCGGCACTGATCGCCCGAATGGACCGGCAGATGTCCGCCTTTGCCGCGGCACCGCCAATTCGGGTGGCAGTATGGGGACGCGACGGCATGCGGGAGAGCCCCTTGCTGGCCACGGTGATTGCCGCAGCCGGGCTGGTGGACGTGACCCCCGCAACCGGACCCGCCGATATCGAGGCGCTGCTGCGCGCCGCGCCCGACTTCCTGATCGAAGGCGGCGGCGACAATGGCGGCGCGTCGCTTGGCGACGAGCGTCGGGACCATGTGCTGGTGCGGCGTCGCTGGCCGTCTTCGCGGATCCTGCGCGTGCCGGCGCGAGATACGATCTGCGGCACCCCGGCGATCGGCGATGCCGCCATGGCGCTGCGCGCGCAGGTGCGCGCCGCGATCAGGCGCAAGGGATGATTCGCTGGCTCATCCCGCTGCTGGTGGCGGCGCTGATCCTGGCCGGCGCCGCTTCCCTGCTGGCGGGCAGTATCTGGCTGTCGCCCGCCGCGCTGATCGAGGCCATCGTTGCGCCGCGTCCGACGCTTGCCGGCCTGATCATGACCGAAATCCGCTTGCCGCGCCTGATCCTCGGCATCCTTGTGGGCGGCATTCTCGGCCTGTCGGGGGCGGTCCTCCAGGGACTGCTCCGCAATCCGCTAGCCGAGCCGGGCCTCCTTGGTGTCTCGACCGGAGCGTCGCTTGGCGCGGTGGTCGCGATCTATTACGGGTTCGCGTCCAGCTTCACGCTTGCCGCCCCGCTGTTCGGGCTGGTCGGCGGCCTCGTCACCGCGGGCCTGGCGCTGGTCCTGTCGCGGAGCGGGGGAACGCTCGCCTTGATCCTGGCGGGCGCCGCGGTGTCGAGCATTGCGGGGGCGGGCGTCAGCCTGGCGCTCAACCTGGCACCCAATCCTTATGCCGCCTATGAGATCATGACCTGGCTGCTCGGTTCACTGGCCGACCGCAGCTGGGACCATGTGCGGCTGGCGGCGCCCTTCATCGCGGTCGGCGCCGTGCTACTGCTGCTGACCGGGCGCGCGATCGACGCACTGGCGCTGGGCGAGGCACAGGCCGAGAGCCTGGGCATCGACGTCGGCCGGATCCGGTTGCTGGCCCTGTTCGGCACCGCATTCGGCGTGGGCGCGGCGACGGCCGTGACGGGTGCGATAGGTTTTGTCGGGCTGGTCGCGCCGCACATCGTCCGGCCGCTGGTCGGGCACCGGCCTGGCAGGACGCTGGCCCCCGCCGCGCTGGCGGGAGCCTTGCTGGTGGTGGTGGCCGATATCGCGACCCGCATCATCCGGCTCGGCCCCGAGCTCAAGCTGGGCGTGCTAATCAGCCTGATCGGCGCGCCGTTCTTCCTGTGGCTCGTACTCCATCTGCGAAGGACGGCGCCGTGAGCGATCTCGTCCTGACAGGCGTCAGCGTCCGCCGGCGCGGGCGGCTGGTACTCGACGGGGCGAACGCCCGATTCGCCGCGGGCCGGCTGACCGTCGTCATCGGCCCCAACGGCGCCGGCAAAAGCACGTTGCTCGTCGTCGCGGCCGGACTGCTGGCGCCCGACAGCGGGACCGTAACGCTGGGCGGCGAGCAGCTCGCAACAATCGGTCGGCGCGGATTGGCGAGTCGACGGGCCTACCTGCCGCAGAACCCCCGCGTCGACTGGGCGATCACCGTCGAGCGCGTGGTCGCTTTGGGTCTTACGCCTCACCTGCCCGCGTTCGGCGATCTTCCGGCGGCGTGGCGTCCCCTGATCGACGCGGCACTTACCCGGCATAACCTTGACGGCCTGCGCGATCGCGCGGCGACACGACTGTCGGGCGGCGAGCTGGCGCGCGTGATGCTCGCCCGCGCCACAGTCGGCGATCCCGAGCTGCTGATCGTCGACGAACCTACCGCCGGCCTCGATCCCCGGCATGCCATCGATGCCGCGCATCGACTGCGCGCGCTGGCCGATGCCGGGCATACGGTGGCAGTCGCGCTGCACGACATCGACTTGGCGATGCGCATCGCCGACGATGCCGTCGCGATAAAGGCGGGCAAGGTCATCGCGGCCGGCCCGGCCGACACGATCTTCACCGAAGCGGCGCTCGGCGGGCTCTACGACGTACGGGTTTGCATCATACGCGACGCCGACGGCGCGGCGGTGCGATTTCTCGACTAGGTCCATTGACGAGTATCGGTCGACTTATCGATAATCAGAACATATATCGAACGCATGTCCAAGCTCGATGCCCGCGCAAAACTCGCCATTCTTGCCGATGCCGCCAAATATGATGCCAGTTGCGCCTCCTCAGGCACGGTCAAGCGCAACTCACAGAACGGCAAGGGAATCGGGTCGACCGATGGCGGGATGGGCATCTGCCACGCTTATGCGCCCGATGGCCGATGCATCAGCCTGCTCAAGATCCTGCTGACGAACAGCTGCATCTTCGACTGTCATTACTGCATCAACCGCAAGAGCAGCAATGTCCGCCGCGCGCGCTTCTCGGCCGAGGAAGTGGTCCAGCTAACACTCGCTTTCTATCGCCGCAATTACATTGAGGGGCTGTTCCTGTCATCGGGCATCATCCGATCTTCCAATTATACGATGGAGCAGATCGTCGAGGTCGCGCGGTCGTTGCGCGAGGACCATGACTTTCGCGGCTATATCCATCTGAAGACCATTCCCGATGCCGATCCCGCGCTGATCCACCTTGCCGGGCAGCATGCCGATCGCCTCTCGATCAATGTCGAGCTGCCTACCGCCGCCGGGCTGGCGCGGCTGGCGCCCGACAAGGATGCTGGCCGGATCGATGGCGCGATGGCCGGGATGAAGCACGCCATCCTCGACGCCGGCGACGCTCGTAAACGGTACAAGGCCGCACCCCGCTTCGCCCCGGCCGGCCAGTCGACCCAGATGATCGTCGGTGCAGATGGCGCCACCGACCGCGATATCGTCGGCCGTGCCGCGGGCCTTTACGACCGCTTCGGCCTGCGCCGCGTCTATTACTCCGCGTTCAGCCCGATCCCCGACGCCAGCATTGTCCTCCCGCTCAAGCGCCCGCCGCTGATGCGCGAGCATCGGCTGTACCAGTCCGACTGGCTGATGCGATTCTACGACTACACCCCCGACGAGGTCGCCGCGGCGGCCGACGAGGCGACGGGCATGATGCCGCTGGACATTGATCCCAAGCTGGCATGGGCGTTGAAGTTTCGCGACCGCTTTCCGGTCGACATCAACCGTGCGCCGCGCGAGATGCTGCTGCGCGTGCCGGGCCTTGGCACCCGCGCGGTCGACCGGATCGTCGCGGCGCGGCGATGGCGGCGGCTGGAGCTGGTCGATGTCGCGCGCCTGACGGTATCGCTCGCAAAGGTGCGGCCGTTCGTGATCGCCAGCGACTGGCGACCGCTCACGCTCAGCGACGCCGCCGACCTGCGCCCGCTGGTCGCGCCCAGGGTTCGCCAGATGGAGCTGTTCGGGTGAAAGTGCCGGGCGGGTCGTTGCCAGACATTGCAGGCCGACCATGCGTCTGGTGACGCTCGCCGAGGAAGACGATTTCACCGGCTGGCGGGACGCGGTGCGTGCGCTGGTGATCGCCGGGGTCGCGCCGGACCAGGTCACATGGCAGGTCGGCGAGACGGCAAGCGACCTGTTCGGCGATGGCTCGCCCCCCGCGGGTACGCCGGTAGGCGCCTTTTCGGTGCCGCGCGCCTTCATCGATCTCGCCCGCAATGCGATCCTCCACCACGACCCGGAACGCTTCGCGCTCCTCCACCGATTGCTGACCCGGCTGGGCGATCGGCCGCGACTGCTCGACGACCAGGCCGACCCGCTAGTGCGCACGGCCGAGGCGCTCGCCAAGGCGGTGCGGCGCGATATCCACAAGATGCGCGCGTTCGTCCGCTTCCGCGAAATGGCGGACGATGCGGGCGCGCGCTATGTTGCCTGGTTCGAACCGGAGCATCATATCGTCCGCGCCAATGCCGGTTTCTTCGTCGAGCGCTTCGCTGCGATGCGCTGGTCGATCCTGACGCCCGGACTGTCGATTCACTGGGACGGCGCAATGCTGGGCGAAGGTCCGGGCGCGACCAAGCGCGATGCCCCCGACGGCGATCCGGTCGAGGACGTTTGGCGGACCTATTATGCGTCGATCTTCAACCCCGCGCGAGTCAAAGTCGCCGCGATGCTCAAGGAAATGCCGCGCAAATACTGGAAAAACATGCCGGAAACGACGTTGGTGCCGCAACTGATCGCAAGCGCGCAAGCGCGGGAGGCAGGGATGGTCCAGGCGGCACGGGTGAAGGCTGGGAGCAATGTCGAAGGCGCCTGGGCAGCGCTGCGCGACGAGGCGGCGGCGTGCACGCGCTGCCCTCTCCATCGCCAGGCGACGCAGACGGTGTTCGGCGAAGGTCCGGTCGATGCCGCGATGATGTTCGTGGGCGAGCAACCGGGCGACCAGGAGGATTTGGCCGGCCAGCCGTTCGTCGGACCGGCGGGGCAGGTGTTCGACCGCGCGCTGGCCGAGGCGGGCGTCGACCGCGCCCGCATCTACGTCTCCAACGCGGTCAAGCACTTCAAGTTCGAACAACGCGGCAAGCGCCGCATACACGCCAAGCCCAACGGCCCCGAAATCGACGCCTGCCGCTGGTGGATCGAGCAGGAGGTGATGCTGGTTAGGCCTCAGGTGACGGTGGCGCTGGGCGCGACGGCGGCGCGGTCGCTGCTCGGCCGCACGGTCACGATCGGGCGCGAGCGCGGCCGGCCCATCGACCTGCCCGATGGCAGCGGCCAGGCGTGGATCACCGTTCACCCGAGCTATCTGCTCCGCCTGCCCGACGAGGCCGCGAAGGCGGCCGAATATGCGCGCTTCGTCGATGACCTGCGCGCGGCGGCGGCGTTGGTCGCCTGATCCGGTATCAGGGCGTGCCGCCCGCCACCGGCCGACAGGCGGTGGAACGAAGCGGGAGGCTATCGTCGAAACCGCTTGCTCGCCCAAACGGCGCTTGCCAGCGTCGCGCGCGCAATCCCTCGGGCGTCGCCACGATCAGCCAGTCGGCATCGTCGACGAAGCTCCGCCCGCCGCTGCGCGAGACCAGCGGCGACAGGTCGAACACCGACCGCGCCGCACGGGGATGGTCGCGCCCGGCAAAGGCGAGCAGGCAATAAGGCGCGCCGGCCGCCGCCGACCGCGCGCGCATCGCCCAGATCGGCGCCATGACCGCCGCTGCGGCGACCAGCAGCGCCAGCGTCGACGCGGCGACTATCGCCAGCATCACCCCGGGGCCCCTCGATTTCGATCGCGCCCGCACGCCAATCCCGGCCGCGATCAGGGCTGCGATCAGGAACGCCGCCACATGCGCCAGCCAGGCCGGCCGGGCGCCGGCCAGCCGGTTACTCAGCCAGTGCATCGCCAGCACGCCCGCCAGGATGCCGACCGGCAGCATCCAGGACAATGCCCGCATGTCGCGCGGCGTGATCATCGCGTCGAGATCGCCGCGCCAGCTTTGCCAGGCCAGCCGCACCGCCAGCGCTGCCGCCGCCAGGGCGATCCAGCCGACGAGGATGAGGTTGCCCAGCCCCAGCCGGTCATGGTCCTCGCCAAACGGCGTCGTATGCGCCTGGAGCAGCAGCAAACCGGCGATCAGCGCAATCGACCCGAAGGCGATCCCCGCCGCACGCGCCGGCAACACCGCCGCGAACGGGGGCAGCGCGGCGAGGATCAGCACTATGTACACCAAGCCCATGCGCCGATGCCTAACGGCTCGAGCCTAATCGATCACTACCTCGTGACGTGGTCGCGTAGGACGCACCGGTGGATTTCGCCTTTCCATCGCGGCATCGATCCGCCATCCCGCCGGCCATGATCGAGCGCATCCTCGCCGTGCTGGCCGGCTTCACCATCTGGGTCATCTCGTCGGGGGGCTATCTCGGCATCGCGCTGCTGATGGCCATCGAGAGCGCGTGCGTGCCGTTGCCCAGCGAGATCATCATGCCGTTTGCCGGCTATCTGGTCTCGACCGGGCGGTTCGACCTGTTCCTGGCGGCGACGGCGGGGGCGATCGGGTGCAATCTGGGGTCGATCGTGGCCTATGAGATCGGCAAGCATGGCGGGCGCCCGCTGGCGCTCAAATGGGGCCGCTACGTGCTGGTCGGACCCGGCGAGATTGACATCGCCGATCGCTTCTTCGCGAAACATGGCGGCCTTGCCGTGCTGATCGGGCGGCTGTTGCCCGGCATCCGGTCGTTCATCGCGTTTCCCGCCGGGGTTGCGCGAATGAAGCTGGTGCCGTTCCACGTCTATACCTTTCTCGGTTCCTGGCCCTGGTGTTTCGGGCTGGCCTGGGCCGGCATGAAGCTGGGCAAGGCGTGGAACAGCGATCCCTGGCTGAAAACGGCGTTCCATTCGATCGAAATGCTGATCGCGGCGGTGATGGTGGCGGGGGTTGCGTTCTACATCTGGCATCGCGTCAGGGGGCTGAAGGCGCGGACCGAGCCGCCGCGCGTGCCGTGATCGCCAGCACAAGGGCAAGCGGCGCCGCGAGCGCGAGATACAAGGAGACTCCCGCAAATGGCGACCAGCCCAGCCAGTCGCTCGGCAGCGTGCGCAGGATCCCGCCGCGCCAGTCAACCGCCAGGATCGGGTCCCATAGCGGAAAGGCCGCATCGGCCGGCGCCAGCGTATCAGCGGCGGCGATCGCCAGGTTGATCGCGATCGACAGCGCCAGCAACACGCCGACTACCACCCGCTCCCACATCCGGCGCAGGCCCGCCCAGAACGGCGCAAGCCCGACCGCCAGCAGCCCCAGTGCCGCCACCGAATGGCGCGGGCCGGTCGAGTTGCCGCCGTCCCAATAGACATAGGCGGCGTTGACCAGCAGGATGGCGGCAATCGCCCCCGCCAGCATCAGCGCCGTCGCGCGCTGCCGCCGCGCGAGCTGCCACAGCCCGGCGGGCGCCAGGACCAGCACCGGAGCTACCCACAGCAGCCCGCGACGCTTGCCGGCGACGATTTCGACCAGCACGCGCGCGTCGGGCAGAGCCAGCCCGAACAGCCCCTGGTTCATGCCGTCAAATCCGACCACGCCCTGATAGCCCAGCCGGAACGGCGTGCCGAACGCGACCAGATTATAGGCGACCAGCGGCACCAGCAGCACGACCGCACCGGCGATGGCGGCAGCGGCGAGCGGCCGGACGGCACGCAGCCGCCATATTCCCCAAAGGGCGATCACCGACCCCGCCAGCACCGACTGCAGCTCGATCAGCGCCGACAGCCCCAGCGCGCCACCCGCCAGCGCGGCCAGCCCGAGGCGCCGCGCTTCCCCGGCCCGCCACAATGCCCAGACCGCGATGACGAGCAAGGCCGCGACCGGAGCATGGCCGAACAGGGTCGTCGACCAGCCCCAGATCGGTGTTCCCAAGGCAAAGCCCAGGCTGGCGACCAGCGCCGCAATCGGATCGCCGGCCAGGCGCAGCGCCAAATCGTGCAGCGCCGCCGCCGCCAGCGCGGTTAGCACGGCGGTAATCGATGCCACGGCCAGGATCAGCCGCAACCGCAGGAAACGCTCGAACGTCGGATCGAACACCGTCTGCGGCAATGGCCCGCGCCAGCGCCCGCCGATCGGGTCAGCCAGCGCCACCGCCGGCAACGCCAGCAGGGTCATGCCGGGCGCCTTGTCGCAATAGAAATGGCCGTCGAACCGGGCCTTGTCGATCGTCAGCGCCTGGTATTCGTCGATCGTCGCATCGCCCTGTTCGACCAGCGACATCGCCGCGAACAGCCGGACCGTCTGGTTGGGGTTCATCGGCCACGATCCGAACCAGACGCACGACAGCCATATCAGCGCCGCCAGCGCCAGCCGGGTGATCGCCGGGCGGCTTACCGTTTCAGCCAAACAGCCAATGGCCGAGCAGACGGTCGAAGGGAAAGGTGAAATAGCCGGCGATCACCAGCGCCCCGGTCACCAGTCCACGTACCGTTCCGCGATGCCCGGCGACATTATGCGCCCGCGCGGTCAGCCAGACGCGCGGCGCCATGATCAGCACGAAGATCGACAGGATATGAATCCAGGTGAAATGACCGGGCCGGATCACCTGGACGAACAGGCTGATAAAGGCGGTCGCGACCATTGCCGCTACCCACAATCTGCCCAATTGGCGGTGCAGTCGCGTCCCGCGCGGACGCAACAGCATCCACGGCGTCAACGCCAGGGCGACGATGATCGTCGCCAGGTGCGTCCAGACCAGTACCGGCACTTCGCCCCATTGCCCCCGCCCCTTTGCCAGGGCGACGACCATTGCGGCCAGCAGCAATGTCGCTGCGGCCGCAAGGAAGCGCTCATAGAGATCGGGGGTGATCGGCCGGCGCGACGCACCGCCCTTGATGAAGATACTCACCATGCCATGCTCCCTGCCGAAGACGACGATAGGCGATCATGCTGGGCGCCACAGCCGGGAATTGACCACGCCAGCTATTGCCCCTGCTTTTCGTCGGCATCTCGCTCGCGGTCGGTCTGCTTCGATTCCTTGAACTGCATCCGCGAACAGCCGATCCCGCCGCCGGGTCCGACCGCCGAACACGAGCCGATGCCGGAGCCGCCGACATCGGTGGTACCCTGCGCGCGCACCGCCCAGCTTTCGTTCTGGGGGGTGATCTTGAACTCCCGGAGCTCCTTGGGGACGCGGAATTGTTCGGACGCGTCGCGCCGCGTGCATATCACGATCTCGTTGCCGCTGCTGTCGGTCGGGCAGCGCTGATTGCCGTAAAGCACCAGCACGCCGTTGACCGGTGCGCCCTTGGCGGTTTCGACGGGGGCAGTCGGCGCAGGCTTGGCCGGGCCGACCGGCGGGCCGGCGGTCTGGGCCGTCGCCGGCAGGGCCGTGGCGATGGCGATCGCCGTCGTCAATATCCTCATCCTCATCCTCCTCACACGCGCCTCGCCGTCGCGATCGCCACCCGGCACCCCAGCCGGATCATCGCCGACAGCAGCGGATAGGCGATCGCTCGTTCCGCGCCGCCGGCGATCGCCGTCTCGCGATGGTCGACCTCCTCGGCGCGGAAGTCGGCGACCGCCGCCGACAATTCCGGATCGCTATCGCCCAGTTGCTTAAGCTGCTCCGAATAATGCAGGTCGATCTCGGTCTCGACCGCGGCGGTGCAGGCCATCGCCGCCTCCGGCCCCAGCGCCGCGGTCACCGCACCGAGCGCATAGCCGCCGATGCTCCACAAAGGCTGGAGCAGGGTCGGCCGCACGCCGCGCGCCACGATCACCCGATCGAAGAACACCCGGTGGCGTTGCTCCTGCCCGGCCATGCCGGCGATCGAGCGCGCCATCGGGCTGCGGTCGCCCATCACGGCCAGCTGCCCGGCATAGATGCGCGTGGCGCCGAATTCCCCGGCCTGGTCGACGCGGATCATCGCATCGCTCGCCGCGCGGCGATCCCCGGGGCGCCAGCGCGTCACGTGGCGCGCCCCCGCCGGGTCAGCAACGCGATCGCGGCCAGCGCGCCGGTCAGCGAGAGGAGGGCGTTGAACCCGGCCAGCGACACGCCGTGAAACGTCCATTGCGCGACGTCGCAGCGCACGATCGGCGCGCGCATCATGTCGTTGAGCGCATTGCCGCTGTTCCCCATCGTCCGCGTGCACGGCGTGAAGCCGGGCCACCAGTGATATTCGACCCCGGCATGGAGCACGCCGATGACCCCGCTGGCGGCGATTGCCAGCGCCGCCAGCACCACCAGCGCGCGCCGTGGCAGGCCGGGCGCAAACGCCAGCAGCGCGAGCACCAAGGCGGCGTAATGCGGCCACCGCTGCCAATGGCACATCTCGCACGGATAGAGACGGCCGATCAATTGCGCGCCCCAGGCACCGCCGAGCAGAGCGGCGGGCACCAGCAGCACCACCAGGCGCGCAGGACGCAGCCCACCCATGTCGCGGGTCAGCGCTTCGCCACGGTGGGCGCGGGCGCGGGCGACAGCCGCCCGAGCGTCTGCAGCGCATAATAAAGCTGGAAGTCGGCGACCCCCTTCTTCTTGAGCGCGTCGGCGGTCGCGGAGAACCTGGGATCGATATTGGTATCCTCCTCCAGGATCGCGTTGTCGGCCTTGACCTCGTTGACCAAATGCTTGCGCAGGTCCGCCTCGCGGAACACCGGGCGCGATTTGTAGTCTGGGTCGCTGATCTGCGGCACGGCGATATCGGGGCGGATGCCGCCCTCCTGCACCGATCGGCCCGACGGCGTGTAATAGCGCGCGGTGGTCAGCCGGAGCGCGGTCGAATCGTCGAGCTGGAGCAGGGTCTGGACCGACCCCTTGCCAAAGCTGCGCTCACCCATGATCAGCGCGCGGTGATGGTCCTGCAACGCGCCGGCGACGATCTCCGACGCGGATGCGGTGCCGGCATTGACCAGCACGATCACCGGCAGGCCGCCGGCATCGTCGCCTGGCTTGGCGTAATAGCGCTCGATGTCGCTCTTCTCGCGCCCACGCTGCGAGACGATCTCGCCCGACGACAGGAAGGCGTCCGAGACCTCGACCGCCTGGCTGAGCAGCCCGCCGCCATTGTCGCGCAGATCGACGACATAGCCGACCGGCTTTCTGCCCAGCGCCTTGTCGATGCCGGCGATCGCGGCGCGGACGTCGGCGCCGGTATTCTCGGAGAAGGTGTTGATGTTGATATAGCCGATATCGCCCTTCACTTCCCATTTTACGGGCTTCTGGATGATCACCTCGCGAACCAGCTCGATGTCGATCGGCTTGTCGCGGCCGGGGCGGACGATGGTCAGCGCGATCCTGGTGCCCGGCTTGCCGCGCATCGAGGTGATCGCCTCGTCCAGCGTCTCGCCATAGATCAGTTGGCCGTCGATATGCGTGATATAGTCGCCGGCCTTGATCCCCGCGCGAAAGGCCGGCGTGTCCTCCTGCGGCGCGATCACCTTGACCGCACCGTCCTCCATCGTCACCGACAGGCCCAGTCCCCCGTAATTGCCCTCGGTCAGGATGCGCATGTTCTGGAAATCGACCGCATCGACATAGGAGGAATGCGGATCGAGGCTGGCCAGCATGCCGTCGATCGCGCCGCGGATCAGCTTCTTGTCGTCGACCTTCTCGACATAGGTCGCCTTCACCCGGTTGAAGACCTCCATGAAGCGGTCGATCTCGTTATAGGTCTCGTTGTCGACCGCCGCCATCGCCGCGGTCGCCATCGGGGCGAGCGCCA
Source organism: uncultured Sphingomonas sp. (assembly GCF_964244265.1). Classification (GTDB taxonomy): domain Bacteria; phylum Pseudomonadota; class Alphaproteobacteria; order Sphingomonadales; family Sphingomonadaceae; genus Sphingomonas. The sequence continues at coordinate 5,981 of NZ_CAXTHV010000009.1, read as the reverse complement.
GCGCGCCGGCAATCGCCGTCGCCTGGAAGAACGAAAGTGCACGAGCCATAGGGACAATCCGATATTGGGGAAAAGACGCCGGTTGCCACCCTAGCGGGGTTTAGCCGATGTCGCCAGTCGCGCCGCTATCCGGTCAAGGGCACCAGATCGACCGCGCGGTCGCGGCGGCGCAGCTCGACCGTGACCACCGGCTGTGCCACCTGCGGCGCGGCACCCACGCGGTCGCCCTGGGCGATGTTCCGGCCGACCTGAACGTCCAGCGCGCCCAGCCCCGACAACAGGCTGGTCCAGCCGCCGCCGTGATCGATGATGACGACATTGCCGTAACCGCGGAACGCCCCCGCAAAGGCGATCCGACCGCGGGCCGGCGCGATCACCGGCGCGGCGGCGGTGACGGCGAAACTCAGCCCGCGTGACCGCACGCCCGAATCGGACAGCTCGCCGAAACCCGTGACCAGCCGCCCGGCGACCGGCAAGCGATAGGGCGCCGTGCGGATCGTCCACGGCAGCGCGGTCGCGACCTCGTCGCCCGGGCGCGGCGACGGGCCGGGCAACCGTCCCAACGAGGCGCCGAGGCCGGCCGCGCTTTGCGTCGTCTGCATCTGGTCGACCAGGTCGCGCGCGCGTTCGCCCAGGCCGATCGCACGATCGCTTTCGACCAGCGCGTCGCGGCCCAGATCGCGCGATTTCAGGCGGTGCGCGGCGGCCATCCGCGAATAAGCGCGCCGCGTCGTTTCAAGCCGCGTGCGGCTTTCGGCAAGCGCCGCCGCCGCCACCGCCTGACCCGCGCGCAGCCGCCGCGTGCGGTCCAGCCGGACGCGCAGGCCGGCGGTCCGCGCCGCGACCACGGGCAGCGTGCTGGCCAGCACCGCGCGGACATGGACCAGGTCGTCGAGACTGCCGGGCTGAAGGACGCCCAGCACGCTCGGCCGCAGCGCGAACGATTGCAGCGCCGCGATCAGTCGGACGATCGGTCCCTGTTCGGCGGCGAGCCGCGTCCGCTGATCGGCGAGCAGGCGGTCGACCAGCGCGATCCGGGCAGTGGCAGCGGCGATATCCGCTTCGGCCTGGCCGACCCGCGCGGCGATCGCAGCCTCCTGCGCGCGCGCCTTGGCCGCCGCGTCGCGTTCACCGGCGGCGGCGGCGTCCAGCATCGCCGCGCGTGCGGCGGCGGCGGCGGACTGCGCGCGTGCCTCGACCAGGCGGCGCTGCTGCTCGGCGACCGCCAATTGCGCGCTGCCCTGGCCAACGGCGAGCGCGGCGGCAAACGGCGCCAAGGCGAGGAGCAGGATCCGCTTCACGCGATCATCCTTCGCGGTGATAGGGGTGGTTGGCAAGGATCGACGTCGCGCGCCACAATTGCTCGGCCAGCATCGCGCGCGCCAGCAAATGCGGCCAGGTCAGCCGGCCGAACGACAGCAGGTAATCGGCAGCGGCACGCTCTTCCGCCGAGAAGCCGTCCGCTGCGCCGATCATGAACCGCACCTCGCGCACGCCCTCATCGCGCCACCGGCTCAGCCGTCCGGCGAACACGATCGATCCAGGCGTGTCGCCGGCCTCGTCAAGCAGGACGATCCGGGTCTGCGGTTCGACCCCCGGCAGCTTGCCGCCGGTATCGGGGAGCTCCGTGACGCGCGTCGGCCACGCGACGCGTTTCAGGTAGCGATCGACCAGTTCGGCCTCCGGACTGCGGCCGATCCGCCCGCGCGCCACGATATGGAGGAGCATCGGGGCGTCCGCTACCCGCTCTTGATCGAAGCCATCCGGGGCGACTGCACCCGGCAATCGCCAGCGGAGGGGCAAAGTTCACATAAGTTCACGGTGTCGTCCGCCCTCAATGGTCGCCGCCGGATATGCGGTCGCTGTGATCTAGGCGATCTGGGATCCCGGGCATCTGGCAGTCTCGCCGCCTGTAGGACAGGCGGATAATGTCAAAACCGGCGAGCCGATTCGGTCGCGCCGCTCAGTGCGGGGTCGCGACCGGCGTCGGCGCATCGCCGAACGCCCACATGCGCTCCAGATTGTAGAAGGTACGGACCTCCGGGCGGAACAGGTGGACGATCACGTCTCCGGCGTCGATCAGCACCCAGTCGGCGGTCGGCAGCCCCTCGATCCGCGTCGTGCGCCCGGTCTCGGCCTTGATCCGCTCGGCCAGCTTCTGCGCCATCGAGGCGACCTGGCGCGTCGACCGTCCGCTGGCGATCACCATATGGTCGGCGATCGAGGACTTGCCGGCAAGCGGGATCGAGATGGTGTCGACCGCCTGGTCGTCGTCGAGGCTCGACAGGACGAGCCGGTGCAGCGCCTCGACGCCATCGGCATCGGACGATCGATAGGCATTGGGGGATGTGGCCAAGATAGCTCCTAAGGTGCCGTCGGGTCGGGTGAACGAGGCAGGAGACGGCGCTGCCACGCGGGATCGGCCCAGCCAGGATTCAACTGGCGCAGCCGCGTTGCGGAAGTCGGGTCGGGGCGAAAGCGCAGCAGCACGAGGGCCGGCAATCTCCACGTCGTCCAGTTCTTCGCCTGGCATGCGGGCCGGAAGAAGCGCCGCAACCAACCCGCCGCGGGGGCCGCGTGGGCAGCATGGTCATACCCCGGACGCGCGATCACCGCAATCGGGATTGATTGCGCGATCCGGCGCCACCCCTTCCACCGGTCGAACGTCGCCAGATTGTCCTCGCCCATCAGCCACACGAAGTCGATCCGCGCGTAACGCCGCTGGACCTTGGCCAGCGAGTCGACGGTGTAGCGCGTGCCCAGCCGCGTCTCGATCGCGCTGACCCGGATCGGCGCATGCCTGGCCATCGCCCGCGCCGAGGCGAAGCGCGCGGCGAACGGCGCCATGTCCGCCGCCTCGTCCTTCAGCGGGTTGCCGGGCGATACCAGCCACCACACCTCGTCCAGCCCGAGCGCCGCGATCGCCGCCACGCTGATCGCGCGATGCCCCGAATGCGCCGGATTGAACGATCCGCCGAGCAAGCCGACGCGCATCAGGGTTCAACCCGCCAATCCTCGCGGGCGTGATGCACGCGCAGCACATCGATCCGGTTGTCGATGATCCGGTAGATCAGAATGTACATGGTCTGTATGACGCGCCACTTGCACGCAACAGAGCGGTCGAGCGCCGGACCGGCATGAGGCATCGTGGCGAGGAATGCGGCAGCGCGCTCGATCCGCTCGATGACCTGCTCGGCGCGCGCTTCGCTATGGCATGCCCAATAATCGTCGATCGCCTCCAAGTCGGCGATCGCTTCATCGGACCAGGATACGCCGGTCATGCGGCGCTATGCCGACGCCTCCGGTCGCGCAGATTGGCAAAAACCTCGTCATGCGGTGTCAACTCGCCGCGATCGGCCGAATTAATTCCAGCCTGCACGAATGCCAGGAAATCGGCTTCGCTCTCGGCGACTCGACGGATCGCCTCGGCCGCGAACCAGGCGCGGCTCCGTCCTTGCGCCGACGCGACCTTGTCGACCAGTCCCAACGTTTCGGCATCAAGGCGCGTGGTAATGACAATGCTCTTGCTCATATCGTCATTGTATACATCCGACGACAATTATCAAGGTCGCACCTGCCCCGTCCCCCGCCCGATCCATTTGTAGGTCGTCAGCCCTTCCAGCGCGACCGGTCCGCGCGCGTGGAGACGGCCGGTGGCGATGCCGATCTCCGCGCCCAGCCCGAACTCGCCGCCATCGGCGAACTGGGTCGAGGCGTTCCACAGCACGATCGCCGAATCGACCTGGGCCAGGAAGCAATCGGCGACCGCCTCGTCGCTCGCGACGATCGCGTCGGTGTGATGCGATCCATGACGGGCAATATGCGCCAGCGCGCCGGCGACGCCGTCGACAATTGCGACCGAGGCGATTGCGTCTAGATATTCGGTATCCCAGTCGGCGTCGCTGGCCGGTGCCACCGCCGGATCGATCGCCTGCGTCGCCGCATCGCCGCGCAAGGCGCAGCCTGCGCTGGCAAGGGCGCGCAGGATCGGCGCGGGATCGGCAAAGGCGCGGTCGATCAGCAGCGTTTCCATCGCGCCGCAGATACCGGTGCGGCGCATCTTGGCATTGACCGCGATCGCCGCTGCCATCGCCGGATCGGCCGAGCCGTCGACATAAACGTGGTTGATGCCGTCAAGATGCGCGAGTACCGGCACCCGCGCCTCGGCCTGGACGCGCGCGACCAACCCCTTGCCGCCGCGCGGCACGATCATGTCGATCAGTCCTTCGCCGGCCAGCATCGCGCCGACCGCGGCGCGATCGGTGGTGCCGACCAGCTGCACCGCATCGGCGGGCAGGCCGGCCTGCTCCAGCCCCGCGGCCAGCGCGGCGTGGATCGCGCGGTTGCTCGCGATCGCTTCCGACCCGCCGCGCAGGATCACCGCATTGCCCGCGCCGAGGCACAGAGCGGCGGCGTCTGCGGTGACGTTGGGGCGGCTTTCGTAGACGATGCCGATCACCCCGATCGGTACGCGCACGCGCGACAATGCGAGGCCGTTGGGGCGTCTGACCGTGTCGATCATCGCGCCGACCGGATCGTCGAGCGACGCGATCGCGGCGACGCCGTCGGCGGTGGCGGCGACGCGCGCCGGCGTCAGTTCGAGCCGGTCGAGCAGCGCCGGCGTCAGCCCGGCGATGCGGCCGTTCGCCATGTCAATCGCGTTGGCGGCGAGGATGGCGGGTGCCGCGTCGCGGATCGCCCGCGCCATGGCGTCGAGACCGCGCGCCTTGTCGGCCGACGACACGCCCGCGAGCCGCCGCGCCGCGGCGCGCGCGCGCGCGCCCAGCGCCGCGATCAATGCGGGCGCGTCGAGCTCGATATCGCCGATCGCGTTCATCGCGCGTGCGCTATCATGACTGCGGCGGCGATGCCATCGATGTGCCAGTGGCGGGGAATGGAAACGGCCGGCGACATCACTGCCGCGGCCATGGACATCGCCGGGTCGCACCGATCAGCGGCAGGGGTAATGCTGGTCCATATAGGCGTAGAATGCGCGGCGTTCGGGCTGGGCGCGTTGCGGCGCCGGCAGCGCGCGATAGGCGACAATGAGGTCGCCAGACTTCAATTGCGCCTGGCCCCTCGGCGGCAGGCAGGCGCGCGGCGGCTTGCCGGCGGCGACCGCCGCATCGACATCGGCGCGATAGGCGGCGGCATCTTCGCCGATCCGGTGCGTGACAGCCAGCACTTCGGGCCACTGCGCCATGGCTTGCGCCGGAGCGAAGACGGTCTTCGCCTTGGCCTGCATCGCGTCATATTCGGCGAGGAACTGGTCGACCGTGATCGGCGGCAGGTCGGCGGCTGCCGCGCCGGCCGCCAGCACGACCGCGACGATGCCCCCGGCGATGCTCGCCCGCCGCACCTCAAGCGCCCGCGGGCGCCGGGTTGCCGAACGGGCCTTTCGGCCGCCGGGTGCGCGGGATCGACGTGCCGCCCGCGGGCACGATCGTCGCGCTGGCGCCGGGATCGGGCCGGCCGATATCGCCGTCGCTCAACAGCTTCTTGATCTCCTCGCCCGACAGCGTTTCGAAATCGAGCAGCGCGCCGGCCAGAAGGTGAAGCTGGTCGACATGCTCGCTCAGGATGTGCTTGGCGCGATCGAGCCCGCCCTGGACGATGCCCTTGATCTCGTCGTCGATCAGCTGCGCGGTGGAATTCGACATCCGCACCGGCTGCGACGACGAATAGCCCAGGAACGATTCGCCCTCCGGCTGGGCGTATTCGACCGGCCCGACCTTGTCCGACATGCCCCATTTGGTGACCATGTCGCGGGCAAGGCCGGTCGCGTATTGGATGTCCGACGACGCGCCCGACGACACCTTGTCATAACCGAAGATCACTTCCTCGGCGACACGCCCCCCCATGCTGACCGCCAGGTTCGCATACATCTTGTCGCGGTGATAGCTGTACGAATCGCGCTCTGGCAGGCGCATCACCATGCCCAGCGCGCGGCCGCGCGGGATGATCGTCGCCTTGTGGATCGG
>NZ_CAXTHV010000008.1:0-104296 GCF_964244265.1 uncultured Sphingomonas sp. | reverse complement strand
GGATCGGCCGGCAACTGGCCGCCACCATGGCCGGCGGCCTCGCCAACGCCGCCGCGCGCAGCCTGATCGACGGCACCGACTTCGGCGACAATGTCCTCGCCGCGCTCCCGGATGTGATCGGGCAGACGATCGGGAGTCTGGTGGCCGATGGGGTTGCGGGGAGCGGCCGTAAGTCGGGCAAGATGTCCGCTGGCGAGGCGGCGTTCTTGGCCGAGGCGGAGACGAGCGCCAATGCGGTGCCGGCGGCGGAAGCGAACCTGGCTTATGCTGCGGGCGCCGCCTCGGCGGGTGCTGGCGCTCAGGGCAGGGACAATGGCAACGATATCGTCGTGACCGGCACGCGGTTGCGCGATGCGGTCTATCGGCCGGGGATCGACAATGGGCTGTTCTTCCGGGTGCAGGAGACCGAGCCCAATCCGCGGGCGCGGATGGGCGGCAATGGCGGCCCGCCATTGGAGGACTGGCGGATATTGCGCCAGTTGAGCCAGCCGCTGCCGACCGGGCCATCGGGGGCGCTGTTCGGGGTGCTCGACAATCTGCTCGACATCACCGGTCCGGCGGTCGAGCTTCAGAGCGACCTGCTCGATTTGTCGATCCGCAACAGCATCGGCGAGATATTGTCGATCGACCCCGACCATAACTGGCCGGACCGGTTGGGGGCGTCGGGCGCGGAAGGCCAGTCGCTGCGCTGGAAGCTGGCCAATGCCGACTTCTATCGCGGCGAGCTGGCGGCGACCAAGTATATCGTTCAAGGCGATGTCGGCGCGCTCCAGAACGAGACGCTCCGGGTCTATCAGGGGTTCGTCGATCAACGTTACGAACAGGCGCTCAACGAATTTAAGGCCGGAACGTTGACACCCTCACCCGGCTGGTCGCCCGAGCAGGCGATCGGCAGCAGGATGGACGAACTGGCCAGACGCGATATGCGTGCCTGGTATGCCCAGCATAGCATCAACCCCGGCTTCGACATCAACGTCACCGTGAACAACCGGCTGGCGACCCAGCCCGAGGGTGGCTATCGCATCCCCGATGTCCGGGTCGGCGGGGTGGTGTTCGATGCCTCGCTCAGCGCCAAGCAGAGCGGCGCTGCGCAAATCCGGGGATATTACTCGTCACCGGTTGTGAAGACCGTGATCATAGTGAGGCCGACAATGATGACCAATGGTGGTGCTTATGCCCTTCCGAGAAGCGGGGGACGCTGATGGGGATCCAGAGAGTATTTTACATCCCGAAGACACTGGGCGAATTAGCAGATCAGTTCGCCGGCATGGCAACAGACGCTCCGGAATATAAAGGCATCTATGACCCCATCTATGAACCTCATGATGGCCCCGCGGGCGAGTTCGCGGCGACGCGCAAGGGGTTGGCGAACGTGCGATCTAAACTGGGCGAGCGTGGCTACGAGTATCTGCTGGCGCGGATCGAGGAGAACTGGGCGCGGTTGCAGACGGGTGACACGGAGGACCTGCGCCAGCTCAAGCTGAGCTTCGGGGAGATGATCCACTTCTTGCGGACGAAGCAATACAAGGCAGCGGACCTGGCGGGCGACTGGGCGGAGCATACGGAGGTTCGCTGATCTGTCGGCGGCCTCGGGCGGCCTCGCCGACTTCGACTGGAGCGCCGACGATGCCCCGCTCACCCGCATCGACTCGTCCGCCATCGCCATGGCCACGGCACTCGACCTGGGCGGCGGCGGCGGCGACATCGTGGTCACCGGACGGCGGGGCCTGGCCGTGACGAACGGAACAGGATCGATATATTCGTCGGCGGTGATGGCGACCCGGCTGCAGGCCGAGGCGATTTGGTCGGCACGAAATGCGGGGTTGTCCAACGCCGACCCAGAGGCGCTTATCCGCATGGCCACCGGTGGCGATGGCCAAGGCGGGCCGGCAGCCTTGGCCGGGGACATCGTGGTCGAGGGCACGCGCAAGTTCGGCGCTGCGGCGGCCAACGTCATACTCGACATCCAGGAGAAGATCGACACGGTCTACACGCCGTTCGAGCGGCAGGTGGTGCAATACGGGTTCGCTGCGCTGCGCGGCGGCCCGATCGGGGTGGTCGCCACCTATGGCATCAACACCGCCATCGAGCGCCTGACCACGATCCCCTCGGTCGGGGAAACGATCAACGGCCTGGCCACCAGGATCAGCGAGACCGCGCTGACAATCGTCAGCGACACCTCCATCGGCCTGGAAAACGACAGTACCCGTAGAGACCGCGATACCGCCCTGGTCATCGGTGCCGCAGGCACCCTGCTCGGCATCACCGCCCTAGGCAAAATCACGCTAAACCGCATCGGAAGGGTCGGCGCAGGAAGAACAGTGCTGGGCGAGGCCAATTTCGCCCAGAAGTCTTTCAAGGCTACTTTCAGCGAGGAAGGGGCATTTGCTGGCCGGAGGGTAAGCGATGTGGCTGGTGATATTCGTGCTGGCCGCATCTCGCCTTCTGACGTGCCGCTTGATTACATAGTGCGCGAGGGTAAACCCATCATCCTGAACACGCGGTCCGCACAGGCGCTCGAACAAGCAGGTGTGCCGAGAGGGCAATGGAATGGCATCAACAGAACCGGTAATGCGGAGTTTGAATTGCGACTAGACGGGCAGTTGAACCGCAACAGGCTTGGTCCCCAAGGGACCCCGACCGTTCGACCAGGGAGTGGACACTAGCGTGAACAACAGCAACCGGACTGCACTATACGAGATACCAGTCCCATCTACAGATTTTATCGCAGACGCGATTTTGTGCGGAAACGTAATACGTTACGGATACGAAAGTGAGGGCCATAACGTAAAATCAGGTCTCATCTTTAACAAAGTGAAGGCAAAAAGAACTCGCGCAGAGGGAGCATGCACCAAATGGCACATAGAAGGTGCATATGATACCCTAGTAGAAATTGAAGAATCGGAATGGATTAATGAAATCCTAGCCGAAACTCTAATTAGTAGAGAGAAGAGCGGTGAAGTGTGGGAGCTTCATCACTATCTTATATATATAGATGGGTCGGGCTGTATTGAAGTTGTCGCGGCATCTTGGAAGGTGCTTGACGAGGAACGAGGGTCGTGGACTTAACCCCCTTGAGTCGCATCGTCTCACATGCCCTTCGCCACGAGCCGTGGCTGTATGAGCTGGAACTAGACGATGGTGGGTGGGTGTCCGTGGACGCCCTGCTTGCTGCGCTTCGCGCTGAGAAACCTGCTTGGGCGGGTTTGAGCAAGGCCGATCTGTCGCGAATGATCGAGCAGTCGGAGAAGAAGCGCCACGAGCTGCGCGCTGGTGAAATCCGTGCGCTATACGGCCACTCGACCGCCCAAAAGCTCATGAAGGAACCTGCTCAGCCGCCTGTCGTGCTGTTCCATGGCACGACCCTCGAAACCGCAAGGCGGATACGGGAAGAAGGGCTGAAGCCGATGGGGCGGCAGTATGTCCACCTATCGATCGACACGATCACTGCCGAGCAGGTTGGCAAGCGCAAGACCCCCGAGCCGGTGATCTTGCATGTTCGGGCGGACGAGGCATACAAGGCCGGCGTCCCCTTCTACCGTGGGAATGATCTGGTCTGGCTCGCCGATGTCATCGCGCCTGAATTTATCGAGTGAGGCTGCCGAGGTGTGCTGACGCAGGCACTGATCGGTGCCCGCTTCGACGGGCTGCCGGCGTTGCCGCGCACGGTGTTCCTGCTGCGTCACCTGAACGGTCTGGAGGGGGCGGCGATCGGGGTGCGGCTTGGCATCGCGGCCGAGGACGTGGAGCGCGAGCTGGCGGATGCGCTGCGGGTGCTGGCGTGGGGATCAGCCGAGGCCGAGGCCGGCGTCATGCCCGTCGATCGCGCCGAGCTGTGCGCCGTCGCGGATGCCGAGCGCGTCGGTGAGGGCTGAGCGGCTGTCGGTATAGACCGCTGCGCTCGCCCTGGCGCGGCTGATCGCGACATAGGCGGACCTGGCATTGACGGTGTTGGCGCGGAACGCTTCGAGGTGAGCGATGACGTGGGTGGCGGTTGCGCCCTGGGCGCTGAACATAGCTTGCAGCCTATGGACAAGCCATAGCTTATAGGCTATATCCAATCATGCCTTGGACGGTGTTCTATCATGATGCTTTCCTCCTCGAGATGGAGGCGCTGGACGAGTCCGTGCAGGAGGGGCTGTTAACGATGGTCGAACTGTTGACGCTGAGTGGTCCGTCGCTTGGTCGGCCGCATGCCGATACGCTGGCTGGTTCGAAATACGCCAGCATGAAGGAACTGCGGTTCCGGGCCGATGACGGGGTATGGCGGGTGGCGTTCGCGTTCGACCCCCTGCGCCAGGGCATCGTCCTGGTCGCCGGCGACAAAAGCGGGGTGGCGCAAAAGCGGTTCTACAAAAGGCTGATCGCCAGGGCCGATGCCCGGTTCGCCGAACATCTCGATAGCTTGAAGGACGACTGACATGCCACGCACGCACGACGACATCATGGCGACCCTGCCCAGGGAACGCCGCGACCGTATCAAGGCTCGCGCGGCCGATCTGCACCGCGAGGTGGAGGGGTTGAAGGCGCTACGCCTGCTCGCAGACCGCAGCCAGGAACAGATCGCCCAGGCACTGGGGGTCAAGCAACCCTCGGTCCTCAAGATCGAGCGCCAGACCGACCTCTATCTCTCGACACTCAGGCGGTTCGTCGAAGCAGCGGGCGGCACGCTCGAATTACGGGTCGAACTGCCCGGCAAGGGGGTCATGCACCTCACCGGAGTGGGCGAACTCCACCCCTGATCGCTGCCTGTCTCTGCACGGTAACCACGTCAGGGGGCGCAGTCCGTTGCAACGCCGATCGCGCCCCGCTCGGCCCCGGCAATACCCTGATCTGCCTCGGGATTATTGCCGGCTGCACCTCAACCCGTCGCGGGGTGCTCTGTGGCCGCAGAGAGGGCCTTCCACGGCTGTCCTACAAGCCAGAACCCTGCGATAACCCGCGTCCCGCTCTTTGACCCCGCTGCCTCCTTCAATCTTCACGCGCCGTTTCAAGTGCGGTGTGCGCGAGCTTCGCTAACTTTGCGGGCCTACAGCCTACGGCCACGCCGGGGGCTATATTCAACACCGCGCCTTGACCGCGTGAATCTGCGTGCGCTCCCCCGGGCAAGCTTACGACAACCGCGACCTCGTGAACTTTCGTGACTTTTGGCGCCCGCCCCATCACCACGCGACGGGGCAGACCGATAGCGCATCGCCGGACGGTCGCTGCACAGCGTGCCGCTACAGCAGCTTGACTATCGCCGCCATCGCCGCAAGCTGGCCCAGCATCAGCGGGATCAGCCAGCGGATCAGCCCGGCATGCAGATCGCGCATCTCGATGCGCAGGCCGTTCGCCGACTTCTCGATCTCGCCGCGCAAGTCATGGTTCGACTTCTCGATCTCGCCGCGCAAGTCATGGTTCGACTTCTCGACCTCGCTGCGCAGCTTCGCGATCTCGCCGCGCACGTCGTGGTTTGACTTCTCGATCTCGCTGCGCAGCTTGTCGACGGCTTCGTTGAGGTCGAGCTTGGTGACCAGCGATTCGCGCACCGCTTCGGACAGCGCCTCGGCCTGGACCTCGGCCTGCTCTTCCGAAAACCCCGCCGCGCGCAGCCGCTTGGCATAACGCAACGTGTCGATCGCCAGACTGCTCATCGCCCTACCCTAAAACAGTCCGCGTTGATTTTCCACTAGCATCGCGACCCCCGCCGCCCCCGACGCGCCGGGATCTTGAACTTCAGGTCTCGTTGCAGGCAGGGCAAGCCGCCGGGCTGCTCAAGCCATTGGCGGTAAAAGCCGGTCGTCGCTGTGACGCGACGGGGCTGACGGGCCGATGGCGCGAGACCCCATATCTCAATCAAGACGGCTTGACTAAATCTCTCATAAAGAACCATTACGGATCGAAATCGGGGGGTGCGATGTCGGGGTTGATCGATACAGCGACCATGATAATGCGCGCGTCGTCGCAGCGGATCGATGTCGCTGCGATCAATGTCGCCAATGTCTCCACGTCGGGCTTCAAGCGGCAATTGCGGGGGGCCGACGCCATGGCCTCGGCCACCGCGCCGTTCGATGCCGCGCTGGCCCGGGTCCGCGTCGATCTCGCCGCCGGCAAGCTGATGGATACCGGCCGGCCGCTCGACCTTGCAATCAACGGCGACGGCTATTTCCAGCTGCGCGCCGGCGACCGGCTGGTCTATTCGCGACAGGGCGGTTTCGCGCTTGCCGCCGATGGCCGGGTGCTGACGCCCCAGGGCTACGCACTGCAACAGGTGGGCGGCGGCGACCTGGTGCTCGACACCGCGACGTTCAAGGTGGCGGGTGACGGGACGGTGCTGGACGGCGACCGCGCGCTCGGCCGGATCACCGTGATGCGCGCCCGCGAGGGGAGCGATGCCGAGGCGATCGACGGCGCGCTGTTCGCCATCCGTGACGATGCGGTCGAGGATGTCGCGGCGCCCTCGCTGCGCCAGGGGGCGCTCGAGGCGTCGAACGTGTTGCTCGGCGACGAGATGATCTCGATGATGGGGGCGTTGCGCGGCGCCGAGACGGGCGCGCGGCTCGTTCAGGTTTATGACGACCTGATGGGCAAGGCGATCAGCACGTTCGGGCAGGTCGGGCGATGAACGGCGCCTTCTATGTCGGCGCGGTCGGGCTGCAGGCGCAGGAACGCGCGCTCAGCGTGATTTCGAACAACATCGCCAACATCAACACGCCCGCCTTCAAGCGGTCCGACATCCGCTTTTCGAGCGTGCTGGCGACCCGCGCCGACGCCGACGTGCCCAGCGCGTCGATCGACAGCGGGTTCTCCGCCGCCGGGGTGATGGCCAGCGCCACGCCGGCGATGGACGTCGACGGCGAGCTGCAGGCGACCGGCAAGCCGATGGACCTGGCGATCCGGGGGCGGGGCTTCATCGAACTGATGGCACCGGGGGGACAGACGTTGCTGTGGCGCGGCGGCGCGCTGAAGGTCGATGACGAAGGCATGCTGACCGCGGCCGGCAGCGGATTGCCGCTCAAGGCCGCCATCTCGGTGCCCGCCGACACCATCTCGATCACGGTCGCCGGCGACGGCAAGGTCAGCGCGGTCAACGCGAGCGATGCCGCCCCGGTCGAAATCGGCCAGATCGATCTGGTCACCGCCGACGACATGGGCGGCTTCGAGGCGTTGGACGGTGGGCTCTATCGCGTTGCTGACGATGCCAGGCTGCGCTCGAACACGGCGGGTGAGGATGGTGCGGGTATGCTGGTCCAAGGCTCCGTCGAGCGCTCGAACGTCGAAATGACCACCGAGATGGTTTCGCTGATGCTGGTCCAGCGCGCCTATGCGGCCAACGCGCAGATCGTCCAGGCGGCCGACCAGCTGATGGCGATCGCCAACGGATTGCGTCGCTGATGCCGTCGGCGGCGATGATCGCGGCGATCGGGCTCGGCATCGTGGCGCCCGCCGATGGCGCGCCGATACGGGTCCGGGATCGCGCGATCCGGATGGCGGACGTCGTGCGCCTGCCCGCCGAGTCGGACTGGCGGCGGCTGGCGGCGGTGGAGATCTGGCGCATCCCGGCGGGGCAGGGCGGCGTGACGCTGACCCGTCGAGCGATCGCCGCCCTGATTAGGCGGGCGACGCCCGGCATCGCGCTCGCGGACGCCGGCCCGGGCACGATCGAGTTCCGCGCCGGAGTGTCGGCACGGCCCGTCATCCGCAAATGCTACGTCCTGATCGCCGCAGCGGTCGCGGGGGCGACGATAGATCGCAAGGCCGTGACGCCGGGCCCCTGCGGCGGCGGCAAGGTCGATACGGCCTGGGATCGGGCGGCGGGGACATTGGTCGCCGGGCGCGCGTTTGCCGCCGCCACGTCGATCGGCCCGGTCCGCCCGCCGGCCGCGCCGCTGGTGATGCGCGGCGACGTCATGACATTGGTCTCTCGCGCCGGGGCGGTGACGATAGAGCGCGGCGTGACCGCGCTTCAGCCCGGTCGCGCCGGCGAGAAGGTGTTCGTGCGCGACAATTCGGGAAAAGTGTTCGCGGCACCGATTGCGGGAGTGCCGCAATGATCCGGCTAATCATTGCATCCGTTCTGGTGCTATTCGCCGGCGCGAGCTCGGCGTTCGCCGAAGACCTTTACAGGCGCGGCAATTGGTCGGCGATGAGCGCCGATCGCAAGGCCAGCGTGGTCGGCGATATCCTGACGGTGGTGGTATATGAAAACGCCCAATCGTCGAACTCGGCGAAGACCGACTCCAAGCGCAATACCCAGGTCGGCGGATCGATTTCCGGGGGGCGGCTGGACGAAAGCGGCGGGCTTCAGGTCGGCGGCGGTTATTCCGGAGGGGGCGCGGTAACCCGCAGCGACAAGCTCGTCGCCCAGATCAGCGTGATCGTACGCGGCATCCGCGCCAATGGCGACCTGCAGGTCTCGGGTCAGCAGTCGATGCGGATCAACGGCGAGAACACGCTGATCGGAATCGAGGGCATCGTCCGTCCGGAAGACATCATGGCCGACAATCGCGTTCTGTCCAATCGCCTTGCGGAGGCAAAGGTCATCTATGGCGGCAAGGGCTTTGTCGCCCTCAGCGCCAAGCCGGGCCTGATCAGTCGCGTGTTTCGCTTCCTGGGTCTGGGTTGATGCGCTCGGTCCTGCGGTGGCTGGCGCTTCCCTGCGGCGCGCTGCTCCTGGTGCTGGGGGCTGGTCCGGCACCGGCGGAAACGGTGCCTCTCTCCGGGCTCGGCCGGTTTCAGGGTTGGCGGGACAATGCCTTGATCGGCTATGGGCTGGTCACCGGCCTGGCAGGGTCCGGCGACACGCGGCGCAGTGCGGTGACGCGGCAGGCGTTGCGCAACGTCCTGGGTCGGCTGGGGACGACGGTGGGCGATGACCAGATCAGCAGCCGCAACGTCGCGGTCGTGATCGTCACCGCGACGCTGCCGGCCTCGGCCAATGTCGGCGACCGGCTGACCGTCACCGTGTCGTCGATCGGCGACGCGCGCAGCCTGGCGGGCGGGACGCTGTTGATGACCCCGCTAATGGGGCCGGACCAGCGCGTCTATGCCCTGGCGCAGGGCGCGCTGCTGGCGGGCGGCTATGATTTCAAGAGCGACCTGAATCGTGAACAGCGCAATTATCCGACCACTGCCCTGCTGGAAGCAGGGGCAACGGTGGAAACGGCGGTCGACGCCCAATTGCTCGGAACCGACGGCACTGTCGGCTTTGTTCTGGGAGAGCCGAGCTTCGAGGGCGCGCAACGCGTCGCTGCGACGATCAACGGGCAGTTCGGTCCGGGCACCGCATCGGTAAGGAACGCCGACGAGGTGCGAATTTCGTTTCGCGGGACGCCGGACGGCTTTGCCGAATTCATGGCGCGACTGGAAACGCTGCGGGTCGAACCGTCGCGATTGCCGCGCATCGTCATCAACGAGCGCACCGGAACCATCGTCGCTGGGGGCGATGTCCGCATCTCCAGCGTCGTCATCGCGCAGGGTGATCTCAAGGTGACGATCACCGGCGAGCGTAGCGCCTCTCAACCGAACTTTGCCGGCGGCTTTGCCAGCGATCTGGAGAATGTCGGCAGCCTGGTGGTGACCAACACCAAGCTGACCGTCGAGGACCGCAAGCGCGACACCGTGGTCAGCTTTACCAACACGACGGTCGCCGACCTGGTCCAGGGACTGTCGCGGGCAAAGGTGGATACGCGCGCGATCATCGGCGTGCTTCAGGCGATCAAGGCCGCAGGCGCGCTCCATGCCGCCATTCTCGTGCAATAGGCGACCCCAGGATGAATCCCGTTTCCGCTGCCCTCATCACCAAGTCGCTCGACGGCCTGTCGATGCGGCTTGACGTTACCGCGGCTAATATCGCCAACGCCAATTCCCGCACCTATCGGCCCTCGCTGGTGACGTTCGAGCAAAGCCTGCGCGTTGCCGCGACCCGCGGGATCGACGCGATCAACGTGGTCCGGCCGCGTGTCGAGGCGATGCCGGCGGCGCGTTTCGGCGATGAACCGCGGATCGACCTCGATCTCGATACCGCCGCCGCGACCGCCGGCCGCTATTCGGCGCTGATCGAGATGCTCGGGCGCGAAATGGAAATTGCGCGCACCGCGATCCGCGGCGGCCAGCAATGAGCGATGCAATGGCGATCAGCCGGTCGGGCCTCGACGTCGAGTGGCAGCGGTTGCAGGTGATCGCGCAGAACCTGGCGAACATGAATACCAGCCGGACCGCATCGGGCGATCCCTATCGCGCGATGCGGGTCGTGTCGGGGCCCGATATCAGCTTTGCCGATGCCTTGGCGCGGCGCGACGACGCCGCGCCGGTGCCGGTCAAGGTGCTCGATGTGGAGGCAATGCCGGGCGGCATGCGACGCATCTATGATCCGACCGACCCGTCGGCTGGTGCCGATGGTTTCGTGACGACGCCCAATATCGATCAGGCAGCGGAAATGACGCTGATGATCCGGGCATCGCGGGCCTATGAGGCAAACCTTTCCGCGCTGGCGATCGAGCGCCAGATGTTTTCGCGCGCGCTCGACCTTGGACGATCGGCATGATGTCGGTCGCGGCGATCGATCCGGTGCTGGCGGGGGCGCCGATGCTGACGTCCTTGGGCGTCGCCCCGGTCGCCTCTCCCACCCCTGCTGCAACCGGCGGCTTTGGCGAAATCCTGGCGGCCGGTATGCAGGGGGTCGAGAAGAAGATCGCCACCGCCGACGATCTGGTGCGCCGGTTCACGCTCAACGAGGGCGTTCCGGTCCACCAGGTGACCTATGCCCTTGAGGAGGCACGGCTGTCGGTGGAGCTCGCCATGCAGGTGCGCGGCCGGCTGCTCGACGGCTATCGCGAAATCATGAACATGCAGCTGTGACGCGTCTCCGGAATATTTTGTGACTGCCGAAACACAGGTCCGGCGCCTCCCGTTGCGCGTTGTCTTGCTGGTGTTCGCGATCATCTTCGCGACGCTGGCGCTGGGGTATTTCCTGTTCCTGCGCGTCGACTACAGTCCGGTCTTTACCCAGCTTCGCCCGGCCGACGCTTCGGCGATCGTTGCCCAGCTTGGCGCAAAGCAGATCGACTACCGCCTGCGGGACGGCGGTACGACCGTGATGGTGCCGAACGACCAGGCCGACCAGGCGCGCCTTGCCGTCGCCGGATCGGACATCCCGCTGAAGGGCGGCGTCGGGTTCGAGCTGTTCAACAAGTCCGACATGGGGCTGACCGATTTTGCCCAGCGCATCAACTACCAGCGCGCGCTGCAAGGCGAGCTGGAGCGGACGATCATGATGCTCGACGATGTCGAGACCGCGCGCGTCCACCTGGCCATACCGGAACGTTCGCTGTTCCGCAGCGACCGCAGCAATGCGAAAGCGGCGGTGGAGATCGTCGCGAAGATCGACAAACGCCTCGACGAGGCACGGGTCGCGGGCATCCAGCGGCTGGTGGCGTTTTCGGTGCCCGACCTGGCGGCATCGGATGTCGTGATCCTGGATGGCAACGGTCGTGTGCTCAGCGCATCGAGCGGGGACGACGCGTTCCTGGCGCCCGGTGCCGAGGAGCAGCAGGCGGTGCAGCGTTATTATCGGGCCCGCGCGCGCGCCGCGCTGGACCAGGCGCTTCCCGGTGTTCAAGTCGACGTCCGCGTCATGGCGTTCAAGGGCGCCGCCGAGTTCGCGCCGCCGACCCCGGCGCCGACCCAGGCGCCGACCCAGGCAATACCCTCCGATCCGGCTTCGGCCCCGACCGCCCCCCGCGACTTTCGCTTGCGGGTGGAGCTTGCCACCAGTTCCCCGCTGAATGCCGAGGATCGTCGGCTGGCGCGCAATGCGGTCGCCTCCGCGATCGCGCTCAACGAAGGAAGCGGCGACGAACTGCTGTTCCAGATCGGCATCGCCACGCCGGGCGCGGCGCCGGCATTGCCCTATCCGGCAACCGCCGCGGCCGATCCGCAAGGTAGTGCGGGCGCGCTGCCAAGCCGGCCGCCGGGCAGCCCGTTTTACTGGCTCGTCGGCGGGATTGCGCTGTTATCGATCGGTGCGGCGGTCTGGGGGAGGATGGCGACACGTTCTCGTTCATTGCCGGCTCGATTATTGCCGGACGAGCGCGCGGCGATGGTCGAACGGCTCCGCGCGGCGCTGCGCCAGAGGGTCGACGCCAATGCCGGCGCCTGATCGGTTGAGCGCCGTGGCGGCCGAGCTTGGCGCGCTGTCCGACACCGACCGTCGCGCGATCCTGAACGCGCTCGACGCAACGGAACGCGCCCGCGTAACCGCCGCGATGCGCCAGCCGGCCGCGCGCGCACCCGAGCCGCTGGCTGGCCGGCATTCTTCCTGGTTCGAAGCCCTGCTCACGGCGACGTCAGATGCTCCCGCGACCGCAGCAGCGCTCGCCGCCCTGACGGAAGCGACCGCGGACACCCTCCGGAAGCCCGATCCCCGGATCCCGGGACAGACGCTGTTGCAGGCGGCGGGCGGCCTGTTCACGCGGCCCCGGTCGCGATGAGCGGGCTGGTCAAGCAATCGGCGTCCGGCGTTGCCGTCACGCCCTTGCCCACAAACGTCGTCCGGCCGCCGGTCGATCCGCTTCTGGCGGAGCTTCGCGGCGAGATTGCACGGCTGGAGCGTGGGTTGCAGGACCTGGGCCGCAAGGCCGCCGAGGACGTGATCATCGCCAGGCAGGAGGGGCGAAGCGACGTCCAGAAAGACGAGGCTGGCCGCACCGCCGCCGTCGAGCACGGTCTTGGCGAGGCGGTGGCGGCCTGGCGCGATCGTCTTGCCAAGCTGGACGGCCTTGCCGCGCTGCTGGCGCGGTCGGCGGTGGAGAAGATGTTCGGTGACAGTCCCGATCTTGCCGACCTGGTCGCCCGCGCCGCCGCGCAGGCGGTGGGTCGGTTCGGTGCCGCGGCGGTCGTTCGGATTCGCGTCAGCACGGCGGATTTCGCCGGTCCCGATGCGATCGGCCGCCTGGCGGCGCGCGCCGACCTTGCCGGAGCGGTCGTGGAAGGCGATGCTCGGCTCGATGCCGGGCAATGCCGCGTCGACCTGAAGCTGGGGCACGCCGATCTCGACCCGCTTGTGCAATGGGCGATCGTCGAGCGCGGTCTGGTGGACATGGCCGGCCTGCCATGAAGACACATCCGCTGCTTGATCGCCTCGACTGGATCGACAGCGCCCCGGCATTCGGCTTTGTCGAGGCGCTGGGCATGGGGTTTGTTCGCGCGTCGGGACCGTCGGCAGCGCTGGGCCATTTGTGCAAAATCGATGTCGTCGCGGGGGAACCGGCGACGGCGGAGATTGTCGCGGCCGACAATCGCGGGATCACCCTCGTGCCACTCGATGGCGAGGGGGGATTTCGGCTAGGTGCCCGGGTCACCGCGACCATCACCGACGATCGGTCGTCCGCGGGCGGCGGCTTTGCCGGGCGTGCCGTCGATGCGCTGGGCCGCGCGATCGATGGCGGCGCGCCGCCATCGATCGACCGTAGCGGCGAAACGGGCATGACCGCGGCGTTGGACCGGGTCAGCCCCACCGAAATACTGGCGACGGGCATTCGGGCGATAGACGGCCTGCTCACGCTGGGTGTCGGCCAGCGGATCGGCATCTTTGCCGCAAGCGGCGTCGGCAAGACCAGCCTGATCGAGCAATTGGCTCGGCAAGTCGACTGCGACCGGTGCGTGCTTTGCCTGGTCGGGGAACGCGGCAGGGAAGTTTCCGCATTGTGGGACCTGGCACGGGCGACGGGGCGTCCCGGTCGCTTCACGATGGTCGCGGCAACGTCCGACGAAAGTCCGGTCATGCGCGCCCGATCGGTCGAACAGGCGCTGGCGCTGGCGGAATATTGGCGCGGTCGCGGCGAGCACGTCCTGCTGCTGATCGATTCGATCACGCGATTGGCAATGGCGTTGCGCGAGATCGGGCTGGCTGCGGGCGCGCCCCCCACGGTCCGCGCCTATACCCCCAATGTCTTCGCCGCGCTGCCCCGCATCGTCGAGCGTTGCGGCGCCGTGCGCGGCGGCGGTTCGATCACCGCCATCATGACCGTGTTGAGCGAGACCGACGATGTCGACGATCCGATCGTCGAGGTCATGAAATCCCTGCTCGACGGGCATATCGTCCTGTCGCGCGGCCTTGCCGATCAGGGACATTTCCCGGCGATCGACATCGTCCGCAGCATCAGCCGCCAGGCCGTACGCCTGATGGCGCCGGACCATGCCCGGGCGGCACGCGAGACCGTCGCGATATTGGCGGCCTATGAGGAAAATCGCATCATGATCGACAGCGGGGTGTATCGCGCGCGGTCCAGCGACCGCATCGATCGCGCGATATCGTTGCGCGACCCGATCGCCGCTTTCCTCCGGCAGCCGGCGGACGAGGCGGTGGACTTCGATGCGGCGGTTCGCGCGCTCAAGACATCGGGCGTCGTATGAGCGCCCGGCGCGCCCTGGCCCAGCTGCGCGATCTTCAGCTGTTGCAGGTGGCCGAGCGCGCCGTTGCGGGAAATGCGCTGGCCGTCGCGCGGGACGAGGAAATGGCGACGATCGCGACGGCGCGGCAGGCGGAGGCCGATCTATCGGCAAGCGCCGATCATTGGTATGCCGCGTTGGCCGGCGTGCATTGTTCACCGGAAATGCGCACGGCATGGGGCGACCAGATCCTTCGCGCCGAAGCGGTTGCGGCGGTGCGGCATCAGGCGGCCGAGGCGGCGGGCCGCGATTGCTCGGATCGCGAGGACCAGTGGCGGACGATCGATGCGAGAACGCGCGCGATCGACCACGCGATGGACGACCTGCGCCGTGATGCCGAACGTCGCGATGAGGAGAAGCGGCTGGCAACGCTGGCGGCGCGCGTGACCTTCGACTGGCTGGCGGCATGACCGCGATCTCGACATCGCCAGCGCCGGGGTGTGCGGACCTAACCGGGCGTCAGACCGACCTGGCCGGGGCGGGCGCTGGCGACGTATCGTTTACCCATGCGCTCATCGCGATCCTCGACCGCGCAATCGGCCGTCGGGGTGATGGTGCCTGGGGTGATCCCGGCGCGGATCGCCGGGCCGAGATGTTCAACGAACACGGGTTCTTCACCGCCCTGGGGCAGGGAACGCCCCTGCCTTGCGTCACTACGGCCGCATCGCCGTCCGGGCAGGACGCATCGGCCGGTGAAGACCTGGTCCAGGCCGCTGGCGTCGGCAATGTCGCGCCACCTGCGGCGACGCCGGCAACGAATGACGCGGTGCCGCCACGGTCGCCATGCGGCGTCTTGATCGATGGCGGATCATCGGAGCCGACCGCATACCGGCCGGCGCGCGCCGGACCGCTCACGCGCTTGGCCGCGATCGCTGCAACCCCGGTGCCGATTGCCCGTGTGGCTTCATCCGGTGATCCGGTCGAGCCCGCCAGCGAAGCGGCGGCCACGCGCCGGCCGGCCCCCGAACGATCGGCGGCGTCGGGGTTGCGGGTAGCCTTGAACACGACCGATGCAGGCGTCGCGATTGCCGTCGCGGGCGGTGAAATTCCCGACGGAGAGCGTGAGGTTCTGCGCGAAGCGGTAGCGCAGGTTCTCGCGCGCCACGGGCTGGTGTTGAGTGAATTGCGCGTGAGCGAGGCCAATGCCGGCGCGCGGCAGGACGGGGGGAAGTAACATGCAGGCAGTCGCGGCCATCTCGCCGGCGTCCTCGGGCGCGACGTCAACGAGCAGCACCGGCAATGCGGCGACCAGCGCTTTCGGCCTTGGCTTTGAATCGCTGCTCAAGATCATCCTGACGCAGCTGACCTATCAGGATCCGCTGAAGCCGATCGACAATTTCCAGTTCGTGTCGCAGCTGGCGCAATTCTCGCAAATCCAGCTTGGGCAGACGACCAACGACAAGCTCGGCACGCTGGTATCGGCGCAGGCGACGCTGCAGGCGGCCGGGTTGCTGGGCCGCACGGTCGACATCCCCTCGGGCGCGACGACGATATCGGGCAGGGTTTCGGCGGTGACGTTCGACAATGGCGACCCGCGCGTGACGATCGAGACCGGCGACCAACAGACTATTTCGGGGCTTTCGCTCAGCAGCATCTCTCAGATTCGCGAAGGGAATTAGGATGTTCGGTTCGATCTATATCGGCTTGAGCGGGCTGGCCGCCTATTCGCGCGGGCTGCAGCAGATCAGCAACAACGTCGCCAATCTGAACTCCCAGGGGTTCAAGGAATCGACCGTCACGTTCGAGAACGTGCTGGGCGCGAACAGCCGCTCGCGTAACGGCTATGCCGGGACCGCCGGCAACGGCGTTCGCAACGGGGAAAGCCGGCTCGACTTCGCGCAGGGCGAGTTGCGCCAGACCGATCGTGACCTCGATCTCGCGATCCAGGGCGAGGGCCTGTTGATGCTGATACGCGGCGATAAGGTCGCCTATACGCGCACCGGGAGCTTCGAGGTCGACAAGAGCGGCTTCATCGTCCTGTCCGGAACCGAGTATCGGCTGGCCACGCTGAACGATGCCGGGCGCCCGCAGACGCTGTCGGTCGACCTGTCGCGGACCAGCGCGCCCAAGGCGACGACCAAGGTCGCCTTTACCGACAACCTCTCGTCCAGCGCGACGAAGCCGGTCACGGTCGGCGGCATCGATGTATTCGATGCGACCGGCGCCAAGCACGTCTGGCAGGCGGTCTTCACCAAGGACGTGTCGGCCAACGCCGCCACCGGATCCTGGAACGTCGCGGTCACTGACGACAAGGGTGCTGCGATCGGCACGCAGACGTTGCGGTTCGGCACGGGGGGAAGCGTCGATCCGACCGCCGCGACGCTCACCTTCAGCGACAGCGTATCGGGCGCGAGCGTCGCCTTCGACTTTTCGCAGGGTGTCACGTCGTTTTCCGGCGGTGACGTGTCGACGCTGCGTGCGTCCGCGGTCGACGGCTATGGGCAGGGGACATTCACGTCGCTCGGCGTCAACGGCCAGGGCCAGCTGGAAATCGGCTATTCGAACGAGCAGAAACAGCAATTGGGATCGATCGCGATCGTCGATTTTCGCGACACGGCCCAATTGTCGCAACAGGCCGGCGGGTTGTTCACGGCACTCGATACGTCGCAGCGGGACATCCTGCCGAGCGGCGACGTTCGCGTGGGCAAGGTGCAGTCGCGGCGGCTGGAGGCATCGAACGTCGACCTCACCGTCGAATTTTCCGATCTCATCCTGGTCCAGCGCGGCTTCCAGGCATCGTCGCAGATCATCAGCGTGACCAACGACATGATCCAGCAGCTCTTCGGCATCCGCGGTCAGAGCTGAAGGGAGCGGCATCGATGATCGCGACCTCCTGTCGTTCGTGGTTGCCCGAGGCAGCGGTCGCGCGGGCTGCGCGTGCTGTCCCGCTGGGTGCTGCCGTGCACGACTGGTCGGCGACGTGGTTCGCCGGCCGGCAAGCGATGGTGGCCGGCGACCCTGCGTTCGGCCGGGGCGTCGATTTAGCCCGCGATACGGCAATCGGCATCGACGACATGCTGGCGATGCTGATGCCCGACCAGACCGGCACCGTCGTCGCTTCCTTGATGTTTGGTGCGCCGGACGATCCGGACGCGCTTACACCGGCCGATCGCGATGCGCTGCTGACGGCGAGCGAACGATGCCTGGCGGATTTGCGCACACGGCTCGCGGAGACGTTCGGGATGTCGCTGGATGTACCGTGGCGGCCCATGACGGCGCCGGCGGCGGACATCGGCTGGCGGACCTATCGCGTCGATGCGGACGGACTTGGCCCCTTGTTGCGGGTGGCGGCCAGCGATGCGCTGATTGCGCGATGGCGGCGAGGGACGCTGCCCGCCGTGGAGGCGCGTGACCCGCTCGGGGCGCTGGCTGCGGCGCTTGCCGACCAGTCCGTGGCCGTTTCGGCGTTCGTCGGCCGGTGCGGCCTGACCGCCAGCGAACTCGCCACCCTGTCGGCCGGCGATGTCGTGATGCTCGATCGCGCGATCGGCGAACCGGTCGAACTGTCGGTCGACGCCGGCCGGGGGCCGATGCGCGGCACGATCCGGCAGCTCGACGATCGCCTCCAGCTCACCATCGTGTGATCCCTCCATCCAGAGTATGACCGTGACCCAGAGCAAGACCGTATCCTCCACCCAAACCCCACCCGGTCGGTCGCTTGCCTCGCGCATGATCGACAATGTCGAGATCGAATTACAGGCGTTCGTCGGCGACGCGCGCATGACCGTGGCGCAACTTGGCGCGCTTGCCGTGGATTCGGTGGTGACGCTGGACGCGGCGCTCAACCGGGCGGCGGAATTGCGGCTCAACGGGGCGATCGTCGCGCGCGGCGAACTCGTCGCGGTGGGGGATAAATTCGGCGTGCGCCTGACCGAGATCGCGGAATGATCCTGCTCGCCGACCAGGCCGCCGGCCGGCTTGGCGGCGGCGGCGGCGTCGACGTGCCGGTTGCGCGGATCGTGGTCGCATTCGTCATCTGCGCGGTGATCGCCGGTCTCGCGATCCTCCTGATCCGGCAACGGACGGGCCGGGGGGACCTGGCAAGGTGGTTGCGGCGGGTGGCGCCGGGACGTGGCGCGGTCGAGATCGTCGAAGTGCGCCGGTTGTCGATGCACGCCGACCTCGGCCTGGTGCGGCACGCCGGGCGCGAATATCTAATCCTGGTCCAGGCCGGCTCCAGCCGTGTCCTGCGCGAGCAGGAACTGGCCGTCGTGAACGACGCGCCGGCATGATCAGGCGGCTGCTCATCGTTGCGCTGGTGATAGCGGCGATCGGCATGAGCACGCCGGCCGCCGCCGCGCCCGTGGCGGCGCCGGCCGGCATGTCGTCCGACGTCATCCGTACGACCTTGATGCTCACGCTGCTGGCGATCCTGCCCGCGATAATGATCAGCATGACCAGTTTCGTACGGATCATCATCACGCTGTCGATGGTCCGCCATGCGTTCGGCATGCCCGAAACGCCGCCCAATGCCGTGCTGATCAGCCTGGCGCTGTTTCTGACCGCATTCTCGATGGCGCCGACCTTGGCCGTGCTCAACAGCCAGGCCGTCCAGCCATTTCTCGGCGGCAATATCGGCGTGGAAGAAGCGATGGCAAAGGGCAGCATTCCGTTGCGGACATTCATGCTGGCGCAAACCCGCGATTCGGACATCGAGGCGATCTATGCGATCGCCCGGGCGCCGGTGCCGCAACGGCCGGACCAGGTCGACATCCTCAAGCTGGCGCCCGCGTTCATCATGAACGAATTGCGCGTGTCGTTCACGATCGGCTTCATCATTCTGCTGCCCTTCCTGCTGATCGACCTCGTGGTCTCGGCCATCCTGCTCGCGCTCGGCATGATGATGGTTCCGCCCGCCACGATATCGCTGCCGATCAAGCTCCTGATGTTCGTCCTGATCGACGGCTGGAGCCTGATCATCCAGGGCGTGTTGGGCAGTTTCAGATGAAGCGCCAGCGCGCATCCGGGCTGGGTCTCCTGCTCGATCCGCTGCGCGCGGAAGCCGCGTTGTGGCGCCGGGCCCGGTTCGAGGACGATACAAGTTCGCGTGAGGCGCTGTTCAACCGGTATCTCGTCCTCGCCCGCTCGGTGGCGGCCCGGCATTTCAAATGGGGGCACCAGTCCACCGACCGCGGCGACCTGGAGCAATTCGCGTATGAGGGCCTGCTGCAATCGCTCGACTGTTACGACCCGCTGAACGGCGTGCCGTTCGGCGTCTTTGCTCGTCCCCGCATCGCGGGTATCGTCTCGGACGGCATGGCGCGCATGTCGGATGTCGATGCTCAGCTCAGCCGGCGCCGGCGGATGCGGCAGGAGCGTGTGCGATCGCTTGCCGCCATTTCGGAAAGGTCGGACGACCCCTTGGCCAGTCTTGCCGATCTGGCGATCGACCTTGCCTTGGGGCTCATGCTCGAAGGAACAGGCATGATGGCAACCGACGGGGGTGCCGACGTCCGGCCGACCGCGTATGAGGGACTGGCCTGGCGTCAGGCGCAGGCGGCGATGGCGGCCGGACTCGTCCAACTGCCCGACAAGGAAGGTATTGTGATCCGCCAGCATTATCAGACAGGACTGACGTTCGCGCGGATCGCCGACCTGTTGCGGCTGAGTAACGGCCGCGTTTCCCAATTGCATCGCAGCGCCATCGAGCGCTTGCGACGGCGCCTCAGGCATTATTGAAGGACCATCCATGACGCTGTGCGGCGATGAACGGCTCCAATCCCTCATGACGGCGATCTCGCACGGCGACGACGATATCGCCCTGGTTGATCGGGCGCTTGCCGATTTTCCGGAAGACCCGCGCCTCCATTTCCTGCGTGGCTCGTTGCTCGCCGGGATCGGCCGGCCGATCGAGGCGCTGTCCGCGCTCAAGGCCGCGGTGACGCTGGCGCCCGATTTGGCCATTGCCCGCTTTCAACTGGGATTCTTCCAGCTGACATCGGGCGAAGCCGCCGAAGCGCTGTCGACCTGGGGGCCGCTGGCGCCGTTGCCGGCGGGCAATTACCTGCGCCTGTTCGTGGGCGGACTGACGTATCTCATCCGCGACGAGTTTCCGCAGGCGACCGAGCAGCTAAAGCTTGGCATCGCCGCCAATCAGGAAAACCCGCCGCTGAACCGCGACATGCAGCTGATCATCGACCGTATCGCGGAGATCGCCAATGATGCCGCAACCACTGATGATGCCGCTTCGGCGACGAGCTTCCTGCTGGGGCAGTTCGTCGGCGGCCGCCCGCATTAGACCGCAATGTCCGAGATAAAGGCGACCGATCAAATTCTGCTGTTGTTGCGCGAGCAGTTGCAGCGCAGCGACCGCGCGCGGACCCGGACGACGGCGCGCGACGAGCATCGCTCCGCAACGCCGCAGGAACGCATCGCGGTGCTGGCCGTGCTCAAGGATCTGCCGGAACGGGATTTCCGGCGGGCGCTGATCCGTAGCCTGTTGAGCGAGCGGCTGGGAGAGGAATTAGTCGCCGATCCCGCTTTCGATGCGGTGACCGGAGAAGTGCTGCGCATCATCGACGATTCGCCCGAGGCGCGCATCTTGCTGGACCGCGTCGCGGGCGATTTCCGCGCGGGTCACGGACGGGAAGATTAGCGCAAGATACCTTCTCGCTTCAGTTTTTGGCGGAGGCTTCCAGTCCCATGCGGGTCAGCGACTGGCCGATGGTCCTGCCGCTGCCGTCGATCGGGGTGTGCAGCGCGCGTTCGACGATCGCCCGGCTTCTGGCGGCATCGCCGCCGGCCGCGGCAAGCAGCGCCAGCGCCAGCGCCGCGGAATAGCATTGGCGGTCCAGCCGCAGCGCGATCTCGACCCGTTCCCTGGCCGCATCGGAATCGCCGGCCAGCATGTCCAGCACCGCCAGCGATCCGTGCGTCTCGGCGAAGGTGGCATCGATCGCCAGCGCGCGCTCGAAGCGGGCGCGGCTGTTGTTCAGGTCGCCGTTGATGAAATGCGACCAGCCGGCCGCGATCCACGATCCCAGATGCGTGCCGAACATCTCGGCGCCCCGGTCGATATCGCCGGGTGCCCTGTCCGGCTGCCCCGCGAGCAGGCTGGCCAAGCCCCGGCCGATCCATGCCCGGGGTGCGCCGGAATTGCGCGCCAGCGCGCGATCGAACAGGTCCTGCGCGGCCGTGGCGTTGTCTCTGCCGAGCGCGAGCGTGCCCAGCGTCGTCAGCGCATCGGGATGGTCCGGTGCCTGTGCCGCGCAATCGGCGGCGAGTGTCTCGTCACCCGTGTCGATCGCCAGCACCGACATGGCCGCGGCCAGTGCGCGGTCGCCGGGGTAGAGCAGCAGATAGGATCTGCCCCGCTCCACCCCCTCGTCTAGCCGGCCGGCCGAATGGAGCAACTGCACCCGGAGCGCCGCCGCCTGGGGCAGCGCCCGGGCGGCGGCATCGTCCAGCACGTCAAGCGCGCCCGCTTCGTCGCCCAGCATCGTTCGTGACCAGGCGAGATTGTAGCGCAGCGCCGGGTCGTCACCGCCTTGCGCGATCATCGCGCCGAACGCGTCCGCGGCCATGTCGAACCGGCCGGCATGTATCGCGGCCAGTCCCGCCAGGTTGCGCTCGCGCGGGCCGGGCGGGACGATCACCGCCGCACGGTCGAGCAGGTCGAGCGCGTCGGCGGGACGCCGGGCATCGATCGCGGCTTCTGCGGCGTCCGCCAGCAGGGCCGGATTGGCCGGGTCCAGCGCCAGATAGCCGAGCAGCTGTTCCAGATTGGCGACCGCCGGATCGCTGGTATCGGTCACCATGCCTCACTTATCCTTCCAGCTTGACCACGTCGAACGACTTCAGGTTGATCCGCATCGGGATTTCGTTCACCGATACCACGGCCAGACCAGGGATACTGCGGCGGGTGAATGCCTTCAGGTGACGCCGCAATTCGCCGCCGCACAGCAGCACCGGTGATCGCCCTTCCTTGTGCATGACATCGGCCATTGCGGACAGGCGGCGGATCAGCCGTTCGGCCAGGCTGGGTTCGATCGGCAGCCCGCCGCCTGCCGCCGCGCCCAGGCCGGAGGCGATCTGGTTCTCGATCCGGGGATCGAGGCTGAGCACCGCCAGATCGGCATGGTCGCCGCGTAATTGGTTGCAGATCGCATAGCTCAGCCGCTGGCGCAGCTGCTCGGTGAGTTCCGCCGGGTCGCGCTGCGTACGCGCCAGATCGGCCAGATGCTCGAGGATGAGGTCGGTGTTCGCGACCGAGACGCCTTCCGCCAGCAAGTTCTGGAGAACGCGCTGGACATCGGCGACGGTGAGCAGGGTGGGGATGAGTTCCTCGACCAGTCCGGGCTGGCGGGTACGGACCTGGTCCAGCAATCGGGTGACGACCGGGCGCGTCAGCAACGTCGCCATTTCGCTGGCGACGACGTCGCCGAACTGGGTGATCAACACGGTCAGCGGATCGACCAATGTCAGGCCGCGGTCGCGCGCGGCCGGTTCCAGCGCGGGCTCGATCCACCGCGCGGGCAACCCGAAGCTCGGGTCGGTGGTCGCGATGCCGTCGATGTCGGGCGGCTTGCCGGCGGCGCCGATGGCCAGCAGACGATCCGGGCGCGCCTCGCCCAGCGTAAAGCGCGACCCGAACAGCCTGATCTCATAGTCGAACGGCCCCAGCCCGCCGCCATCGAGGATGCGCACCGCGGGAAACACGATGCCGACCTTTTTCTCCTGGATGCCGCGCAACCCCTCGATGCGGTCGAGGATGATCGCTTCCTGGGTTTTCCACGCGACCGCCAGTTCCATACCGAACCGGATCTCGATGGTGGCTGGCCCCGAACCGGCCGCCGCGGCAATGTCATCCGCCGCCGCCTGGTCGGTGGCGTCGGCGGCCATGCTCCGCCGCATCCTGCGCCACGCCAATATGGCAAGGACGGCCATCACCAATATCGGCCATTTCGGCATTCCGGGCAGCAACAGGAGCGCCATCAGCACCACCGTCACGATCAGCGGGATGCGCGGCACCGAGGCCAGCTGGCTGAACACTTCGGTCGATAATTCGCGATCCGCCGAAGACCGCGTGACGATGATTCCCGTGGCTACCGAGATGATCAGCGCCGGAAGCTGCGCGGCGATGCCGTCGCCGACCGTCAGCAGGGTGAAATGCTGGAGCGCCTGGCCCCAATCCATGCCGAGCTGGAGGACGCCGACGATCCACCCCGCTACGATGTCGATCAGCAGGATGATGATGCCGGCGATCGCGTCGCCTTTCACGAATTTGGAGGCGCCGTCCATCGCGCCGTAGAAACTCGCTTCACGCTCCAGTTCGGACCGCCGCCGGACGGCTTCGGATTGCTCGATAAGGCCCATGTTGAGGTCGGCGTCGATGCTCATCTGCGCGCCGGGCATCGAATCCAGCGTAAACCGGGCGGCGACTTCCGAAACCCGCTGCGCCCCCGACGTCACGACGATATACTGGACGACCACGAGGATTGCGAAGACCACCAGGCCGACGACGAAATTTCCTTGCACGGCAAACGTCCCGATCGATCCGATCACCTGGCCGGCGCTCGCACCGGTCAGGATCAGGCGGGTCGCGGCGATGTTCAGCGACAGGCGATACAGCGTGGCAACGAGCAACAGCGACGGAAAGGTCGAGAACTCGACCGGCTTGGCGACGTAGAAGGTGAGCAGCAGGATGGTCAGCGCCAGTCCGAAATTGGCGATGATCGACAGATCCAGCATCGCCGCGGGGATCGGCGCGAACAGGATCACCAGGATCAGGAAGACCGCCGCGACCAGCAGCAGGTCGCGATTGTTCCGCAGCAGGCGATCAATCATGCCGCGCTTCCCCGATTTTGAAGTAAAGTTCGGCTACGGCGTGATAATGGGCCGCGCCGATCTCGCTGCCGACCTTTCCCGTACGGAACAAGGCGCGCGCGAGCATTGGCGATTCAAGGATCGGGATGCCCAGGCGAACCGCGGCGGCCTTCAGCTGCACGGCGTGGCGGTCGGCGCCCATCGCCCTCACCACGGGGGCATTTTGCGCGCCGGGTGAATAGGCCAGGGCGATTGCGAGATGATGCGGATTGACCACCAGCATGTCCGATCCGGGTAGGTTGCCCAGCCCCTGCGTCTGCTTGACGAACGCTGCGTGGAGTTGCTTGCGCTTGTTCTTCAGGCGCGGGTCGCCCTCGCGCTCCTTGTGTTCCCGGCCGACCTCACGCTTGCTCATCCGCATCAGCTTGGCGAACTCGCCGCGCGCCATGACCTGGTCGATCACCGCCAGCGCGATGGCGGCGAGGATGAAGAGCAGCAGGAGCCGCATCCCGGAATGGTCGAGCGCGTCGACCAGCTTCGGCGCGTCGGTCAGCCGTGCGTTCGCCCCGGCCAGCGCGGTGCGCACCGCAAACACCGCGACGGATGCATAGACCGTCATCTTGAGGATGCTTTTCGCCGCCTCCTTCAGCATCCTGACCGACAACAGGCGTTTCAGCCCCATGGCCGGGTTGAGCCGTGTGAAATCCGGCTTGAGCGGGGTGGCGCTGAACACCAGCCCGCGCATCTGGACGATCTCGACGAGGAGAACGACGGCAATTACGGTGCCGCCGAACAGCACCACCGGCTGCAATACCGGCCACAGCCCGCTTGTGGTCAGGCCCGCCCCGGGGCGCGCGCTCCCCGCCGAACCGATCCCGGAGAGCAGGGCCCGCTTCATCTCGACCGCCAGCACGGCGATCAATCGGGGGCCCGCTGCGGTCACGAATGCCGCCAGTCCGATGAGGCCGGCAAGAAACCCCAGATCGAGCCCGCGCGCCACCATGCCTTTTTCACGGGCACGCTTGAGCTTGAACGGGGTGGCGTGTTCGGTGCGGTTCTGTTCCTGCCCCTCGGCCATGTCAGCGCGCCGTCACCAGGTGCGGCGCGGCCTCCAGCGCGGTGCGGAGCAGCCGCACGAAAAGGGCGCCCGACAATCCGGTCGCGGCGGGCAGCAAGGCCAGCGTCACCAATGCCTTGACCTGAAAGCCGAGCAGGAGGACGTTCATCTGGGGCAGCGTGCGCGACATGAACGCGATCGCCATATCCGCCAGGAACAGCGCGACCATGATGCTTCCGCCCAGCCCGCACGCGATGACGAACACCGCCGACAGATAACCCAGCAATCCGCCCAGATCGCCGGTCACCGCCGCCGTTCCCAGCGGCACCGCCTCGATCGAAGCGGCCCAGATCGCGAGCATGTCGGCCAGCCCGTCGCCCGCGAAGAAGATGGCCGCCGCGGCATAGGCGAACAGGGTGCCGACCAGCGGCATCTGGCCCCTGGTCGTCGGATCGACCAGCACCGCCAGCCCGAAACCCGCCTGGATATCGAGCGAGCGCCCGACCGTCAGCAGCGCGGCAAAGGCGAATTGCAGCGCCAGGGCAAGACCGATGCCCAATACCAGCTCGCCGATCGCGGCGGCGGCTATGCCGTTCTGGCGAAAGTCGGATTGCCAGGTATGCTGCGGGTTGGCGGCGGCCATCCAGGCGGAAAGCGCGATGCTCAGCAATATCCGGACGATGGCGGGCACGCGCAGCAGGGTGAAGGGCGGCGAGAAGCCGAAAGCGGGGACCACGCGCAGCGTCAGCAACAGAATGGCGATCGCCTGGTCGGTCAACGAAACCATGGCGGATCAGTGCGCGACCGTCGGGATCAGCTGATACAGCGCACTGGCGAAATGCGTCACGCGGCCCAGCATCCACGGCCCGATCGCGATCAGCATGAAGGCCGCGACCAGGATCTTCGGCACATAGCTGAGGGTTATTTCTTGCAACTGCGTGGTCACCTGAAACACGCTCACGATCAGTCCAACCAGAAGCGTCGCGATCAGCACCGGCCCGGCAACCACCAGGCTGCTCCACAACATTTCGTTAAGCAGGCTGAGTGCCCGATCTCCACCCAAATCAGCCCCCCGTCGGCAGAATCGATGCCGCCGCGAATTAACCATTATTAACGGGCACGTCGACCAAAAACGAGCCTTCCCAACATTATGCCGTCGCATGACACCCGCTGCGCTCCCGGGCACGTTGACCGGAATGCCGGCGTGGGAGAAAGGGGTGGTCGGCGCGCGTTGGTATGATCCCGGCGACGCTGTGGTCGCGCGACGGCCGTTCGCCGATCGCGTCCGCCATCGGAAGGTTTAGTGAGACAGAAAGATGCCCATTTCCCCCTCTCGCCTCCTGCTTCCCGGCCTGGCCCTGCTCGCACTCGCCGGCTGCTCGCGCGGTGCCGCCCCGGCCAATAACGAATCCGCCATGACGCGCAACGACGCCATCACCGACCTGGACGAGAATGCGGTTGATGCCGGCCTCGCCAACATCGTCGATGTCGGCCCCAGCGAGGGCGACGGCAGCGAGGGCAGCGGCGATGAACCCCCTGCCAGGCCCGCCCCCCGGCCGACATCGCCGGGAGCACCGAAACGGTGACCGGCCAGTTCGACCTGACCGACGACCAGCGCGATATCCAGGAACTCGCGCGCCGGTTCACCGCCGATCGCATCACCCCGTTCGCCGCCGAATGGGACGAGCGGCACATCTTCCCGCGCGACACGATCAAGGCCGCCGCCGGACTCGGCTTCGCGGCGATCTATGTCGGCGAGGATAGCGGCGGGATCGCACTCGGCCGGCTGGAGGCGGCGCTGATCATGGAGGCGATGGCCTATGGCTGCCCCGCGACGTCGGCGTTCATCTCCATTCACAACATGGCGGCGTGGATGATCGACCGGTTCGGGTCGGCCACGGTCAAGGACAAATACCTGCCCGATCTGGTGACGATGGACCGGATCGCCAGCTATTGCCTGACCGAACCGTCATCGGGATCGGACGCCGCCGCGCTCAAGACCAAGGCAGTTCGCGACGGCGATCATTATGTCGTCACCGGCTCGAAACAGTTCATCTCGGGCGCGGGCGAGAACGAAATCTATGTCACGATGGTCCGCACCGGGCAGGAAGGCCCCAAGGGCATTTCGTGCCTGGTGATTGAAAAGGACATGGCCGGCGTCAGCTTTGGCGCCAACGAACGCAAGCTCGGCTGGCATGCCCAGCCGACGCGCCAGGTGACGTTCGACGGCGTGCGCGTGCCGGCGCATAACTTGGTCGGCGGTGAGGGCGAGGGCTTTCGCATCGCGATGATGGGGCTGGACGGCGGGCGGCTCAATATCGGGGCATGCTCGCTGGGCGGCGCGCAACGCTGCCTCGACGAGGCGATCGGCTATACCCGCGACCGCACGCAGTTCGGCACGGCGATCGCCGATTTCCAGAACACGCAGTTCACGCTGGCGGACATGGCGACCGAGCTGGAGGCGGCGCGCGCGCTCCTCTATCTGGCGGCGGCCAAGGTGACCGCCGACGCTCCCGACAAGACACGGTTCGCCGCGATGGCCAAGCGGCTGGCGACCGATACCGGATCGAGCGTGGTCGACCGCGCGCTGCAGCTGCATGGCGGCTACGGCTATCTGATGGACTATCCGGTCGAGCGGTTCTGGCGCGACCTGCGCGTCCATTCGATCCTGGAGGGCACCAACCAGGTGATGCGGATGATCATCGGCCGCGAGCTGACCCGGCGGTGACGGCTGTCCTACATGCCCGCCGCCTGTCACCCTTCCTCCGCCGCGGGGGCGGCCCCGCATCATGCTTTTTCTTTTCCCCATGTGGACGAGCTTCGTGAAATTTCTCCGATGAGCGACGACGTGCTGACCTTTGCCGACGGCCGCGTCGGCCGCATCCGGCTCAACCGGCCGCAGGCAATTCATGCGCTCAACACAGCGATGTGCGCCGCTGTGCTCGACGCGCTGGCGCGCTGGCGCGACGATCCCGCCGTCGAGGCGGTGATGATCGACCATGCCGAGGGCCGCGGCTTCTGCGCGGGCGGCGACATCCGGCTGCTGGCCACCAGCGGCGCCGGTGACGGCGACGCGGCGCGCGCGTTCTTCCATGTCGAATATCGGATGAACCATCGGCTGTTCACTTTTGCCAAGCCGATCGTCGCGTTCATGCACGGCATCACGATGGGTGGGGGCGTCGGGATCAGCCAGCCCGCGGCTTATCGCGTCGCGACCGAGCACACCCGTCTGGCGATGCCCGAAACCGGGATCGGGCTGTTCCCCGATGTCGGCGGCGGCTGGTATCTGTCGCGCCTGCCCGGGCGGATCGGCCAATATCTCGCGCTGACCGGGCACCGGCTCGATGGCGCGGAATGCCTGGCGCTGGGCCTTGCCAGCCACTTCGTCGCCGCCGAGCGGCTGGACGCGCTCAAGCAATCGATCGCCGCCAACCCCCAGGCGCTGCCCGGCCTGCTCGACGCCGTGGCGAGCGACCCCGGCCCGGCGGCCCTGCTCGCGCATCGCGACGCGATCGACCGCCTGTTCGCCCCCGACGACCTCGAAGATGTCTTCACCGTGCTGGAGGCCGATGGCGGCGCGTTCGCCGCGGCGACGCTGGCGACGCTCCAGACCAAGTCGCCGCAGGCGATGAAGGTCAGCCTGAAGCTGCTGCGCGACGGTGCGACGATGCCGACGTTTGAGGACGAGATGCGCCAGGAATATGCGGTCGGCAGCCGCGTCGTCCAGCGTCACGATTTCGTCGAGGGCGTGCGTGCGCTGATCGTCGAGAAGGACAATGCGCCGCGCTGGGACCCGCTTACCATCCATGACGTGACCGACCATTTGATCAGCCAGATCTTCGCGCCACTGCCCGACGATCTGGCATGGACGCCCGGATAAGGCCTCGCCCGCGACGGAGATGACATGACCTACGAAACGATCCTGGTGGAAGCGCGCGGCCCGGTGACCCTGGTGACGCTCAATCGGCCGCAGGCGCTCAATGCGCTCGATGGCCAGGTGCTGGCCGATCTGATCGCGGCCTTTGCGGCATTCGATGCCGACGCGACGCAGGGCTGCGCGGTCCTCACCGGCAGCGCCAAGGCGTTCGCCGCGGGCGCCGACGTCAAGGAACTCGCCGACCTGACCTTTGCCGACGTCTACGGCTCGAATCGTTTCGCCGGCTATGAACGCGTCACCGCGACGCGCAAGCCGATCATCGCCGCGGTCGCCGGCTATGCGCTGGGTGGCGGATGCGAACTGGCGATGATGTGTGACTTCATCATCGCCGCCGACACCGCGCAATTCGGCCAGCCGGAAGTAAAGCTGGGCGTCACCCCGGGCATGGGCGGGTCGCAGCGGCTGGCCCGCGCGGTCGGCAAGGCCAAGGCAATGGATCTGTGCCTGACCGGCCGGATGATGAAGGCCGAGGAGGCCGAGCGCGCGGGCCTGGTCAGCCGTATCGTTCCGGCCGCCGACCTGATCGACGAGGCCATCGCCGCCGCGACCGCGATCGCCGGGATGGCTCCGCTGGCGGTGCTGGCCAACAAGGAAATGGTCAACGCCGCGTTCGAGACGACCCTGGCGCAGGGGATCCTCTTTGAACGGCGCCTGTTCAATGGCCTGTTTGGCGGCGGGGACCAGAAGGAAGGCATGACCGCGTTTGTCGAGAAGCGCACGCCGGTCTGGACGGGGAAATAGGCCGTGGCACGCGTCGGGTTCATCGGGCTGGGCAACATGGGCGGCGGGATGGCCGCGAACCTGGCCGGGAAGGGGCATGACGTCTGTGCCTTCGACCTGAGCGAGGAGGCGCTGGAGCGGGCCGGGGCGGCGGGATGCCTGCCCCGTGCCAGCGCGGCCCAGGCGTGCGATGGCGCGGAGGCGGTCGTCACCATGCTGCCCGCCGGCAAGCATGTCGAAGGCGTCTATGCCGAGGCGGTGTTCGGCAACGCCCCGGCATTGGCGATCCTGATCGACTGTTCGACGATCGACGTCGCGACCGCGAAACGCGTCGCGGCGTCGGCGACCGCCAAGGGTTACGCAATGGTCGACGCGCCCGTATCCGGCGGCATCGCGGCGGCCAATGCCGGGACGCTGACGTTCATGGTCGGCGGCGCGACCGAGGCGTTCGACCGCGCGGAACCTTTTTTGAAGGACATGGGCAAGGCTGTCATCCATGCCGGCGCGGCTGGCACCGGTCAGGCCGCCAAGATTTGCAACAACATGGTGCTCGGCGCGGAGATGATCGCGACCTGCGAGGCGTTCCTGCTCGCCGAGAAATTGGGGCTCGATCCTCGGAAATTCTACGACATCGCCAGCGTCAGTTCGGGCCAGAGCTGGTCCTTGACCAGCTATGCGCCCTGGCCGGGGGTCGGGCCGGAAACCCCCGCCGACCGCGATTACCAGGGCGGCTTCGCCACCGCGATGATGCTCAAGGACCTGCGCCTGGCGGCGGCGGCCGCCGCCTCGGTCCATGCCGATACGCCGATGGGCGCGCGCGCCGCCGAACTGTACGAACGGTTCAGCGCGGCCGGCAATGGCGCGCTCGACTTTTCGGCGATCATCCGGATGCTCGGAGGACGCGCATGAGCGTCGCCTTTCGCCGCGACTCCGACGAGGAGCATAAGGAACCGCGCTTCGAGCTGCCGATCCCCGCCGGCCCCAATGTGGTGACCCCCGCCGGCCCGGCGATGATCGCCGCGCGGATCGCCGTCTTGGAGGGCGAGGAGCCCGCCGACGATATCCGCCGCGACGAGATCGCCCGCGCTTTGCGCTATTGGCAAACCCGCCGGGTCACCGCAATCGTCGCGCCGCCGCCGCCGGTCGACGAAATCGCGTTCGGATCGCGCGCGCGGATCCTGGTCGGCGGCCGGGAGCGCATCGTCGCGATCGTCGGCGACGACGAGGCCGACCTCGCAGCCGGCCGCATTGCCTTTTCCGCGCCGCTTGCCCGCGCGCTGATCGGCGCGGCCGAGGGCGAGAGCATCACGATGCCGGGCCGCGACGACACGATCGAGGTCGTGGCCCTGCTCGGGACGGCGTGAACCGTTTGCCGTGGCCACGCTTCGCGCTACACCCGAACGAAACGGGGAGGAAGTGATGACGACGATCGCGGCCGAGGGCCTGCCGGCAGAGCCCAGCGCTGCGGACATCCGGCTGGTCATCACCGCCTCGTCGCTCGGCACCGCGTTCGAATGGTACGATTTCTTCATCTATGGGACGCTCGCGGCCAGCGGCATCATCGGCCGCACTTTCTTCCCCGCCGGCAACGAGATGGTCCAGACCCTGCTGGCCTGGGCGGGGTTTGCGGTCGGCTTCGGTTTCCGGCCGCTGGGCGCGATCCTGTTCGGGTTCCTCGGCGACCGGCTGGGACGCAAATACACCTTCCTCGTCACCATCACGCTGATGGGCGTGGCGACCGCCGGGGTCGGGCTGGTGCCGTCGGCGGCGTCGATCGGCCTGTGGGCGCCGGCGATCGTGATCCTGCTGCGGATCCTCCAGGGGCTGGCGCTGGGCGGCGAATATGGTGGGGCTGCGATCTATGTCGCCGAACATTCGCCGCCGGGCAAAGCGGGGTTCTATACCAGCTTCATCCAGGCGTGCGTCGCCGGCGGCTTTATCCTCAGCCTGGCCATCGTCCTCCTGACCAAGGCGGCGGTGACGCCCACGGCGTGGGACGGCTGGGCGTGGCGGTTCCCGTTCCTGTTCTCGCTGGCGCTGCTCGCGATATCGCTGTGGATGCGGCTGAAGCTGTCGGAAAGCCCGGTATTTTGCGCGATCAAGGCGCGGGGCGAACTGGTCCGCAACCCGTTCGTCGCCAGCTTCACCTATTCCGGCAATCTGAAACGGCTGTTCGTCGCGCTGTTCGGCATCGCCGCCGGGCTTACCGTCATCTGGTACACCGCCTTGTTCAGCACGCTGCAATTCCTCCAGTCGACGATGCGCGTCGACGAGACGATGGCCCAGCTCATCGTCGGGTTCGGCGGCGGCGCCGGGCTGTTCTGGTTCATCCTGTTCGGCCGCCTGTCCGACCGGGTCGGCCGCAAGGCGCCGATCGTGATCGGCTATGCGATGACGCTGGTGCTGCTGTTTCCGATCTTCTGGACGATGGGCAGCGCCGCCAATCCAGGGTTGGCCCGCGCCGCGCGTCGCGCCCCGGTGATCGTCACCGGGCCGCATTGCGCCTATGATCCGTTCGCCGCCAAGCAGGCCGACATATGCGGCCGGCTGCTCGATTATTTTTCGAAGAAGGGCGTTGCCTATACCAAGGAGGTGACCCCCGCGATCGCCGTCACCATCGGCGGCGATGCGGTCGCCGACACCAGTCCGGCCGGCCTCGACGCGGCGCTGGCCGCCGCCGGCTATGACCTCGCGCGCGTCCGCCCCGATGCCCGGCACATCGCCGTCATCCTGTTCGCGATCCTGGTGATGGGCGCGCTGGCGGGAGCGACCTATGGCCCGGTCGCGGCGTTGCTGGCGGAAATGTTCCCGCCAGCGATCCGCTACAGCTCGATGTCGATCCCCTATCATCTCGGCACTGGCTATTTCGGCGGTTTCCTGCCCTTCATCAGCCAGTATATCGTCGCGCGCACCGGCGATCCCTATGCCGGCCTGTGGTACACGATGGCGGTCGTCGCGGTCGCGTTGCTGGTATCGCTCTGGGGGCTGAAATGGCGCGGCGAGACGTTCGCGGGCGATGCTGGCGCGAATGCATCGGCACGGCTATCCGCCGACCATGTCCCCTCCGCTACGCCTGATCCGTGACGCCGGCGCGCTCGCCGCCAACTGGCGGACGCTCGCCGCACTGAGCGGCGGCGCGGCCTGCGGTGCGGCGGTCAAGGCCGACGGCTATGGGCTCGGCGCGGCCTGGGCGGCGCGCACGCTGGCAACGGCGGGATGTCGCGACTTTTTCGTCGCGACCTGGGCCGAGGCGGAGGCACTGGCACCGTTGGATTTGCCCGCTTTGTCGGTGCTCCACGGCGTGCGTGAAGACGACATGGCCGGCGCCATGACCGGCATCGCCCGGCCTGTGCTCAGCACGCCGGCCCAGGTCGCGCGCTGGCGGGCGGCGTGCGGCGGCGCGTGCGACGTGATGATCGATACGGGCATGAACCGGCTGGGACTGGCGGAGGATGCCGCCAGCCTGCTCGACGGCCTGGCGGTCGAGACGCTGATGAGCCACCTCGCTTCGGCCGACGAGGACTCGCCGCTGAACGCCGTGCAACGCGCGCGGTTCGTCGGTGCAGCCGCCGGCATCACGGCGAAGCGTCTGAGCCTCGCCAATTCGGCCGGCATCGCCTTGGGCAGCGACTATGCATTCGACCTGACCCGCCCCGGCCTGGCGCTATACGGCGGCGTCCCCCGCGCCGAACTCGCCGGCCGGATCGCGCCGGTCGCGCGGATCGAAGCGCAGGTGCTGCAACGCCGGCACGTCCCCGCCGGCGCCACGATCGGCTACAATGCGACCTATCGTGCAGCCACGCCGGTCGAGGTCGCGATCCTCAATATCGGCTATGCCGACGGGTACTTCCGGGGGTTTTCGGGAACCGGCCGGGCATATGCCGGCGACGTCGCCTGCCCGGTGCTCGGCCGCGTGTCGATGGACCTGGTGGCAGTCGACGTGAGCCGGGCCCATGTCGGGGAAGGCGACTGGCTGGCGGTGGACTTCGACCTGCCGGACGCGGCGGCGGCGTCAGGCATGTCGCAATATGAATTACTGACAGGGCTGGGGAATCGTCTTGGCTGAAGGTCGCATCAATCCTTGCGACGTGCAAACGGCCTTCTGACGAAGACAGCGCTCGTCTAAAGGTCACTGGGTGGCAATGCTGACTAAATGTCGCGCCTGAATAATCTATTGGGCCCGCAACCACGCCGCCAGCGGCTCCCACAGCGCCGCACGGGCGCGGCTGCCGACGATCATGCCGACATGGCCCAGGGCCAGGTCGCGGCGATCCGCCAGTCCGGCGGCGCTGGCGCGGGGTACGATGCGGTCGGTGGTCGACACAAATTCCAGCGTCGGGCACGGCAGGGCTTGGGGATCGACCACCCTGCCGCCAACGGACCAGCCGCCGCGCCCGGTGCGGTCGCCGCCGATGAATTCCTCGAACAGCTGCCGTCCCGCCGCCAGTGTCAGCGCCGCGCCGCTATTGGCCCAATCCTCCATCGCGACGAAGGTGCGTGCGGCATCGCTCGCCGGGTCGAGTGCCCCGAATGCCTCGTATTTGGCGATGATGCGTGCCGGGTCGAGCCGCCAGAATCCCGCCTGCAGAACCTCGGCGGGCACCAGTCCCATCGCCTCGCACCCCGGCCGCGCCGCCTCCCATAGCATGGCGAGATCGGCGCGCGCCGCGTCGCCGAACCCCTCGAAATGCCACGGCGTTGCGATCGCCACGCAGCCCGCGACGTGCATGCTCGCCGCCGCCGCCAGCGCCATTGTCCCGCCCAGGCAATAGCCGACTAGGACC
Source organism: uncultured Sphingomonas sp. (assembly GCF_964244265.1). Classification (GTDB taxonomy): domain Bacteria; phylum Pseudomonadota; class Alphaproteobacteria; order Sphingomonadales; family Sphingomonadaceae; genus Sphingomonas. The sequence goes on along the minus strand of NZ_CAXTHV010000008.1, from coordinate 69,600 downwards.
GGCGGCTCGGCAAGGCCGGCGATCAGCGGCAACAGGATGCGTTCGACATGTCCGGTAATGTCCAGCGCGGCATCGGCGGGCTGCGGCGTTCCCCAGTCGAGCAGGTACGGATGCGCGCCCTCGCGGGCCAGCCAGCGCAGCAACGACGTTGCGGGCGACAGGTCGAGGATCAGCGCCGGATTGATCAGCGACGGCACGAAGATCACTGCGCGCCCGATGCCGCCATAATCGTACAGCCGTGCCGTGCCGCGGCGATCGATTGCCGTCATCGGCTGTGGCGGCGGCCCGCGCAGCGCTTGCTGATAGGCGCGCAATCCGGCGAGCGCGGCCGTCCGGCGTTCGCGCGATGCTGCGGTTTGTTCGCGCAGCATATCCAGGAAAAGTGGCAACGGCCGGGGGCCATGCTGCACGTGTTGCGGCGCATCAACTAAGGGTGTTATAGCAACCGGTATCACCAGGGGCGCTCCACATGAAAAAGCAGGCTGCCGGCAATGGCCCGGTCATCATCAAGAAATACGCCAATCGTCGGCTCTATAATACCGAAAGCTCCTCTTACATCACGCTGGACCATCTCGCAGGGATGACTCGTGAAGGCCGTGACTTCAAGGTCGTCGATGCCAAGTCGGACGAGGACATCACGCACAATGTCCTGACCCAGATCATCATGGAAGAAGAATCACGCGGCCAGACGATGCTGCCGGTCAACTTCCTACGCCAGCTCATCTCGATGTACGGCGACTCGATGCAGGCGATGGTACCCGGCTATCTCGAAGCGTCGATGAACAGTTTTCGCCGCAACCAGGAACAGTTCAAGTCGGCGGTGGAGGGCGCGTTTGCCAATTCCCCCTTCGCCGAAATGGCCAAGCGGAACCTCGCCATGTTCGAGGCAGCGACGCAGGCCTTCAAGCCCAACATCGGCGGCGCGGCGCCGACCGTACCGGCCGACGAGGCAGCAGGCATGGCGCCGGTCATGGGCGGCGATGATGTCGCCGCGCTGAAGGCCGAGCTTGCCCGCCTACAGGATAAGATCGACCGTATCGGATAACGATTATCGCCGCAGCGCAAGGTCGCGACGCAGATAGACGATGGTGCGATACCCCGAACGTGGCGTTGCCATAACCGGGCGGTAATCGGCGGACAGCGCCGCCTTGACCAAGCGCAGGCTGGCCGGATTCCAGATCGACAGCCGCCGATCGGACGTCACGATTACCGGCGGACGGTTGGCAAGGATCCGCCGTACCTCGGCTGCTTCGTCAATACCGGTAGCGCCTCGCTCGGTCGTGTAGGCGAGCAGATTGGGAAAGGCATAGGCCGTCGGCAGGCAGACGCGGGCAAGCTGGTAGGTGATGGTGTCGCCGATGAAGACATAGGGACAGCCCCGCCCGGTGCTGTTGCGCTGGACCAAAGCGGCCACGGTGCGCGCGCCGGCCGCATCGTCGGAACGCATCTCCCAGGCAATCCCGTTGACCGCCAGTCCGATCGCCAGCATCGCCACGCCCAGCCGCGGTGATCGTCCGAACGCCTCCCCGGCCGTCACCGCGAGCGGGGCGAGCAGCGGCAAGGCATAATGATCAAAGAAGGTCCCGATCGCCAGAAAGCCGACCAGTGCCGCGCCGATCCAGCCGGCCGCGATTGCCGTCTCCGGCGACCAATCCCGCCGGCGCCACCCCAGGGCCGCCGAGGCGATCAGCGGCGACAGGATCGCGCCGATTCCGAGCAGGCGCATCGCCAGCTGATCGGCCGGATAGCCCGCCCGCAATCCGATCGACGTCACGTTGGCAAACCAGAAGGCGGCAAAGGCTTGGGTTCCCAGCAGGCGATACCAGACTATCGCCCCCAGCGTCGGCGCCAATCCGCACGCGGCCCAGCAGAGCCCGGCCAAGGCAACCCGCCGCCAGCCTGCCCCCGCGCGACGCAGAAACACCAGGTGGACGATGCCGATATAGACGCCCTCGATCGCCGGCGTATATTTAAGCTGGATGGCGATCCCGCCCAGCAGACAGGCGAACGCGCCCCATGCCAGGATCGCCCATTGTCGTCCGGCGGCGGCGCGGAGGGGCAGGTGCAGCGCGACCAGCGCCGCCATGGCGACGAATAGATTGTAGAAGACGGGCGACTGCCCCCCACGCCCGCCAAGCGCCGACAGCCAGACCAGATAGGCGGCGCCGGCGGCCACGGCCCCCGCCGGGCTAGCCCCCACGCGTCGCGCGGCCCGATCAACGATCAGCGCCGTCGTGGCGGCGAACCCGGTCGCGACCAGTTGATAGGCAAGGATGCCGTCCCCCGGCAGCGCGCGAATCGCGGCGTAGAGCAGGAACAGCCCGATCGGCTTGCGATCCCAGATGTCGAGATAAGGCGTTGCCCCCGACCACAATCGGTCGCCGACCAGCAGGTAATATTGCTCGTCGACATGGATCACCGGATTGCCGAAGTCGATCGCGCGAACCAGCAGCGCGAGCGCGGTCATCGCCACTATCACCTGCCACGGTCGCCACCGTGCCACGGCAATGGTCAATAGAATCGCTCCAGCGTCAGCGACCGCGACGATCCGCCGCACAGGCCCAGCTCGACCATACGGCCCGGCACGCCGATCGGCCAGTTGGCCAGCGCCGTGCGCGGATAATCCGCGGCGATGCGGACGCCATCGATGGCGCAGATCTGGTCGCCGACGCGCCATGCCCCGCCCGCGGCGGGACCCCCGCGCATGACATGGATTACGCGCAGCCGGTCGCCCGCCATGGTGAACAACAGGCCGCTGGTCGACTTGATCGGCGGCTTGTCGGCATCGGGGTTGGCCGCAAGCACCATCCTGCCTGCTAGGGGATCAAGCAATACCCGATAGCGCTGGAGGAAACCCATGCCGATCCGCCCGCTGACCCCCAATCGCGCCGAAAAGCCGCCTTGCGGCTCGATCCGCGTTTCGGCCCCGCGCAAACGCGTTGCGCCGATCGACACCGCCGGCAATTCGGTGAGTTCGGTCAGCACCGGACCCGCGACGCTGTACGAGATCGTCGTGGTCGACGCCGGCAACGCCACCCCCAGCGACCGCCACGCCTCGGTCGAGAGCGTCACTGTCGCGCCGTCGCCGGTATCAACGATTACGGGTTTAAGCCGTCGGCCGCCGATCGTCAGGTCGGTGACATAGACCTGCTGGCGGGGGGAGATCGCCAGCGGCGCAGCATCGCCGACAAAGGGCAGCCGGCCGCTGGGCAGCAAGCGGAACCGGCGGTTGGCAAAATCGATGTCGAGCGCATAGCGCGCGATCAGGTCGCGCCCGATCAGCGCATCGACAGGTGTCGATCCGCCCGTCGCATCGTCGGGCAGTGTCACCACCGCCATACGCCCGCCGCTGCGCGTCATCCCGCCGATGGTGATCGCCCGGCCCTCGGCCCAGCCGAAGGTGACGCTGCCCGCGACCGCCTCGGCCGTCTGGACCCCACGCGGCCTGATCCCCGCCGCCAGGGCCCAGCGCGCCGACAGCACCGAATTGCTTACCCCGGTGTCCAGGATCCCGGTCGCCGTGCGGCCGTCGATCGTCATCGCAAAGCGGATCTGATTGCCCGGGGTCAGCTCGAACGTCACCCACTGCGCCTCGCTGTCGGCCGCCAATACCGACCGGTCGGGCTGGAAGGCCGCTTCCGGCAGCGGCCGACCCGCGGCGTTTGCCGCGCCAAGCGCGGCGAGCAGGTAAAGGAGAGAGGATGCAAAGGCAAGGTGGCGACGCATCGCCATCGTGTAGCGCGACGCGGGAGACGCGAAAATGGGGTTAGCCGGCGGTTAACCGCGAATGTGGGTCCCCCGGCAAAGACCTGATATCAGGCCGGTCAGAGGCAAGCCTCCAGATAGGCCTGGTCAAAGCCGAATTGCCGTGCCTTTTCCAGGGTATAGGGGCGCAGGCCCATCGAGCGGTACTCGCCGACGATCTTGCCTTCCGCGGATTCGTCGAGATATTCGAACTTGAACAATTCCTGGGTGACGATCACCGGGCCTTCCATCCCGATCACCTCGGTGACGTTGGTCACGCGTCGCGACCCGTCGCGCAGGCGCTTTACCTGAACGATCAGCTCGACCGAATCGGCGATCTGACGGCTGATCGCTTCCTTGGGGATCTTGATGTCTCCCATCATCACCATGTTTTCCATGCGGCCCAGGCATTCGCGCGGGGAGTTGGCGTGGAGCGTGCACATCGATCCGTCATGGCCCGTATTCATCGCAGCGAGCAGGTCGAAACATTCCGACCCGCGAATTTCGCCCAGAATGATGCGGTCCGGTCGCATGCGCAGCGCATTCTTGACCAGATCGCGGATGGTGATCTCGCCCTGACCTTCGAGGTTGGCGGGGCGCGTTTCGAGCGGCAGCCAGTGTGGCTGCTGGAGGCGAAGCTCGGCGGCATCCTCGATCGTCAGCACGCGCTCGCCCGGGTCGATCATCTTCGACAAGGCGTTGAGCATCGTCGTCTTGCCCGACCCTGTACCCCCCGAAATGACGATGTTGAACCGGCAGGCGCCGGCGATCTTCAGCGCGGTCGCCATCTTCGGCGACATCGAGCCGAAACCGGCCATCATGTCGAGCGTGATCGGCTTGTCCGAAAATTTGCGGATTGAGATAGCGGTGCCGCGCAGGGATAGGGGCGGCACGATCACGTTGACGCGGCTACCGTCCTTCAGGCGGGCGTCGGCCAGCGGCGTGGTCTGGTCGACACGCCTGCCGACCGAGTTGCAGATGCGTTGCGCGATCTGGAACAGATGTTCCTCGTCGCGAAACTGGATCGGCGCGATGATCAGCTGGCCCTTCTTTTCGATATAGGTCTGGTCGGGACCGTTGACCATGATGTCCGAAATGTCGGGATCGGCGAGCAGCTCCTCCAGCGGCCCCAGGCCGAGCAGCTCGTCGACCAGCACCTTTTCCAGCGCAAACTGCTCGCGACGGTTGAGCGTCAGCTTCAGTTCGGCAAGCACCTCGCCGATGATCGGCCGAAATTCCTCGGCCAGCTCGTCCTTGTTGAGCGTGGCAGCCGCTTCGGGATCGACGCGCTCAAGCAGGCGCGGCAATACCTGTTCCTTGATCTTGTGGATCGACGCCTCGAACCCCTCGCCGCGCGAGGTGCCGGCCTCCCCGCTGGCATTCTGGCGCTCGGCCAGGCGCGCCATCGCGTCCATCGGCGCGCCGGGCGGGACCAGCGGATCGCCGTCCACACCCCCTGGAAGCGGGGGGAACTGCTCGGTATGGTCAGCCTCCAGGCGGCCCCCGCCGGCGCCCTGCATCGGCCGGGCGACCCCGAAGGCGGGGCGCGCTCCAGGTCCCGCCGCGCCCGGTCGACGCCCGAATGCACTCATTCCACCCGTTTCCTTATGCTCACCTCCACATGATAGGGCCCAGAGTTTGATAATTGCCTAACCATCTCGCCCGGCGAAGCCCGTTGTACGACGGTGCGGCGTCTGAGGGAGCGACTCGCCCATAGCCACGCCGCGCCGCCAAGCGGCCTTGCGCGTCAGCCAGTTGATGAACTCCGCGTGCGCGGCTCGGGGAGAGAAATGAGCCTCGGCGACGTCAAGCGCGCGTTTCGCCAGGGTCGCGCGCGCCGTCGGATCGGCGCATAGATCGGCGATAGCGGCGGCGAACTCTTCGGGGGCGTTGGCGGCGCGTACTGCCTCGCCCGCAATCGCCTCGACTCCCTGGAGGGTGATGCCGGTGGCGACGATCGCCTTGCCCTGCGCCAAGGCCTCAATCAGCTTTACCTTGAGCCCCGAGCCATAGGTCAACGGCGAGATCACCACCCCGGCGCCCGCGTAAAGCGTGTCGAGATCGTCGACGAGGCCGAGAAACTGCACGCCTTGCGGCGACGGAGCGGCGATTCCGCGCGCCACGGTACCCGCAATGTCCAGCCGCGCCGCCGGCCGCGCCGTCCGGACGAGCGGCCAGACGTGGTCGAACAGCCATTGCAGGCCGATCACATTGGGGGGAGTGTTGCTGCCAACGAACAGAATGCGGTCATCCTCGCCCGGCTGGGGCGTGGCGTGCGTCGCGTAAGACATGGGTGCAAGGATCGCCGCAACCCCGGGCACCGCGCGGCGAACAAAGTCGGCCTCGTTCTCCTGGATCGCGATCACCGCGTCGGCGCGAGCAAAGCAGGCTGCTTCCTCCTCAACCGAGATCGCGCCGATCGAATCGTCGGCACCCAGCCGCGCCGCGCTTTGCGTCCGGGTATGATAGAGATCGTGCATCACGATCGCGCTGGCGCGGGGCGGGGCGGGAAGCGCGGTCAGCCCCTCGATCTGAAACATGTAGTCGGCAAGGACAATATCGTCCGGGTTCACCGTCCGCCGCACGAAAGCATAGTCGGCCTCGGTCCAAGGGGTAGAGATTGCATGCGGGAGCTTGCGGTCGCGCGCCCAGTCGGCGCTGATGCCCGCCCGCCGCGCGACCCCGGCTATCACGCCGATCGCCGCGGCGAGATAGACGCGCGGGTTGAGCACGATCAGCGTGTCGCCGAGGCGCAGCGCGCCGCGAACGGCGTGGCTGGCGAAGAGCTTCATCGCCGGCTTTAAGCGCAGGATCGGCATGCGGCCAAAGATGACCGGTGACGGCTGGACAAGGTGGGGTTCCAGCCCCGCGGCACGGACCGCCTCGGCGAGGTCGAGCAGATAGGCGGAGCTGCCGTTGGTCCGCCCCACCAGCCGTTGCCGGCTCAAAAAGACGACCCTAGGACGCATCGCCGGCGCGTTTGGCAAAGACTTCAGGTTCCGGCCTGTTCGGCCAGCACTGTCAATCCGGCCTTCGACACTTCGGCAAAACCGCCCTGGATCGACAGCATTTCGGGCTCGCTCTTGTCGGTCTTGTAGATATGCAAGCTGCCGTCGCGGATCGTTGACATGAACGGCGCGTGGCCTTCCAGGACGCCGAAATCGCCCTCGGCACCGGGAACGACGACCTGGTACACCTCCTCGGACCGGAGCAGCTTTTCGGGCGTGACGAGTTCGAAATGGAGGGGCATGGCGACCTTAGAATTTGATGGCTGCGATGATCAGCCCGGCCGATATGACTTGGGAGCCGGGAACGAGGGGGAAGAGTCGATCAGGCCTCCGCCGCCATCTTCTCCGCCTTGGCGATTGCGCCGTCGATGCCGCCGACCATGTAGAACGCCGATTCGGGCAAATGGTCGTACTCGCCGTTCACCACCGCCTTGAAGCTGCGGATCGTATCCTCGATCTGCACGAACTCGCCGGGGATGTTGGTGAACACTTCGGCGACGTGGAACGGCTGCGACAGAAAGCGCTGGATCTTGCGCGCGCGCGACACGGTCAGCTTATCTTCCTCGGACAACTCGTCCATGCCCAGGATCGCGATGATGTCCTGCAGCGACTTGTACTTCTGCAGGATCGACTGGACCGCACGCGCGGTGTCGTAGTGATCCTGGCCGACGACGCGCGGCTCGAGCACGCGACTGGTCGAATCGAGCGGATCGACCGCCGGATAGATACCGAGTTCGGAGATCGCACGATTGAGGACGGTCGTCGCGTCCAGATGGGCGAAGGACGTCGCCGGCGCCGGATCGGTCAGATCGTCGGCGGGGACGTAGACGGCCTGGACCGAAGTGATCGACCCCTTGTTGGTCGAGGTGATCCGCTCCTGCAGCGCGCCCATGTCGGTCGATAGCGTCGGCTGATAGCCGACGGCGCTCGGAATGCGCCCCAACAGCGCCGACACTTCCGCGCCCGCCTGGGTGAAGCGGAAGATGTTGTCGACGAAGAACAGCACGTCCTGGCCTTCGACGTCGCGGAAATATTCGGCGATGGTCAGCCCCGATAGCGCGACGCGCGCGCGGGCGCCGGGGGGCTCGTTCATCTGGCCGTAGACCAGGGCGACTTTCGATCCCTCGCTGATCGCATTGCCCTCGGCGTCCTTGGCGATCACGCCGGCATCGAGGAATTCGTGATACAGGTCGTTGCCCTCGCGCGTCCGCTCGCCGACGCCGGCGAACACGCTGGTGCCGCCATGGCCCTTGGCGATGTTGTTGATCAGCTCCTGGATCAGCACGGTCTTGCCGACGCCGGCGCCGCCGAACAGGCCGATCTTGCCGCCCTTGGCATAGGGCGCGAGCAGGTCGATGACCTTGATGCCGGTGACCAGGATCGCATTTTCGGTCGACTGGTCGACGAACAGCGGCGCGTCGGCGTGGATCGGCGAGGTCAGCTCGGCATCGACGGGTCCGCGCTCGTCGATCGGCTCGCCGATGACGTTGAGGATGCGGCCCAGCGTCTTGGGGCCGACGGGGACGCGGATCTGCGAGCCGGTGTCGGTGACGTTCTGGCCGCGGGTCAGCCCCTCGGTCGAATCCATCGCGATCGTGCGGACGGTGTTCTCGCCGAGGTGCTGCGCGACCTCGAGTACCAGCCGGTTGCCGTTATTGTCGGTCTCCAGCGCCGAAAGGATCGCCGGGAGGTTGTCCGGGAAACTCACGTCGACGACCGCGCCGATCACCTGGCTGATGACGCCGACATTGTTGGTCGTCGCGGGCTTTTCTGCGATGGGGGCGGTGGTGGCCATTTCTTTCCTCGTTCCAATTTAGTCGCCAGCATTGCTGGCAGCGTTGTCCATTGCGGTTATCGCAGTACCCATTCGCCATGAGCCTTGATGCCGTCATACATCGTATCCGGCGCCATATCGGGTTCCTCGTTCGGCCAGCTGACCGCGCCATGCGCGACGCCGACGCGCGCGAAATAGGCCGGGTCCGAAAGTTTCGCGAAGGGACCGCGCAGATAAGAAGGCTCGAACCGCACCTTGCCTTTCAGCCCGTTCTCGAATCCGACCGCCAAGGTCAGCGGCGCGATCGCTTCGACCTCAATCACGTTCCAGATCGGCTCGCCGACGCTGACGATCTCGTCATCGTCTATTTGGGGCGGGAGCTGATCCAGACCTGCATCAACAAATCGCCATTGAATTCCATCCATCGCCGCACCTTGCGTATCGACCTCTTGTCCAAGTCGCCCTGTAGCATCGTGCCCGTCGCAATGTCGAACTTGGCCCGCCGACTCCCCGCCGTCACGTGGAAGTGTGGCGGCGGGTGATCGTTCGTGTAAATCTCGATCCGGAGTCCGGCGATGATGATGACCGTCGGCATTCACTAGAGCGCCTCCGCCCCGGAAATGATCTCGACCAGCTCGGTAGTGATCGCGGCCTGGCGCGCGCGGTTGTATTGGATCGACAGGCGCTTGATCAGGTCGCCGGCGTTGCGCGTGGCATTGTCCATCGCGGTCATCTTGCTGCCCTGTTCGGACGCCGAATTCTCGCGCATCGCGCGGAACAGCTGGATCGCGACGTTGCGCGGCAACAGGTCGGCCAGGATTTCCTCCTCGTCGGGCTCGTATTCCACCGCCGCGTCGCTCGTCAAATTTGACGATCCTGACGCTTGTGAGGATAATTTTACCGGGATGACCTGCTGTTCGGTGGGCTCCTGGGTCAGTACCGACTTGAAGTTGGAATAGAACAGATGCGCCACGTCGAATTCGCCCGCCTCGAAGCGCGCGATCAGGTCGTCGGCATAGCCGCGGGCGTCGGCGAAGCGGAGCTTGTCGAGCGCGCCGGGCTCGATGCCGTGGATCATCAGGTCGCGATACTGGCGGTCGAGCACCGCACGGCCCTTGCGGCCGATCGTGTAGAACTTCACGGTCTTGCCGGCGGCAATCATCTCGGCCGCGCGACGGCGGGCAAGGCGCGCGATGTTGGTGTTGAACGCGCCGGCCAACCCCTTGTCGCTGGTCGCGACCACGAAGAGGTGCACCTGGTCCTTGCCGGTGCCGGCGAGCAGCCTGGGTGAGTTGGGTCCGACCGTGATCGTCGAGGCGATCGAGGCGACCACCTTTTCCAGTCGCACGGCATAAGGACGCCCGGCCTCCGCCGCTTCCTGGGCGCGGCGCAGCTTGGCGGCGGCGACCATCTTCATCGCCTTGGTGATCTTCTGCGTCGACTTCACCGAGCCGATACGGATCTTGAGGGCTTTCAGACTAGCCATTTTGGGAGAACCCTATCACTTAACTCTCGTCACGAGCTTCGAATTATAAGAACACCTTCACGTATTTCATCAAATGCCCGTCTCATTTCATCATTTGATAAACCTTCGGGGTTTATAGCACGTGACATTTTGTCTACAATAGTTTCAGAATCGTCCGCCGACTTCTTCAAATTCGCCGCGCCCGATAGAACTTGCTCAATGCCCTTTAATGTTCCCGGCCGACAATTGGTTGTATCAACGCTCTGGAAGGCAATCTTAATTTCTTGGGCATTTCTGCGCCAATCTGAAGACATTCTGTTTTCTATGACCTCAGTATTTACTTTAGCGAGGTTTGACAAAACTCTCGACTTACAAGCTTCACTCGGATCGATGTTCGCGCATGAAGTGACAGACAACGTCGCGACAAATATAACCACGTATCTCATCAGTGTCATATCGGCCTCCGAAGTAGATTACGGCTAAAAGGCTCGTCCGTTATGCAAACGTCTTGCCGAACGCGTCGAGCGCAGCCTTGAGCTGGTCGCGGGTGCCGTCCTTCAGGTCCTTGTCGTCGCGGATCGCCTTCAGCACGTCGGCGTGGTTGGCGCGCAGGTCGGCGAGCATCGCCGCCTCATAGCGCACCACCGCTTCGACCGGCACGGTATCAAGGTAGCCGGCGGTGCCGGCGAAGATGGAAGCGGTCTGCTCCTCGAACGGGAGGGGGCTGAATTGCGGCTGCTTGAGCAATTCGGTCAGGCGCGCGCCGCGGTTGAGCAGCTTCTGCGTCGAGGCGTCGAGATCAGAGCCGAACTGCGCGAACGCCGCCATCTCGCGATATTGGGCCAGCTCGAGCTTGATCGAGCCGGACACCTTCTTCATCGCCTTGGTCTGCGCGGCGGAACCCACGCGCGACACGGACAGGCCAACGTTGATCGCCGGGCGGATACCCGCGAAGAACAGGTCGGTTTCGAGGAAGATCTGGCCGTCGGTGATCGAGATCACGTTGGTCGGGATATAGGCCGACACGTCGCCCGCCTGCGTCTCGATGATCGGCAGCGCGGTCAGCGACCCGCCGCCCATCTTGTCCGACATCTTGGCGGCGCGCTCAAGCAGGCGCGAATGGAGGTAGAAGACGTCGCCGGGATAAGCCTCGCGGCCCGGCGGCCGACGCAGCAGCAGCGACATCTGGCGGTACGCCACCGCCTGCTTCGACAGATCGTCGAACACGATCAGCGCGTGCATGCCGTTGTCGCGGAAATATTCGCCCATCGCGGTGCCGGTGTACGGCGCCAGGAACTGCAGCGGTGCGGGCTCCGACGCGGTTGCGGCGACGACGATCGAATAATCCATCGCGCCGTTCTCGGTCAGCGTCTTGACCAGCTGGGCGACGGTCGAACGCTTCTGCCCGACCGCGACATAGACGCAGTAAAGCTTCTTCGATTCGTCGTCGCCGGCGTTGACGCCCTTCTGGTTGATGAAGGTGTCGATCGCGACGGCGGACTTGCCGGTCTGGCGGTCGCCGATGATCAGCTCGCGCTGGCCGCGGCCGACGGGCACGAGCGCGTCGATCGCCTTCAGGCCCGACTGCATCGGCTCCGACACCGATTGGCGCGGGATGATGCCGGGCGCCTTCACCTCCACGCGGCTGCGCTGGTCGCTGACGATCGGGCCCTTGCCGTCGATCGGGTTGCCGAGACCATCGACGACGCGGCCGAGCAGGCCGCGACCGACCGGCACGTCGACGATCGTTCCGGTACGCTTGACGACGTCGCCTTCCTTGATCTCGGCGTCAGAGCCGAAGATCACGACGCCGACATTGTCGGCCTCCAGGTTCAGCGCCATGCCCTGCACGCCGTTCGAGAATTCGACCATCTCGCCTGCCTGGACATTGTCGAGCCCGTGGATGCGCGCGATGCCGTCGCCGACCGACAGCACCTGGCCGGTCTCCGAGACTTCCGCCTCGGTGCCGAAATTGGCGATCTGGTCCTTGATGACCTTCGAGATTTCTGCGGCGCGGATATCCATCGGTAACTCTTAGCCTTTCATCGCGTGCGCGAGGGAATTCAGACGGGTGCGGATCGACGAATCGATCATCTGCGAGCCGATACGGACGACCAGCCCGCCCAGCAGCGACTTGTCCACCGACAGATCGACGGCGACCTCACGGCCGACGCGCTGGCGCAATTGCTGCTTCAGCTCGACGACCTGCTCCTCGGCCAGCGGGTGCGCGCTGGTCACCTCGGCGGTGGTCTCGCCCCGCCAGCGCGACGCCAGGCCGCGAAACGCGCGGATGATCGCGGGCAATTGGCTCAGCCGCCGATTGGCGGCCAGCACACCCAGGAAATGCGTGGTGGTGAGATCGAGCGCCATCGCGCCGGCGCTGGCGGCGACGCCCTTGCCGGCATCGACGCGGCTGATCAGCGGGCTGGCGGTCAGGGCCTTGAAGTCGGGCGATTCGTCGAGCGCGGCGCGCACCTTGGCCAGGCTGGCCTCCACCGTGGGAATCGACTTCGCCTCGCGCGCGAGCTCGAACAGCGCGGTGGCATAGCGGCCCGCCAGGCTCGCCTGTATACCGCCGCTCAAAGTACCGCTGGACGACTCCACGCGATTCCGGTCCTTCTCATCAGGAAATGGCCCCATATGAAAAGAGGGCGGCCCCGGCGGGAGCGCCCTCGATGGGTTGGCGCGCGGTTAGCATCGGGGGGGCGGCGTTGCAACCCCGGCGACCACGGCCTGGCCGCCAGGCCACGGTATTGCGGGGCGTTTCGAGACGGCGGGAAACACGGTGATGTCCGTGAGCCGGCTCAGGTGGCGGCCGGGACGTCGGTCGTCGGCCGGGCATCGATCGTCTTGCACCCCGGCTGGGTCGTCGGACGGAACGAGGACAGCGCGAGTTGCAGGATCGGCCGGTTCCAAAGCTCGTAATTGGTCTTGCCGGGTAGCAAGGTGCAGACGCTGGTCCGCTCGGCGCGCGTCTTGCCGGGCAACGGAATGACGATCAGCGCGCCGTAATCGAGCGGCACCGACCATCTGCTTTCCACCGTCATGGTCAATTTGCCGAGCGCATAGGGCGCGACCGTGACGCGGACCTGGCCGTCGGCTGGCGGCGTCGCCGCCGATGCCGCGCCGCTGCGCACCAGTTCGGGGAACAGTCCGCCGTTGCGCTCGACCAGCCTGACGGTCGCCGAATCACCCGGGAATAGCATCAGATTGTCCTGCGCGATCCACGGCAGCGTCTTGTCGACCGGCACCGCGAGCACCGTGCCCGACGGCGTCTCGATCCGCACCGTCTCGATCCGGCGGCACGCGCCGGGGACCGCGCACGGATCGGCGGCGTCAGCTTGTGCCGGCACGGTCATCGCGAACAGCAGCCACCAGAGCGTCATGCGACTTCCCTTTCGACGATCGGCTTTCGACGATGACGCCCGAAATGGCCAATCGCCGCCATGCGGTCAACGTGCTTTGACCGCAAGGTACGGGATGCCGGCGGGCGCCGCGCGGTCTACATCATGTTCATGACCGGCGATTCCATCATCGATCCCGAAGCCGCTTGGCTAGCGTTTGCGGCACGTGATCGCACCTATGACGGGCGCTTCGTCGTCGCGGTCGGCAGCACCGGCATCTACTGCAAGCCGAGCTGCCCCGCGCGCCATCCCCGGCGCGAACACGTCACGTTCCATGTCGACGGCGCGGCGGCCCGCGCCGCGGGCTATCGCGCGTGCCTGCGCTGCACGCCGGACACGGTCGGCCGCGACCGGATCGCGGTGGCCGACGCGGTCGCGCTGCTGGAAGCGGCCGAGGCGCCGATCAGCCTCGACGAACTCGCCGCGCTGGTCGGCTATGCGCCGCACCATTTCCACCGATTGTTCAAACGCGCCATCGGGGTGACCCCGGCGGTCTATGCGCGCGGGCTGCGCGCGACCCGCGCCGCGCGCGCGCTGACCAGGGAGACGACCGTGACCGAGGCGATCTATGAAGCCGGCTATTCGGCGCCGAGCCGGTTCTATGCGGACGGCGCGCGCCGGCTGGGGATGACGCCGAGCGCGTGGCGCCAGGGCGGGGCGGGGGCGACGATCCGCTGGACGATCGCCGATACCAGTCTGGGCAGGCTGCTGGTCGCGGCGACCGACAAGGGGTTGTGCCGGGTGGCGTTCGACGAGGACGCACTGGCGCTGGCCACGCGCTTTCCCCGCGCCGAGATCGTCGCCGGCGGCGCGGCGCTGGCCGATCTCGCCGCGCAGGTGGTGGCAAGCGTCGAATCGCCCGACCGCGACCGCGACCTGCCGGTCGACGTCCAGGGCACCGCCTTCCAGGAGGCGGTGTGGCAGGCATTGCGCGCGATCCCCCTGGGCGAAACGCGCACCTATCGCGAACTTGCCGCGATCGCCGGCAACCCCAATGCGGTCCGTGCGGCGGGCACCGCATGCGGCGCGAACCCGGTGTCGATCGTCATCCCGTGCCATCGCGCGCAACGCAGCGACGGCAGCATGGGCGGCTATGCCTATGGCATCGATCGCAAGATCGCGCTGCGCGCGCGCGAGGGCGTGAAGTGAGCAGCGACCGGGCGGGCCGGGCGGTTATCCCCTGGGCCGCTTTGCCCCCGGCCGCGCGACGCCGTACATCGCCCAGGCAATGTCCTTGAGCAGCGCCTGGCTGTCGGTGCCGCGCACGAACAGGTCCATGTGCGTCTTGCCCGGCAGATAGGTGAAGTCGGCCCTGATTCCCGCCTTGGCCATCGCCGCCTGGAGGAGGTGGGCGGGGCCGTCCAGATAGAAGGTGTCGGCAGTGCCGACGGTCAGGTGCACCTTGCCGTCGAGATCGGGCTTCAGCGTCGCCGCATCGCGCGCAATGATCCAGGCGATGTCGTAATGGTCGCGCCAATAGGCGGCGACCGCCGGATCGATCGCGCCGGTCGCGCGGTCGAACAGCGACACCGGGCGGCCATCGGCGCCGCGCGGCGAGAACACCCATTCGAACGAGGCGATCTGGCCGCCATATTGGCCCAGCACCGCCTCGGCGCGGGCGAACTGCTCCATCGTCGCGATCACCTTGCCCTTGTCGCGGACCAGCGGGCGCGGCTTGCCGTCGGCGTCATAGTAGAAATTGGCGTCGGCATAGAGGTTGATGTTGGTGAAGTCGTGAAAGTCGCCGGGATCGGGCGAGGTCGGCCAGCTGCCCCCGAACACCCGGGGATAGCGCACCTGGAGCCACAGGCACGACCAGCCGCCCGAGCTGTGCCCGGTCAGGAACCGGCCCCGGACGGTCGCATCCATCGCATAGAGGCGTTCGAGCGTCGGGATCACCTCGGTCGTCAGCGCGGCACCCCACGGGCCGTTATTGGCCGAATCGGCGAATTCGTTGGTCCCGGTGGCGCCGCTATGGTCGAGGAACACCCAGATCATCGGCGGCGCGGCGCCCTCGGCCATCGTCGCCGACATCGCCGCCGCGCTGAACTTCGCCGACGCCAGGGTGCTGCCGAAGCCGCCATCCGAGTAAACGGTGGGGAAACGCCTGGTCCCGTCATAACCGGGCGGCAGCGCGATCCAGCCCCTGATCGACATCGGCCGCCCGACAAAGGCGGTCAGCGCGGCGCTGGGAATTTCGACCGCCTTCACCTTGTCGAGATTGGCGAGCAACCGGCCGCGCATCGGCGCGGGCAGCCGGGCGAGCCGCGCGGCGGGATCGGGGGTGGGCACCACGGTATCCAGCACGACCGGCGGCGCCCTTCCGGGCAGCGTCACCTCGACCACCCTGGAGACGAGATCACCCGCGCCGCGCCCGGCATAATCGTAATCGTGGTTCCGATCGAGCACCGCCTGGACGCGGTAGGTCCCGGCGGCCAGGGTCGAGAGCGGAGCGGGCCAGGCGTCGGTCTCGGCATCGATCATCGCGACGCGCCCGGGCTGCAGGTCGGTCACCTCGCGCGCGGCGATCGTCGCGCCGGTCGGACGGAACGGCGAGAAATCGACCGCGGCGGCGGGTTTCGCGCCAGGCTCGACGCGCTCGACGAACACGATCAGCCGGCCGCCGAGATGCGCGCCGAGCGCCGGCGCGGCGGTCACCGCGATCGTGACCGGCTCGTGCTCGGGCGCCGGCGTCGCCGCTCCCAGCAGCATGATGGCGGCAAGCAGCGTCAGCGGTCGGAACATCGACAATCCCCTTTTAGGGTCCAAACTTAACCGGGATGGGGTCGTGATCGCCCGGAGCAGCCCGCCGACGAGGAGCGTAGCGCACACGCGTAGCCAAAGCTACGCGCAAGCAAGCGACGATGCTCGGCGAGCTGCTCCGGGCGACCGCTCCGCGGCGGGCCGATTTGGGCGCCAGGCGGCACCGCGCGTCGGTCACGATGCTTGGCATCGCTCCCTCCTTGCTCCTTGCCTGGCGCTCAAATCGGCTCCGTCACGATCCCCATCCCGATTGAGTTTGGACCCTGACCTTCCTTCGGCGACGATCGCGGCGATGGCAAGCGCTTGCGCCGTCGTGCGTGCGGCCTAGGATCCGTCTCGTCAGGCGGCAAGGACCGCCGAGCCTAATCTGCGGGACCGACAGGGGATCAAGGCATGGATGATATCGACACGACCTCCACCGCGCGGCGGGTGCTGCGCCATCCGGGCATCTTGCTGGGGCTGGCGATCCTGGCCACGATGGCCGGCGTGGTCGCGATCTCGCTGTTCAGCCTAGGCGTGCATGCCATGCTGGGGCGCGGTGCCGATCCGGCGGGCATCCTGATCGTCGGCATCGGCGCGGCGGCGATCCTGTCGGCGGTCTATGCCGGCTTCTGCCGCTTCGTCGAACGCCGACCCGTGCGCGAATTGTCGCTCGACAACGCCTTGCCCGAACTCGGCATCGGCATCGGCACCGGCTTGGCGCTCTTTTCGGTGGTGGTCGCGGTGATCTGGGCGTTCGGGGGGTATCGGGTGATCGGCTATCACGGTGCCGGCGTGCTGGTCCCGGCGCTGGCGATCGCGATCTCGTCGGGGTTTACCGAGGAGATCTTCTTTCGCGGCTTCTTCTTCCGGCTGACCGAGCGGTGGCTGGGCACCTGGGCCGCGCTGGCGTTGTCGGCGGCCCTGTTCGGCGCGCTCCACCTCGGCAATCCCCACGCGACCCTGCTGGCGGCGGTCGCGATCATGCTGGAGGCGGGGATCATGCTGGCGGCGGTGTACATGCTGACGCGCCGGCTGTGGGCGGCGATCGGCCTGCACGGCGCGTGGAACTTCGCGCAGGGCGGCATCTATGGCATCGCCGTGTCGGGCGGCGAGATGGACGGCATCCTGCGCCCGCGCATGACCGGCGCCGACCTGCTCACCGGCGGCGCGTTCGGGGCCGAGGCGTCGTTGCCCGCGATCGTCGTCGCGACCGCATTCGGGATCATGCTGCTGGTCGTGGCGCGGCGGCGCGGGCAGTTCCTGGCGCCGCTATGGATACGCCGCCGTCGCGGCACGGAAGGTGCGGCCTGAGCAAAACGGCCTTAATCCGCCGGCGCGCAGCTATAGACCAGTTTCTCGCTATATTCAGGCGGCAACGTGCCGCGGATCGACTGTTGCTGTGTCGCCAGGCTGTCCAGCGCCTTCGGATCGGCCGAACATTGCTTCAGCGCGATCTGGGCGCGGACCTTGCGCGCGGCATCCATCTGCGTGCCGTTCAGGAAGTAGCGCAGGCTGGTGAACGTCCGGGCGAGGGGGTCGAAGGTCAGCACCGATACCGTCTGATCCTTGTCGGGGACCAGCACGCGCGTCCATCTGCCGTCTTCCTCGGCATATTGGGTGCGGCCGTTGACGCAGCCGCCGCTGCCCCAGTCGAGCAGTACCGGTTCCTCGGACGAGACGGTGATCCGGCTGCGCTCGGGGACCAGCTTGCATGCCATCTTGCCGCGCGGCTGGTCGGCAATGGCGGTGGGCGTCGCGCCGGGGACGACAAAGCCGGGCGGCAATACCGCAATGCCGCTGGGGCGATTGAGGAAGACGATGATCGCCGCGACCATCAGCACCGCGCCGGCCGAGGCGGTCCATGCCGCCGGTTGCTGCCGGCCGCGCGTCAGCAGCACGCCGCCCCCGCCGACCGTCAGCGCGCCGAGCACCAGCAGCAGGGCGGCGATCGCGATGATGTTCTGATCGGTCCGTTCCAGGTCGATGCGCACGCGGTCCAGCGCCTGCTGCCGGTCGAACTGCGCCTTGGCGGCGGCGTCGCGGCGCGCGGCGGCGGCGGCCTGGTTGGCGGCGGCGTCGGCCGCCTGGTCGGCGCTCATCCGCTCGGCCACGCTCATGCAGGGCATGGCCGTCGAGGTGAACGGCTGCTTGGCGTCGCGCAGGAACGCGATCACCTCGCTGTCGGCGATCGCAAAGGCGAAATTGGCGTCGCCTTCCTCACCACGGGTGATCGCCGAATTGACCCCGATCACCCGCCCGCAGCGATCGAGCAGCGGGCCGCCCGAATTGCCCCGCGAGATGCTGGCGGTATGGAGCAATGCCTCGACCCCGTTACGGGTGCGGCGCGCCGACAGCGACCCTTCGGACCGCACCGGCGCCAGCGGCGTGATGAAATCCGCCGCCGACCGCGCCGTTGCCAGGTCGACATTGCCCGGATAGCCCAGCGAGGTGAGCGCTAAGCTGTCGTCGATCGACCCCGAAAAGAGCGCCACCGGCGGCAACGAGACCCCGGTGAACTCGATCAGCGCCAGGTCGCGCCTCGTATCGATCGCGACGACGCGCGCCTGGTACGATTTGGTACCTTCTGAGGGCACGATGCCGATCACGACGTTGTCGGGATATTGCTCCGCCAGCTCGACGACGTGCGCGTTGGTGACGATCCGGTTGGGGCCGACCGCAAAGCCCGATCCATGATAGAAGCCGACCACTTCCTGGTCGACGACCGCGATCGTCACCACGCGCACGACGCTGCGCGCGGCGGCGGCGATGTCGTCGGCGCCCGCCGCAATCGGCATCATCACGCCGACCGCCAGCGCCACCAACGCCGCCAGCCGCCGCGTGACGGACCCGATCGAAAACCTCGCTGTCATCGTCGTCCCCATGGCAGATTGCCCGCGCCCGCAACAGGCGGGAGCGGCAAGCCCGGCTCAGGATTTCTTCTCGCTGCCCCTCGGATCGTTCTTCTTGTCGTCCGCGGGAGGGGCGAGCAGCTTGATCGCGCCGTCGATGTCGCCCTTGTCGATCGCCGCCAGCGCCTGTCCGCCGATCGCCGACAGACCCGGCGCCTCCGAATTATAGGCAACCGGCGCCAGCGCGACGCGCGCATCCTTGACTTTGTTCTGCGCCAGCAGGACGCGCGCGGCCGCCACCCGCACCGCACTGTCATAGGGGGCCAGCACATAGGCGTAGACCATGGCGTTGTCGGCGTTTGCAGTCGGCTTCTCACCGGCCGGGCGAAAGCTCTGGTAATAGAGGATCAGCGGCTCGGGATCCTCGGTGTCGAGCTTGTTGGCGGCCAGATACCATTTGCGGATCGCCTGCCACCGCGCCGGGTCGGTCGATTTCTCCTTCTCCGCCTGCGCCTGCATCGCCTGCCCCTTGTAGAGCAGGGCATGGATCGACCGGGGATCGGCGGCACGCGCCCGGTCGGCGGCGGCCTCCGCCCGTTGGAAGCCGGCCATGGCCTCGGTTGCCGGCCCGCTGTTGGCGGCATCGAACTCGGCCTCGGCCAGCGCATTCTGCGCGCCCGCGTCGTCGGGAAAGCCCGTGGCGAGACGCCGCGCCAAGGTGATCGCCTCGGCCGCCCGTTTGGCGTCGACGCCGCGCCTCGACATGATCAGCACCGGCATCAGCGCGGCTTCGCCCGCGGAGAGCGGACGCACCGCGACATCGCCGATCTTCAGGTCGGCGGCGTTGGCGGTATAGGACGGCAACTGGCTGCGCTTGCCCCAATTGGTCATCCGCTGGTCGAGCGTGCCCGGATTGCCGAGCAGCTTGGCCGCTTCATCGACCCGCGTCCCGCTGTTGATCGCCGTGATGTATTTGCTCAACTGGCCCCGGCGTTCATCGTCGAAGGTCAGGTAATCCAGCAACAGCCAGCCACGGCTGTAGACCGCGTCGCGGCTGGCACCATCGATGTTGTCGCTGGGCTTGACGCGCAGCAGGTCGCCGGCCGGCATCAGGTTGCTCTTGCCGACCGTGTACCGGCGATAGTCGGGCGCCGCGCCGAACGTCACGCTGCCGTCGGGGCGCATGATCGCGGTGGCATGCAGTTCGGCGAACCCTTCCGCGAACCAATAGGGAAAGGCGGCGTCCGACCAGTTCGAGAACATCCAGTGATGGGTATATTCGTGGAACAGGATCGCCTGCGCCGACAGATCGCCGTCGCCGCCCGATCGCGGCACGAACGCCACCGACCCCTCGGCGCGCCCGATATAGAATCCGGCCACGCCGGAACGGCCGGCCAGCTTCTGCACGTCGCCGACCGAACCGACGACGAAGATCGTCACCCGCGACGCGGGCCCGCGCTTGTCGTCCGGGGTGACGTGCCAGACGCGCATCGCCTTGTCGAAGCGCTCGAGCTTGGCGGTATAGGCTTTGACGTTATCCTGCGAGTCGTTCGAATAGACGACAAAATGCTGCGAGCTTCCCTGATACCAGCCGGCCTGCGCCGCCCCCGGCACCAGCGCGGCCGTGGCCAGCATCACCCGCGCGAATCTGCGAAACATCAACTCTCCCCCGACCTGTACATCTTCCGCCAAGACTAACCGGCCGATTACAGAAAGCTATAGGGATCGACGTCGACGACCACGCGGACCCGCGCCGGCCAGTCGACGCCGCTCAGCCAGTCGCGGATCACGTCCTGGACGTCCAGCGCGCGCCGGGCATGGATCAGCAGGCGGTAGCGGTGGCGGCCGCGCAGCATCGCCAGCGGCGCCGCCGCCGGACCATAGGTCTCCATGCCGTCGATCCGCGGCGCCGCCCGCCCGATCGCCCTGGCCGCATCCTGCGCTGCGTCCTGATCCTCCGAGCTGACGACGATCGCGGCATAGCGGCCATAAGGCGGCGCCCCGGCCTCGCGCCGTTCCTCGGCCTCGGCCGCCTGGAACGCCTCGGCCTGGCCGGACACCAAAGCGGCCATTACCGGCGCATCGGGGTCGTGCGTCTGGATATAGACATGGCCGGGCTTCTCGCCGCGCCCGGCGCGCCCCGCCACCTGCATGATCTGCTGGAACGTGCGCTCGGCCGCGCGCAGGTCGCCGCCGCCCAGCCCCAGATCGGCATCGACTACGCCGACCAGCGTCAGATTGGGGAAATGATAGCCCTTGGTCACCAATTGCGTGCCGATCACGATGTCGATCGCACGCGCCTCCATCCGTTCGACGAATTCGGCGGCCTTGGCCGGCGACCACAAGGTGTCGCTGGTGACGATCGCGACGCGCGCCTGGGGCCACAAGGCGGCGGCCTCGTCGGCGATGCGTTCGACGCCGGGGCCGCAGGCGACCAGGCTGTCCTCGGCCCCACATTCCGGGCAGGCGCGCGGGGTCGGATAGACGTGTCCGCAATGATGACAGGCCAGCCGATGGATCAGCCGGTGCTCGACCATCCATGCGGTGCAGTTCGGGCATTGGCAGCGATGCCCGCATGCCCGGCACAAGGTGAGCGGCGCATAACCGCGGCGATTGAGGAACAGCAGCGCCTGCTCGCCGCGCGCCAGCGTCGCGTCGATCGCGGTGACCAGCCGCGCCGCCAGCCAGCGCCCGCGCTCCGGCGGCTCGCGGATCAGGTCGATCGCCTCGATCACCGGCAGTTCGGCGGCGCCGTACCGGGCGGGCAGGCGCAGCTCGGCATAATTGCCGATCTCGACTTGGTGCCGGGTCTCCAGCGCCGGCGTCGCCGATGCCAGCACCACCGGCACGCCTTCGAACTTGCCGCGCATCACCGCGACGTCGCGCGCGTGATAATGGACGCCGTCCTCCTGCTTGAAGCTCGTCTCGTGCGCCTCGTCGACGACGATCAGGCCGAGCCTGGCATAGGGCAGGAACAGCGCCGATCGCGCGCCGACGGTGACCAGCGCCTCGCCATCGGCGATCGCGCGCCAGGCGCGCCGCCGCTGCGACTGGCGCTGTCCCGAATGCCAGGCCACCGGCGCGCAGCCGAACCGCGCGGCGAAGCGCTGGAGGAACGGTTCGGTCAGCGCGATCTCGGGCAGCAGCACCAGGGTCTGCCGCCCGGCGCGGATCGCCTCGGCGATCGCCTCGAAATAGACCTCGGTCTTGCCCGATCCCGTCACGCCGTCGAGCAACGTCGGATGAAACGCCCGCGCGCGCACGTCGGCGACCAGCGCGTCGGCCGCCGCGCGCTGCTCGGCGGAAAGCGTCGGCGTCGCAAAATCGGGATCGGGGATTGCAAAGGGACTGTCGATCGCGACCTCGACCGCCGCGATCGCGCCGGCCTTGATCATCCCGCGGATCACCGCCTCGGACACGTCGGCGATCGTCGCCAGCTCGCGCGCCAGTCCCTGGCGGTCGCCGATCCGCGCCAGCGCCTGGGCGCGCTGCGGCGTCAGGCGATCGGGCACCAGGCCGGTCGTGCGATATTCGACGGTCGTGGCGGCGCCCTCCAGCGCCGAACCGGACGGCAGCGCCATCCGCGCGACGCTGGCGGGCGGCGCCAGGTAATAATCCGCGGTCCATTCGATCAGCCGCCGCATCGGCGCGGTCAGCGGCGGCACGGGTAGGACACCGGCCAGGTTGCGCAGCCGGTTGTCGCCGACCTCGGCGGCCGACGGCATGCGCTCGGGCTCCCACACCACGCCGAGCAGCTGCCGCGGCCCCAGCGGCGCGACCACCAGCGATCCCGGCTGGACCGTCATGCCGCGGGGCACGCGGTAATCGAGCGGGCCGAGCGCCGAATTCATGACGAGGACGCGGGCGCGGGACATGGGTCTGCACCCTATATAGGATTACGGTCCTCGAAACAGCGGGCCGGCTTTCGCGACAGGTTCCCGCGCGAGGTCACAGCGATGGTCATTCCTGCGTCCTGAGCGCCACGTCGTTCATGAACCGCGCATCGTCGCCGACCGCCAGCCACGCCGCCTCCGCCGCGATCGCGCCGAGCAGGTCGGACAGCGGCTCGATCTCCGCTTTCGCGTAATTGCCCAGCACGTGCCCGGTCACGCGATCCTTGTGGCCGGGATGACCGATGCCGATGCGGACGCGGCGGAAGGCGTCGCCGACATGCTGAATGGCCGATCGGATGCCGTTATGTCCCGCCGCCCCGCCGCCGCGCCTGACGCGGACCTTGCCCGGCTCCAGGTCGAGCTCGTCATGGAATATCGTCAGGTCGTCGATGTCCAGCTTGTGATAGCGCAGCGCCTCGCCGATCGATCGCCCGCTGTCGTTCATGAACGTCGCGGGCTTTAGCAGCAGCAGCCTCTCTTCGCCGATGCGGCCCTCCTGGGTCCAGCCCTGGAATTGTTTCCTGACGCTGCCGAACGCCTGCACCTCGGCGATCGCGTCGACCGCCATGAACCCGACATTGTGGCGATGCATCGCATATTGCGCGCCCGGATTGCCCAGCCCGACCCAGAGTTGCACCCACCCGCCTTTCGTCCATCGAGCCGCGCTGCGTCTGTTTGATAACTCGCGGAAGAGCGAGTTCCGTGCGGTGCCAGCTCGCTCTCCGCCCCGGATCAATCAGCCCGCCTTGAGCTTCAGCGCCGCGCCGAAGCCGTTCAGCTTTTCCCCGTAACTGCGCATGCACCCGAGGATGAAGTCGCCCTTTGCCGGATTGTCCTTCAGCGCCAGGCGCGCGGCATCGACCTGCGCGGCGCGCGCGGCGATATCGGCATAGCGCGCCTCGATCGTCCCGTAATAATAGCCCGCCGCCTCGGTCAGCGCCGGAAGGACGCCGGGCTTCTGGGCAAGCGGGCTGGCCGGATCCCTGGCGATGCCGATCTTGGCGACGTACAGCGCGATCCAGCAGGTCGCATCGGGATCGGCGCCGGCGACCCGCGGCGCAGGCGAGGCGGCGGGCGGCGGCGCGGCGGTCTGCGCCGGCGCGCGCCCGGACATCAGGATCAGGCTCGCCGCCATCGCGGCGATCATTGCTACGCGCACGACATCTCTCCCGAACAGGTCGCCGGCTCCTACGCGAACGACCTCGTCAGGCCTGGGACTCGCCCGCGGCAGCCTCTGCCTCGGCGACCGACTCCTCATGCGCCGCCTCGGCCAGTGCGGCTTCCTCGGTGGCCTGCTCTCGCGCTTCGGACAGCATCGCCGACGGCGCGACGAGCGTGGCGATGGTGAAGTCGCGATCCTCGATCGCCGACGCCGCGCCCGTGGGCAGCGCCACGTTCGAGATGTGGATCGCATCGCCGACGTCCAGCCCCTTGAGCGAGATGGTGATCTCGCTGGGAATATCGGCCGCGTCGACCACCAGTTCCAGCTCGTGGCGGACGACGTTGAGCACGCCGCCCTTCTTGATGCCGACCGACTCGTCCTCGTCGGTGAACACGACCGGCACGCTGACATGGACGGTCGCGTGTTCGGCGATACGCAGGAAGTCGACATGGATCGGGCGATCGCTGACGACGTCGAACGCGACGTCCTTGGGCAGGGTGCGCGTGGGGCCGCCGCTGCCGGTATCGATCATGACAACCGAATTCATGAAATGGCCGGTCATCAGCAGGCGCATCAGCGCGCGTTCCTCGACATGGATCGGGATCGGGTCCTGCTTGTTGCCATAGATGACGGCGGGCACGCGGCCATTGCGACGCAGCGCACGCGAGGCTCCCTTGCCTCCGCGGTCACGCGTCTCGGCGGCGAGCGTCAGTTGGTCGCTCATGATGGTCTCCGAAATGCTTGGATGGGCGAATACCGCGCAGGCCTCCAGGGATGACCCTGCACGGAAGCGCGCGGCCCTAGCCTATGGCGCCCATTTGGGCAAGGCCGCTACTGGAGGCGCTCGATGCGCAAGTCGCGCCCGGCCAGCATCGCCGGCAGCGCATAGGGGCCGGCGAGATGGCCCGCGCCGATCGCGACCAGCACCTTGCCCGGCCGTTTCATCCGGGCGGCGATCCAGTCGGCCCAGCGCCGGTTGGGCTGGCCGACCAGCCGTCCGGCAAGCGGGCCGCGATCCGATCGCGGATCGAGCGCGGTCAGATCGCCCTTTTCCCAGGCGCGCAGCACGACAACGTAGCGTTCGCCCGGCTGGAGCGCCCTGGCGAGCATCTGGTCCTGCAAGTCGGACGGCAAGGCGTCGAGCATCGCGAGCTGATCCTTCGCGCGATAGAGGCCCGCCCGCCGCCGCCCGGCAAAGGCGCGCCAGAGCACCGTCTCCACCCCGTCGGCGACCGTGGCGCCGCCGGCAATCGCGTCTCCGGTCGCCAGCATGGTCGCCGCCGCCCAGCTTTTCTGCGGGTCGAGCGTGGCCCGCGCCACGCCCGCTCTGGCGATCGCCAAGTCGAGCGCGGCGCGGTCCCGTACCGCAACCCGGCTGGCGATCGGCGGCAAGCCCTGGCCACGCGCAACTTCGGCGAAACCGGCACGGTCGTCGGGCGCGGATTCGATCATCAGTTCGTCCGCCGCGCCGATCGCCTGCTCGATCGCGGGGGTCCGCCAGCGGATCTCGGGCGGCAACAGGTGGATGCTGCCCAGCAGCCAGATCGTCGTGTCGCCGTCGCTCACCCGGAACAGCGCGGGCCGCGCGTCAACCGGGAGCGCGGCGGGCCTGCCGCATCCCCCCGGCGCCAGCGCCAGCGCGAGGGGCAGCGCGGCGCGGCGCCAGTTCAATAGGGGACCCGCATGGCCTTGATCTTCAGCTTGCGCAACTGGTCCTGGACGCTGTCCGCGCCCGCCAGATGCCCCGCGCCGACCGCGACGAATACCGTGCCGGGCCTGGCCAGCCGCGCCTTGATCCATTGCGCCCAGCGCACGTTGCGATCGGTCAGCAGCACGCGCTTCAGCGTCGGATTGTCGTCGACATCGTCGTTCATGATCCGGCCGAGCGTTGCCGGATCGCCCTTTGCCCAGGCGCCCACCATCGTCGCCATCATCGGCCCCGCCTTGGCGAAATCCTTGAGCGTCGATTCGAGGAACTGGACCTGCACCGGCTGGGGCAGGTCGGCGAGATAGCCGATCTGGATCGCCGCGGTCTCCAGCCCCTCGACCGGCTTGTTCGCGGCCCGCGCGGCATCCGCCAGCACGGTCTCGGGTCCGCTGGCGGGATCGTAGCCCAGCTTCATCAGCGGCAGCAGCGCGAGGTTGGTCGCCGCCACCCACGGCCGGGCGCGATCGAACGCCGCCGCCGGCAAGCCGACCGAGCCCAGCGCCGCGGCATAGGGCGCGCGGTCCTTTTCCGGCAATTGCTCGGTCAGCGTCGGACCCGAGGCGGTGAAGCCCCGCGCGACCAGCAATTGCCGCATCGCCGCCTGGTCGGGCGGAACCATCTCCAGCACCAGCGTGTCGCTCTTGTCGAACGCGGTCTTCACGGCCTCGTCGAACCACGACAAGCCGGGTTTGAGGACATGGATCGTCCCGAACAGATAGATCGTCGTGTCCTTGTCCCTGACCACCCACAAAGCCGGATCGGCATCGGTCGCTGGAACGAGGGCAGGCACAGGAACAGGGGCAGGCGCGGCGGTCTGCGCCGCACTGAGCGCGGGTGCAGTGGCGAGCAGGGCGGCGGCGAGCGTGCTCAGGCGCCGGGTGCGACGAAGGAAAGAGTCGATCATCCCCGATACATAGCCGCGCGGCCGTGCCGTCGCCACCGGCTTTGCGTGGATTTGGCTAATTGCGGGCGGAGGCGCCTGCCCCCGCCCCGCCATTGATTCTGCATCCACCATCCGCCAAAGCCCGCTGCCGTGACGCGACCGCTTTCCTTTCAGGACATGATCCTGACGCTCCACGATTATTGGAGCCGCCACGGCTGCCTGATCCTCCAGCCGTACGACATGCGGATGGGGGCGGGGACGTTCCATACCGCGACGACCCTGCGTGCGCTCGGCCCCGATCCGTGGAACGCCGCGTTCGTCCAGCCCTGCCGCCGCCCGACCGACGGCCGCTATGGCGAGAACCCCAACCGGCTCCAGCATTATTACCAATATCAGGTGATCCTTAAGCCCAGCCCGCCCGACCTCCAAGCGCTGTACCTCGGCAGCCTGGCGGCGATCGGCGTGGATTTCACCTGCCACGACATCCGCTTTGTCGAGGATGATTGGGAAAGCCCGACGCTGGGCGCCTGGGGGCTCGGCTGGGAAGTGTGGTGCGATGGGATGGAGGTGACGCAATTCACCTATTTCCAGCAGATGGGCGGGTTCGACTGCAAGCCGGTCGCCGGCGAGCTGACCTATGGGCTCGAACGGCTGGCGATGTACATCCAGGACAAGGACAGCGTGTACGACCTGCCGTTCAACGACGCCGCCCACGGGCAGGCGCAGTTCACCTATGGCGACGTCTTCCACGAAAACGAGGTCGAGATGTCGGCGTGGAACTTCGAGGTGGCGGACACGGATACGCTGTTCGACCTGTTCCGCAAAGCCGCGGCCGAATGCGAGAACTGCCTGGACCGCCGGCTGCCGATCCCCGCCTATGAACAGGCGATCGAGGCCAGCCATATCTTCAACCTGCTCAACGCCCGCGGCGTGATCTCGGTCG
Organism: uncultured Sphingomonas sp.; assembly: GCF_964244265.1. Classification (GTDB taxonomy): domain Bacteria; phylum Pseudomonadota; class Alphaproteobacteria; order Sphingomonadales; family Sphingomonadaceae; genus Sphingomonas. Next base: position 42,022 of record NZ_CAXTHV010000008.1, on the reverse strand, counting down.
CCGAGCGCCAGGCGTATATCGGCCGCGTGCGCGACCTGGCGAAGGGCGCCTGCGCGGCGTGGATGGACAAGAACGGATGGGCGGCGTGAGTGCCGAACTAAATCCTCCCCGTTCACGGGGAGGATCGGAGGGATGACCGATTTCCTGCTCGAACTGCGCTCCGAGGAAATCCCGGCGCGGATGCAGGACAAGGCGCGCGACGATCTCGCGCGGTTGTTTGCGGGCGAGCTGGAAAAGGCGGGCTTGCGCGCCGCCGCGATCGTGACCTTCGCGACGCCGCGACGGTTAGCGCTGATCGCGCGTGACTTGCCGGCCGAAACGGCGGCGGTCTCCGAAGAAGTCAAGGGCCCGCGCGTGGGCGCACCGCCGCAAGCGCTTGAGGGGTTCCTGCGCAGGACCGGGCTAACCGAGGGCGACTTGGTGGAGCGCGACGGCGTATTGTTTGCGGCGATCGATAAGCCCGGCCGCGCCACCGCCGACGTGCTGGCCGAGGCGATCCCGGCGATCGTCCGCCAATTTCCCTGGCCCAAGTCGATGCGCTGGGGCGCAGCCTCGACCTCGACGGAAAGCCTTCGCTGGGTCCGTCCGCTGCACGGCATCGTCGCTTTGCTTGGCGAGGACGTCGTGCCGGTCGAAATCGCCGGGGTGCAATCCGGTGCCGCGACGCTTGGCCACCGCTTCCACCATCCCGGCGTCATCACGATCGGCTCGGCGGCGGATTACGAGGAGAAATTGCGCGCCTGCCACGTCATCGTCGACCAGGACGCGCGCCGCGCGATCATCCGCGAGCGGGCGGCAGCGCTGGCGGCGGAAGCTGGCCTCGCGTTGATCGAGGACGAAGGCTTGGTCGCCGAGAATGCGGGCCTGACCGAATGGCCGGTGCCGCTGCTCGGCCGCTTCGACGCCGATTTCCTGGATGTCCCCCCCGAGGTGATCCAGCTTACGGCGCGCGTGAACCAGAAATATTTCGTGTGCCGCTCGGCCGACGGGAAACTGGCCGACGCCTTCATCTGCACCTCCAATATCGACGCGGCCGACGGCGGGCGACGGATCGTCGAGGGCAACCGCAAGGTGCTGGCCGCGCGGCTGGGCGATGCGCGGTTCTTCTACGAGACGGATTTGAAGGTGCCGCTGGAGGAACAGGCGAAGAAGCTCGGGAAGATCGTGTTTCACGAAAAGCTGGGAACGGTCGCCGACAAGGTCGATCGGGTGGCGAAACTGGCGCGGTGGCTGGTCGAGGAGGGGATTGTCGGTCCCACAACCACCGATCACCCCGGCCAAGGCCAGGGTTCACCATCGGCCGGCTCGCAACTGGGCCCCGGCCTTCGCCGGGGTGGCGATGAAGAGCGGATGGCGCTCGCGGACAAGGCCGAGCGCGCCGCGCGCCTCGCCAAGGCCGACCTCGTCACCTTCATGGTCGGCGAGTTTCCCGAGCTGCAAGGTCTGATGGGCGGCTATTACGCCGCCGCGCAGGGCGAAGACCCTCAGGTCGCCGCCGCGATCCGCGACCATTACAAGCCGGTCGGGCAGGGCGACGACGTCCCGACCGCGCCGGTGACGGTGGCGGTATCGCTGGCCGACAAGCTGGATAGCATCGTGAACTTTTTCTACATCAATGAAGCTCCGACCGGTTCGAAGGATCCTTTTGCGCTACGCCGCGCAGCCTTGGGCATCATTTCGACCATTACGGCAAACCAGTTGCGGTTAGGTCTGCGCGATGTTCTTCCCAGGGTAGACGAAGACAATCTCTACGTCTTCGAAGGTGCCTTCTACGATAAAGAGAATACGATCCCTCAAAAGATATTCGACTTCCTAGTCGACCGCCTCAAGGTCCAGCAGCGCGAAGCCGGGGTCCGCCACGACCTGATCGACGCGGTGTTTGCGCTCGGTGGGGAGGACGATCTCGTCCGCCTGCTCGCCCGCGTCCGCGCGCTGCAGGCGTTTGTCGGGACCGAGGACGGCGCCAACCTGCTCGCCGGGTACAAGCGCGCGGCGAACATACTGAAAAAAACTCCTCTCCCAGGGGGAGAGCAAGGGGCCCAATCGGCGCAGCCGGTGAGGGCAGGCGGGGGCGCCGACGGCTACCCTCACCCGTCCGCTCCTTTGGAGATCCCTCCCTCTCCCGACGGCCGAGGGAATTTGCTGGCCTACACGCCCGAACCGGCGGAAACCGACCTGATCGCCGCGCTCGATGCCGCCGAGCCTGCCGCCGCCGACGCGGTGGGCCGCGAGGATTTCACGGCGGCGATGGCGGCGCTCGCGACGTTGCGGGCCCCGATCGATGCGTTCTTTGACGGGGTGACGGTGAACGATGCCGATCCCGTCAAGAGACAGGCGCGGCTCGCGCTGCTTGATCGCATCCGTGCTGCGGTGCACAATGTCGCCGACTTTTCGAGGATCGAGGGGTGACGCGAGCCCGTGACCTTTGGTGAACTTTGACCGCGCCGACCAGCGACATCACACTTAGAGGAACAGCATGACCCAATACGTGTATCGGTTCGGCGGCGGTGTTTCGGATGGCGGGAAAGGCGACCGGAACCTGCTCGGCGGCAAGGGCGCCAACCTGGCGGAAATGGCTTCGATCGGCCTGCCGGTGCCGCCGGGATTTACCATTTCGACCGAGATGTGCACGCGCTATTATGACGAGGGCGCGGCCTTTCCCGCCAGCCTCAAGGACGAGGTCGCCGCCGGTCTTGCCCATATCGAGGGCGTGACCGGCAAGGCGTTCGGCGATGCCGCCGACCCGTTGCTGGTGTCGGTGCGCTCCGGCGCGCGTGCATCGATGCCGGGAATGATGGACACCGTCCTCAACCTCGGCCTCAACGACAAAACGGTGGTCGGGCTGGCGACCGCGTCGGGCGACGAGCGCTTCGCCTGGGACAGCTATCGCCGGTTCATCCAGATGTATGCCGACGTCGTCCTCGAACTCGATCACGGCAGCTTCGAGGAAGCGCTGGAGGTCGCCAAGGAGGATCGCGGCTTCACGCTGGACACCGAATTGTCGGCGGCCGACCTGAAGGCGCTCGTCGCCGATTACAAGCGGCTGGTCGAGGAGCAATGGGGCAAGCCCTTTCCGCAGGACGTCCACGGCCAATTGTGGGGCGCGGTGGGCGCGGTGTTCGGGTCGTGGCAGTCGGAACGCGCCAAGGTCTATCGCCGGCTCAACGACATCCCCGCCTCGTGGGGCACCGCGGTCAACGTCCAGGCGATGGTGTTCGGCAACATGGGCGACACCTCGGCGACCGGGGTGGCCTTCACCCGCGATCCCGCCAAGGGCGACAATGCCTATTATGGCGAGTTCCTGATCAACGCGCAGGGCGAGGACGTCGTCGCCGGCATCCGTACCCCGCAATATCTGACGCTGGCGGCGCGCGAGGCGGCCAACGCCAAGCCGCTGTCGATGGAAGAGGCGTTGCCGGAGGTGTATGGCGAACTGGCCCGGGTGTTCGACACGCTCGAAAATCATTATCGCGACATGCAGGACATCGAGTTCACCGTCGAACGCGGCAAGCTCTGGATGCTCCAGACCCGCGCCGGCAAGCGCACCGCCAAGGCGGCGCTGAAGATCGCGGTCGACATGGCCGAGGAAGGGCTGATCACCCGTGAGGAGGCGGTGGCGCGGGTCGATCCCGCCGCGCTCGACCAGCTGCTTCACCCGACCCTCGATCCCCGCGCGCCGCGCGACGTGCTGACCAAGGGCCTCCCCGCCAGCCCCGGTGCCGCCGGCGGCAAGGCGGTGTTCGACGCCGACACCGCCGAACAGCGCGCAGCGGCAGGCGAGGCGGTCATCCTGGTCCGCACCGAGACGTCGCCGGAGGACATTCACGGCATGCATGCGGCCCGGGGCATCCTGACCGCGCGCGGCGGCATGACCAGCCACGCGGCGGTGGTGGCGCGCGGCATGGGGCGGCCATGCGTGTCGGGGGCGGGGACGCTGTCGATCGATGCCAGGGCGCGGGTCATGCGCTGCGCCGGCCGCGAGGTGCGGGAGGGCGACGTCATCACCATCGACGGCGCCACCGGCGAGGTGATGATCGGCGAGGTCGCCACGGTCCAGCCCGAGCTGACGGGCGATTTCGGCACGCTGATGACGTGGGCCGATGCGGTCCGCCGGCTGAAGGTCAGGACCAATGCCGAGACCCCCGCCGATTGCCGTACCGCGCGCGAGTTCGGCGCCGAGGGGATCGGGCTGTGCCGCACCGAGCATATGTTCTTCGAGGCGTCGCGGATCACCGCGGTGCGCCAGATGATCCTGGCCGAGGATGAAGCCGGCCGCCGCGCCGCCCTGGCCCGCCTGCTGCCCGAACAGCGCAGCGACTTCATCGAGATTTTCGAGGTAATGGCCGGCCTGCCCGTCACCATCCGCCTGCTCGACCCGCCGCTCCACGAATTTCTGCCCCACCGGGAAGAGGAATTCGCCGAGGTCGCCGCCGCCGCCGGGATCGGCATCGACCAGCTCAAGCGCCGCGCCGTCGAACTGCACGAGTTCAATCCGATGCTCGGCCATCGCGGATGCCGGCTGGGCGTGACCTATCCCGAAATCTACGAGATGCAGGCGCGCGCGATCTTCGAGGCGGCGATCGAGGTCGCCGAGCGATCCGGCGCCGCGCCGATCCCCGAAGTGATGATTCCCCTGGTCGCGACCGCGCGCGAGCTGGAGCTGATGAAGCAAGTCGTCGACAAGGCAGCGCAGGCGGTGTTCGCCGACAAGCGCCGCGAGATCGACTATCTGGCCGGCACGATGATCGAACTGCCCCGCGCCGCGTTGCGTGCCGGTGACATTGCCGGGGTCGGCGAGTTCTTCTCGTTCGGCACCAACGACTTGACCCAGACCACCTTGGGGGTCAGCCGCGACGATGCCGCGCGGTTCCTGGGCGTCTATGTCGACCAGGGCATCTATCCGCGCGATCCGTTCGTCAGCCTGGATGTCGAGGGCGTCGGCGAGCTGATCGAGATTGCCGCGACCCGGGGGCGCGCAACGCGGGCCGACCTCAAGCTCGGCATCTGCGGCGAACATGGCGGCGATCCCGCATCGATCGCGTTCTGCGAGCGCATCGGGCTCGATTACGTGTCCGCCTCGCCCTATCGCGTGCCGATCGCCCGGCTCGCGGCGGCGCAGGCGGCACTGTCGTCCGGGACTTGACGAATGCGATCGCGCGCCGTCACGTCGGGGCGGGACGCCGGGAGGTGAATGTGGGACGGACGCTCACGACCGCAGGGCTGATAATGCTCGCCGGATGCGGCGTGGCGAACGACGGACCGTCGCAGGACGACATGCGCGACGCGTTCGGCCGCGCGGGGGCCAAGGTGTCGTCGGTCGAACGGATCGCCTGCAAGGCCGCGCCCGACCGGCCGGGCTATATCTGCGACTATAAGGCGGTGTCTTGCCGCCCCTATAGCGGCGCGTGCGGCGCGTCCCAATACCGCACCGGGCGCTTCGTCGAGGTGCAGGGCAGCTGGATGTTCATGGGGGACATGGCAGGGGCAACCCCCGTGCCTTCCCCGCCGGACGCCGCTCCCGCCGCCTCGCCCCCGACATCGACACCGACACCGACGCCGACACCATCCCCGTCCCCGTCCCCCAGCCCCCCGGCGACCGCCACGCCGCTTCCCAGCCCTTCATCGTCGCCCACGCCGCGACCATCGCCGACCCCCAACCCGGCCGCCGTGACCCGCCTTTGGCTGATCGGATTATGGGACCGTGACGCCGACCGCTGCGATGACGAGGAATATTCGCTGTTCCTGCACTTTCACGCCGACGGCCAGTTTGACGGGCGTCGCGGCATGGGCCGCTGGCGGCTGAGCGGCAGCACCGTCTATGTGACCAGCAAGCAATATGAGGACAGCGAGATGCCGGCTTACCAGACGCTGGCGATCGAGCGGATAACCCGCGATATCATGACGGTCGAGGGAACACGCTATTACCGATGCCGGTAACCCCTCCTCAGGCGGGACGCGGGCGCGGGTCGAGCGTGGCGGAATCCGCCGGCGGCGCGGCGACCGGCGGCGTCGCGCGGGCGGCTGCCTCCTGCGCGGCGGCATCACGCGCCGCGGCATCGCGGATCGCCGCCGATCGCGCATCGGCGGCTTCCAGCTCTGCGACGCGGCGATCGCGCAGGGTCATGGCCGCCTCCGTCTCGCGCAGGCGGGTGTCGGTCGATCGGCGATAGCTGGCATGCTCGTCGCGTTCGCGTTCATAAAGGCGGCGCCACTTCCCTCCGCCGGGCGCGATCGCCAGGCCGAAGCACAGTCCGACGATCAGCATCAGCAGCAGGGCGACCAGCTCGGTCGGGGTCGTGAACAGCATCGTCGGCGCCTCTGACAAGGTACGGCGGCATAACGACGGCCATGGGTCGGCCGTTCCCCGCCATGCCGATTTTCGCCGTCAGATGCCGCCCTTGAACGCGTCGGAGATGCTGCACGCCGCCGGACCCAGGATGACGATGAACAACGTGGGCAGGATGAACAGGATCAGCGGCACGGTCATGATCGCGGGCAGCCGCGCGGCCTTTTCCTCGGCGCGCATCATCCGCTCGTTGCGAAATTCGCCCGACAGCACGCGCAACGCCGAAGCCAGCGGCGTGCCGTATTTCTCGGTCTGGATCATCGTCGTGACGACGCCCTTGACCGAATCGAGGTCGACCCGCATCGCCAGGTTCTCGAATGCCGTGCGTCGGTCGGACAGGAAACCCAGCTCGATCGCGGTCAGCGCGAATTCGTCGCCCAGTTCGGGATAGGCCTTGCCCAGTTCCTTCGACACGCGGTGGAACGCGACGTCGACGGTCAGGCCGGCTTCGGCGCAGATCACGAGCAGGTCGAGCGCGTCGGGCAGGCCCTTGCGGATCGCCGACGACCGTTTCGAAATCAGGTTCTTCAGATAGAGGTCGGGGCCCTTATAGCCAAGGATGAACGCCCCGGCGACGAGGCCATAGGCCTTGAGCGGCGACCAGTCGGCGAACGCGCTGGTGCCGTAGACGAAATACAGCATCGGCCCGCCGAACAGGATCGGCAACACCAGCCGCCCGAAAATGACCGCGACGGCATAGTCCTTGGACCGGATGCCGGCCTGGAGCAACTTGATCTGCGCGACCTTCAACTGGCTGTCCTGCAGCACCTTGAGCGACGACAGCAGTGACCGGATGCGATCGGTTGTGTCGTTCTGGCGGACCAGCTTGGCGCGGCGCTTGCTGGTCGACGCGGTGATGCCGGCCTTCAGCTGCTCGCGGCGGTCGTTCAGCGCCTTGACGCGCTTGGCCATCGGGTCGCGCACGGTCGTCGCGGCATAGATTGCGAGCATTACCGCCAGCGCCGCGACGCCGGACAGCAGGGTCGCCACCCAGAGGACGTCGACGCCGAGCAGGGTAGGGTGGTTGGGTTCCATCGTCAGATCTCGAAGTTGATCATCTTGGCCATGATCAGCCCGCCCAGCCCCATCCACAACATCCCGCCGCCGCCGGCGACCATCAGCCGCTGGTCGACGAAGAAATTCTGCATATAGCTGCCGTTGATCATCCAGATCATCCCGAACACGATGAACGGCAGCGAGCCGATGATATAGGCAGATGCCTTCGATTCGGACGACATCGCCTTGATCTTCAGCTTCATCTGGCCGCGCATGCGCAGCACGGTCGCCAAATTGGCGAGCGTTTCGGCCAGGTTGCCGCCGGTCTCGCGCTGGATGGTGATCGAGATGACGAAGAACTGGAATTCGGGCGTGCCGAGCCGGTCGGCCGTGTCCTGCAGGGCGGCGTCCATCGTGCGGCCGATCTTCATCTTGTCGCTGACCGCGCGGAATTCCTCGCCGACCGGGCCGGGCACCTCCTGCCCGACGACGCCCATCGTCTCGCTGATCGGCAGGCCGGAGCGCAGGCCGCGCACCAGCAACTCGATCGCGTCGGGGAACTTGGCGTTGAACTTGGCGACCCGGCGCTTCATGAAATAGCCGACGACGAAGTGCGGCAGCCCCATGCCGAGCACGATGCCAAGCAGCAGCGACAATGCCAGCGGCAGGCCGCGCAGCGCGAGCAGGCCGGCGACGACGACGATGATCCCCAGGCTGACCGCGCCATATTGGCCGACGGTCCAGTTCTTGCCGGTCTTCGCCAGCCGTTTCTTCAATAAAGCGGGACGCGGCAGGAACCGCATCGCCGCAGTGTCTATGCGGTTGTCGCGCTTGCCGGTGATGCGGCGCATCTGCGCTTCCATCGCGACCGAACTGGCGCCGCCGCTGTGACGCCCCTTGATCTCGCCGAGCCGCCGCGTCTGGGCGCGCTGCACCGACGGGCCGGCGAACGCGAACGCCAGCAGCACCAGCATCGTCATCGCCCCGGCGAACACGCCAATCAGCGGTACCAATGGCATCGCGCACGCTCCACTCTATCGCGCCGTCCCGACCGGACGGCCGGTTTACTTCGCCTTGCCGCCCCGCTTGGGCATCATCGACTTCAGGTCGGCGAACTTGCCGATCAGCGACATGCCCTTGGCCGCCTTGCCGCTCTTGTCGGGCTTGGCGACGGGGGCATTGGCGGCGGTGCCGGCCTCAGCCAGCCGCGTCGCCAGTTCCACCAGCGGCGCCACGGTCTTCGATCCCTTGCCGGCCTCGGCCATCGGCTTGCCCAGCTTGGCCGCCTGCGCCGCCAGCTTCTGGTCATAGGGCACCAGATAGTCGACGCGCCGCTCGATCGAGCCTTCGAAATCCTTGCGCGAGATTTCCAGCTGGCCGCCGGCGGGCACACGATTGGCGACCACCACGACCTGGGTCTGCGGCGCGTTCGCCTTCAGCCACGACAGGATGCGGATCGCATCGCGCGCCGCCGCCAGGGTCAGTTCGGTGACGACGACCGCGGTCTGGATGTCGGTGATGAGCGAGGGGTGCTGGACCAGCATGCCGCGCGGCAGGTCGACGACGGTGCATTCAAAGGCCGACCGCATCTCCTCCTGCAACTGGTAGAAGGCGGCGCCGTCGGTCATCATCGGCGAGTGGATCGGCGCCTCGGCGCTGAGGACGGCCAGCCGCTCGCTTGCCCTGACCATCGCGCGCTCGATGAACAGCCCGTCGATCCGGCTCGGATTCTCGATCGCATCGGTCAGGCCGCGCCCCGGCTCCAGGTCGAGCGCCAGCGCACCGGTGCCGAAATGGACGTCCAGGTCGAGCAAGGCGGTGGTCCGTCCGCTTTTCTCGCTCATCAGCCAGGCCAGCGAGGTAGCCAGCGTCGATGCGCCGGCTCCGCCCCGCGTGCCGATGACCACGGTCGCACTGTGCGGCCGGTCGCCCGAAACGTCGGTAAGCTTGGGCGTGTTGAGGATCGCCTGGGCATTGCCGAACGCGTCGCGCATCGTGTCGGGCGACAACGGCTTCAGCAGATAGTCCTGGATGCCGCTCGCGGTCAGGTCGCGGTACAGGCGGACGTCGTTGACCTGGCCCGCCGCGATCACGACGGTGCCGGGTTCGCAGACCTCGGCCAGCGCATTGATGTCGTTCAGCGGATCGCCCGATTCGGACAGATCGACGAACAGCACCTGCGGACTCGCCGAGACCGACAGCGACTGGACCGCGTTGCGCAATCCGCCCTTGTTCACCTTGTCGCCCGACCAGCCCATCTCGATCGCGATCGGACGCAAGGCTTCGGCCGTCGTCTCGTCGCAGACATAAGCGGCAAAGGGTTCGCGATGGGCGATACCGGCGGGTTTCCACGGCGCGTTCATCTTACTTGTTCCCCGTCGTTTCGGACTTCAGCCCACCGGCGCCGGTCGGCAGCGCGCGGCGATAGGTGCCGACCGCCTTGCTCAGCGTCGCCGTGTCGGCGGTGTCGGCACCCGGCTGGCCGCGAACCAGGTCGAGCGGATTGGCGACCATCGCCGCCACGTTGGAATTGGTCGCGCAACCGTAATTCGAACTGCTGTTGCTGTTGAATTCGGGCTGTCCCATGCGGCTATAGTCGGGGCAGCGCGGCACCCGGGCCACGGTGCGGCTGACCACCACGCGGACGGTGCCTGAAACCAGCGGCGCGGTCGTGATCGGCGCGCGATCGTCGACCAGCAGGCCAAAGCGTGCCGCTTCGGCCGCGACCTGGTCGCGCGCCGCCGCATGGCCCGGTTCGGCGTCGATCGCGACGCGGTCGCCATAGCCCAGCCGCATCGCCGACAGCCATCCGGCGAGCCGCTGGTCCTCGCCCGCGGCCAGCCCGCCGTCGCGCGCGGTCTGCACGTCGAAGACATAGTCGGTCCGGATGACGACCGGCTGCTGGACCGAGTCGACGCTGCGATTGAGCGTGCCGCCGCAGCCGCCAAGCGTCAGCGCGGGGGCGGCAAGCGCGATGATCAGGATGCTTCGCATGACCTTGTTGTCCTTCGCTTGCGTCAATTATTGCTGAATCCGGGAGCTGCGGCGGGTGCCGACCCCTTCTTTTTCGACGTCGGCGGCAACGCCTTGCGTTCGTCGCGCCGGACATCGGGCGCGGGAAGCGACGGGGCGTCCGGACCGGCCGGCACGGGCGCGGCGAGGCCCAGCGCCGGCGCCGCGGTCACCGGGGCCGCCATGCTCGGCTTGGGCCGCTCGCCGCCCGTGGTGCCGCCGCCCAACTGGCCGCCGAGCACCCGGCCGAGATCGGTCGGCGCCTTGTAGCCGTCGGTCGGCAGCGCGATGTCGCCGGCATTGACCGGCTTGACCAGATACGGGGTGATCACGATCACCAGTTCGGTTTCCTGCCGCTTCCAGCCGTTCGACCGGAACAGCGATCCCAGGATCGGCACGTCGCCGAGGCCCGGCGCCTTGTCGATCTGGTTGTCGGTGCTGTTCGACAGGAGGCCGGCAATCATCATGCTCTGGCCTGAACCCATCTCCACCGTGGTTTCGGTGCGGCGCGTGGTGAGGGCGGGAATCTGCACGCCGTTCAGCACGACCGCGCCCGACGCCGACAGCTGCGACACTTCGGGACGGACACGCAGCGAGATGCGGCCGTCCGCCAGCACCGTCGGCGTATAGGCCAGGCTGACGCCATATTGCTTGTATTCGACCGACACCGCGCCCAGCCCCTGGCTGATCGGAATCGGGATTTCGCCGCCCGCCAGGAAGCTGGCGGTCTCACCCGACAGTGCCGAGACGTTGGGCTCGGCCAGCGTCGTCACCTGGCCGTCGGTCTCGCCGAGGTCGAGCGCCGACAGGATGTCGAGCCCGAACAGCTTGCCCGCCAGACCCAGCGTCGTGCGGGTGGCGCCGGCCAGGCTGCTGAAATCGAACTTGGTGCCCGAATTGGGATAGACGAAGTCGCCGATCTTGGGATCGAACGGCAGGGAGACCGATCCCGCCGGCAGGCCGAAACGCGACGAAGCGTCAAGCTGGGGCAGGGTCGAGGTATCGATCGAGCCGATCGTGCCAGGCGACCGGCCAGACGCCACGCCGAACAGGAAGCCGCCGGTGGTGTCGCGGGTGGTCAGGTTGACGCCGATATTCTTGATGAAGCTGCGGCTGACCTCGGCGATCTTGACCTGCAGGTTGACCTGCAGCGGGGTCGCCGTCTTCAGCCGGCTGATCACCGCGATCTTCAGCGCCGCGCCGGCCTGGCTGGCGTCGATGCCGGGGTTGAGGATCGCGGTCGCCAGCTGTTCGGCCTGGGCGATGTCGGCGGGCGCCGCCACGGTGCCGGTCAGGACCGCGATGCGCCCGAAGGTGACGACCCGGATGTCGTTTTCGGGCATGGCCAGCTTCAGCATGCGCTGCACCGAATTGACGTTGTCGCCGACCCGGACATTGGTCGCATAGACGACCGTGCCGGACGCCGAGGTAGCGAACAGCGTCACCGTTCCGAACGACTTGCCGAACAGGTGGATCTGGCGCGGATTGCTGACATAGACGTCGGCGACCGCGGGGTCGGAAACCCAGACGTCGGCGACGTTGGCGGGCAGGGTGATCAACTCGCCCTCGCCGACCGACAGCACCACCTCGCTGGTCGGACGTTGCGTGCCGACCGGCAGGCCGGCTACTCGCGCAAGCGTGGCCGGCTTGCGCCGTACGCCCTTGCCCGGCGCCGCGTCGGCGGGCGCTCCGGCGACCAGCGCCACGGCGACCGTCGCGGTCAGCGCGCGGTGCAGGATGTTTGCAACCTTCATCACTTCTTCCCCCCGACCGGCACTTCGATCATCGTCGAGCCGCGCGCCACGCGCACGACCGGTCCCTGGACTGGCGCGGTGGCACCTGGATAACTGCCCGTGGCTGTTCCGCCGGTGACCCCGCCGACCGGCGTCGTCCCCTTGCCGGGCACGGTGCGGCGCTGGAAGCGCGACACGTCGGCACCGGTGGCGAAAGTGGTCTTGCCAGCGGTCGGCTCACTTTCGGCCTTCGCGATCATCGCGCTTTCCGCCTTGGGGTCCTTACCGTCGGGCACCGTCACCTGGCCCGAGGCGATCGCCTCATCGAGTTCGGAGGCGGAATCGGCCAGCGGCCGGAGCACCAGCGACAGATTGCCGCCGCTGATGTTGCGCGCGACCGAGATCTTTTCGGCCAGCGACGGGCTCACCTCGACCGTCACCAGCCCGAACGGCTTGACGATCGTCTTGCCCTGGTCGTCGATCTCGGTCGAGGTCCGCTGGTCGGCGGCGAGCACGCGCAGATTCTTCACGATCGTCTCGGAGACGTTCAGCGGCGGGCCGTCGCCGCCGCCGGCGACCGTCTGCGACAGCACCAGGTCGACGTGATCGCCAGGAAAGACGAAGCCGGCGACGCCGCTGTCGTTCTTGATCGGGATCGTCACCGCGCGCATCCCCGGCGTCAGCGCCGCCGCCAGGAAGCCGCGGTCGCCCGGCTTGACCAGCGCGCCCTGGGTCAGCGGCTGGCCGGCGGTGATCACCGAACGCACCACCGTCCCCTGGAGCGACTTGGGGTCGAACCCGTCCTTCCTGGTGTAATAGGCGCCCTCGACCAGATCCTTGGGCCAGGGCTGGAACTTGAAGCTGGTCTGGTCCAGTATCGTGCCCATCGGCAGCGCCTTGGTCGCAACCAGCACCTCGGGGCCGGTGGCGACCACAGGCGGCGCCGCAAGCTGCGCGCCGGCCGGCGCCGCGGCCGAGCCGGTCAGCAACGATCGTGCCATGAACGCCGTGACCGCCGCCACGATGAGCGCGCCGATCAGCAAAATAACCTTGCGACTATCCATGTCGTTTCGATGCCCCCATCCGGCGTGTCCGGTTCAATTGGCGTTAATCATCTACGCAAAGTGGTTAAAAATTGGTTCGCTCAGCGCGATCATCGACGCCATGGCGATCGCGACTCCGTATGGCGTCTCGACCGCACCGGATTTGCGGTGACGCCAATGGTCGATCATCATCACCAGCGTCAGCACTCCGCCGATCACCGACATCAGCATCAGCATCAGCATCAAGGCTTGGCCGGGCAGCCACAGCGACAAGGCCGCGATCAGCTTGACGTCGCCGCCGCCCATCCACCCGAAATGGAACGCGGCGGCAAAGGCGACGAACACCCCCAGCGCGAGGCCCGATTGCCAGGCCATGTCGCTCCAGCCATAGCCGGCGGCGAACCACCAGACGGGAGCCGCGAGCGCGATCAGGCCGCTTTTCCAATTGGCGATCTCGCGCCGGCGGGCATCCTCGATTCCCGCCGACACCAGCGTCACCGTCAGTCCGCCTGCAAGCGCAAAAGGTACAATTCCCCAACCCATCGCCCCAGTCCCTAGACGGGACGGCTTTCTAAAAAGTAACCAACGGCAATGACGCTGCCCTTTGACCGCCGTTCGATCCCGTCGACCGCCCGCATCTCAAGCTGGGCGACCGCCGATGGCTGGCCGCTGCGGCGGTTCGATTGGCCTGCGGCCGGGCCGCCGCGTGGATCGATCCTGTTCCACGCCGGGCGCGGCGACATGGTCGAGAAATACCTGGAAACGCTGGCTCATTGGCATAAGCAGGGCTGGTCGGTGACCTCGTTCGACTGGCGCGGCCAGGGCGGATCGGGGCGGCTGTCGCGCGACCCGCTGGTCGGCCATATCGAGGATTTCGCCACCTATGTCGAAGATTTCGGGGCGTTCTGGGAGCATTGGGCGCCGGCCGCCCCGGGACCGCGCGTCCTGATCGGGCATTCAATGGGCGGGCACCTGGTGCTGCGCGCGCTGGTTGAGCGGGTTGCCGCACCGGCCGCCGCGGTGCTGGTCGCCCCGATGCTGGGCCTGCGCACCGCGCTTGGCCTGACGGTGAGCGAGCGCCTGGCGCGAATCGTTGCCGGGATGGGCGATGCGACGCGCCGGGCCTGGCGTGACGGCGTGCGCCCGGTGACGCCGTACACGCGCGAGAACATCCTGACCCATGACCCCGATCGCTATGCCGACGAGCTCTGGTGGCAGGATCATGCGCCCGAATTGCGGATTGGACCGCCCAGTTGGCGCTGGGTGGTTCAGGCGTTCGCGTCGACCCGGCTCATGCGTCGCGATCCGCGCTTGCCGGCAATGGCGGTCCCGGTGCTGATGCTGGTCGCCGACGCCGACCGACTGGTCCTGGCCAAGGCGGCGGTGGCGATCGCCGCGCAATTGCCCGACGTGCGCCTGGTGCGGTTCGGCCGCGAGGCGGCGCACGAATTGTTGCGCGAGGCCGACCGGGTGCGCGACCGCGCGCTGGGCGAGATCGACGATTTCCTAGCGGCGCGGGCGCCTCCGGTGGCGCGGGCGGCATGAGCGCGTTCGACGTCGTCATCGTTGGCGCCGGCATCGCGGGGGCGACGCTGGCCGCGGAGATCGCGCCTTCCGTCCGGGTCGCCATCCTGGAGGGCGAATCGGTCGCCGCCTATCATTCGACCGGCCGGTCGGCCGCGTTCTGGGCGGAGACCTATGGCGGCTCCGGCATCCAGCCGCTGACCAGCGCGTCGCATGCCATGCTGCAGGCGGGCGGCTGGCTCGAGCCGCTCGGTTCGCTCCATGTCGGGCGTGCCGGGGACGAGGCGGCGGCCGACGCGTTCCTGGCGGACTTTGCGGCTACCGGTGTCACGCTGGACCGCGTCGACCCCCATGCCGTGATCCCCGGGCTCAGGCCGGGATGGGACATCGGCATCTGGGAGCCGAGCTGCGCCTATATCGACGTCGCGGCACTCCATGCCGACGCCTTGGCGCGCGCGCGCCGTGCCGGGGCCGTGCTGATGCTCGACGCGGCGCTGGCGGCGGCGACTCGGGCCGGCGGGAGGTGGCGGCTGGAAACCGGGCAGGGCGACATCGCCTGCGGCACGCTGGTCGATGCCGCCGGCGCCTGGGCCGATCGTGTCGCCGGGATTGCCGGTGCCGCGCCGCTTGGCATCGCGCCGTTCCGCCGCACGCTGATCCAGCTGCGCACCGATCCCCCCGCGCCTTCGGGCATGCCGCACGTCTCGCATGTCGGCGGCGAATTCTATTTCAAGCCGGAGGCAGGCGGGCGGCTGTGGTTGAGTCCGCACGACGAGATCGCCAGCGATCCCTGCGACGCGCAGCCCGACGAATATGACGTCGCGCTGGCGATCGACCGCTTCGAACATGTCGTCGACTGGCGCGTCGCGCAGCTCGAACGCAAATGGGCGGGGTTGCGCAGCTTCGCGCCCGATCGCCTGCCCGTTTATGGTCATGACCCACGCACGCCCGGCTTCTTCTGGTTCGCGGGCCAGGGCGGCTTCGGTATCCAGACCGCTCCCGCTGCCGCCTTGGTGGCGGGCGCGCTGCTGCTCGGTCGCGCGCCCGACCGCCGCGTCGCGCATATCGACGCGGCGCGCTATGCGCCGGAGCGGTTCGGCTAGCGCCCCGCGATCCTCGTCAGGATATCGCCGGCGACCTGGCTCAGCGTGTCGTCGCGCGCGCCCATCACGATCACGCGGTCGCCGGGACGCGCGGCATCGGCGATCAGGGCGGCCGCCGCAGCGCGATCGGCGACATGACGCGCCGGCCGCCCGGCCGCGACGATGTCCGCGACGATGTCGGCGCTGGTCACCGCGCGCTTCACCGTCCCACCGAAAAAGGCGGGATCCGGCAGGACCAGCAGGTCGTCTTCGCTCAGCCCGGCGATGAACGCGCCGACCAACT
Organism: uncultured Sphingomonas sp.; assembly: GCF_964244265.1. Taxonomy (GTDB): domain Bacteria; phylum Pseudomonadota; class Alphaproteobacteria; order Sphingomonadales; family Sphingomonadaceae; genus Sphingomonas. The sequence continues at coordinate 25,982 of NZ_CAXTHV010000008.1, read as the reverse complement.
CGTGCCGCATCACCTTGAGTGGCCCATAGCCATGCGGCTGGAACAATATCAGCAGCCGCCCGGGAAAGGCATGGAGCGTTGCCAGCGTCGCGGCGATCTTGTCGGGATTGTGCCCGAAATCGTCGATGACCGCGATCCCCCCGGCCTCGCCGACCAGGTCGAATCGCCGCCTGAGACCGGTGAACCCCTCGATCGCGCGCACCGCCTCGATCAGCGGCACCCCCGCCGCCATCGCAGCGCCGACCGCCGCCAGCGCGTTGGCGACATTGTGCCGCCCCGGCACCTTGAGGCGCACGGCCAGCCTGGCGTCCTTCGTCACCAGCTCAAAGCCGATCGCGAACCGTTCGGGCGCCACCGCGCGGGCGCTGAGATCGGCATCGCCCTCCACCGCAAAGCTGGTGACGGAAGCCAGCCCGGCAAGCAGCGCGCTTGTCTCCGGGTCCCCGGCATTGGCAACGACGTGCCGCGCGCGGGCGGCGAAATCGCCGAACAGCGCGCGTAACTCGTCGAGCGACTTGTGGTCGAGGCTGACATTGTTGAGCACCGCGATCTGCGGCCGGTACAAGGCGATCGATCCGTCGCTCTCGTCGACTTCGCTGACGAACGCGTCCCCCGCACCCACCAACGCGCTGGCGAACGGCGCATCGGGAAGCGCGAAATTCTTCATCACCGCGCCGTTCATCACCGTCGGGTCGCGGCCGGTGGCATGGAGGATCCAGCCGATCATACCGGTTACCGTCGACTTGCCGCTGGTTCCGGCGACGCCGATCGGCAGCGCGCTGTCGTTGAACAATCCGGCCAGCATCTCGGCGCGCGATCGTCGCTGGCAGCCCAGCCGATCGGCGGCGACCAGGTCGGCGACGGTCGGCTCGACCGCGGCCGACGCGATCACCACCTGGTCGGCCGAGACGATGCCGCTGCCGTCCTGGGGAAACAATCCCACGCCAAGGTCGCGCAGATAGGTGAATTTGGCGGGCAGACGGTCCTGGTCCAGGCTGCGGTCCGATCCGGCAACATCGGCGCCGCGCGCAGCCAGAATCATCGCCAGGGGCATCATCCCCGATCCCCCGATGCCGACGAAGAAGCAGGGATGGGCGATGAGGTTGCCGTCGTGCATCGCGGCGGGCTATCCCCGGTTTCATTGTCCGGAGCAAGATGGGGCCAGACGAATGAGGATCGCGGTAATGGCGCCCGCCAACCGGGTCGACGAGCATGCGCTGGACGCCGTTCCCGCGATCGCCGCCGGCTATGGTGTGGAACTGGTGGTCGATCCGCAGAGCTGGGCCGAAGGCGGCGGGCATAACTGGGCGGGTCCCGACCAACTGCGCGCCGACACCTTCCTCAAATATGCCAACGATCCGTCCTATGATGCGATCTGGTTCGCGCGCGGCGGTTATGGTTCAAACCGCATCCTGCCGCTGGTCATGCCGCATCTGGAAGAGCCGGCGCGGCAAAAGACCTATTGCGGCTATTCCGACATGGGGTTCATGCTCGGTGCGCTCTATGCCGCGCGGATCGGCCATGTCGCGCACGGGCCGATGCCGGTCGACATCAATCGCCGGAACGGCGGCGAGGCATGCGTCCGGCGTTCGCTCGGCTGGATCGCCAAGCGCGACCTGGCGGGGGTCGAACCGGGCGTCATCGGCACCGGGCGGCCGGCGGCGGCGTTCAACCTGTCGATTCTCGATGCGCTGATCGGCACGCCATGGCTACCCGATCTGACCGACCACGACCTGCTGATCGAGGAAGTGGACGAGCTGCTCTACCGCGTCGACCGGATGATGTTCCATGTCGCTGCCGCCACCCAATTGGGCCATGTCGCGTGCTTCCGCCTAGGTAATGTGGCGCTGCCGGCCAACCCGGCAGGCCAGGCCGATTTCGGCCTGACGCCCGACCAGATCGCGCTGCATTGGAGCCGCGAGATGAAGGTCCGGTTCCTTGGTCGCGCGCGCATCGGGCACGATGTCGACAACCATGTCGTGCCCTTCGGTGTGATATTATCACGCCAATAGCAAATTGCTAAACATTCGGGCCTAGCATGCCGGCCAAGGGGATCAGGCATGCCCAGGACACTCGAAGACTATCACGCCCGGATCGAGGCGCACATGGCCGAGGGCGATTCGTTGCTGGCGGCGCGCGATCCGGCAATTGTGTCGCACGTGCGTCAGCGGATCGCCGATGCGGCGGTACTGATCGCCTCCTATCAATTGTTCGTCCATCGCGAGGTCTTCGCGCCGCTGCTCGACCACCCGGATGCCGCGGCGAGAGCACGCGTTACCGAGATCAAGGCGGAATGCATCGCGCTGACCGAGGATCTGCGGTTCAACGTCAAGGAATTCCTTGCCCGCGATCAGGTGCTCGACTGGGATCTCACGGCAGCGCGCGTGGCGTGGTTCAACAAGCGTGTGCGTGGCCATATCGCCAGCGTCGGCCGGCTGATGGCAGGGCCGCTTGGACCCGCGGAGCGCGCCGCATCGGCTGCCCGCGCCGGTGATCGGGTGGGGGCGCAGCAGGCCGCCTGACCGCGCCGCGCAGCGGCCACAATGTCGTTGCACGGTATCATGTGCCGCTTGCGCTCGCCCTTCTTGCCCAGGCCGCTGCGAGCGGCATGGCGCCGACCGACTTCGATCTTGCCAAGGTGCCGCCCCGGCCCGCCGCCAAGTGCGGGTCATCGGGCGACGACATCGTCGTTTGCGCCCGCAAGGATGCCGCCATGCGTTATCGCTATCAACGCCTGCCCGACGACGACGAGGGCAGCGCGGTGCCGCGGGCCGAAACCGCGATCGGCAACGTCAAGGCATCGGTCGAGGTCGAGCGCAAGGACCTGCCCGGCGCGGCCAGCAACCGGGTTATGGTGAAACTGAAACTGCCGTCCTAGGAACCCCAACAATGGATCGTGCCCTCTCCGCCGACCAGGTCGTTGCCGCACCGGCCCCTGCGCGATAGGCGCAGGCGCCATGGATGCGGCGATTCCCGAACCAAGATCCTTCGACCGCCGCATGCCGCTGTGGCGGCGTGCGCGGGGTTTCCTGCTGGCGTTGCTGGTCGAGATCCTGATCGTGCTGGTGTTGCTGACGATGTCCCCCGGACTGCGGCCCAGGAAGGCGCGCGACACGCCCAACACGTTCAGCCTGTATCCCTCGCCCGATCGCAGCGCGGACAAGGCATCGGCCACCAAGTCGACCAAGGCCGCGAGCGCCGCCGCATCCTCGAGGGCGCCTGCGGTTGCCGCCGCCAAGCGGCCACCACTTGCCGTCCCCCCGCCGGTCCCCCAGCCCGCCAGGACCAGCACGCCCGTCAACCCCAACATGATCGTCCTCGACGGCAACGACTTTGCCGCGAGTGATATCGCCGACAAGGGATCGAAGGGCGCGGGCGGCACGGGCGCCGGCGACAGCGTCGCCACCTATGGCCCCGGCGAGGGACCGGGCGGCGAGGCGATCTTCAACGCCGAATGGTATCGCGAGCCGACCCATGCCGAGATGGCGACCTATCTTCCTCCCGGGATCGGCAAGGGCTGGGGCGTGATCGCGTGCCGCACGGTGCCCCGCAACCATGTCGAGAATTGCCGGGAAATGGGAGAGACGCCCGGCTCGGGCATCGCCCGGGCACTGCGGCTGGCGGCGTGGCAATTCCTGGTCATCCCGCCGCGACGCAACGGCAAGCCGCTGATCGGCGCCTGGGTCCGCATCCGCTTCGACCTGATCGACGCGCCCGACAATGAGGGGGGCGACAAGGCGCGCAGGCGGGGCAGCGCTGACGCGGCGGCTCCGGCGCGAGACAGTGGGGAAGCGCCCTGACTGCCGGGCGGCGCTCTCTTGATCGCCGGCGCCCGATCCGGCTATAAGACTGCAATGCGTTGCCGTTCGGTCTCGATCCTCACTACCGCCACCCCGGGCCGCCCGGGGGGGACGAGGATGCGCGCCACTCGCTGACGCCCGCCACGACCCCTCTCCCGGGACCGGGTGAGGCGGCGTCCGCTCTCCCGTCCTGCCTGCTTCACTCCGGACGCGCCGCGGTGCATAGCCGCACCCATTCGACAGGAACGGCCAATGGACATGCTTTCGATCACGCTCCCCGACGGTTCCGTGCGCGAGGTTGCGCCCGGCACCACGCCGGCGGAAATCGCTGCGGCAATCGGTCCCGGTCTCGCTAAGGCGGCGATCGCCGCGCGCGTCGATGGCGAGTTGCGCGACATCATGCGCCCGCTGGAGGCGGATGCGACCCTCGCGCTGGTCACCGGCCGCGACGAGAAGGATGCGCTGGAACTGGCGCGGCACGATTATGCGCATGTCTTGGCCGAGGCGGTGCAGAACCTGTTTCCTGGCACGCAGATCACGTTCGGGCCCTCGACCGACGATGGCTTCTACTATGACTTCGCGCCCAGGGATCGGCCGTTCACCGAGGAGGATTTGCCGGCGATCGAGGCCGAGATGCGGCGGGTCATCGCCCGGGACGTGCCGCTGATCCGCGAGGTGTGGCGCCGCGAGGACCTGATCGCGCGCTGGCGGGCAAAGGGCGAAAGCTTCAAGGCCGAATGGGCCGCCGAACTGCCCGATGGCGAGGAACTGACGGTCTATCGTGCCGGCACGGGCGATGACGCCTGGCTCGACATGTGCCGCGGGCCGCACCTCGCCTCGACCGGCAAGCTCGCGTCCGACGCGTTCAAGCTGACGCGTGTGTCGGGCGCCTATTGGCGCGGCGACCAGGCCAATGCGATGCTGTCGCGCATCTACGGCACCGGCTGGCTGAACAAGAAGCAGCTCGATGCCCACCTGTTCATGATCGAGGAGGCGGCCAAGCGCGACCACCGCAGGATCGGACAGGAAATGGACCTGTTCCACCTCCAGTCGGAGGCGCAAGGGTCGGTCTTCTGGCATCCCAACGGCTATATCCTGTGGCGCGAGCTGGAGGCGTATATGCGCAGGCGGCTCGACGCGGCGGGCTATGACGAGGTCAAGACGCCGCAGCTGATGGACGCCCGCCAATGGGAGCAGTCCGGGCATTGGGGCAAGTATCGCGAGAACATGTTCGTCGTCCCCGACGAGATACCCTCGGGCGAGGATGATGGGCCGGTGCTGTCGGGCAAATCCGACCTGATGGCGCTCAAGCCGATGAACTGCCCGGCGCACGTGCTGATCTTTCGCCAGGGGATCAAATCGTATCGCGACCTGCCGATCCGCATGGCCGAATTCGGCTGCTGCCACCGGAACGAGCCGCACGGCGCGCTCCACGGCATCATGCGCGTGCGCCAGTTCACCCAGGACGACGCGCATCTGTTCGTCCGCGCCGACCAGTTGGTCGACGAAGTCGGCCGGTTCTGCGACCTGCTCGATACCGTGTACCGGGACCTCGGCTTTCCACGCTATGCGATCAAACTGGCGCTGCGTCCGGACAAAAGGTTCGGCAGCGAGGAGATGTGGGACTGGTCCGAACAGTCGTTGCGTGACGCAGTGCGCGCGACCGGTCGCGACACGCCCGACTTCGGCTGGGAGGAGCTGCCCGGCGAAGGCGCTTTCTACGCGCCGAAGCTCGAATTCCATCTGACCGACGCGATCGGCCGGACGTGGCAGGTCGGCACGATCCAGACCGATACGGTGCTGCCCGAGCGGCTCGACGCCAGCTATGTCGGCGAGGACGGCGAGCGTCATCGCCCGATCATGCTTCATCGCGCCATCCTCGGCAGCTTTGAACGCTTTATCGGCATATTGATCGAGCATCATGCCGGGCGCTTCCCGCTCTGGCTGGCGCCCGTCCAGGCGGTGGTCGCGACGATCGTGTCCGATGCCGACGATTATGCCGCGCGCGTCGCCGCGGCGCTGCGCAAGGCGGGACTGCGCGTCAATACCGACCTCCGGAACGAGAAGATCAATTACAAGGTGCGCGAACACAGCGTGGCAAAGGTCCCGAACCTGCTCGTCGTCGGCAAGCGCGAGGCGGAGGAGGGCACGGTGGCGTTGCGCCAATTGGGGTCGGACCGGCAACAGACGCTCGCGCTGGCCGATCTGGTCACGCAACTGGCCCAAGCCGCGCTGCCGCCCGACCGGCGCTGAACCGACCGGCGGATGAGTGACGGCCGCCCGCCGCCTATCGCGAATGATAGAAGTCGTGCACTTGCTGCGCGACCGCCGCCGAGACGCCCGGCGCCTTCTGCAGATCCTCCAGGCTGGCGCCGCGTACCGCGCGCGCGGTGCCGAAATGCATCAGCAGCGCCTTCTTGCGCGCCGGGCCGATGCCCGGCACCTCGTCGAGCGGCGAGGCGCCGATCGCGCGGGCGCGCTTGTCCCGATGCGCGCCGATCGCGAAGCGGTGCGCCTCGTCGCGCAGCCGTTGCAGATAGAAGATCACCGGCGAATTGACTGGCAGCGTCAGCTCGCGCCCGTCCATCAGGTGGAACACCTCGCGTCCCTCGCGGCCATGGCCGGGTCCCTTGGCGACGCCGACCAGGCACACATCCTCGATTCCCAGTTCCTCCAATATGCCCTTGACCGCGTTGAGCTGTCCCCGCCCGCCGTCGATCAGCACAAGGTCGGGCCACATGCCCGCGTCGCGATCCGGATCTTCGGCCTGGGCGCGCGCGAACCGGCGCTGGAACACCTCGCGCATCATCGCGAAGTCGTCGCCCGGCACGATCGATTTGTCCCTGATGTTGAACTTGCGATACTGCCCCTTGCGAAAACCTTCGGGCCCGGCGACGACCATCGCGCCCAGCGCGTTGGTGCCCTGCATGTGGCTGTTGTCATAGATCTCGATGCGGTCGGGCGGCTCGGCCAGCTCGAACAGGTCGGCGACCTCGCGCAGCAATCGCGCCTGGGTCGTGCTCTCCGCCAGCCGTCGGTCAAGCGCCTCGACCGCGTTGCGCTTGGCCTGGTCCATCAGCCGCCGGCGGTCGCCGCGCTGCGGCATCGACAGCGTCACCCTGTATCCGGCTCGCGCTGCGAGCGCCTCGGCGAGCAGTGGCGCCTCGGCCAGGTTGCGGTCGAGCAGCACGTTCCTGGCCGGCGGCACCTCCTCATAGAATTGGCCGAGAAAGGCGGTCATCACCTCGTCTTCGGGCACGTCGGCGGTATGCGCGGGAAAGAAGCTGCGATGTCCCCAATTCTGTCCGCCGCGGATGAAGAACGCCTGGATGCCCATCGCCCCGTCCTTGCACGCCAGCGCGAAGACGTCGGCGTCGCCGACACCCTCGGCATTGATCGCCTGGCTCCCCTGGATGAAGGTCAGCGCGCGCAGCCGGTCGCGCAGCAACGCCGCCTGCTCGAAGTCCATCGCCTCGGCCGCCGCTTGCATCTGCGCGCCCAATCGTGCCTGCACGTCGGTCGCCTTGCCGGCCAGGAAGCTCTTGGCGTCGCCGACCAGCTCGGCATAACCCGCCGCGTCGATCCGCCCGACGCACGGCGCCGAACAGCGCTTGATCTGGTAGAGCAGGCATGGCCGGTCGCGCGTCTTGAAGAAACCGTCGGTGCACGAGCGCAGCAGGAACAGTTTCTGCAATGCATTGAGCGTGTTGTTGACCGATCCGGCGCTGGCGAACGGCCCGTAATAATTGCCCTTCGCCCGCCGCGCCCCGCGATGCTTCTGGAGGCGCGGGAAGTCGTGGTCGACGCGCAAGAGGATGAACGGGAACGACTTGTCGTCGCGCAGCAGGACGTTGTAGGCCGGACGAAAGCGCTTGATCAGCTGCGCCTCGAGCAGCAGCGCGTCGGCCTCGTTGTTGGTGGTGACGATCGTCATGCTTCGCGTCTGCGCGACCATCCGCTGCAGACGCTTGGGCAGGCGGTCGACCTGGGTATAATTGGTCACGCGGTTCTTCAGCGCGCGCGCCTTGCCGACATACAGCACGTCGCCGCGCGCATCCTGCATCCGGTACACGCCGGGCCGCGCCGGCAGTGTCTTCAGCACGTTGCGGATCGCCGCCACGCCCGCTGCCAGATCGGGCGTATCGCCGCTCCCGCGCAGGGCATAGGTGGCCTTGTCCTCGTTGAAACGATCGGGGGTGTTGGGGGATGACATTGTCGCGCAAACCTAAGGCGTCGCGATCCCCCCGACCACCCCTGCTATACCGCGCAGCGGGTGAAGTTGCAGGCGACCAGCAGCCAGATCAGCCCGGCCGGCACGAACAGCGCCCCCGGCACGGTCAGCAGCAGCCACCAGGCGCGGCGGCCGATCCGTGCCACCGCGACCGTGAACGAGATCATCCATAACAGCGCGATGACGATCACCGGAAACGCCGGTACCTGGCGCCAGTCGGAAAACAGGAACATCACGCCGATCGCGCTGGTGATGATGGGCGCGGCGACGATGGCGTAGGTCGTACCGCGCGAATAGGTCCGCGGCGGCGATTCGGTCAATTGAGGCGGCCGAGCCCGGCGATCGTGCGGTCGACCAGCGGCTTGTCGGCGTCGGCGCCGTGGCGATCGGCGATGATCGCGGCCGCCGCGCGGGCGGCGGCGTCGGCCGCATGAGCGCGTATCTCGGCCACCGCGCTGCGTTCGGCGGCCGCAATCTTGTCCTCGGCCATCTTGCCCCGCCGTGCCACCAGGTCGGCCGCGTCGGCTTCGGCCTTGATCAGCATCGTCGCGGCTTCCTGTTCGGCATGCGCGACGATCGCCGCGGCATCGCCCGCGCTGGCGGCATCGCGCGCCCTGGCGTCGGCGAGCAGCTTCTCGGCCTCGACGCGCAATGCGCCGGCCTCTTCGAGCTGGCGCCGGATCGTGTCGATCCGCGAATCCAGCATCCTGCCGACCAACGCCGGCACTTTCTGCCAGATCATGATCGCGATCACGACCAGCATCGACAGCGCGACCCAGGCGGGGGCGGTCAACCCGAACGCCGACGGCTCGACATGCAGTTCGGCCGAGCCGGTCTTGGCCAGTGTGGACGTCTTCAGCTCAGCCATTGGCCAGTTCCGCCTTGACCTGCGCCGCAACCGCGTCGCGGCTCGGCGTCGTGCCCGACAGCTTGGCGACGATCGCCTCGACCGCCTCCACCGTCGCGCTCTCGATTTCGGCCAGCGCCGTCTGCTTGGCGGCGCCGATCCGGGCGGTCTGCTCGGTCACTGCCTTTTCCTGGTCGGCATTGCCGGCTTTGAGCGCCTGTTCGACCGATCCCGCGGCGCGTAGCTTGGCCTCGCCGACCAGCTTCTGTGCCCGGCCCCGCGCGGTGTCTAGGCTGGCGGCGTAACCCTCTTCGGACGCACGCGCGGCAGTGCGCGCGGCCTCCGCCGCGGCGAGGTCGGCCGTGATGCGAGCGTTGCGATCGTCGATCGTCCGCTCGATCCTGGGAACCATCGCCTTGCCGATCCCGAAATAGATCAGCGCGAATACGATCGCGAGCCAGAACAGCTGCGAAGCGTAGATCGCACCGATCTGGGATAGCTGCGGCATGGGATGCGCTCGCCTTGGCTTACTTGACGACGAACAGGATGAGGATCGCGACGACGAACGCGATCAGGCCCAGCAGTTCCGACGCGGCGAAACCGATGAACAGGCGCCCCTGCTGGCTGTCGGCGGCCGACGGATTGCGCAGCGCGCCTTCGAGGAACGAGCCGAACACGTTGCCCACGCCGAGCGCGGCCAGGCCGATGCCGATCGCGGCGAGGCCCGCACCGATATACATTGCACCAAGATCAGTCATTTCAAGCTCCCTAGGAAACGTAAGCGAATGGCGACAACGACCTAGTGCAGGTGCACCGCGTCGTGGAGGTAAAGCGAGGTCAACAGCGCGAAGACATAGGCCTGGATCGCGCATACCAGCAATTCGAGCGCGCTGACGCCGACGATCATCACGAAGCTGAGCGCCGAGACGAGCCAGCCGAGCCCCCCGCCGGCATTGAGCCCCTGGACGACGAAGCTGCCGAACACCTCGAGCAGGATGTGGCCCGCGGTCATCGCGACGAACAGTCGCAGCCCCAGGCTGAACGGGCGGACCATGAACGACACGAACTCGACCGGTATGATGACCGGCATCAGCCAGGCCGGCGCGCCATGCGGCACGAACAGCGAGAAGAACTTCAGGCCATGCCTGGCGAAGCCGACGATCAGCACGATCGCGAACGATGCCAGCGCCAGCACCGCGGTCACGGTGATGTGGCTGGTCACGGCGAAGGTGTGGAAGTGCGGCAGGATCGCCAGCGGCAGCACGCCGACCAGATTGGCGAACAGGATGAAGAAGAACAGCGAGAAGATGTAGGGGGCGAACTTCTTGCCGCCCTTGCCGATATTCACGCTGACCATGTTGTCGATGAAGCCGACCGCTTCCTCGGCGGCGACCTGCCACCGGCCGGGGATCAGCTGGCGCTTCAGGCCGCCGGCCATGAAGACCGCCAGGATCACGAACACGACGACCATGAACAGCGCCGAATTAGTGAACGAGACATCATAACCAAACAGGGTGACATCGACCAGATGGCCGACCTCGAACTGCTCCATCGGATTGATCTCGCCAGCCATTACTCGGCGCGCTCCTTGGAAATGCGAAGGATGTTGCGGAACGCGACGACGAAGGCCAGCGCGACCAGGATCAGCAGGAACCACGGGCTGGTCCCCAGCCAGTGATCGAGCGCCCAGCCAAGCACGCCGCCGCCGATCGGCGCGCCGATCAATTCTGCCAGCACGCGCGACCCCTGCGCATAGCCCTTGGCCGGCGGGGCGACCGCGCCAGACCGCGCCAGTTCCGCCGCCTTCGCGTCGGCGATCCGACGGTCCAGGTCATGGTTCTGGCGGTCGTCAGCCAACGAGAAAAGTTCCTGATCAGAAACAGATAAGAAAACGCCGCCGCACTTTCACAAGCGGGCGACGACGGACAGCGGCGGGCATCGGCCCCCCGTTTGCTGCGCGCCGTTTAGGAAGCCGGCGGGGTCGAGTCAACCGTCGCCCGTTTCCTGTCCGGCCAGGCAATTGCGCGGCGTCGGCCAGGGGGATACCGTGGTCCCGCGCATGACCGTTTCCGATTCCGACAATGCGGGACACCGCGCGCGGCTGCGCCAGCGGCTGCTGGCCGATGCCGAGGGGCTGCTTGACCACGAGATCGTCGAATATCTCCTGGCGCTGGCGATCCCCCGTCGCGACACCAAGCCGCTGGCCAGGGAATTGCTGCGCGAGTTCGGCGGCATCGCCGGGCTGCTGACCGCCGCGCCGGAGGCAATCGGCCGGGTCAAGGGGATGGGCGAGACGTCGGTCGCCGCGATCAAGATCGCGCAGGCGGCGGCGCTGCGCCTGTTGCGGGCCGAGGCCGCCGCGCGCCCGATGCTGGGCAATTGGCAGGCGCTGCTCGATTATCTGCGCGCCGACATGGCGCATCACCTCCACGAACGCGTGCGCGTGCTTCATCTCAACACCCGCAACATGCTGATCCGCGACGAACTCGTCAGCGAGGGATCGATCGACGAGGCCCCGGTCCATGTTCGCGAGGTGATCCGCCGCGCGATCGATCTCGGCTCGGCGTCGATCATCCTGGTCCACAACCATCCGTCGGGCGACCCGCAGCCCAGCCGCGCCGACATCGCGCTGACCCGGTCGATCGACGAAGCGGCCAAGCGGCTGGGCATCGCGCTTCACGACCATATCATCGTCGGCACGCAGGGCTATGTCAGCCTGCGGGCGAAGGGCCTGATCTGATAGGACGATGGGCCGGCCTGGCCAGACCTAAGGAGTATCTTGCCCTTGCGGCGTGGTTGGGACACGACACGCGCGGGCTTGCCGCCGCCGTCAGGATTCTCTCCATGGTTCCCCGATATTCGCGCCCCGAAATGACTGCCGTCTGGGCGCCCGAAACGCGCTTGCGGATCTGGTTCGAGATCGAGGCGCACGCGACCGACGCGCTGGCCGATCTGGGCGCGGTGCCGGAGGAAGCCGCCGCCGCCTTGTGGCGCTGGTGGGCGACCGATCCGGCGATCGACGTCGCCGCGATCGATGCGATCGAGGCGGTGACCCGGCACGACGTCATCGCCTTTCTGACCTGGGTCGCCGAGCAGGTGGCCGCGCATTCCGGCGCGGACTGGGCCCGCTTCATGCACCAGGGCATGACCTCGTCCGACGTGCTCGACACCTGCCTTGCGGTGCAGCTGCGCGACGCGGCCGACCTCTTGATCCGCGACATCGACGCCTTGCTGGCCGTGCTCAGGCAGCGCGCGCACGAACACAAGCTGACCCCGACGATCGGCCGCAGCCACGGCATCCATGCCGAACCCGTCACCTTCGGGCTGAAGCTCGCCCAGGCGCATGCCGAATTCGCCCGGCACCGCGCGCGGCTGGTCGCGGCGCGCGCCGACATTGCCACCTGCGCGATCTCCGGCGCGGTCGGCACTTTCGCCAACATCGATCCGCGCGTCGAGGCGCATGTCGCCGCCCGATTGGGGCTCGCCGTCGAACCCGTCTCCACCCAGGTCATCCCGCGTGATCGCCACGCCATGTTCTTCGCGACGTTGGGCGTGATCGCCGGCTCGATCGAGCGCCTCGCGACCGAAATCCGCCACCTCCAGCGGACCGAGGTGCTGGAGGCCGAGGAATATTTCGCGCCCGGCCAGAAAGGCTCGTCGGCGATGCCGCACAAGCGCAACCCGGTGCTCACCGAAAACCTCACCGGTCTGGCCAGGATGGTGCGCGGTTACGTCATGCCGGCGCTCGAGGACGTGGCCTTGTGGCATGAACGCGACATCAGCCATTCGTCGGTCGAGCGCTATATCGGGCCGGACGCGACGATCACGCTCGACTTCGCGCTGGTGCGGCTGACCGGGGTCGTCGACAAGCTGCTGGTCTATCCCCAGCGGATGGCGAAGAACCTCGACAGGATGGGCGGCCTCGTCCACTCGCAGCGCGTGCTGCTGGCGATGACGCAGGCCGGGGTCAGCCGCGAGGACAGCTATCGCCTGGTCCAGCGCAACGCGATGAAGGTGTGGGAATCGGACGGCCGGCTGTCGCTGCGCGACCTGCTCAAGGCCGATCCCGAGGTCACCGCCGCCCTGTCGCCTGGCGAGATCGATGACAAGTTCGACCTTGGCTATCACCTCAAGCATGTCGACGCGATCTTCGCCCGCGTGTTTCCCCCGGTCGCCGGATGAGCCTGCCCATTCCCTACATCTTCGCGACCCGTTATGGCGGGCAGCGTAAGATGCCCGCTGACCACGCCGCCGCGCCGATCGTGCAAAGGCCCTATGCGGCCGCCACGCGGGAACGTGCGATCGTCGATCTGCTGGGGTGAGCGGACCGCCCGGCAAATGTCTGTTGGTGCGACACCGTGAACTTTGATGAACTTTGATGCTGAAAGCCTGCCCCATGTCGCCCCATGCCGACCGTCTCGCCGCGTTGCGCGACCAGCTCGACGCCGATGGCCTGGACGGGTTCGTCGTGCCGCTGACCGACGAGCACATGTCCGAATATGTCGGCGCCTATGCTCGGCGGCTGGCGTGGCTGACCGGGTTCGAGGGGTCGGCGGGGAGCGCGTTGGTGCTGGCGCGGGAGGCGGCGATCTTCACCGACGGGCGCTATACGCTCCAGGTCCGCGAGCAGGTCGACGGCGCGGCCTGGCATTATGTCGATGTGCTGGCGACCAGCCTCACCGCGTGGCTCGCGGCGCGCGCGACCGAAGGGGCGCGCGTCGGCTATGATCCCTGGCTGCACACCGCCGCCTGGGTGCGCGATGCGAGCGCCGCGCTGGCGGCGCGGGGCGCCAATTTGGTGGCGGTTGATCGCAACCCGGTCGACGCGGTCTGGACCGATCGGCCGTTGCCCTCGCCGGCACGGCTCACCGTCCACCCTGACGATCGCGCGGGCCGGTCATCGGCGGAGAAGCGCGCGGCGATCGCCGACTGGCTGGCTGAGGAAGGCGCCGATGCGCTGGTCCTGTCGGCGCTCGATTCGATCGCCTGGACGCTCAACGTCCGCGGCGGCGACGTTGATCATACGCCGGTCGCTCTGGCCTATGCGATCGTCGACGCCGACGGCTCGATCGACCTGTTCGTCGCGCCCGAAAAGGTCGACGAAGCGGTGCGGCGTCACCTGGGCAACGCCGTGCGCGTTCATGACCGTACGGCGTTCGCCGGCGCGCTGGGCAACTATGCCGGCAAGCGCGTGGTGGCCGATCCCGAGCGCGCGGTTGCCGCGATCGCTACCGGGCTTGAAATGGGCGGGGCGACCGTGCTCGCGCGGCGCGATCCGGTGGTGCTCGCCAAGGCGCGCAAGAACGCGACCGAGATTGCCGGCCATCGCGCAGCCAGCGTGCGCGACGGCGCCGCGCTGACCCGCTTCCTCAAATGGTGCGAGGAAACGCTGCCCGCGGGCAGCGAGACCGAATTGTCGGCGGCGGCGCGGCTGCGTGCCTGTCGCGAGGCCACCGGGCTTTTGCTCGACACCAGCTTCGACACGATCTCGGCGACCGGCGCGCATGGCGCCAGCCCGCATTACCGTGTCACGGAAGCCTCGAACGCCCGGATCGAGCCGGGACAGCTCTATCTCGTCGATTCGGGCGGCCAATATGCCGACGGCACCACCGACGTGACGCGCGTCGTGCCGGTCGACGAGCCGACGCCCGAAATGCGCGACCGCTTCACCCGCGTGCTCCGGGGACATATCGCCATCGCCATGGCGGTGTTCCCCGACGGCACCAGCGGCGGCCAGCTCGACAGCTTCGCGCGACGCCCGTTATGGGAGGCGGGGCTCGATTTCGCGCACGGCACCGGCCACGGCGTCGGCGCCTATCTGGCGGTGCATGAGGGACCGCAGCGGATCGCCAAGCCCAATTATCCGGGCGGCGGCGCGGCCGAGCCGCTGGTCGCCGGCATGATCATCTCCAACGAGCCCGGTTATTACAAGGCCGGCGAGTACGGCATCCGCATCGAGAATCTGGTGCTGGTCGTACCGCGCGAGATTGCCGGCGCCGACGGCCTCATGCTAGCGTTCGAGACGCTGACGTTCGCACCGATCGAGCGGCGGCTGATCGAGCCGGCGCTGTTGACCGAGGCGGAACGCGCGTGGCTGGACGATTATCACGGCAAGGTGCTCGACCTGCTGGGGCCGCTGCTAGACCCGGCCGAGCGCGCCTGGCTGCTCGCCAAGTGCGCGCCGATCGGGGGGTAGTTTCGTCTCCCTGCGATGGAGGATTTCAGACCCGCGCCGCTGCGTTGACCGCGTCGGCCGCGCGCAACGCGCCGATCAGCCGCGCCAGATGCTGGGCGTCGTGGACCTCCAGGTCGATCGTGTTGGTGTGGAAGCCGGTGTCGCTGGTGTCGAAGCGGATGTTGATGATGTTGGCGCGGTGCTGGCCGATGATCGTCGAGACGGTGCCGAGCGCGCCGGGCTCGTTCTTCAGCGTTACCGAGATCTGCGCCAGACCGGCATCGGCCTTGGCGCCCCAGGCCAGGTCGACCCAGTCGGCATCGTCCGATGCCGCCAGCGCCGGGCAGTCGATGCGGTGGACTTCGATCGCGTCATTGGGGCGGCGCAGCCCGACGATCCGGTCTCCGGGCACCGGGTGGCAGCATTGGCCCAGCGTATAGGCGACCCCCGGGGTCAGCCCGGTGATCGAGATCGCGGCCGATTGCTGGGGCAGCGCGCGCCCCGCATCGGCGCCGCCCGACCCGGGCATCAGCGCCTCCATCAGCTCGGCATCGGTGATCCGGCGTCGCGCCACCGCCTCGATCAGCGCGTCCTCGTCGGCGAGCTTGAGCTTCCTGAGGGCGGTCTTGACGGCGTCGACGCTCAAGGGGGCGGGCAGCCGCTGGACGATCTCGTCATACAGCTTGCGTCCCAATGCCAGCGTCTCGCCGCGTTCCTTGTCGCGCAGCTTGCGGCGGATCGCCGCCCGCGCCTTGCCGGTGGTCGCGAAGTTCAGCCAGTTGGGCTGCGGCTCCTGCGCCTTGGACCGCAGGATCTGGACCTGGTCGCCATTCTCGATCGGCGTCCGCAACGGGACGACGCCGCCGTTGATCTTGGCGCCGACCGCCTGGTCGCCCAGGTCGGTATGGACGGCATAGGCGAAGTCGATCGGCGTCGCGCCCTTGGGCAGCTGGATCAGTTCGCCACGCGGGGTAAAGGCGAAGATGCGATCCTGGTACATCGCCATCCGGGTATGTTCGAGCAGCTCCTCGGGGCTGTCGGCGGTTTCCAGGATCTCGACCAGGTCGCTGATCCAGCTGTGCTGGGTGTCGGCGCGGACCTTGCCGTCCTTGTACGCCCAATGCGCCGCCAGCCCGTATTCGGCCTGGGCGTGCATCTCGGGAGTGCGGATCTGGATTTCGACCCGCATGTTCTCGGCATGCATCACGCTGGTATGGAGCGAGCGATAGCCGTTGCGCTTGGCGGTCGAGATATAATCCTTGAACCGTCCCGGGACGAGCGGCCACCGGCGGTGGATGATGCCGAGCGCGGTGTAGCAATCCTCGACCGTCGGCACGATCGCGCGAAACGCCATGATGTCGGACAATTGTTCGAAGCTGATATGGCGTTCGGCCATCTTGCGCCAGATCGAATAGGGATGCTTTTCGCGTCCCGAGATTTCCGCCTCGACACCGTGACGCGACAGCAGCGACTTCAGCCCCGATCCGATCTTGTCGATGCGGTTGCCGCCGCCGGTGTTGAGCTGGTCGAGCCGGCGGACGATCGATTCATGGGCTTCGGGTTCGAGCTGGCGGAAGGCGAGCGTCTGCATCTCCTTCATGAATTCGTACATGCCGATGCGCTCGGCGAGCGGGGCATAGATGTCCATCGTCTCGCGGGCGATGCGGCGGCGTTTATCCTCCGACTTGATGTGGTCAAGCGTGCGCATGTTGTGCAGGCGATCGGCCAGCTTGACCAGCAGCACGCGGATGTCGTCGGACATCGCCAGCAGGAATTTGCGGAGGTTCTCGGCGGCGCGCTCGCTTTCGGTCTGCGCCTCGATCTTCGACAGTTTGGTGACCCCGTCGACCATCCGCGCGACATTGCCGCCGAACAGCCGCGCGATCTCCTCGGGCGTGGCGACGGTGTCCTCGATCGTGTCGTGCAGGATCGCCGTGGCGATCGTTTCGTCGTCCAGATGGAGGTCGGTCAGGATGCCGGCGACCTCGATCGGGTGACTGAAATACGGGTCGCCGGAGGCGCGTTTCTGGCTGCCATGCGCCTGGAGGGAAAAGACGTAGGCGCGGTTCAGCAGGGCCTCGTCGGCTTGCGGATCGTAGCCCAGGACCCGATCGACCAACTCGTACTGGCGCAGCATGTAAGCCACAGATGGGGCGGTGACGGCAGGCTTGGCAACAAAATGTTGCGCCGGATCGCTGCCGGGCGATTCAGGCGCCCGTCAGAACAGCAATCGGGTGCCGACGATCGCCAGGACGACGGCCAGGATCGGGGTCAGTACACGGTCTGAAACGCGGGTCGCGATCAGGCTGCCGACGATGATGCCGGGGATCGAGCCGACCAGCAATGACAACAGCAGCGCACCGTCGACCGAGCCGATGATCCAATGCCCGATCCCGGCGAGCAGCGTCAGCGGCACGGCATGGGCGATGTCCGATCCCACCAGCCGGTTGATCGGTAGCCCCGGATAGAGGATCAGCAGCGCCGTCATCCCCAGCGCGCCTGCACCCACCGACGTCAGCGAGACGATCACGCCAAGCACCACGCCCAGGAAGACCGTTAGCGCGGCCAGCCGCCGCTCGCCCAGCGCACTGAACCAGGGGGCCATCCGCGTGACCAGCCGCGCCCGGAAGATCGTGGCCACCGCGGACAGGATCAGGGTGATGCCCAGCAACGTCGAGATCGTGGCGCTGGGGTCGTGCGCGCGCCCTGCCGCATAGCTCAGCGCGATCAGTGCCAGCGTCGCGGCGGGGACGCTGCCAAAGGCGAGCCGGCGCACCACGCGCCAGTCGACCGTGTTGCGTACGCCATGGACGACGGTGCCGACCGACTTGGTCGCCGCCGCGTAAAGCAGGTCGGTGCCGACCGCGGTCGCCGGATGGAAGCCGAAGGCCAGGACGAGGAGCGGCGTCATCAGCGATCCGCCGCCGACCCCGGTCAGCCCGACGATCAGCCCGACGAGCACACCGGCCACCGAGTAGAGCGGGTTGATCACTATCCGCCAAGCCGCGCCCGCGCCGGGCGTCCCGCGGCGCCAGGGGCATGCCGGCGGATCGACGACGATCGGGCCACCGCTTCAGCCGGCATTGACGCTGGGGGTGTTGACGCCCATCGATTGGAGATACTTGCGCACGTTGCGTGCTGCCTGCCGCAGGCGCTGTTCGTTCTCGACCATTGCGATGCGCACGAACCCTTCTCCATTCTCGCCATAGCCAACCCCCGGGGCGATCGCGACATGAGCGTGAGTCAGCATTTGTTTGCAGAACTCAAGACTGCCTAGGTGCGCGAGCGCCGGCGGCAACGGCGCCCAGGCGAACATCGACGCGCGGGGACTGGGGATGTCCCACCCGGCGCGGCCGAAGCTTTCGACCAGCACGTCGCGCCGCTTGTGATAGAGCCGGCGGTTGCGCTCGACGATGTCCTGCGGGCCGTTGAGCGCGGCGCACGCGGCCGCCTGGATGGGAGTGAAGGCGCCATAATCGAGATACGATTTGACCCGCGACATCGCCGCGATCAGCTTTCTGTTGCCGACCGCGAAACCCATCCGCCAGCCGGCCATCGAATAGGTCTTGCTGAGCGAGGTGAATTCGATCGCGACGTCCTTGGCGTCCTTTACCTGGAGGATCGAGGGTGTGGGCTTGCCGTCATAATAGAGTTCGGAGTAAGCCAGATCGGAGATGATCCAGACTTGGTTCTCCTTCGCCCAGGCGACCAGCCGCTGGTAAAAGGCAAGGTCGACCGCTTCCGCCGTGGGGTTCGACGGATAGTTGACGACGAGGATCGACGGACGGGGCACGGTGAAGGCGATCGCCCGCTCCAGGCTCTCGAAATACACCTCGTCGGGCGTTGTGGGCACCGCGCGGATCGTCGCGCCGGCGATGATGAAGCCGAAGGTGTGGATCGGGTAGCTGGGGTTGGGCGCCAGCACTACGTCGCCGGGCGCGGTGATCGCGGTCGCCAGGCTGGCCAGCCCCTCCTTTGACCCCATCGTCACGACGACCTCGGTCTCGGGGTCGAGGTCGACGCCGAAGCGGCGGCCGTAATAATTGGCCTGGGCGCGGCGCAGCCCCGGGATGCCCTTGGACTGCGAATAGCCGTGGGCATCGGGCTTGCGCGCGACCTCGACCAGTTTCTCGATGACGTGGTCGGGCGGCGGCAAATCGGGATTGCCCATGCCCAGGTCGATAATGTCCTCCCCGCCCGCGCGTGCCGCGGCCCGCATCGCGTTCACTTCGGCGATGACATAGGGTGGCAGTCGCTTGATGCGATAGAATTCGTCGGACACGGTCGGTTCCTTGGTCGCTTGGTGGTCGCCAATCCGGCGGCCGGCGCCTATGCTACAGTCAAAAGCGCGATCGCGCCAACGCAAGCGCAGGCAGGACAGGATGTCGGACGATAAACAGCCAGGCCTGCTCGGCCTCGAGGACATCCAGCATTGGACGCGGATCCTCGGCCAGGCGCAGCAGATGATGCTGGAGGCCGGGGTCGACCCGCGGCTGGCGGATGCGCTGTTCCCGGTGGTGCCGGGCCTGAACGATCCGGCGACAGTGACGCGCGTCGCGGATTTCTGGGCGGACAGCCTCGCTTTGTGGCAGCGCTTTCTGGTGCCGGCGCCCGCCGGTGCCGCGACCGACGCGGGATCCGCCCCGACCGACAAGCGCTTTGCCGCCCCCCAATGGCGTGACAATCCGACTTTCGACTTTATCCGCCAGAGCTATTTGACGATTGCCAACCATCTGCTGCGCGGGGTCGCCGAAATGCCCGGCCTCGATCCGCGCCAGCGCGCTCAGTTGCGCTTTGCGACGCAGAACATGGTCGATGCGCTCAGCCCGTCCAACTTCCCGATGACCAATCCCGAGGTGATCGAGCGGACCATCGAGACGCGCGGCGAGAACCTGCTGAAGGGCCTCCGCAACATGCTGGCCGACCTCCAGAAGGGGCAGGTGACGCATACCGATGCGACCGCGTTCGAGGTGGGGCGCAACCTGGCGACGACGCCGGGCAAGGTCATCCACCGCACGCCGCTGTTCGAGTTGATCCAATATGCCCCGACCACGGCGGATGTCCTGGCCACGCCGCTGGTAATATTCCCCCCGTGGATCAACCGCTTCTATGTCCTCGACCTGACCCCGGAGAAGAGTTTCGTCCGCTGGGCGGTCGATCAGGGCATCACGGTGTTCATGGTGTCGTGGAAGTCGGCGGACGCCTCCATGGCGCACGTGACGTGGGACGATTATGTGCTGGCGCAGGCCGAAGCGATCGAGGTCGTTCGCGGCCAGTTGGCGGTGCCGGCGGTCCATGCCATCGGCTATTGCGTGGGCGGGACGACGCTGGCCGCAGCGCTCGCGCTGCTGACCGCGCGCGGCGAGGCGTCGATGGTCGCCAGCGCCACCTTCTTCACCGCGCAGGTCGATTTCGAGCATGCCGGCGACCTGCTGAACTTCGTCGGCGACGATCAGCTCAAGCTGATCGAATCGCTCTCGCCGGAGGGATATCTGGACGGGCGCTACATGGCCGCCACGTTCAACCTGCTGCGGGGGCGCGATCTGATCTGGAACTATGTCGCCAACAATTACCTGATGGGCCGGGATTATGTGCCGCTCGATCTGCTCCACTGGAATGGCGATACGGCCAACCTGCCGAGCAAATGGCATTTGAGCTATCTGACTGATCTCTACCGCGATAATCTGCTGGTCCGGCCCGGTGCGCTGTCGGTCGACGGGGTGCCGGTCGACCTCGGCAGCGTCACCACGCCGGCTTATGTCCAGGCCGGTCGCGATGATCATATCGCGCCCGCCGAAAGCGTCTGGAAGCTGCTCCATCATCTCAAGGGATCGGTCAGGTTCGTCCTTGCCGCATCGGGGCATATCGCCGGCGTCGTGAACCCGCCGGCGGCGAACAAATACCATTATTGGACCAATGATGCATTGGTGTCGACGCTGGACGAGTTCGTCGCCGGCGCGGTCGAGACGAAGGGCAGCTGGTGGCCGGACTGGGTTGCCTGGCTACGCGCGCTGGATGCCGCAATTACCCCGGCGACAGGCGCCCGCCAGCCCGGTAAGGGACCGCATCCGGCCCTGCCGGATGCGCCGGGCACCTATGTGCTTGAACGTTGAATTATAAACAAAAGCGCCTGCCGTGAAAAATGCTGCAGTGCACAAAATCGCTTGACTCTCCGGTCCGGTATATTATTGACGGGGCATAGCGGCGGAGAAATCCATGGCGAAGGGTTCCGGTTCGAGAAGCAGGGCAACAGCGATGCCCGTGACCGCCAGGCAGGCGCCTGTTTCGGGTGCGGCCGACTTGGCGAGTACTGTAATTGAGCCGGCCCCGTCGACGGCATTGGGCGAACCGGCTGCCATGCCCTTGCCGATGATCGCCGATCCGGTCGCTATCGGTGAGCACTTTGCCAAAACACCCGAAGCTGAAACAACTGTGACCGATGCCGCTGAGCCGGCGCCAACGAAGGAATTGAACGACATGGAAGCGACGATCGAACAAGCGGCGAATACCGCTACCGACAAGAGCCAAGCCTATATCGCGGATATTAACGGCCGCGCGAAGTCGGCGATGGAAAAGGGAACCAGGATGATCGAGAACATGAACGAATTCGGCAAGGAGAACGTCGAGGCGTTCGTCGAATCGGGCAAGATCGCCGCCAAGGGCCTGGAATCGATGGGTCAGGACGCCGCCGCATATACGCGCAAGTCGTTCGAGGGCGCGACGGCCGCAATGAAGAGCTTCGCAGCGGTCAAGAGCCCGGCCGAGTTCTTCAAGCTGCACAGCGATTTCGTGCGCGGACAGTTCGACTCGGTTGTCGCCGAGACTTCGAAGAACACCGAGGCGATGTTGAAGCTGGCCGGCGAAATTGCCCAGCCGATCTCCAACCGCGTTGCGATCGCGGCGGAAAAGATCAAGATCGCGGCCTGATCCGCCGCACCAAAGCGATTATGAAGGGCGGTCGCTGGAGCGGCCGCCTTTTTTATGGCGTTCTTTCGCGCTGTATGATGGTCGCCCCTTGCCCTCGATACATGGCTTGCCATATTTTCGGTGCGTGATGGAATATTCCCCAATCGAACAGATGGCCAATGGTCCTGGCCGTGATGGCGATGGCGACAATGACAGCGGCACCGGTGTCGGTATTGCGACCCGCACGCGGACACGCACCAAGGAGCCCACTCCCTATCGTGTGCTGATGCTCAACGACGATTACACGCCGATGGAGTTCGTCGTGCTGTGCCTGCAACGTTTCTTCCGCATGTCGACCGAAGAGGCGACCCGGGTGATGTTCCATGTCCATCAGAAGGGCGTCGGGGTGTGCGGCGTCTTCAGCTATGAAGTCGCCGAGACCAAGGTGGGCCAGGTCATGGACTTTGCCCGGCAGAACCAGCACCCATTGCAATGCACGCTGGAGAAAGCCTGACGCGGGCGGGTTCGCCGGAGCGCTGCTCGGCGCGCGGCGCTTCGCTGATAATACCGATCACGGGATTGGCCGACGCCGGCTCGCGAGGCGCTTGCGCAGCCGGACCTAGTCGGTAGAAGCCCGTGGATGGACCGTATCGTGATCCGTGGCGGCAATCGCCTGACCGGCCGCCTGCCGATATCGGGCGCGAAGAACGCGGCGCTGACACTGATGCCATGCGCCCTGCTGACAGAGGAACCGGTGACGCTGCGCAACCTGCCGCGGCTCGCCGATGTCGACAGCTTCGGGCATCTGCTAAACCAGCTCGGCGCGTCGACTGAGATCGAGGGCGCCAGGCCAACCGACTTTGGCAGGGTGATGACGATTCGCGCTGGCCGCCTGACCTCGACCGAGGCGCCCTATGATATCGTCCGCAAGATGCGCGCGTCGATCCTCGTGCTGGGCCCGCTGGTCGGCCGTGCGGGGGAAGCCAAGGTATCGCTGCCCGGCGGCTGCGCGATCGGCAATCGCCCGATCGACCTCCATTTGCGGGCGCTGGAGGCGATGGGCGCCGACATCGAACTTGCCGCGGGCTATGTCCGCGCGAGCGCGCCCGGCGGGCGGCTGCCCGGTGGCCGGGTCACGTTCTCGATCGTGTCGGTCGGCGCAACAGAGAATGCGGTGATGGCCGCGGTCACCGCGCGCGGCGGCACGATCATCGAGAATGCCGCGCGCGAGCCGGAAATCGTCGATCTATGCAACTTGCTGCTGGCGATGGGCGCGTCGATTTCGGGGGTAGGCACCGGCACGCTGGAGATCGAGGGGCGCGACCGGCTGCACGGCGCGACCTATCGTGTGATGCCCGACCGGATCGAGGCGGGGAGCTATGCCTGCGCCGCCGCAATCACCGGCGGCAGCGTCGACCTGGTCGGGATCAAGGCCGACGACATGCGCGCGACGATCGCCGGACTTGCCGATGCCGGGGTGACGGTGATCGAGAAAGGCGACGTGCTGACGATCGCCGCCGACGGCCCGCTCCGGCCGTTGACCCTGTCCACCGCGCCGTTTCCGGGCTTTGCCACCGACATGCAGGCGCAAATCATGGCGATGCTGTGCCGCGCCGCGGGGTCCAGCGTGCTGACCGAGACGATCTTCGAGAACCGCTACATGCACGTGCCCGAACTCGCGCGGATGGGCG
The DNA here is from genome assembly GCF_964244265.1 of uncultured Sphingomonas sp. Taxonomy (GTDB): domain Bacteria; phylum Pseudomonadota; class Alphaproteobacteria; order Sphingomonadales; family Sphingomonadaceae; genus Sphingomonas. Next base: position 2,332 of record NZ_CAXTHV010000008.1, on the reverse strand, counting down.
CCGACATCCAGGTGCGCGGTCGCACCGCCCTGGTGCGGGGGGTCGACCGGCTGGTCGGTGCGCCGGTTATGGCCACCGACCTGCGCGCTTCGATGAGCCTGATCATCGCCGGCCTGGTTGCCGAAGGCGAGACCCAGGTCAGCCGCGTCTATCACCTCGATCGCGGCTATGAACGGCTGGAGGAGAAGCTCCAGGCGGTCGGCGCGGATATCGAGCGGGTGGGCGACGGCTGACCCGCGGGCGCCGTCAGCCGATCCGGCGCCAAGTCTGGATCCGGCAACCGATGCCGGCGAACAGGCAACCCTCGCCACGCAACGTGCGGGCGTCGACCTGCCGGATCGTGCCGCTCAACGTCTGGCCGATATCGGGGACCAGCACCGTTCCCACCCATTGGCCCGGCGCCTGTTCGACGAAATCGCGGAACAGCATGCTGCCGACCAGCGGCTTGCCGGTGCCCTTTGCGGCATCGGCCTTGGCCTTGTCGCTAGCCCAGATCACCCGGCCGCACATCGCCGCACCGCAAGCGACGAATGTGACATGCACCGAGTTGCTCGGATTGGCCCAGACACCCCGCGGGACTTTGGCCGAGGCGACGATGGGGGCGGCGATAGCAGCCATTGCGATGAGGAGATTGCGCAGCTTCACTATAATACCTCGATTCTTGATGGGGACTTTCGCATGCCGCTGCTTAAGGTCCATTTGGAAATTCGCGAAAGAGCGATTTCAAGCGGGCGGGTATCGCAAACGTGCCCCTCGGCACGTTTCAAACAAACTCTGCCCGGTTGAACGGCGTCGTCACACCGCCGCCAGCGCGGCATCGAAATCGGCGATCAGATCGTCGGCATCCTCGACCCCGACCGAGATGCGGACGAGATTGTCGGTGATGCCCAACGCCGCCTTGCGCTCGTCGGCCACCGATAAATGGGTCATCGCCGCAGGGTGGCTGGCGAGTGTCTCGGTGCCGCCCAGCGATACCGCGAGCTTGGCGATGCGCAACGCGTCGAGGAAGGCGAACGCTTCGGGCTCGCCGCCTTTTAGATATAGCGAGAAGGTCGATCCTGCGCCTTCGCAATGCCGGGCATAGATATCGGCCTGGAGCGGGTCCGGGCCATCCCGCAGGAAGCCGAGATAGCCGACCCGATCGACCATGGCATGATCGCGCAGGAACGCGCAGACCTTCGCCGCATTCTCGCCGGCGCGGCTCATCCTGAGCTCCAGCGTCTCGAAACTGCGCAGCAGCATCCATGCGGTATGCGGGTCGCAGATCGTGCCGATCGTGTTGCGCATCAACCGGATGGTGTTGATGTGCGCCTTCGACCCCAATACGCCGCCGGCGACCAGGTCCGAGTGGCCGCCGGCATATTTGGTCAGCGAATAGACGACGATGTCGGCGCCATGCTGCAGCGGCTTGTGCCACAACGGACCCAGGAATGTGTTGTCGATCGCGATCGGCGGCCTCGCGCCTTCCGGGAACAGGGCGTCCCGGCTCGCCGCGACCGCCTCCACGTCGACCAGCACGTTGGTCGGGTTGGCCGGGCTTTCCAGGTAGATCAGCGCGACATTGCCCGACGCCGCCCTGGCCAGCACCGTATCGATCTCGTCACGCGTGGCACCCGCCGGAAAGTCCAGCCAATGGACGCCGAACCGGCCGAGGATGCGCGCGATCAGCGTCTCGGTCGCGGCATAGAGCGGGCCCGAATGGACGATCGTGTCGCCGGGCTTGACCATCGCCAGGAACAAGGTGGCGATGGCCGACATGCCGCTGGAGAAAGCGAGCGCGTCCTCGGCCTCGTCCCATATGCCCAGCCGGTCCTCGAGGATTTCCTGGTTAGGACCATTGAAGCGCGAATAGACCAGCCCCTCGGCGCCGCCGGGACGCTTGCCGGTGACGCCTTCGAAGTGGCGCTTGCCGGCCGCCGCATCGGGAAAGACGAAGGTCGAGGTGAGGAAAATCGGCGGCTTGAGCGAACCTTCGGAGAGCGTCGGATCATAGCCGTGGCCCATCATCATGGTGGAGGGCTTGAGCGTGCGCCCGCCGATCCTCTCGACACTTGGCTTGGGCCTGATGCGTGGCGCGGCGCCGGTCAGGTCGGCTTCGGTTTTCGGCGTCTCGGGTTTCTCGGGCGTCTCGGGTGTGTCGGTCGCCATCGGATGCACCTTGCCTCGATCTGTGATAAGCCTGCCTTAGCGAGAGACGGTGTCGCCCGATACCTTCGCCGACCATTGGGAGAGACGCCGTGCCAGTCGCCGTAGTTTCCGTGCCGGTGAGCGATGTCGATCTGAACCGCCCCGGGTTTGCCGGAGGCCATTGGTTGTGAGTCACGCCGCCATA
>NZ_CAXTHV010000007.1:0-107712 GCF_964244265.1 uncultured Sphingomonas sp. | reverse complement strand
AGAGACTGCCGCGAAAGGACGACGACGTCGACGCCGGCTGGTTGTTTGCGCCTGCCCGCGTCGACATAGCGGGGTCGTTCTTCGGACCGGGCATCGGCAGCCCCCCGAGCGGGAATTGCGGCGACGGAGGATGCGGCGATATCGTCGTTGCTGCAAACCGCGATAAGCCGCAGAATAAATCGTTGATGTGTAAGGTTGTAGGTCTGTTGGGATACAGTGGGCGTCTACGGGTAGGCGCTGATGCTGCGGGCGGGTATTTTGGTTTTGCTCGGGGCGGATTCGGCCTGTCCTTGCGCGGCGATGGGAGCCTCGAATTTGACGCGTATCTTGGTGCCGGATTGGGCGCCGGTCTCCTCTACGGCGCTGGCGGAGGTCTCGACAATGGCGGTGGAAGCGCGCGGGGAGTTACGACTAGCGTGACCCGTGAGATAACAGCGGGCATTGGCGTAGGCTTGTGGGGTGGCGGCTTCAGCATCCCGAACAATAGAAGCGTCTCCAGTCCCGCACCCAATGTAAATTCTACTTCAGTAAGCGCAGGCCTGAGTGTCGGACCCAAAGCGGGCGCGGCATTAGGTGATACGAAGTCCTTCAATTTTACCGCTAGGACTCCGGGGTCATGTTAAGCTCCAGCCACAATCGCGATAGAAATGCCCGCATGGTTATCGGCATATGTGGCGTTGTAACAATATTATCTGTCATTGCAATTTGGACTCGACCATCTTGGCCTTGGCCATCAGTAACAGCTATTACTTGTTGTGTAATTGTACTACTGTCGCAAAGATGCAGAAAATGCGGAGTGCCATACGTCTTTCAGCGCCGCTTTCGTGTCTTGAGACCTATGGAAAGATGTTCGTTCTGTCATCAAGAGATTGACGCTTAATTGCTGCGCACTCGCCGCAAATAAGCAGTATAGATCTAGTAGGATACTTTTATTATCTTAGTAATCGTGTTTTAATGACAAGGGAGGCGGTACGCGGTTACCGCCGCGCCGCCACGCACAGCAATTTGGCGAGATGGTCGGCCCATGCCGCCTGTCCGGGCGTGTCGGCGATCAGGTCCTGCCTGATTTCGAGCTCGACATAGCGACGACCACGATCATAGGCATGTCGTGGTATGGTATAGTCGATAACGTCCATTCGATAGGGCTGGTTGTCGCCGACCGTCCAAATGCCGTCGCCGCGCAACCGATCCAGCACTGCCACAGCGAAGCTGGCGTCGCCGCGATCGTGGAGCACGCCGATCTGCCACGGGCGCGCCCTGCCGTTCATGACCGGAGTGAAACTGTGCAGCGCGACCAGGATCGTTTCGCCGCCGGCCCGGTCCCGCCGGGCCAGATCGGCGGCGATCGCCCCCTGATACGGCTCGTGTATTTCGGCGATGCGCCGGTCGCGATCCGCCGCCGACAGAGCGGCGTTGCCGGGAATGCGGGTGCCGTCGGCAACCTCGGAGATGAGGTCCGGCGCGGCGGTGTCGCGGTTGCAGTCGACTACCAGCCTGGAATATGCCTGTGCGATGAACACCGCGTCCAGCCGCTCGGCCAGCATCTCGCCCAGGGCCGCGATCCCGATGTCCCAGGCGATGTGCCGCCGCCGCTCGTCGGCCGGCAAGCCCAACGTGCCGAGCCGTTCGGGCACGCAATTGCCGGCATGATCGCCGATCAGCAGGAACGTCGATGCTCCCCCGGGGTTTACAATCCTGATCGGCGATGGATCATTGGCGCCAAGCAGCGGCGAATTATCCTCGCCGAGGAGATCGAATGCCATTCCTGAACCTTTCGCACGTCACGACCTATGTCTACAAGCGGCCGGTCGCGTTCGGCGACCACCGCATCATGGTGCGCCCGCGCGAAAGCTTCGACCAGCATCTGATCGATGCGACGCTGACGATCGAGCCCGAACCCAGCGACGTCCGCTGGCTGCAGGACGTGTTCGGCAACGCCGTCGCCATCGCCACGTTCGACCGCCGCGCCAGCCGGCTGGTGTTCGACAGCAAGGTCCGCGTCCAGCACATGCCGGTCGACCTGCAGGAGGTGGACATCGAGGAATATGCCCGCTCCTACCCGTTCACCTATTCGTCGGAGGAAATGCCCGATCTGCTGCGCTCGATCGAACGCCAGCATCTCGATCCCCAGCGCCGGATCGATACCTGGGCGCGGCGGTTCATCAACGGCGAGGGCGCCACCGACACGCTGGCGATGCTGACCGCGATGACCCAGGCGATCCGGCGCGAATTCACCTATGTGCCCCGCGCCGAAAAGGGGACGCAGACGCCGATCGAAACGCTCCAGCGGCGCAAGGGCACGTGCCGCGACTATGCCAGCCTGATGATCGAGGCGGTGCGTGCGCTGGGGTTCGCGGCGCGGTTCGTATCCGGTTATGTCTATAATCCCGACAGCCGAGACCATCGCGTCGGCGGCGGCAACACCCATGCCTGGGTCAGGGTCTACCTGCCGGGATCGGGCTGGGTCGAGTTCGATCCGACCAACGGCATCATCGGCAGCCGGGGGTTGATCCGCGTGGCAATTGCGCGCGACATCTATCAGGCGGTGCCGATATCTGGCATCTATTACGGGTTTCCGAATACCTTCGTCGATATGACCGTGTCGGTCGACGTTACGGTGGACGATGCTTCCCTTCCCGGGCACGACGCCCCGGTCGACAACAGAAGGCCCGTTGAATGCTGATCCGCGCCGGCTATGACATCAGCTTCTCGACTTATGCGCCGACCCCGATGCTGGCGATGCTCAGCGTCCATCCGTCGCGCAATAAGGACCTGCGGACGCCGCACCGCATCATTACCAAGCCCGACGTGCCGATGTACGACTATATCGATGCATTCGGTAACGTCTGCACCCGCGTCACCGTGCCCGAAGGCGGGTTGACGCTCAGCTGCGACTTTACGATCGAGGATAACGGCCTGCCCGATCCCTGTTCGCCGGACGCGATCCAGCACGCGATCGAGGACCTGCCCGACGACGTCCTGATCTATCTGCTCGGCAGCCGCTATTGCGAGACCGACCGGCTGTCGGACACCGCGTGGTCGCTGTTCGGCCACGTCAAGCCAGGGTGGGAGCGCGTGCAGGCAATCGTCGACTTCACCAATGGGCATGTCGAGTTCGGCTATCATTATGCGCGCCCGACCAAGACCGCCTGGGACGCACACCAGGAACAGCAGGGCGTGTGCCGCGATTTCGCGCATCTGGCGATCACGCTGTGTCGCTGCATGAACATCCCGGCGCGCTATTGCACCGGCTATCTGGGCGACATCGGCATCCCGCCGGCCGATGCGCCGATGGATTTTTCGGCCTGGTTCGACGTCTATCTGGGCGGCGCATGGCACACGTTCGACGCGCGGCACAATTTCCCGCGAATCGGGCGCGTGCTGATGGCGCGCGGTCGCGACGCCACCGACGCCGCGCTGACGACCGCCTTCGGCCCGGCCGCGCTGGTCGAGTTCGACGTCCATGCCGACGAGGTGGAAGCCATTGGCTGATGACGCGCCGATCCGCGATACCCTGCTTCCCGATCCCCTGCTCGATGCTTCAGCCCTGCCCTTCGGCGCCCCGGCATTCGACCGGATCGATCCGGCGGCGTTCCTGCCGGCACTGGACGTGGCGATCGCCGAGGCGGTCGCCGATCTGGACCGTATCGCCGGCGACGCCGCCCCCGCTACCTTTGACGGCGTGATCGTCGCGCTGGAGCGCGCGGGCGAACGGCTGGCGCGGGTCCGTCGGATCTTCTGGGCGCTGTCCTCGGCGCAGGCGACCGACGCCATCCGCGCCATCGAAGGCGCGGTCTCGATGCGGCTGACCCGGCATGGTACCTCGGTCGCACATGACGCCGGGCTGTTCGCGCGCGTCCATGCGGTGTGGCGGCGGCGCGACGCAGAGGACCTTACCGAGGCGCAGCGGCGACTGCTGGCCGACCATTATCGCGGCTTTGTCGATGGCGGCGCGTTGCTCGACGGCGCCGACAAGACGCGGTTCGCGGCGATCGTCGAACGGTTGTCGGCGCTGTCGATCGCGTTCGGGCACAATGTGCTGGCGGCGACGGCGGATTGGTCGCTGGCGCTCGGCCCCGACGATCTCGACGGCCTGCCCGAGGCGTTGGTCGGCGCGACCGCGCGGCGGGCGACGGCACAGGGCAGATCGGGGCATGTGCTGACGCTGGATCGCGGTATCGCGGAGGATTTCCTCGCCTTCTCGCGCCGGCGTGACCTGCGCGAGGCGGTGTGGCGCGCCTTTGCCGAGCGGTGCAATGGCGGCGCGCATGATAATCGTGCCATCGTCCGCGAGATTGTCGCGCTCAGGCAGGAACGCGCGCGGCTGCTCGGCCATGCCAGCTATGCCGATTTCGCGCTGGTCGACACGATGGCGGCGACCCCGGCGGCGGCGGAGTCGCTGCTCCTGCGCGTCTGGCGACCTGCGCTGGCGCGAGCCCAAGCGGAGCAGCACGAGCTGGAAGCGCTGGCCCGCGCCGACGGTGTCGCGTTCGCGCCGTGGGACTGGCGCTTTTATGCCGAGGCAGTCCGCCGCGAGCGGCTGGCGCTCGACGGCGGCGCGGTCAAGGCGTGGCTGACTCTGGATGTCGTGCGCGATGCCATCTTCCTGGTGGCCGGGCGGCTCTATGGCCTGTGGTTCGAGGCACGGCCCGATCTGCCGGGATGGCATGCCGATGTTGCCGCCTGGGCGGTGCGCGATGCCGATGGCGGAGACCGCGGGCTGCTTTACACGGATTTTTACGCTCGCCCCGAAAAGCATGGCGGGGCGTGGATGGGGTCGTTGCGCGTGCAGGAGCGGCTCGACGACACGATCCTGCCGATCGTCTATGTCTGCGCCAATTTCGCGCATCCGCCGGCGGGCGGCGCGACCGGCCTGTCGGTCGACGAGGCGCGCACCTTGTTCCACGAATTCGGCCATGCGCTGCACGCTCTCTTGTCGGACGTCACCTATCCCGGGCAGTCGGGGACCGCGGTGACGCGCGATTTCGTCGAGTTGCCGAGCAAGTTCATGGAGCATTGGATCGTCGCCCCGGCGCTACTGACCGAGCTGGGCGTGCCTGCCTCGCTGGCGGCGGCGATCGGGCGCGCCGACGATACCGGCCAGGGCTTCGCCACGATCGAGTTCCTTGCTTCCGCCATCCAAGACCTGGCGATACATCGCGCGGTCGGCAATGCCGACCCGTATGCGATCGCTGCCGATGCGGTCGCAGCAATCGGCATGCCCGCCACGATCTTGCCGCGCCATGGCCTCAGCCACTTCACCCATGTGTTCGACGGCGGCTATGCTAGCCTCTATTACAGCTATCTCTGGTCCGAAATGCTCGATGCCGATGCGTTCGACGCCTTCGTCGCCGCCGGCGACCTGTTCGATGCTGATCTTGCCCATCGGTTCCGCAGTGAGATCCTGGCGCGGGGTGACACGCGCGATCCGATGGACTGCTTCATTGCCTTTCGCGGCCGCGCGCCTGACGTCGATGCGCTGTTGCGGCAGCGGGGGTTTGTTGAGGCGCCGGTCGCCTGAGTGTAGAGGACAGGGCAAAGCCGCATCATCGGCCGGGCAAGCCTTCATGCACCACAATTCGCCAGGGGCTACAATCCGTCTTGTTCAGGCGGCGCCGACTCCGCCAAGGACGGACAATCTAGTCTAAACGTGGATGGCCTTACCCTGCACCGCCATTGCCGCTTCCTTGATCGCCTCCGAATGCGTCGGGTGGGCGTGGCAGGTATAGGCGATGTCCTCGCTGGTCGCGCCGAACTCCATCGCCAGGCCCGCCTCGGCGATCATCGTGCCGGCGACGCTGGCGATCGCCCATACGCCGAGCACGCGGTCGGTTTGCGCGTCGGCGATGATCTTCACGAAGCCGTCGGGCTCGTGGTTGGTCTTGGCGCGGCTGTTGGCCATCATCGGGAACTTGCCGACCTTGATCTCGCCTCCCGTGCCGGTCCCGCTTTCCCGGGCAGCTTCCTCGGTCAGGCCGACCCCGGCGATCTCGGGCCAAGTATAGACCACGCTGGGGATCACGTCGTGGTTCACGATGCCGTGCCGGCCGGCGATGTTCTCGGCGACCGCAATGCCCTCATCCTCCGCCTTGTGCGCCAGCATCGGGCCGGGGACGACGTCACCAATTGCCCAGATGCCGGGTACGCCGGTGCGGAAATCGTGGTCGATCTCGATCTGGCCGCGCTGGTTGGCGGCAAGCCCTGCCTTGTCGAGCGCAAGGCCGGCGGTATTGGGCCGCCGCCCGATCGACACCAGCACACAATCGGCCTCGATCGTTTCCACAGCACCGCCGGCCGCCGGCTCGACCGTCAATATGGCCTTGTCGCCATCGACGCTGACCGCGGTCACCTTGGTCGACAGACGGAAGTCGATGCCCTGCTTCTTGAAGATCCGGTTCGATTCCTTGCGGATCTCACCGTCGAAACCGGGCAGGATCTGGTCGAGAAACTCGACGCACGTCACCCTGGCGCCCAGCCGGCGCCACACGCTGCCGAGTTCCAGCCCGATCACGCCGCCGCCGATCACGACCATGTGCCCGGGGACCCTGGCCAGCTCGAGCGCCCCGGTGCTGTCGACCACGACCTGCTTGTCGTTGTCGACCTCGACCCCGGGGAGCGGCGCGACCGACGATCCGGTGGCGATGACGATGTCCTTGGCGGTCACGACCCGGTCGCCGACCGCGACGCTGTGCGCGTCGACGAAGCTGCCCCGGCCCTTCAGCCATTCGACCTTGTTCTTCTTGAACAGGAAGGCGATGCCACCGGTCAGCTGCTTGACCGCGTGGCTGCGTTGCGCGTGCATCGTCGGCAGATCGAGTTCGGGCGTGACCTTGATCCCCATCTTGGCCATCGTGCCGTTGGCGGCGGCGTCGAAATACTCGCTGGCGTGGAGCATCGCCTTGGACGGAATGCACCCGACATTGAGACACGTCCCGCCGAGCGTCTCGCGGCTCTCCGCACACGCTACGCGCAAGCCCAGCTGAGCGGCGCGGATCGCCGCGACATAGCCGCCGGGGCCGGCGCCGATTACGAGAACGTCGAAATCATAGTCAGCCATTATTTACTCCGCTGGGGAGCGCGCGTCGGCGCACCCCGTCTTTGATGAGAATAGTGATTTGGCCAGGCGACGCGCCGCCTTCAAGCACTTCGATCAGGCGATCGGCAGTTGCTTGCCACTCGCCGTGCGGCAGTCGGCTGAGCAGGATGGCCAGCGGGGCCAGCAACCCCTGGTTGAAAACCCAGTCGCCGAAGCCCTTGTCGCCGGTGATGAAAACAAGCGTACTGATATCCGTACGCGCCAGGATTTCCTGGTCGAGCCGGCCGGGCATCGTTTCGAGAATGAACTCGACATCGTAGCCGGCCTTTCGCAGGCACAGCACGACCCGTCGGTGGACATTCTGGTCGATGAGCAGCTTCACGCGTCAGGCTGCTTCCCGGCGTGCCGAGTCCGCCTCCTTCGTCATCAAATGGCTGGAAAAAGCGATAGCGGCCCGAATATCGGCCTCGGTAAGGCTTGGATAGCCGTCGATGACCTCGGCTATTGGGGCGCCTTCCGCCAAAAACTCGAGAATCAGCTCCACGGAAATGCGGGTGCCTTTCACCACCGGCTTGCCCCCCAGAATACCGGGGTTCGAATGGATGTGATTGCGCCAGTCGATCTCCACGTCATCGCCTCTCACAAATCGATCAGAATCCGCATCGGGTCTTCGATAGCATTTTTCAGCGCGACGAGGAACGTCACCGCCTCGCGGCCGTCGATCAGGCGGTGGTCGTAGCTGAGCGCGAGATACATCATCGGACGCACCACGACCTGGCCGCCCGCGACCACCGGCCGATCCTCGATGCGATGAAGGCCGAGCACGGCCGATTGCGGCGGGTTGATGATCGGCGTCGACATCAGCGACCCGAACACGCCGCCGTTGGAGATGGTGAAGGTGCCGCCCTTCATCTCCTCCATCTTCAGCGTGCCGTCCTTGGCGCGCTTGCCGAAATCACCGATTGCTTTTTCGATGCCGGCGACGGTCAATTGGTCGGCATCGCGGATGACGGGAACGACCAGGCCCTGCGGCGCTGACACCGCGACCGAGATGTCGGCGTAATCGTGATAGACGATCTCCTCGCCGTCGATCCGGCCGTTGACGCTCGGCACATCCTTCAGCGCCATGCACGCCGCCTTTACAAAGAAGCCCATGAAGCCGAGCCGCACGCCGTGCTTCTTCTCGAACAGGTCCTTGTACCTGGTCCGCGCCGCGATGACCGCGGTCATGTCCACGTCGTTGAACGTGGTCAGCATCGCGGCGGTGTTCTGCGCGTCCTTCAGCCGCTTGGCGACGGTCTGGCGCAGGCGCGTCATGCGCACCCGCTCTTCCTTGCGGCCGGCCGGGGCGGCGGCCGACATACTCGGCACCGGATCGGTCGGTGGCGCGCTCGACGCGGCCGTCGGCACGGCGGCGGCGGCGATGACGTCGTCCTTGGTCAGGCGGCCGTCCCTGCCGGTGCCCTTGACCGTCGCCGGATCGACCCCGGTTTCCAGCACCGCGCGACGCACCGAGGGCGACAGCGCGGCGGGTGAATCGCCGGCGGCCGGCGCCTGCTGACCGGCGGTCGCGGCGGGGGAGGCGGTGGCAGGCGAAGCGGCGGCAGACGACGACGCCAAAGCCCCGGCGCCGGCGCCGGAGGTCTCGATCGTCGCCAGCATCGCGCCGACCTTGACGGTATCGCCGACCTTCACCGCCTGCTCGCCCATCACCCCGGCGACCGGCGACGGCACCTCGATCGCGACCTTGTCGGTCTCCAGGCTGGCGACCGGCTCGTCGGCCCTGACCGCGTCGCCGGGCTGCTTGAGCCACGCGCCCACACTTGCCTCAGTGATCGATTCGCCCAGCACGGGGACCTTGACTTCGGTTGCCATCTCTACCTCGTCGATCCGGCGGTGGCCGGAAGCTCATGATATCGTTTTCGCCGCTGACGGCGTCGGTTGCCGCCTGACGCGGTGGATCAGTTCTTGCGCGTCCGCCGGATTTCCTGCCGGACGCTATGGCCCAGGGCGTCGGCGACCACCGCCGCCTGTTCGGTCTGATGCCGCTTGGCGAGCCCTGTCGCGGGCGACGCGGCCGCGGCGCGGCCGGCATAGCGGGCGCGCTTCACCCTGACCGTCGAAGCGATCAGCACCTCCTCCAGCAACGGATCGACGAACGACCAATAGCCGCCGTTCTTCGGCTCCTCCTGCGCCCAGACAATATCCTGGAGCAGCGGCATGCGCGCGATGCGGGCGGCCAGCGGCTCCCCCGGAAAGGGATAGAGCTGTTCGATCCGGACGATCTGCGTGCCGGTATCACCGGCCGCGTCGCGCGCCTCCATCAGGTCATAGGCGACCTTGCCGGTGCACAGCACCAGCCGCTTGGTGACGGCATCGGTGGGGGCCGAGGGATCCGACAGGATCCGCATGAAATGGCTGTCGCCCTGGAAGTCCGCCGCCTTCGACACCGCCAGCTTGTGCCGCAGCAGCGACTTGGGGGCGAACACCACCAGCGGCTTACGGAACGACCGGTGCATCTGGCGCCGCAGCAGGTGGAAATAATTTGCCGGGGTGGTGCAGTTGGCGACCTGCATATTGTCCTGCGCGCACATTTGCAGGAACCGCTCGGGCCGGGCCGAACTGTGATCGGGACCCTGCCCCTCATATCCGTGCGGCAACAACATGACCAGGCCATTGGCGCGCAGCCACTTGGCCTCGCCGGCGGCGACGAACTCGTCGATCATCGTCTGCGCGCCGTTCATGAAGTCGCCGAACTGCGCCTCCCACAGCACCAGCGTCTTGGGATCGGCGAGCGCGTAACCATATTCGAAGCCGAGCACGCCATATTCGCTGAGGGGTGAATCAAGCACCTCGAAGCTGCCATGCTCGACATTCCATAACGGAACGAACTTGTGCTCGTCGGTCTGGTCGACCCAGACGGCGTGGCGCTGGCTGAACGTACCACGACCCGAATCCTGGCCAGACAGGCGGACGCCATACCCTTCCGACAAGAGCGACCCGAACGCCAGCGCCTCGCCCGTCGCCCAGTCGAATCCCTCGCCCGACTTGAACATCGCCCGCTTGGCATCGATCACGCGACCCAGCGTCTTGTGGATCGCCAGACCCTCGGGGACGGTGGTCAGCGTGCGGCCCAGGCTGTCGAACAGCTTCTTCTCTATTCCCGTCGGGACGTTGCGGCGCGCGGTCTCCGCATCCGCGGGGGCATGCAGCCCCGACCAGCGGCCCGCAAACCAGTCGGCCTTGTTCGCCTTGTAGCTCGCGCCAGCCTCGAACTCGCCTTCCAGGAGGGTGGTGAACTGGTGCGTCATCGTGTCGATCCACGCCGCGTCGACGACCCCTTCAGCGATCAGGCGGTCGCCATAGATCGTGCCGACTCCCGGATGATCCTTGATCGCCCGGTACATCAGCGGCTGGGTGAAGCTCGGCTCGTCGCCCTCGTTGTGGCCGAAGCGGCGATAGCACCACATGTCGATCACGATGTCGCGATGGAATTTCTGCCGGAACTCGATCGCCATCTTGCACGCAAACGTGACTGCTTCCGGATCGTCGCCGTTGACATGGAAAATCGGCGCCTGGACGCCCTTGGCGACGTCGGACGGATAAGGCGAGGAGCGCGCGAATTGCGGGCTGGTCGTAAAGCCGATCTGGTTGTTGATGACGAAGTGGATGCAGCCGCCGGTATTGTAGCCGCGAATCCCTGAAAAACCCAGACATTCCCAGACGATGCCCTGCCCCGCGAACGCCGCGTCGCCATGGATCAGCACCGGCAGCGAGGCGGTGTGATCGCCGATATCGCCCGAGATCGTCTGGATCGCGCGGGTCTTGCCCAGGACCACCGGGTCGACCGCCTCCAGGTGGCTGGGATTGGCGACCAGCGACATGTGGACCTTGATTCCGTCAAATTCGCGGTCGGTCGAGGTGCCGAGATGGTATTTGACGTCGCCAGACCCCGCGACGTCGTCGGGATTATCCGACCCGCCGCCGAATTCGTGGAAGATCACGCGGAACGGCTTGGCCATCACGTTGGACAGCACGTTCAGCCGGCCGCGATGCGCCATGCCGATGACGATCTCGCGCACACCATATTGGCCGCCATATTTTATGACGCTTTCCAGCGCCGGAATCATGCTTTCGCCGCCATCGAGCCCAAAGCGCTTGGTCCCGACATATTTGCGGCCGCAGAATTTCTCCCACAGTTCGGCCTCGATCACCTTGTTGAGGATTGCCCTTTTGCCGTCGACCGAGAACTGGATCGCCTTGTCCTTGCCCTCCATCCGGTCTTCGAGGAAGCGTCGCTCATCGACATCGGCGATGTGCATATATTCCAAGCCGACATTGCCGCAGTAATTGGCGCGCAGAATATCGACGATCTCGCGGACCGTCGCCCAGTCCATGCCCAGGCTGCCGCCCAGATACACCGGGCGATCTATGTCGGCGTCGGAAAAACCGTGATAGTCGGTGCGCAGATCCTCGGGAAGCTCGCGCGCCGAGGACAGGCCGAGCGGGTCGAGATTGGCGGCAAGGTGCCCGCGCACACGATAGGTGCGGATGAGCAGCATCGCGCGGATCGAGTCGGTGACGGCGCTGATGATGTCGTCCCGATTGGGCGCGGCGGCCGGTTTGGCGGCGGGAACGGCGCCTTTGGCGACCCGCGGCGCCGGTTCCATCTGGGTCGGGTCGAGCGCGGCCGTCAGGTCGTCCGTGGTCGTGGGCGGCCAGTTGGCGTGGCTCCAGCTCGGCGCCTGGGTGGCATCCTCCAGCCCTTCGAAGAGACCGCGCCAGCTTGGCTCGACCGATTCGGGCGCCGCCCTGAACCGGGCATAGAGCGATTCGATGAATGCAGGGCTCACGCCCGCGGCGATCTCGCCGAAATCCTGGCCTTCATAGCCCATGGTCAATCCTCGTCGCCCCGGTAGGGCTCATCCGTTCAGCACGCTCACCAGCGTCGTGCCCAGCTCGCTGGGCGAATCCGCCACCTTGATGCCGGCAGCTTCCATGGCCGCGATCTTGCTTTCGGCATCGCCCTTGCCGCCCGATACGATCGCGCCGGCATGCCCCATCCGCCGACCCGGGGGCGCGGTGCGGCCGGCGATGAAGCCGGCCATCGGCTTGCTTCGGCCCTTCTTCGCCTCGTCGCGGAGGAACTGCGCGGCTTCCTCCTCAGCCGATCCGCCGATCTCGCCGATCATGATGATCGACTTGGTAGCCTCGTCGGCCAGGAACAACTCGAGCACGTCGATGAAGTTGGTGCCGTTGACCGGATCGCCGCCGATGCCGACCGCGGTGGTCTGGCCCAGGCCGGCGTTGGTGGTCTGGAACACCGCCTCATAGGTCAGCGTGCCCGAACGCGAGACGACGCCGACCGAGCCCTTGGAGAAGATGCTGCCGGGCATGATGCCGATCTTGCACTCGCCGGGAGTCAGCACGCCGGGACAGTTCGGGCCGATCAACCGCGACTTCGAGCCCGACAAAGCGCGCTTGACCTTGACCATGTCGAGCACCGGGATGCCCTCGGTGATGCACACAATCAGCGGCACTGCCGCGTCGATCGCCTCGAGGATCGAATCGGCGGCAAAGGGCGGCGGCACGTACACGACCGAGGCGGTCGCGCCTGTCGCGGCCACGGCCTCGTGTACCGTGTCGTAGTTCGGCAGCCCGAGATGCGTCGTGCCGCCTTTACCGGGCGTCACCCCCGCGACCATCTGCGTCCCGTAATCGAGTGCGGCCTGCGTATGGAAGCTGCCCGTATTGCCGGTCATTCCCTGGGTAATGACCTTGGTGTGCTTGTCGACGAGGATACTCATCGTTTCTCCATTTCTATCACCCCGGCAAAGGCGGGGCACAGGGGACAACATTCATGGCAGCGCGATCCGGTCGTAAGGTCTTCCACTCCGGGTAGAGCCCTTCAATCTCCCGCACCTTCCAAGCGCGCTTCCATCCTCTCATGTGCAGCTCGCGCTGCCGGGCGGCTTCCCAACTGCCGACATGCTTGTACCAGACGAGCAGTTTGCAGCCGTACTTCTTCGTGAACCCTCCGACGACGCCGTTGCGATGCTCCCAGGCCCGCTTCGGCAGGTTCACCGTCGAACCAAGATACAGCGTCCCGTTTCTCGCGTTCGCCATCATGTAGACGCAGGCCTGGTCTTACACCTCACAGCGTCTCGCTACTGGACCCCGGCCTCTGCCGGAGTGGAAGTCACTTCAAACTGGCATCGATCCCCCTGCATGCCTCGAGCAGTTCCTTTACCGCGTCGACCGAAACCGCGAGGTTTGCCTTCGCCTCGTCGTCCAGCGCGATCTCCACCACCTGCTCGACGCCGCCGGCGCCGATCACCACCGGCACCCCGACATACAGATCGTCGATGCCGTATTGCCCGGTCAAATGCGCCGCGGCGGGCAGCACACGCTTCTGGTCGTAGAGATACGCCTCGGCCATCGCGATGCCGCTGGTGGCGGGCGCGTAATAGGCCGAGCCGGTCTTCAAGAGCGCGACGATCTCGCCGCCGCCGGCGCGAGTGCGCTGGACAATCTTCTCGATCTTCTCGCTTGTGGAACGTCCGATCGCTATGAGGTCGGGTATGGGGATACCCGAAACGGTCGAATAGGCGATGACCGGCACCATCGTGTCGCCATGCCCGCCGAGCACGAAGCTCGTCACGTCCCTGACCGAGACCTGGAATTCCTCGGCGAGAAAATGGCTGAAGCGCGCCGAATCGAGCACGCCGGCCATGCCCACGACCTTATGGTGCGGCAGGCCCGAAAACTCGCGCAGCGCCCAGACCATCGCGTCGAGCGGGTTGGTGATGCAGATGACGAAAGCGTCGGGGGCGTTGGCGGCGATGCCTTCGCCGACCGCCTTCATCACCTTGAGGTTGATGCCGAGCAGGTCGTCGCGGCTCATGCCGGGCTTGCGCGCCACGCCGGCGGTAACGATGATGACGTCGGCGCCGGCGATGTCGGCATAGTCGTTCGATCCGGTGATCGTCGCGTCAAAGCCCTCGACCGGACCGCATTGGCTGAGATCGAGCGCCTTGCCTTGCGGAATGCCCTCGGCCACGTCGAACAGCACGATATCGCCAAGGCCCTTCAAGGCGGCCAGATGGGCGAGCGTGCCGCCGATATTGCCGGCGCCGATCAGCGCGATCTTCTTGCGGGCCAAGGCTTCCTCTCCAACAACGCGGCGCCCGGGCGCTCGCAGGACGCGTCGGCGCTTAGGCGCTTCGCGACACGGTGGCAACCGCTAATGGTCGCGCCATCGCTCGTTGTTGCACATCATTCGCAGCAGCAATATCAGCTTTCGCGATAGTCCCGCTCGCCCGTCGTCGGGTTGAACCAGACGGTGACCAGCCGCCCGCTGGCTTCGTCGAGAAACTTCTCGCCGGTTGCCCGCCAGTCCTGCGCCGCGGCATCGGTGGCATTGCCGACATAATGCAGCCGCTCGAACACGATGCCCGTCAGCAAAACCAGCGCCATGGCCAGCATCGGCCACGATGCCGGATCGGCAACCGTCGCCAGCAATGCCGCGCCAGCCAGCCCGACCGCCACGAGCAACAGGATCGCCCGCGCCATCACGCCGGCTCGATCACCACGGCGGTGCCATAGGCGACGACCTCGTTCATCGACTGGGCGAGTTCGCCCGAATCGAATCGCATCATCACCACCGCATTGGCCCCCATGACGGTGGCGTTCTGGATCATCCGGTCGATGGCATGGCGCCGCGCGTCCTCGACCAGCTTGGTATATTCGGGAATTTCGCCCCCGACGATCGAGCGCAGGCTGGCGGTGATGTTGCCGCCCAGCCCGCGGCTGCGCACGACCACGCCGAACACCTGCCCGATCGCGGTGGTGACCTTGTGGCCGGGGACGTTTTCAGTGGTGGTGACGATCATGCGGACTCCGTGGGTTGTCGGATCGGGCATGATTATACCGGCCGGGCGGCGTCACGCTACACGCCATTTTAAGCCGGCATGCGCAAAAAGCGGGCAATGACGACCCCCGCCCCGGGCAAGCCGATCGCCGCGATCGACCTGGTGCGCTTTGCCTGTGCGGCAATGGTGATGGCCTATCACTATCTGACGGTGTTTCCACTGGCCTCGGCATCGGCGTTGCGCGCGGCGGGGTCGCGCGTGGCATTGCCCACCGACCTGGCGGGATCGACCTGGTTCGGCTGGGTCGGGGTCGACCTGTTCTTCGTGGTCTCCGGACTGGTCATTGCGCGGTCGGCGGTCGGCGCAAGCCCGCGGGTTTTCCTGCGCCGCCGCGTGCTGCGGCTGGCGCCCGCGGCGTGGATCTGCGCGAGTATCGCCGCGGTCCTGCTGTTGGTGGCGAGCAACGTCGCGCCGTCCACCGTCGCGTGGCGATGGCTGCAGGCCATGCTGTTCTGGCCGACCGCGCAGCCATTGGATGGCGCCTATTGGACGCTATCCGTCGAAATCGCTTTCTACCTGCTGGTGGCCTGGCGGCTGCGCACGGGCAGCGACGCGCGGGCGATCGAACGTCTCGGGATTGCGCTGGCGATGGCGAGCGCCGCTTTCTGGGCGGCGTTCGCACTGGCCGGCTGGGATGGCGAGGCGGTGCTCGACGGCCTCGCCTTTCGCCTGTCGCTGCTGCCCTATGGCGGCTGCTTCGCGCTCGGCATGCTGATCGCCGCGATCCACGCCCGAGGTGCTGCGCCGCGCCGGCTGGGCGCCGTCCTGATCGCCATGGCGAGCGCCGCAAGCGCGGTAATGGTCCATGCCGGGCGGTTCGCCGGCGTGGCGGGGCTGGCCGGCCAGCCGTGGTTGCCGCTGGCGGTGTTCGGCGGCGGTGTCGCGGTGATCGCCGGCGCCGACCTGGTCCAGCACCCCCTGGTGCGCACGATCGGCGCGGCGCGGCTGCGCCTGATCGGCCTTGCCACCTATCCGCTCTACCTGCTGCATCAGACGCTCGGCGCGACGCTGATCCCGCTGCTAATGGCGGCGGGGCTTGCCGGGGCCACCGCCACCGCCTTGACGATGGCGATCGCCGTCGCGCTGTCGCTGGTGATTGCGCACCATGCCGAGCCGATCGTCCGGCCGCGGCTGGCGATCCTGATCAAGGCGGCTGGACCGCGCCGTGACCCTCCGCCAGATAGTCGTCGGAGCGCATTTCCTCCAGCCGGCTGACGGTGCGTTCGAATTCGAACCGCCCGTCGCCCTTTTCATAGAGCTGGGGGGGCTGGGCATCGGCGGCGGCGAGCAGCTTGACCTTATGTTCGTAGAGCGCGTCGATCAGCGAGACGAACCGCGCCGCCTCGTTGCGGTTCTCCGGCCCCAGCCGCGGGATGCCGACGACGATGACGGTATGGAAGCGCCGCGCGATCGCCAGATAGTCGGCGCTGCCCCGCGCGTCCGCGCACAGCCGCTTGAAGCTGAACACCGCGACGCCCTTCAGGCTCTTGGGCACGTGCAGCATCCGCCCGCCCTGTACGGCAAGGTCTTCGGCGGGTACGTGCGCACCGTCGTCAGGCGGGTAATCGGTCAGCCGGAAGAACGCCGCCGACAGGGCCGCCGTCGCGCCGGGCCCGTTGGGCACCAGCCAGGTGTCGACCGGTCCCAGCCGGTCGCGGCGGTAATCGACCGGACCGTTGAGCGACACGATGTCGAGCCGCTCCTCCAGCAGGGCGATGAACGGCAGGAAATGTTCGCGGTTGAGGCCGTGGAGATAGAGGTCGCGCGGCGGACGGTTCGACGTGGTGACGATCGTCACCCCGGCTTCGATCAACGCCGTGAACAGCCGCGACAGGATCATCGCGTCGGGCGAGTTGGTCACCATCATCTCGTCGAACGCCAGGCAGTGCGCCTCGTCGGCAATGGCCGCGGCGACCGGCGGGATCGGGTCGCCGAGTTCCTTCCTGCGTTCGGCGGCGATCCGCTGATGCACCTCGATCATGAATTCGGCGAAATGGACGCGCCGCTTTTTACGGTTCGCGGCGCCGGCCCGCTCCCCCACCCGACCTCCCATAACATACTGCCGTGGGGAGGTCGGATGGGGGAGCGGGCCGACGCCGGACGGCGCCTCGGCGAAGTCGAGGCACGTATAAAACAAATCCATCAGCATCGATTTGCCGCGACCGACATCGCCCCACAGATACAGCCCGCGCGGACTCGCGGGGCGCTTGCCGAGCATCCGCCACAAGGTCGACCCCCGTCGCGGCAACCCCTCCAGCGCCTGCTGCAACCGGTCGAGGCGCTGCGCGGCGGCGGCCTGATCGGCGTCGGCGCGCAATTCCTCGGCGACGATCAGCGCATTGTAGCGATCAAGGACGCGCATCAGGTCACCGGCCCAGCACTGACAGCGTTACGCCGCGCTAGCGACTGGCGGCAGGCTGGACTTGCGCAGCGTGCCGGTAAAACCGGCGATGGTCGGGGCGTCGTCCTGGACGATCAGGCCGCGCAGGAAGATCATACGCCCGGTTTCGCGCAGCAACTCGATCCGCGCCTCCAGCGGCTCGCCGATGATCGCGCCGCCGATGAATTGCGCCGATAGATCGAGCGTCACTGCGCCGCCCGCGGATAGCGCGCCGAACGCCCGGCTCGCGGCGAACAGCGCGACATCCATGAACCCCAGCAACGCCCCGCCATGGACGTTGTCGCGCATGTTCAATGTTGATGCCTAGGCATCATGCGCACGCGCGCGATATCGCCTTCGAGGCGGACGTGGAGCGGTTCGAGAAACGAATTGAACCGCGTCGGATCGCTAAACTGCCAACGGTTCCAGCCGGGCAGGTCCAAACCGTCGGTGAAGCTGAAGTGCGGCGCGGCGGGATGGTCGGTCATGCGCCCCTGTCGGATGGGAGTGGCTCGCGTCTGTCGATGCCGCCAGCCTGCCTGTCAACCCGTCCCGCGCCGCCCTACGGGCAGGTCACCCGGAGGGCCGTGTCGCCGTCCTCATTGAGGAACGTCTTGGCTTTTATCATCCGGTAGGTTCCGCCCTGATACTCGACGTTGACGCTCGCCCCGGAGGTATCCTGCCAGCGCAGGACCGCTTGGCCGTCAGTGGTCTCCGCATAGAAATAGAGATCGTGATCCTCGAGTTGAGTCAGGATCACGCCCTTCGTCCTGACATAGGAATAGGGGTCATTTGCCACAAACTGATACCAGCCATGCGGCTGCCAATTATGGTAAGAATTGGCGCTGTAGACTATCATTTGAATAGGGCGAGAGCATTCGTTGGCGATGGCGATCTTGCGGAGCGCCTGGGCATAGGCGCCGGGCGTCGATGCGATCGTCAGAACAAGAGACGCGATCGCAAGGCCCACTATATCGGTCAATTTTGTCATGCTGCGAATGCCCCCCCGGATTCCGCTATGAAACTGCCCTGAATCACCGGGCCTGAAATTATACTATTGTCGCCGACGCGGGATTGCAAGCTGACTGCCGATACCGCGAGTAGGTCTGTGCGCGAAAGTCATTCAGACGACCCGCTCGGCCTCCATCTTCTTGATCTCGGCGATCGCCTTGGCCGGATTGAGACCCTTGGGACAGGCGTTGGCGCAGTTCATGATGGTATGGCACCGATAGAGGCGGAACGGGTCCTCGAGCTGGTCGAGCCGTTCACCGGTCATTTCATCGCGACTGTCGGCCAGCCAGCGATAGGCCTGGAGCAGGATGGCGGGCCCCAGGAACTTGTCGGCATTCCACCAGTAACTGGGGCAGCTGGTCGAGCAGCAGGCGCACAGGATGCATTCATACAGGCCGTCGAGCTGCGCGCGGTCCTCGGGGCTTTGCAGCCGTTCCTTGCCCGACGGCGGTGGGGTGACGGTTTGCAGCCACGGCTTGATCGACGAATATTGCGCGTAGAAATGCGTGAAATCCGGGACAAGGTCCTTGATCACCTCCATGTGCGGCAGGGGCGTGATCATGACCTCGCCCTGGTAATCGTCGATCGCGGTGGTGCAGGCGAGGCCGTTCCTGCCGTTGATGTTCATCGAGCACGACCCGCAAATGCCTTCGCGGCAAGACCTGCGGAAAGTCAGCGACGAATCCTGTTCGGCCTTCATCTTGATCAGCGCGTCGAGCACCATCGGGCCGCATTGTTCCTGATCGATCTCGAAAACGTCGTAATGCGGGTTCTCCGCCGTGTCCGGATCATAACGATAGATCTTGAAGCGCTTGACCCTGGTCGCGGTGGCGGCCGCCTTGTGGACGTTGCCCTTCTTCCTGATCCTGCTGTTCTTCGGGAGAGTTAGTTCGGCCATCGGGCTTCCTTGAGCGGACACGCTGTCGGACAGGCGGCTATGCCTTTCGCAGGCGCAGCGCAAGGCACCATCGAGCCGGCGGCTTGCTCCTGCCGGGCCGCTGCCGCATAGGACGGGGATGGACTCGCCGAACGAAGACCTGTCGTTCGAGGATGCGCTCAAGCGGCTCGAACAGATTGTCCAGCGCCTGGAAACCGGCGACGCCAGGCTCGACGAGGCGATCACGCTGTACGAGGAAGGCACCCGCCTGCGCCAGCGCTGTACCGACCGGCTCGACGCGGCGCAGTCGCGGATCGAGGCGATCAGGCTCGATGCCGACGGGCGCCCCGCCGGCACCCGGCCGTTTGCCGCCGGCTGACCCGACGCCGATGTTCGTTCCGCCGACGCTGCGTGTCGCCCTGCATCAGGTCGGCGCGGAAATCGACCGGCGGTTCGATGCGTTGCTGGCGGTGCCCGACGATCCGCGCGCCGACCTGTACCACGCGATGCGCCATGCCGCGATCGGCGGCGGCAAGCGGTTGCGCCCGTTGCTGGTATTCGCCACTGCCGGGCTGTTCGGGGTCGATTACGGCGCCACCGCGCGGACCGCCTGCGCGATCGAGGCGATCCACGTCTATTCGCTGATCCATGACGACCTGCCGGCGATGGACGACGACGATGTGCGGCGCGGGCGGCCGACGGTGCACAAGGTGCATGGCGAAGCGACCGCGATCCTGGCGGGGGATTGCCTCCACGCGCTGGCGTTCGAGTGGCTTGCCGATGCCGCGACGCATCCCGATCCCTTCGTCCGCGCCGAGCTGATCGCCGAGCTGGCGCGCGCGTCGGGCCCCAACGGCATGGCCGGCGGGCAGATGATGGACCTGGAGGCGGAAAAGGCGCGGTTCGACCTCAACACCGTGACCCGGCTGCAGGCGATGAAGACCGGCGCGCTGATCAGCTGCGCGGTCGAAAGCGGCGCCATCCTCGGCCGCGTCGCCCCCGACGGACGCACCGGCCTGCGCGGCTATGCGCGCGACATCGGGCTGGCCTTCCAGATCGCCGACGACCTGCTCGACGTCGAGGGCGACGAGGACAAGGCGGGCAAGAAGCTGCGCAAGGACCAGGGCGCGGGCAAGGAGACGTTCGTCTCGCTGCTCGGCATCGACCGCGCGCGCGCGCAGGCGGGGATGCTGGTCGAACAGGCGATGGAGCACCTTCACGGCCATGGCGCCGAGGCCGATCTGCTCCGGGCGATCGCCCGCTTCGTCCTGGACCGCGATCGTTAGCAATCGGGAGAGCAGCATTGACCATCCGCACCGGGGTATATCCCGGCACCTTCGATCCGATCACGCTCGGTCATATCGACATCATCCGGCGCGGCGCGAAGCTGGTCGACCGGCTGGTCGTCGGCGTCACCACCAATGCATCCAAGTCGCCGATGTTCACGGTCGACGAGCGGATGGCGATGGTCGGGCGCGAAGTGGCCGCGATCGGGGGCGAAATCCACGTCGTCAGTTTCGATTCGCTGCTGATGGACTTTGCCGAGCGCGAGGGCGCGGGGATAATCGTGCGCGGCCTGCGCGCCGTGGCCGATTTCGAGTATGAATATCAGATGGCGGGGATGAACCAGCAGATCAATCACCGGATCGAGACGGTGTTCCTGATGGCCGACGTCTCGCTGCAGCCGATCGCGTCGAAACTGGTCAAGGAGATCGCGATGTACGGCGGCCCGATCGACCGCTTCGTTTCCGCCGATGTCGTGGTCGACGTCGCGGCACGCGTCGAGCAACTCGGGCGGCTGGGCAACTGAACGCCGGCCGCGCGCCGCCATCATTCCGCCCCACCGCGGGCGCATTGGCGGGACCGCGCTTTTGTTCTAGACGCGCATCGTCCAGCCCAGCCGGAGTATCCATGCGCTTCATCCTCGTTCTGTTCGCCGCGGTGTTCGCGCTGGTCGGCATCGCGATCGCCGGGCCGGCGATGGCGCAGAAGAAGCCCGCAATCGATCCGCAGATCGCCGCGCGGCCGGCGCCGCCGCCGATCACCGACAAGGAGAATCTGCTGTATCTCGACCTGTCGACCGGCGGCCGGGTGGTGATCTGGCTGCGTCCCGACGTCGCGCCCAAGATGGTCGAGCGGATCAAGACGCTGACCCGACAGCATTTCTACGACGGGCTGACCTTCCATCGCGTGATCGAGGGATTCATGGCGCAGACCGGCGACCCCAAGGGCGACGGCACCGGCGGTTCGCCCCTGCCCGACGTCCCCGCCGAGTTCAACTGGCTGCCCCACGTACGCGGCGCAGTGTCCGCGGCGCGCGAGGGCGCGCCCCCCGGTGCCGACGCCGCCGCCCGGACCAAGGCGGAAAACAGCGCCAACAGCCAGTTCTTCATCGTCTTTCAGCCCAATCTGGGGCGGCTCGACCGCAAATATACCGTGTTCGGCCGGGTGATCTCCGGAATGGAATATGTCGACGCGATCCAGCGCGGCGAGCCGCCGACGAACCCGTCGCGGATCCTCCACGCTTATGTCGCCGCGGACAATCCGCCGCTTTATGTCGCGCCGCCGGCGCCCGTGCCGACGGTGGCGCCGGCGATCGGCGACCTTATCGCCAAGCCGGCATCAGTGCCGACGGTCAAGCCCGCCCCCGTCAAGCGGGCAGCGAAGAGGAAGTGATCGGCCGGCGTGGCGGCGCCGTCGCGCGCGCCGCACCGAGCCTGCGATGAACGTCGACCTGTTCGGATTCCAGCTGCCCGCCGACCGGATCGCCTTGCGCCCCGCAGTGCCGCGCGACACGGCGCGGTTGCTGGTGCTCGACGGCGCCGCCACGCGCGACCGGACGGTCCGCGACCTGGCGGCCGAGCTGCGCGCCGGGGATTGCCTGGTGTTCAACGACACGCGGGTGATCCCGGCGCAGCTGGAAGGAAGACGTGCCGCCCGCGGCGGGGAGGCGTCGGGCGCACGGATCGGCGCCACGCTGCACAAGCGCGAGGGAACGCGACGCTGGCGCGCGTTCGTCCGCAACGCGCGGCGGCTGCGCGACGGCGACGTGATCGATTTCGGCCCGGGGGTTGCCGCCACGACGAGCGCCCGCGCGGCGGACGGCAGCGTCGCGCTGGAATTTGCCGGCGACGAGCCGGTCGACCTGCTGCTGGAGCGCGCCGGGCGGATGCCGCTGCCGCCCTATATCGCCGCCAGGCGCGCGGCCGACACCCGGGACGCGGAGGACTACCAGACGATGTTCGCGCTTGCGCCCGGCGCGGTCGCCGCCCCCACGGCGGCCTTGCACTTCACCCCGGCGCTGATGGCGCGCTTGACGGCGGCCGGGATCGGGCAGGCGACGCTGACCCTCCATGTCGGCGCGGGCACCTTCCTGCCGGTCAAGGCGGCCGATACCGCCGACCATGCGATGCACGCCGAATGGGGCAGGATCGACCCCGCCACGGCCGACCGGCTGAACGGGGTGCGCGATGCCGGCGGCCGGATCGTCGCGGTCGGCACCACCAGCCTGCGCCTGATCGAAAGCGCGACGGGTGAGGACGGGCGGGTCGCCCCGTTCGAGGGCGACACCGCGATCTTCATCACGCCGGGCTATCGGTTCCGAGGCATTGACGGCCTGGTCACCAACTTCCATCTGCCGCGATCGACGCTGTTCATGCTGGTCTCGGCGCTGATGGGGCTGGAGCGGATGCAGGCGGCCTATGCTCACGCCATC
Organism: uncultured Sphingomonas sp.; assembly: GCF_964244265.1. Taxonomy (GTDB): domain Bacteria; phylum Pseudomonadota; class Alphaproteobacteria; order Sphingomonadales; family Sphingomonadaceae; genus Sphingomonas. The sequence goes on along the minus strand of NZ_CAXTHV010000007.1, from coordinate 84,762 downwards.
GGGCAGGGCTATCGCTTCTATTCCTATGGCGACGCGTCGTTGTTGCTGCCGTGAGGCCGGAACCCGACGGGCTCGCGACGCGCATGCCGCACGCGCAGGCCCTTGCCGGATCAAGGAGCCATTGTGGTGGCGTCAGGGGCGGAACGATGACAAAAGGGCCGGCGATGACCGCAAGCACGACGAGCGAGATGGCGCGAGCGTTGAACCGCTCCCCTTCCCGACGGGCAAGGCGTGCGGTCGGGCGTGTCGCTTATGCCCTTCAGCGGGGCGCCGGGGGAATATTGCCCTTCAGGGTCTCCCGCCGGCTGCAGCATCTCGCGCGGCAAAGGTTTGCAGTGGAGGTCCACACCGCCGGGGCAACCAGGAGGCCCGACGCCAAGCGGATGATGCTCGTCAGCCACGACCTGAGCCACAGCGGGGCGCCCATCCTCCTCCTCCAGGTCGCCCGGATCCTGCTGGCGGCGGACTGGGACGTTACCCTCCTGTCTTTTGCGCCCGGTGAGCTTTCCAGGAGCTTCCTCGACCTTGGCGTGCCGGTCCTGATCGACCGCAACGCCGGCCCGACGCTAAGGGAAAACCTGGCCGCTATCGGGGCGGCCGTCGATGGCGCATTGTGCAATACGGTGGCGACAAGAAGCGCCGTCGAAGCGATTGCGCCCGACGTGCCGTCGATCTGGTATCTGCATGAAGTTTCGCTGCTGGAGGAGATGCTGTCCAGCGACGCCAGCCTGGCAAGGGCGATCGCCCTGCCGCGGCATCTATGGGCGGGAAGCGAATTGTCGGCCCGGCTTGTCCGCCCGTTTCGCCCCGAGATCGCGGTGGTGCCTTATGGCCTGGAGCCGATCAAGGGAGCGGGTACGACCCAGGCGGCGGGCGGGCGCGAGCATGTCCGGATGGCGGTGTTCGGGTCGTACGAGCCTCGCAAGGGGCAGGACCTGCTCGTCCAGGCCTTCAAGACCCTGCCGGCGGAGATGAGAAGCCGGTGCCGAATCGACATGTTCGGCCGAGTGCTGGAGCAGGACTATCACGCCCGACTGGTGGACGACGCCCGGGATTGCCCCGAAATCGTGCTTCATGACGCGCTGACCACCGACCGGTATCGTGAGGAGATCCTGGCGAGCGACGCCGTCATCATTCCCTCGCGCGACGACACGCTGCCGCTGGTCTCGCTCGATGCGCTTGGGGCGGGGCGCGTGCTGATGTGCACCGCGACGACGGGCACATCGGCCTATTTGGTTCCCGGCAAGAGCGGTTATGTCGCGCGGGACGCCTCGGCTCGCGCGATCGCGGCAATGCTGTCCGAGGCGCTCGCCGGGCAAGCCGGCTGGCCGGATGTGGCCGCCGAGGGCGAAAACGTCTTTCGTGCCTCCTTCTCGACGGCGGCGTTCGCGGACCGGCTGCTCGGCGCCTGCGACACGATGGCCGCCGACCATCGCGCCGGCCGATGACGCTGGCGGGCCTACGGTGCGCAGTGCTGGGCGCGGGCGGCTTTATCGGCACCAATCTGTGCCTGGGGCTCCAGCAATCGGGCGCCCACGTCACCGGCATCGGCCGGCGCCCGCATGACGGGCCGGCGGCGCTGTCCGATCTCCGCTGGGTCGAGGCCGAGTTCGCCGATGCCCAGGCGGTCGCGGCGGCGGTCGAAGGACAGGATCTCGTCTTCCATCTGCTCGGCGGGAGCATCCCCGTCCAGTCGAACGACGATCCCGTCGGCGATGTCGAGGCAAGCCTGATCCCGTCGCTCCGCCTGATCGAAGCGTGCCAGGCCGCCGGCATCGGCCGGTTCGTCTTCGTCTCTTCCGGCGGCACGGTATATGGGCCGGCGGCATCGATCGCGCTGTCCGAAAGCGCCGCGACCAACCCGATCACCGCTTATGGCATCAACAAGCTGGCGGTCGAGAAATACCTTGGGCTGTTCCGTCACCTCCACGCTTTCGACGCGGTCGTGCTCCGCCTGGCCAACCCGTACGGCCCCCATCAGCATCGCCGGCGTCCGCAGGGCGTGATCGGCACGGCGCTGGCCCGGGCATTGGCGGGCGAGCCGATCGAGATCTGGGGCGACGGATCGGTCGTCCGCGATTATGTCTATATCGACGACGTCGTTGCCGCTTTGGTGGCGGCCGGCACGTATCGGGGAAGGCATTGGGTCTTCAACATCGGTTCGGGGCAGGGCCGGTCGGTTCGCCAGGTCGTCGCCGATATCTGCGTGCTGACGTCCACGCCGCCATCGCGCGTGATCTATCACCCGAGCCGGCCCGCCGACGTACCCTATAACGTCCTGGATTGCGCCTTGGCCCAGCGGGAACTCAAGTGGCGGCCGGATACGTCGTGGATCGACGGCCTGAAGCGCACCGCCGATTGGCTGGGCGGCTAGAGCGGTACGTTCGCACCGGGATCACCACGACTGGCCGTTATCATGCAGCAACCGCTGGAAACCGGGAACGCGTCGGCCAAAGACGAGCATTTCGGCGATGACCGGATGGTGCATGCGCCATGCCGATGCCAGCCACAGCGCGATGCCGATCAGGATGCTGCCGACGATCAGGGCGGGGGGCGTGTGCGCCGACGCGCCCGTCGCCGCCATCAACACGGCAGCAGGCGACACACCGGCGACGGCAAGCAGGCCGCTTTCCAAATATATGCGGTTGAGCTCGCCCTTTTCGGTTCCGGCAAGCCGGCGGACATGTGGGATATAGAGGATCACGCCGATTGCCGCATCGACAACTCGTCCCGCCGCCGCGCCCGTCAAGCTGAACGTCGCCCCCACCGCAAATGTCACGAAACCGATAACCGACCGGGTGATTTCAAGCCGGGTCTGCTTGGCCATTTCGTTGCGAAGGACAAACAGCTCCCAATTCATGCCATAGACTAATGACAGGACCTGCATGCACATGAGCAACGACAACGGCGCGGCGGCGGGCAGCCAGCGCTCGCCATAGAGCAGGAAGATGACCGGCTTGGACAGGATCGCCAGGCCGATGAGCGCCGGCCAGAGGACGGCCGTGATCATCCGCAGGCTGCGGGTGAACGTCGCATGGAGGTTGCCGGTTTCCCGCAGGTCCTTCGACATCTGCGTGAAGATGACCTGCGTGGCCGAGCCGTAGAGATTGGACCAGATCATGTTCGAGAGGTTGGAGGCACGCCCGTAGAGACCCAAGGCACCAAGCCCCTGCATCTTGCCCAGAACGATCTCGCACATCCGCCCGGTCAGCTGAGCAACGCCGCCGATGGAGATCAACCTCACCCCGAAGGCGGTGATCTCGCGCCAATCCACATAGGATCGTCGGATGCTCCAATATTCCCGTCCCACCCAAAGATACGCCAATGTGGACAATGCCGCGGACGTCAAGCCGCCGTAAGCGGGACTCATATAGCTTGCGCCAAGAAAAGCGGAAACCACGGTGACCGCGGTGGTGAGCAGATTGCCGACGACGCCCAGCAGCGAGATGAACTGAAAGCGCATGGTGCGTTGCATCATGACCGAAGCTCTGAAGCTGACTATGCCGAACAAGGGGAGAGCAGCGGTAAGCCTCAAGATCTCGCCGACGGCGCGATCCCCAAACAGGAAGCTTCCGCCAAAGCTGCTCGCAAAGATCATGCCGGCAAGGATGACGGACAGGATGGCGTTTATGGTGAAAGCGGTATCGAGCGTCGTTTCCTTCAACTCTTGATCGCGGACGATATAGGAACCGACGCCAAACGCCGTGAATACCTGGATCACCCCGGTCGTCGCCATGGCAATCGCGAAGATACCCAGTTCATGAGGCGAGAGCAGCCTGGCGACGAAAATCGATCCGATGAAGGTGATCGCCAGCGTTATGAACTGACCGATATACGCCCATGTGATTGACCGGCGAAACGACATGTCGATAACCCCCGGCCCCGAATGGTCTTAAAGAGGATGGCGGTTCGCAAAGATATTCAGCTGCAGGTCCATACCCATATAGACCTGGTCGATCGATAGCGGAGCGGGAGAGCAAAGCTGAGTATGGATATAGTAACGAAAACCGTTCCTGCGCAAGATATCGAGCAAGTCCGATAGCACTTGGCCGGAATCTGCAAACGAATGATACTCCACGAACATCTGCCTGACGTTCGCCAGTTTGGTGCAGCTGGCCAGCGCCTCGGTCTCGGCGCCTTCTATATCTATCTTCAGGAAATCAACGCGATCTCCAATCAACTCGTCAAGCGTAACGGCAGGAATGGTTTCCGCCTTTATGGCGTCGTCAAGATGGCGCGTCCTGCCGTCATCGGCGCCTTCGCTATAGAAAGTGACCGGCTCGGACGAGCCGGACACCGCTTTGTTGATGAGTTCGACATTCTGAAGCGCCGCCGCGGTCACATTGGTGTTCAACATCTTGAAAATGCGCGGACCCGCTTCGACTGCCTTGATGCTTGCGCCCGGATATCGGGACTTGAGATAGACGACGCTCACGCCGTAATTCGCCCAGCAATCCACGATGACGGGTTGGTCGCGGTCACTTGTGAACTTGTAGATCTCTTCCTCAAAGATTTCCCTGTAGCTCGCCAGGAACGAGGCCGCATCCGTCACGCGAAAGGGATGGCCGAGGAGTGGAACCTGCGTTTCCGTATATCGCGGAACGTCGGCCAGCTCGGGATAAGCCGCCGGTGCAACACGCTTGACCTGATAGCCGAACCGCTTCGCCGCTCTCTTCGCGACACTCCCGAGAGCGCTCATCCTGCTGCAACTCCGTCATAATCAATATTGGTGCACCCGCGCGCGAGCAGGATGCCCCTAACGGGTTCCGGCACGCTTTGAAAGGCGCTGCGCTGGATTGCGGCACCCGGCGTCGCGGCGCGACGCGGCCTGGGGCGACGGCGCGCCCGTCATGTTCGCGCTTCAATTTCGCGCCGCATCGTGCCAGCCAGGGCGGCCAGGGGCAGTGATGCGGTCGCGGCCGCGATTCGCCGGCCTATCGCCAGGCGCACAAATCCGGCTAACGCTGCCGCCATGGGAGTAGATCGATTGCGCCTTCTGATCGCCGTCCTGATCGGCCTGTTCGTCGCGTCGCCGGCGATGGCGCAACTGGACGACAAGAACCGCGTGCCGGTCAAGCTGCCCGGCAAGGACGCAGCCCCGCAGGCGACGCCGCCGTCGCTGGTCGTCGAACCGGTGGCGATGATGATCGCGACATTCGATGCCGATGGCGACGGCCGGGTCACCCGCGACGAACTGGCCCGGGGCGTCCGGCGGAGCTTTGCCGCGATCGACACCGCGAACAGCGGGACACTGGGCTATATCGCGTTCAGCGACTGGGCATTACGCTGGCTGGGCGACCGCAACGCGCTGCCCAGCCCCTATGAGGTCGACACCGACGGCGACGACCGAATCACGCTGTCCGAGCTGGAGGCGCGCTTCGCCACGATCTTCGTCCGGCTCGACAAGGATAGGGACGAGGTGCTGACGCGCGCCGAACTGCTGACCATCCGCGGCGACCTGCGGACCGGATCGCCGGGCAACGGAAAGGCGCGCCGGTGATCGCCGGCCCGCGATTCGGCCTCATCGTGTTCGATTTCGACGGCACCTTGAGCGACAGCGGCCATTGGTTCCTGTCGATCGTCGACGATCTGGCCGAACGGTTCCGCTTTCGCCGGGTCGATGCCGACGAGATCGAGACGCTGCGCAACCGCACCACGCGCGAGGTCATCGACCATCTCGGCATTCCGAGCTGGAAGCTGCCGATCATCGCGCGCCATGTCCGCGCCAGGTTCGCGCGCAACACCGACCAGATCCATCTGTTCGATGGTGTGCGCGACATGCTGCGCACGCTGAGCGAGGCGGGCATCAGGCTGATGATCTGCACCTCCAACGCCGAGGACAATGTCCGCGCGATCCTGGGCGAGACCGACGCCGCCCGGATCGAGCGATTCTATTGCGGGTCGGGACTGTTCGGCAAGACCCGCAAGTTCCGCCGGCTGGTCAAGAACGCCGGGGCGCCGCGCGAGACGATCCTGACGATCGGCGACGAAACCCGCGACATCGATGCCGCGCGCGCGGTCGGCATACCCTGCGGCGCGGTGTTGTGGGGCTATGCCAATCGCGACGTGCTGGTCGCCACCGGCCCCGATTTCACGTTCGACTCACCGGGCGACATCATCCGCAAGCTGATCGGCGGCGGATAGTCGTCGGCCCCCATCAGCAGGGCAGCGCCTGGACGTGCCCGGCGCGGCCACAATCGAGGATCCGCTCATGCCGGGGACAATGGACATGTCCAGCGACCGCGCGCCCGTAACGATCCCACCGCCCATATCGGCAGGTCGGGACAGCGTGCCTTGAAGTCGGTCACCGAGACCGAGATGTCACTGCCCTGCCGTCAATCTGACCACTTTCATGACCATTTACCTAAGGAGTCCATGGCAACGCGTCAACGCGTTGGACTTGGGCGTGGGGGAAGGGCAATGACCCCCGATGCCGCCCCGTTTCGAGTTCATCGTCGGCGCCACCGACGGCAAGGCGCGTGCCGGCACGATCACGATGCAGCGCGGGGCGATCCGCACGCCCGCCTTCATGCCGGTCGGCACCGCCGCGACGGTGAAGGCGATGAAGCCGGCCGACGTCCGCGCCAGCGGGGCGGACGTGATCCTGGGCAACACCTATCACTTGATGCTGCGCCCGTCCGCGGAGCGGGTCGCGCGGCTGGGCGGCCTGCACGCCTTCATGGGCTGGGACCGGCCGATCCTGACCGACAGCGGCGGGTATCAGGTGATGAGCCTGGCCGCGCTGACCAGGCGTGACGAGCAGGGGGTCGAGTTCAGGAGCCATCTCGACGGCACGCGCCACCTGATGAGCCCGGAGCGATCGATCGAAATCCAGCGGCTGCTGGGCAGCGACATCGTCATGGCATTCGACGAGCTGGTGCCGGCGATGGCGGCGCGCGACGTGCAGGCGGCGGCAATGGCGCGATCGATGCGCTGGGCGGGTCGCAGCCGCGCGGCGTTCCTGGGCGGCGGCGACCATGCCGGGCGGGCGGCGCAATTCGGCATCCAGCAAGGCGCGCTCGACGAGCAATTGCGCGGCGAAAGCGCGGCGGCGCTGACCCGGATCGGCTTTGACGGCTATGCGATCGGCGGCCTTGCGGTCGGCGAGGGGCAGGCGGCGATGTTCGGCGTGCTCGATTTCGCGGCTGCGCAACTCCCCGCCGCCGCCCCGCGCTACCTGATGGGGGTGGGCAAGCCCGACGACATTGTCGGCGCGGTCGAACGCGGCGTCGACATGGTCGATTGCGTCCTGCCGACCCGCAGCGGCCGCACCGGCCAGGCGTTCACCAGGGCCGGGCCGATCAACATCAGGAACGCTAAATTCGCCGAGGATGTCGGCCCGCTCGATCCCGATTGTGCGTGCCCGGTCTGCGCGACCTGGCACCGCGCGTACATCCATCATCTGGTGCGCGCCGGCGAGATGCTTGGCGCCATGCTGATGACCGAGCACAACCTCTATTTCTATCAGGCGTTGATGGCGGACCTGCGCGCGGCGATCACCGCCGGGCGGCTGGCGGCATTTGCCGACGGCTTCCGCGCACGCTACGTCGGACGGCAAGGAGAGTGAGCGTGACCGACCAGCCAGAAAACGAGATCCCGGAAAACGAAATCATCGCCGCCGCGCGTGCCGCCAAGGCAAGCGCCGACGCCGCCAGGTCGACGCCCGAACCGTGGAAGAACCGCTCCTGGGAACTGGCGGCGCTGGGGGCCGGGATCGGTTCGGCAGCGATTGCGGCGGCGTTGCTGTTCGCCAACCGGTCGCGCAAACGCGGCTGACTTGACGGAACCGGCACCGGCCAGGGTGTGATGAGATCAGCTCGAACGACGTTCATCGTCGTTCCGGCCTTTGAACCGAGGTGACGGGATCAACATGAAAGCATCATTCTTCACATAGACGGCCTCCCTCTCAACGGCACAGGCGGTTGACTTGACCCATGATGGGGTCGGACAAGGCGCCGTCCCCCGCAGGTTACGGAGTTTGCCCCAATGCGTCTGAACCGAGCCGCCCTCCTGCTGGGCGCCGCCCTGTTGCCTTTCGTCGCCGCCGCGCGCCCCGCTCCGGCCAAGCCGGGGTCGCCCGGGGCCAGGCCGGCTCCCGCGACCGCGGTCAAGCCGATCGCGTTTACCGAACGCACGCTCGCCAACGGCCTGCGCGTCTATGCCATACGCGATACCGGCACCGCCAATGTCGCGGTGCAATTATGGTATAATGTCGGATCGAAGGACGATCCCAGGGGCAAGTCCGGCTTTGCGCACATGTTCGAGCATCTGATGTTCAAGGGCACGCGCAATCTGGTGTCCGAACAGTTCGACCGGCTGACCGAGGATGTCGGCGGCTTTAACAACGCTTCGACCAACGACGACTATACCAATTATTACGAGGTCGTTCCCGCCAACCATCTCGAACGCCTGCTGTTCGCCGAGGCCGACCGCATGGCGAGCCTGGTGGTCGAGCCGACGAGCTTCGGTTCCGAACGCAACGTGGTGGAGGAGGAACTGCGCCAGCGCACGCTTGCCGCGCCCTATGGCAAGCTGTTCTCGATCTATTATCCCGAGATCACCTATCAGGTTCATCCCTATGCGCGGCCGGGGATCGGCAATCTGGAGAATCTCGAAGCCGCATCGATCGACGACGTCCGCGCCTTCCACGCCCTCTATTACCGGCCGGACAATGCGGTGCTGGTCGTCGCCGGCAATTTCGATCCGGCCCAGCTCGACGCCTGGATCGACCGGTATTTCGGCAGGATCAAAAGGCCCGACGGCGCGATCCCGCGGGTCACGGTCACCGAGCCCGCGCGCACCAGGGCGACGAGCTATACCGTCTATGAGCCCAACACGCCGCTGCCCGCCGTCTTGATCAGCTATCTGATCCCGTCCGACAACGATGCCGACATGCCCGCGCTGCAAGTGCTCGACGCGATCCTGTCGACCGGCGACAGCTCGCGTCTGTACGAGACGATGGTCTATCGCGACCAGATCGCGCAATCGGCCAATTCGTTTCTCGACACCAAGCAGGGCACCGGCGCGATGGTGCTGACCGCGACGATGGCCGACGGCAAGCCGGTAGCCCAGGGCGAGGCGGCGTTGCGACGCGAGATCGCCCGGCTGCGGGACGCGCCGGTGACCGCCGGCGAACTGCGCGAGGCCAAGAACCAGATCGTCACCGCGACGATCCGCGACCGCGAGACCGCCGACGGCAAGGCAGCTACTATCGCCCGATCGGTGATTCTCGACGGCGATCCGCGCGCCGCCGACCGGCAACTCGCCGCAATCGGCCGTGTCACCGCCGCCGACATCCAGCGCGTGGCGCGCAAATATCTAAACGCCCCCCAATCCGCCACAATCCGCTACATGCCGTTGGAAATGGCGCCCAAGGGAACCAAGGGTGATACCATCGCCGTCGCCGCGACGGTGACAGTCGCAGAGATGACGCCCCCTGCCGACGTTGCGGTGATCACCCCGGCAACCGATGCCGAGCGCGTGCCGGTGCCCGCGCCAGGCAAGCCGGTAGTCGCTGCGCTGCCCGCCCCGGTGACGGCGAAGCTCGCCAACGGCCTGACGCTGGTCACCGTCGAGAAGCGCGATCTGCCGCTGGTATCGGTCTATGTCGTCGCCAATGGCGGCGGGGCGGCCGACCCGGCGGACCGCGCGGGGCTCGACAGCCTGATGGCCGATCTGATGACCAAGGGCACCATGACCCGGTCAGCGACGACCATCGCACGCGAGGTCGAGGCGCTGGGCGGATCGATCAACAGCGGGGTCGGCTGGGATGCGGCCTCGGTGTCGATGGGCGTCAAGTCGGACCAGATCGCCCCGGCCATGACCGTGCTCGCCGATGTCGTTCGCAATCCCGTCTTCGCGCCCGACGAGCTGGAGCGCGCGCGTGCGCAGAATATTGACGGCGTCCAGGTCCAGCTGAAGAATCCGGCGCGGCTCGCCTCGCTAGTTGCGGCGCGTACCGTGATGGGCGGCGGCCCCTATGGCCGGGCGCTGGCGGGGACACCCGCCTCGCTGAAGGCGATCACGCGCGCCGATGTCCAACGCGCCTACGCGCGTACCTGGCGTCCGGGCGACACCACGCTGATCATGGTCGGCGATATCAGCGCCGCCGCGGCCAGGACGCTGGCCGAAAAGAATTTCGGCGGCTGGTCGGCGCCCGCCACGCCGGTCGCGCCGGTCTCCGCGCCGCCAGCGGCCGGCGCCACGCCCCCGCGCGTGATCGTCGTCGACATGCCCAATGCCGGCCAGGCCGGCGTGGTCGTGGCACGACCGGGCATCTCGCGCAGCGATCCCGATTATTACGCCGCCAGCATTGCCAACGCCACGCTGGGCGTCGGCTTCTCGTCGCGGCTCAACCAGGAAATCCGGATCAAGCGGGGCCTCGCTTACGGGGCGAACAGCGGCCTGGCGGCGCGACGCCAGCCGGGATATGTCGCCGCCTCGACCCAGACCAAGAACCCTTCCGCACCCGAAGTGGTCGGATTGATCGTGGATACGATGCGCGGGATGAGCGCCGCACCGGTGCCGGCCGGCGAACTGGAGTCGCGCAAGGCCGTGCTGATCGGCGATTTCGGCCGCGAGACCGAGACGACCGGCGGCATTGCCGGCATCCTGGGCGATTACGTGATCGAGAACGTGCCGCTCAGCGAGCTCAAGGCCTATACGCCGACAATCGCCGGCATCGACGCCGCGACCGTACGTCGCGTCGCGTCCCGGCTGCTTGATCCTGCCAATGCCAGCGTCATCGTCGTCGGCGACGCCAAATTGTTCATCGACGACCTGCGCAAGAAATACCCCGATGTCCAGGTGATCCCGGCAAGCACGATCAACCTGGACAGCGCCACGTTGAGATAGCCCGTGACCGGCCAGTTGTTACTTTAACCATCGCCTGTTTCCCGGTGGGACACGTTGGAATTGACGGCAGCGTCGGCCGTCATGCTGCGCTATGCCCACCCATACCGGCGGCAGCCGGCAGGCAGCGAAGGGCACGCATTGGTCGACTGGCGGAACTGGACGGAACGCACGCGGCTGGTCGCGCTCGCCTTGGTGGTCGCGCTGCCCGTGGTGGCGGCATCGGCCAAGGCAACCGTGATCGCGTATTACGCCGGCCCCGCATCGACCGACAGCGCGGCGGCACCAGCCGGCTATGAGGCCGAGGACCATTTTCCGGGCGCCGCGCTTTATTACGCCGCCGATCAAACGACGTCGCCGGGCATCGCCGCGCCGGGGGCGGGAACCACCGGCACCGCTTCCCTGTCCGATCTCCCGATCCCCGCCAATGCCGACCTGACCCCCGATGCCGACGGCACGGTGCCGCCAGCCACGCCGTTCTCGATGGCCAGGGCGAGCATTCTCGACCGCGCCCGCGCGCTGACCTGCCTTGCCACCGCCATCTATTACGAGGCAGCATCCGAATCCGACGAAGGCCAGCGCGCGGTGGCGCAGGTCATCCTGAACCGCGTCCGCCACCCGGCATTTCCATCGACCGTGTGCGGCGTGATCTACCAGGGTTCGGAGCGCGGCAGCGGTTGCCAGTTCAGCTATGCCTGCGACGGGTCGCTGGCGCGCGTGGCGGCGGCGAGCGGCATGGCGCGTGCGACGCGGATCGCCAGCGCCGCGCTGGCCGGCTATGTCTTCGCGCCGGTCGGGCTGGCGACGCATTATCACACATATGCGGTGACCCCGGCGTGGAACCGCAGCCTGGTAATGACCGACGCGATCGGCGCACATTTCTTCCACCGCTGGCGCGGCTATTGGGGGACGCCGGCGGCGTTCAACCAGGCCTATCGCGGCGGTGAGCCGGCGCCGGGCCCGCTCGCGCGGATAGCGCTGTTGCCGGCCGTCGCGACGCCGGCATTGCCGACCCTTGCGTCGACGGCACTGCCCGATCCATCGATCGCCAGGACAATGGCATCATCCATCCAGCCGGCCTTTGCCGGCGCCGGCCTCGCCCGGACCGATGCCGTCGCCGCCGACACGCTACCCGGCGCATCGCCGGTGCTCGATCGCTGGAAGGATTCGGGCAAGCCGCTGCGCTAGATCCCGCCCTCGTCAAGGCTCAGCAAGGTCGCGTTGCCGCCGGCGCTGGTCGTGTCGATCGACACCGCGCGCTCGACGACGAAGCGGTGCAGGTAATGCGGGCCACCAGCCTTAGGGCCGGTGCCGGACAGTCCCTCGCCACCGAATGGCTGGCTGCCCACTACCGCCCCGATCATCGACCGGTTGATGTAGAGGTTGCCGACCGCCGCCTCGTGCTCGGCCACCTCGCCCGCGCGCGCGATGCGGCTGTGGAGGCCCATCGTCAGGCCGTACCCCTTGGCGTTGACCCGGGCGATCGTCTCGCTGAGCTTGCCGGCCGGCCACGTCGCGACATGCAGGATCGGGCCGAACCATTCCGTGGTCAGATCCTCGATCGCCTCGATCCGGATCAGCGTCGGCGGCACGAACAGGCCGGCCGCCGGCGCCGTCACCGCCTTGATCGTCTGCCTTGCCGCCGCCCGGCAATAGGCTATCAGCCTGTCATAAGCGGGCCGGTCGATTACCGGGCCGACATCGATCGCGGGATCACCCGGATCACCCAACCGCAGCAGATCCATCGCGCCCTTGAGCATCGCGATGGTCGTTTCGGCGATGTCCTCCTGGAGCAACAGCAGGCGGAGTGCCGAGCAGCGTTGCCCCGTCGAACGGAACGAGGAGGTGACGACATCGGCGACGACCTGTTCGGGCAGCGCGGTCGAGTCCACGATCATCGCGTTGATCCCGCCGGTCTCAGCGATCAGTGGTACGATCGGACGACTGTCGTCCTCAAGCAGGCTGCGCGCGATCTTCCTGGCGGTGGCGGTCGATCCGGTAAAGGCGACGCCGGCGATGCGCGGGTCGGCGGTCAGCGCGGCGCCGACGTCAGGCCCGCCGGGCAACAGGATCAACGCGTCCTCGGGAACCCCAGCGCGGTGCGCAAGACGAATGGCGGCGGCGGCGATGAGCGGCGTCTGCGGCGCGGGCTTGGCGACGACGGTGTTGCCAGCGACCAGCGCCGCGACGGTCTGCCCCAGGAAGATCGCCAACGGGAAGTTCCACGGCGCGATCGTCGCCCACACGCCGCGCCCGCTCAGGTGCAGGACGTTGCGCTCGCCGGTCGGCCCGGGCAGCTCGATCGGCTGCAAGCCGTGGCGCGCTTGTTGCGCATAGTAACGGCAGAAATCAACCGCCTCGCGCACCTCGCCCAGCGCATCGGGAATCGTCTTGAACGCCTCCGTCACGCAGATCGCCATCAGCTCGTCGCGATTGGCCTCGAGCAGATCGGCCAGCCGCTCGACGATCGAACAGCGATCCTCCGCCGATCGCCCTGACCAGTCGCGAAACGCTGCGGCGGCAGCACCCACTGCTTCCTTGGTGTTTTTGTGTCTTTGCGTGAAACCAGTTTTTTTCTCATAGGAAGGCACGAAGGTACGAAGAGAAGCAGTGGTTTCCGCCAACGTCGTACGGTCCGCCAGATCCAGGCCGGCGGAATTCCTGCGCTGCGCGCCGAACAGGTCGACCGGCAGTGGAATGCTCGGGTGCCGCGCTCCGCCCACCGCCGCAATCTTCGCCACCGGGTCGGCCAGGATCTCCGCCTCGGTCAGCCGCTCGTCGGCCAACTGGTGGACGAAGCTCGAATTGGCGCCGTTCTCGAGCAGGCGTCTGACCAGATAGGCGAGCAGGTCGCGGTGCCCGCCGACCGGCGCGTAGATCCGGCAGCGATAGCCATCGTCGCGGACCAGCCGCTCATAGAGGCCGTCGCCCATGCCATGGAGCCGCTGGAACTCGAAATCGCGACTGCCGCCCGCCCATTCGATGATCGTCGCGACGGTCAGCGCGTTGTGGCTGGCGAAGGCCGGACGGATATGCTCGGCCGCCAGCATGTCCTTTGCGACCGCCAGGTACGACACGTCCGTCGCCGCCTTGCGCGTGAACAGGGGATAGTCGCTCAGGCCCTCGATTTGCGTGCGCTTGATCTCGCTGTCCCAATAGGCGCCCTTGACCAGCCGCACGTTCATCGTCCGGCCAAGCCCATCCGCCCAGGCGATCACCGGCCGCGCGCGCTTGCCATAGGCCTGCACCGCCATGCCGAACCCGTCCCAATCCTTGAGCGCGGGCAGCGCGGCGACCGCGCCGATAATGTCGAGGCTCATCTCGAGCCGCTCGGATTCTTCGGCATCGACGGTCAGCGCGATGCCCTGGCCCGCCGCCCGCACCGCCAGCGCCTCGAGCGTCGCGGTCAGCTCTGGCACACAGCTATCCCATTGCGCCACCTCGTAGCGCGGATGGAGCGCCGACAGCTTGACCGAAATCGAATGCCCCGCCTCGGATACGCGCCCGACCGTGTCGATCGCGTCGGCATAGGCCTGGAAATAGCGATCGGCATCGGACCGCGTCCGAGCGGCCTCGCCCAGCATGTCGAAGCTGGCAGTGAAGCCCTGATGCTCTGGACGGCGCATGCGCCGCGTCGCTTCGTCGATGGTGCGCCCCATCACGAATATCTCGCCCATCATCTTCATCGCGGCGCCGACCGCCTGGCGCAGGAACGGCTCGCCGGCGCGGGCGATCAGGCGGCGCAGCGGCCCCGCCGCGTCTTCGCCCACCAGGGCGCGGCCGACCACCAGCCCCCAGGTCGCCGAATTGACCAGCGCCGAGTTCGACCGGCCGGCATGCGCACGCCAGTCGGCGTCGCCGAGCTTGTCGGCGATCAGGAGGTCGGCCGTCGCGGGATCGGGGACCCGCAGGAACGCCTCGGCCAGGCTGAGCAGCGCCACGCCTTCGGACGAGTTGAGGCGGTATTCCTGAAGGAACTGGTTGACCCAGCCGCGATCCTGCGCCGCGCGCAGGTCAGCGAGCAGGCCCGAGGAATGGCCGAGCACGCGCACCCGCGCCGCCGGTGTCAGCGCGGCGCGCGCCAGCAACGGCTTCAGCACCTCGGGTTCGGGTGCACGGTACAAAGCGGCCATGCTGGCGCGGGGGTCGGAAGTCGGCGCGTCGGTCATTGATCCCTCGTCGGTGGGGCGAGCCTTGCGGGGCCGCCGGGTGCTACCTCAATCTCCTTTGCCGCCGCCTCCTCATCATCATTGCCTGAACTGTGGCCGCAGTCGAATCGAACCTTGGTCGGGAAACTCCGTTCGTCCCGGTCGTTATCTTTCCGAATCGAGGAGAAATGACGATGGCCGACACGCACGAGATCAAGCAGACGATGTGGGACAGGATGGCGCAAAGCCCGTTCGTGATGGTCGGGCTGGAGGAAGGCGGGCATAGCGAGCCGCTGACCGCGCAGCTCGACAGGGATCAGGTCGACACGCTGTTCTTCTTCATCGGCAAGGACAACCGGCTGGCCGGCGGCGGCAAGGCGATGGCGCAGTTCGTGTCGAAGGGCCACGATTTCTTCGCCTGCCTGGCCGGGACAGTCGCCGTCGACAACGATTTCGCGATGATCGACAAATTGTGGAACAAGCAGGCCGAGGCATGGTTTCCCGGCGGCAAGAGCGATCCCAATCTGGCGCTGCTGCGCTTCGACATTGACGATGCCGAATTGTGGGAAAGCGACGTATCGATCAGCGGCCGGGTGAAGATGCTGCTCGGCGGCACGATCAAGCCGAGCGAGGCGGGCAGCCACGCCAGGGTCAGTACGACAGCGGCCTGAGCAGCGATCCGATCACCGCGCATGGCTCAAGCGTGCGCGGTGATCCAGCGTTCCACGACCGGCGCGATCTGATTGCGCCATTTGCTGCCGTTGAAGATGCCATAATGGCCGGCACCTGCCGCCATGTAATATTTCTTGCGTGATTGCGGCAGGTTGACGGCGATGTCGAGCGCCGCCTTGGTCTGCCCAAGGCCGGAAATATCATCACGCTCGCCCTCGATCGCGAGCAGCGCGACATCGCTGATCGCCCCCGGATCGACCCGCCGCCCGCGATGCATCATCTCGCCCCTGGGCAGCAGGTGCTGCTGGAACACCATATCGATCGTCTGCAGGTAGAATTCGGCGGTCATGTCGCAGACCGAGCGGTATTCCTCGTAGAAATCCTTGGTCGCGTCCGCCCCTTCGTCATCGCCCTGGACCAGATGCTTGAACATCTCCCAATGCGACTGGAGGTGGTTGCCGAGGTTCATCGACATGAAACCCGCGAGTTGCAGGAAGCCCGGAAAGACGCGGCGTCCGGCGCCGGGATAAGTCATCGGCACGGTCGCAATGACGTTGTTCTCGAACCAGGAATGCGGCCGTTCGGTCGCCAGCGTGTTGACCGCGGTCGGCGCCATGCGGGTGTCGATCGGGCCGCCCATCATGGTCAGCGTGCGCGGGCGGCAGGAATTCTTGTCGGCCGACATCAGGCAGGCAGCGGCATAGCACGGCACCGCGGGCTGGCACACCGCCAGCATGTGGGCGCCCGGCCCGATCGCCTCGAGGAACTCGACGACATAGTCGACATAATCGTCGAGATCGAAATACCCTTGCGACAACGGCACCTGCCGCGCATCGCGCCAGTCGGTGATGTACACGTCGGCGAACGGCAGCATCCGCTCCACAGTCCCGCGCAGCAGCGTGGCGTAATGTCCGGACATCGGCGCGACGATCAGCAGACGCGGCCCGCCCGTCACCCCGGCGCGCGCAAAACGCTTGAGCTGGCCGAACGGCTTGCTCAGGACGGTCTCCTCGACGATCTCCACCCGGCGGCCATCGATCGCGATCTCGGTGAAGCCGAATTCGGGTTTGCCGCGCGGGGCCGAGGCGTGGGCGAAGACCTCCAGCGCCGAGGCGACGATCGGACCGCCGCCGAAATAGGCAAAAGGATTGGCGGGATTGCTGAGCAGACCGGCGCTGAAATTGGCCAGCGCACTGGCGCCTGCCATCATCGACCGCTGCATTTCATAGGCGTTGTAGAGCATAGGCTCCTGTAGAAGATAGCGGTTACCGCGGGATCAACGTTCCTAGACCTCCCGCGCCCTGCTGGCAACGTGTCGGCCAATACCGGCCGGCGTTGAGCGCCGGCATGCGGGCTGCTAGGGGCAACGCATGGCGGACGTCCCCATCGAAGCCCCGGCTCCCCGGCGGCTGAGCAACCTCCTGATGATCGTGCATTTCGCCTCGCGCTATCCCGGCCACCTGGCAATGGCCCTGGTTGCGCTGATCGTATCGGCGGGGGCGACCTTGTGGATTCCGCGCACGTTCAAGCTGGTGGTCGACAACGGCTTCGTCGCGGGCGCCGATCCTGCCAGGATCGTTCCCTATTTCCACGGCCTGTTCGTCGTCGTGATGGTCCTGGCGATCGCGACCGCGGTCCGATTCTATTCGGTATCGTGGCTGGGCGAGCGGACGGTGGCCGACATCCGCGTCGCGGTGCACCGCAACCTGCTGCGGCTGGCGCCGGGCTGGTTCGAGGAGAACCGCCCGTCGGAGATCGCCTCGCGGCTGACCGCGGACACCGCGCAGGTCGAGATCGCCGTCGGCACCACGGTGTCGGTGGCGCTGCGCAACCTGGTGATCGGGATTGGCGGGCTGATCTATCTGTTCACGCTCGCACCCAAGCTTGCCGGCATGCTGATCATCGGCATCCCCGTGGTGGTCATGCCGATCGTGCTGCTCGGGCGGCGCGTGCGCACCTATTCGCGGACCAGCCAGGATCGCGTCGCGGACATCGGATCGATCGCGGTCGAGACGCTGGGCGCGATGAAGATCGTCCAGGCGTTCGGCCAGGAACGCCGCGAGAATGACCGCTTCGCCGCCGCGGTAGAGACCGGCTTCCAGTCCGCCCGGCGCCGGTTCGGGCTGCGCGCGGTGATGACCGCTCTGGTCATCGGTCTGTTGTTCGGCGCAGTCACGCTGATCATGTGGGATACGGTGAACGACGTCGCCAGCGGGCGGTTGACCGGGGGTGCGATTACCGCATTCGTGCTGACCGCAGGCATCGTCACCGGCTCGTTCGGCGCGCTGACCGAGGTTTATGGCGATCTGTTGCGGGCGGCGGGGGCGGCGGGCAGGCTTGCCGAACTGCTCGCCGAGGAGCCGGCCATTGCCGCCCCGGCCCATCCCGTCGCCATGCCCGCGCCGGCGCGCGGCGCAGTCAGCTTCGATCGTGTCGCCTTCCGCTATCCGACGCGAATCGAGATCGCCGCGCTGACCGACTTCTCGCTCGACGTGGCACCAGGCGAGACGGTGGCGGTAGTCGGCCCGTCAGGGGCGGGCAAGACCACGCTGTTCCAGCTGATCCAGCGTTTCTACGATCCCGAAGCGGGCGAGGTGCGGATCGACGGCGTGCCGCTCACCGCAGCCGACCCCGCCGACATCCGCGGCCGCGTCGCGATGGTGCCGCAGGAAACAATCCTGTTCGCCGCCAGCGCGCGTGACAATCTGCGCTATGGCGAATGGGATGCCGGCGACGAGCGCCTGTGGGCGGCGGCCGAAGCGGCCAATGCCGCCGAGTTCCTGCGCAAGCTGCCGCAGGGGCTCGACACGTTCCTGGGCGAGGGCGGCGCGCGACTGTCGGGCGGCCAGCGCCAGCGCGTCGCGATCGCCCGCGCGCTGCTGCGCAATGCGCCGATCCTGCTCCTCGACGAGGCGACCAGCGCGCTCGATGCCGAAAGCGAGCAACTGGTGCAGCAAGCGCTCGACCGGTTGATGGCGGGGCGCACGACGATCGTCATCGCGCACCGGCTGGCCACCGTCCGCGCGGCGCAACGGATCATCGTGATGGACCATGGCCGCATCGTCGAACGCGGAACCCACGCCTCGCTGAGCGCGCAGGGCGGCCTCTACGCGCGCCTCGCCGCGTTGCAGTTCAGCGAGGCGGCGTAAAGCGTCGCGCCCGGCGGGCGTCAGTAAAGCAGCATCGCCAACCCCGCCAGCGACAGCGCGAGGCCGATGCTCCACAGCACCGCCGCGCGGCTGCGCGCGCGCTGGCGTAGATGGTAGGCGACAAGATCGAACCACCAGCGACCGCCCGCCTGACGCACGACGCCGAGCGCACGCAGCCGGTCGAACGCCGCGCGATCGGCAGGATCGGGGGTGAAGTCGATCGCGTCCTCCGGTGCCAGCGCGTGCCCGGCCAGGAACCGCTCGGCGACCCGGCCGCGCACCCGCAACGCGCCGGCGTGGATCACCGAGGGCACGGGCGGCGGGGTGCCACCGGTCAGCCGCCGGGGCCGGGTCACCCCGCCAGCAGGCCAATGGCGACGCTGATCGCCACCGCCGCGCCGATCATCACGCCCGCGCGCCGGCGGCGTGCGCTGTTCCAGGCGTCGAACGCGGGAATGTCGAGCCAATATTTGCCGGGGGCGCTTTCGTTTACCACGCCTTTGTCCCGCATGCTCTCGAACATGCGCCGTTCGATCCGGCGGCCGGGCACATAGGCGACCGCCTTGGCCGGCGACACCGCGTTCTGCCCCATGAAATGCGATCCGATCCGGCGCCGCGCCCTGGCCACCGCCGCGCCCGCCACTGCCGCTCCGCCCATGACTCGTCCTCCCTTGTTCAACGTCGCCGTGATTGATGCCGGATATTGGCGGGCCGGCCCCGCCGCTTGAGCACGCGCGGGGGGCGATGATCGGCGCCGGCTACGGACGCGCCCTTGCCCTCCGGCAGTTCGAAGCGTAACGCGCCCGACACCGGATTGGCCTCCGCCAGGCGCAGGTCGAGCCGCTGGCCGAGCGCGAACGTGTCGCCCGATTGCTCACCCACCAACGTGCGCGCGCCCTCGTCGAACCGGAAATATTCGCTGCCCAGGTCGCGCACCGGCACCAGCCCGTCGCCGCCGACACCCTCGACCGTCGCGAAGAAGCCGAAATTGGCAACCCCGGTGATCCGCGCCTCCACCACCTGCCCGACGCGTTCGGCCAGGAAAGCGGCGACATAACGGTCGATCGTGTCGCGCTCGGCCTCCATCGCGCGGCGTTCGAGCTGGCTGATCGACGTGCCGATCGCCGCCATCGCGCCGGCCTCGCTTGGTGTCAGCGCGCCCTCGCCTAACCGGTACGCCGCGATCAGCGAGCGGTGGACGACCAGATCGGCATAACGGCGGATCGGCGAGGTGAAATGCGCATAGCTGCCCAGCGCCAGCCCGAAATGACCGTGATTGTCGGGCGCATAATAAGCCTGGGTCTGCGTGCGCAGCACCTGTTCCATCACCTGCGGGCGGAAGTCGGCATCCCCGATCCGATCGAGGATGTGGTTGAACGTCGCCGGGCGCACCACCTGGCCCAGCGCGAACGGCACGCCGAACGTCTCGAGATACTCCTTCAGCGCGACCAGCTTCTCGCGGCTGGGCGGCTCGTGGACGCGGTACATGACGGGCGCCTTCCTGGCCTCCAGCGCCTTGGCGGCGACGACGTTGGCGGCGATCATATACTCCTCGACCAGCCTGTGCGCGTCGAGGCGCTCGCGCGGCGCGATCGACAGAAGCCGCCCCTTTTCATCCAGCATCACGCGCCGCTCGGGCAGGTCGAGATCGAGCGGCGATCGGGTATCGCGCGCCTTGGCCAGCGCGCGCCAGCAGTCCCAGAGAGGACGGAGAATGCCCGCCAGTTCCTCCCCGGATTCCGTACCCGGAAGGAATTGATCTGCCACGGCCTGCGCCTCCTCATAGGCGACGTTGGCGGCGATGCGCACGACCGCGCGCGTGAAGCGCCAGTCGAGCAGCTTCCCGTCGCGCGCGATCCGCAGGTGGCAGGCGAGCGCGGCACGATCCGCCCCCTCCTTCAGCGAACAGATTTCGGCAGACAGGATTTCGGGCAGCATCGGCACGACGCGGTCGGGGAAATAGACCGAGTTGCCCCGCCGCCGCGCTTCCTTGTCGAGCGCCGAGCCGGGGCGGACATAGAAACTCACATCGGCGATCGCGACGATCGCGCGCCAGCCGCCGGGATTGGCCGGATCATCGTCTGGCGCCGCCCATATCGCATCGTCATGGTCGCGCGCATCGGCCGGGTCGATCGCGACGATCGGCAGGTGCGTCAGATTTTCGCGATCCTGGTTCAGAGACAGCCGCGCCACCTGCTCGGCCTCCGCCAGCGTTTCCCCGGAAAAGACGTCGGGAATGCCGAACTTGTGGATCGCGATCAGCGAGAAGCTGCGCGGCGCGAACGGATCGCCGAGCCGCTCGACCACCCGGGCGGTGATCCGGGGCGGGCGCCCCGCCTTCTCCGCCAGTACCAGGTCGCCCGGCTCGGCGTCGCCGGGATCCCACACGGCGAACTGGCGGCGCTCTTTCTTCTCGACGCCTTCCAGCCACAGCCGGTCGCCTTCGCGCCGGAGCACGCCCAGCATCATCTGTTCGCCGCGCGGCAGCGTCTTCATCGGGTGCGCGATCCAGCCGTTACCGGCCTCTTCCGTTCGTGCCAGCACGCGGTCGCCGACCGCCAGCGCCGATCGCCTGCCGCCGCGCTCGCGCACCCGCAATCGGGGCATCGGCAAGCCCTCCGCCTCCCAGCGCTCGGGCACCGCCCAGACGTTGCCGCCGTCATCGACGTCGGCGACGCGCAGCACCGTCACCTTGGGCAGGCCGCCCATCTGGTGGAACGCGCGGCCCGGCGCCGAATCGATCAGCCCCTCGTCCGCCATGTCCTTGAGCAGCGCCTTCAGCGCGATCTTGTCCTGCGCCGACAAGGCGAAGGCGCGAGCGATCTCGCGCTTGCCGGCGGGAATGTCGGACGAGGCGATGAAATCGAGGATCTGCTGGCGCGTGGGCAGGCCGGGCGCGGGCTTTCGCATGGCCCGATGCTACGCGAGCGCACCCGGCATGTCATGCGCGATCGCGGCCGAACCGGGTTCAGCGCATCCGGTATTTGAGCCAGGCGAAGCCGGCAAATGCCATCAGCAGCACGATGCCCAGCGCCATGCAGCCGATATTGGCGGCCGACAGCGGCTCGCGCTCGAAGCCTGCGACGCGCACGATCAGCCCCGTTGCGAGGAGCGCACCAAGCGCCAGCGGCGACCAGTCCAGCCCGCGCATGTTCGCCCGCAGCCGCTCTCTCTTGCCAAGCGCCGGCGCGACGGGCGGACGCGTGCCGATTGCGCGGTCGGGCGCGGTGTTGAGGTGCCACCAGCCGACCAGCACCACGATCACCGTCATGCCCGCGAGGACCGCCTCTTGCCAGGGCCGGAGGGCGGCCGGCAACAGATCGGGTTGCGCCGCCAGCAGGCTCCCCCCGCCGATGACCCCGACGACCGTTACCACCACCAGGATGGTCAGCCCGCGGTTGAACTCGGCGACCAGATCGTCGCGCTCGGCCGCCGCCAGCCGGATCGCCGGCCCGCGCGTGCCCCGGCGATAGACATAGCCGCTGCCGTCGGGCGTGAACTGCCGCGCGAAATTCTCGCGCACCCGCCCCAGCGAGCCATGGCCGATCGGCATGACCATCAGTAGGCGCGACCGATCAGGATGCGTTCCACCGCCGGGCGGCCGGTGAACAGGCACGCGCCCTCGGCCGGCGCCTGGTCCAGCGGCGCGTTGCGCACGCTGACCTTGAGCGGCTTCAGCCGCTCGACGAGCGCATCGAGTTCGGCGCCGGTCGGGCGCGCCCAGGCGACTTCGGCCCAGCCGGCATCGCCCTCGCCGCCGAAATGGGCGGCCAGCGCCGCGAAGCTGGCGATGTCGCGGATGATGCCGCGGTCGAGCCGCGCCTTGGCCTCGGCGAACAGCTCGGCCTGGATCGCCTCCAGCATCGCCGCCGCGCCGGCCACGAACTCACCGAGCGGTATGGCCGTGCTGTTGAGCTTGCCATCCTCGCGGTATAATCGGTCGCGGCGGATGACCGAGACGTTGCCGCTCGCCATGTCCCGCGCGCCGACCTCGATCACGATCGGCGCGCCCTTCTTCACCCAGCCCCAGCGCTTGGTCGCGGGCCTGGCCGCCTTGAGGTCGAGCTGCACGCGCAGCGGCTCGCCGAACGCGCCGGCCGCCGCCAAATGACGCTGGAGGTCACGGCAATAGTCGATCAGCGCCGCGTCCTCGGGCACGTCGCGCAGCATCGGCACGATCACCACCTGCCACGGCGCCACGCGCGGCGGCACGCGCAGGCCGTCATCGTCGCCATGGGTCATGATCAGCCCGCCGATCATCCGCGTCGACATGCCCCAGCTGATCGTGTTGGCGAGCGCGAACTGGCCCTCGGCATTCTGGAAGCGGATGTTCTGCGCGTCGGCGAAATGCGTACCGAGAAAATGGCTGGTGCCGGCCTGGAGCGCCTTGCCGTCCTGCATCATCGCCTCGATCGACCAGGTCGCGACCGCGCCGGGAAAGCGTTCATGCTCGGGCTTCTCGCCAGCGATCACCGGCATCGCGCAGCACGTCTCGGCAAAGTCGCGATAGAGGTCGAGCGCCTTCATCGTCTCGTCGCGCGCCTGGTCGGCGCCGGCATAGGCGGCATGCCCCTCCTGCCACAGGAATTCGGCGGTGCGCAGGAACATCCGCGTGCGCATTTCCCACCGCACGATATTGGCCCATTGGTTGATCTGCACCGGCAGGTCGCGCCACGACTGGATCCAGCGCGAGAAACCGGCGCCGATCACCGTCTCGCTGGTCGGCCGCACGATCAGCGGCTCCTCCAGCTTCGCCGACGGATCGGGGATCAGCCCGCCCTTGCCGTCGGGGATCAGCCGATGGTGCGTGACGACCGCCATTTCCTTGGCGAAGCCCTCGACATGCTGGGCCTCCTTTTCGAAATACGAGAGCGGGATGAACAGCGGGAAATAGCAATTGTCATAGCCGAGGTCGCGGATGCGCGCGTCGAGCAGGCGCTGGATGCGTTCCCAGATGCCATAGCCCCAGGGCCGCATCACCATGCACCCGCGCACCCCCGAATCCTCGGCCATGTCGGCTTCGGCGACGACCGCCTGATACCAGGCGGCGAAATCGGCGGCGCGCGTGACGGCAAGGGCATGCTTGATCATCGGACGAGTCGATAGCGCCAACCCAAAGCGGGTCAATGCCGGGCGCCCCTGCTGCCGCCGACCGATCGGCCCCCAACGGGCAGGCCGCGATCAGCCTTGCCCGGCGCGTGCCTCGTCGAGCAGCCGTCTGGCGCGCAGGTACATCTCGATCCGCTGCGTCGCGAACAGGCCGAGTGCCAGCACCACCAGCGCGTCGGTCAGCAGCGCGACGTTGAGGTGCATCGCCACCCCTTCGGCGCGGACCGCCGCGCGCACCGCGATCAGCACGAAGATGAACGCGATGCCCGCGACCGATGCCTTCTGGTTGAGCGCGTGGGTCACGGGGTCGACCGTGATCCGCATCGTCTTGCCCCGCTGCCAGCCGAGCGCCGCCCCTACCGCCAATGCCGCCGCGCAGATGCCCCACCCCAC
The DNA here is from genome assembly GCF_964244265.1 of uncultured Sphingomonas sp. Taxonomy (GTDB): domain Bacteria; phylum Pseudomonadota; class Alphaproteobacteria; order Sphingomonadales; family Sphingomonadaceae; genus Sphingomonas. The sequence goes on along the minus strand of NZ_CAXTHV010000007.1, from coordinate 60,440 downwards.
CGGCGTCGGCGGAAATTGCACCAGCATCAGGATCGTGACGACAAGGTACAGCGTCGGGAACATCCACAGATATTCGAGCTTCAGCGGTCGCGTCTGCGACATCCGGCGCGCGCGGAAGAAGAAGATCACCGCAAAGATCGCGATCGGGACCAGGTAGCTGAGCAATCCGCCCGGCGATGCGGTCTGGACGTTCATCGATCCTCCTATTCGGCGGCTTGGGCCAGCATCGGATCCTTCCACGCCAGCACCGGCTTGCGCGCGGCCAGCGTTTCGTCGAGCCGCCGGCGCGGCGCGAAGTGCGGGGCGGACTTGAGCGCCGGGTCGCCGGCCTTCGCCCGCTCCGCCACCGAACGCAGCGCGGCGATGAACTGGTCGAGCGCGGCCTTGCTCTCGGTCTCGGTCGGCTCGACCAGCATCGCGCCATGGACGACCAGCGGGAAGTACATCGTCATCGGGTGAAAGCCTTCGTCGATCAGCCCCTTGGCGATGTCGATCGTCGAGAAACCTTCGGGCAGCCCCGCGTCGCTGAAGATCGCCTCGTGCATGCACGGGCCCGAGCCCGCGAACGGCGCGTCGAGCGTGTCCTCGAGGCTGCGCAGGATGTAATTGGCGTTGAGCACCGCATCCTCGGCGACCTGCCGAAGGCCGTCGGCGCCGTGGCTGAGGATGTAGGTGAGCGCGCGGGTGAACATCCCCATCTGGCCGTGGAACGCGGTCATCCGGCCGAAGCTGCTCGGGTGGTCGTCGCCGGCATTCTCCTCCTCGATCAGCGCAAGGTGGCCGTCGGCCTGCCGGATGACGAACGGCAGCGGGGCGAACGGCGCCAGCGCCGCCGACAGCACCACCGGACCGGAGCCCGGCCCGCCCCCACCGTGCGGGGTGGAAAAGGTCTTGTGCAGGTTGATGTGCATCGCATCGATGCCAAGGTCGCCCGGCCGCACCCGCCCGACGATCGCGTTGAAGTTCGCGCCGTCGCAATAGACGTAAGCACCGGCGGCGTGGACCGCATCGGAGATCGCCTTCATGTCGCGTTCGAACAGCCCGCAGGTGTTGGGGTTGGTGATCATCACGCCCGCGACGTCCGGGCCGAGCCGGGCCCCGAGCGCGGCGAGGTCGACGCGGCCCTCGGCGGTCGCGGGAATATCCTCGACCTGATAGCCGGCGAAGGCGGCGGTGGCGGGGTTGGTGCCGTGTGCGCTTTCGGGGACGAGGATGACCTTGCGGTGGCCCTCGCCCTTGGCTTCCAACGCGGCGCGGATCGCGAGGATCCCGCAGAGCTCGCCGTGCGCGCCGGCCTTCGGCGTCATCGCGACGCCGTGCATGCCGGTCAGGTGGATCAGCCAGAAGGCGAGCTCGTTGATGACGCCGAGCGCACCCTGCACCGTGTCGACCGGCTGGAGCGGGTGGACGTCGGCAAAGCCGGGGAGCCGCGCCATCTTTTCGTTGAGCCGCGGATTGTGCTTCATCGTGCACGAGCCGAGCGGGAACAGGCCAAGGTCGATCGCATAGTTCTGCCGCGACAGGCGGGTGTAATGGCGGACGGTTTCGGGTTCGCTGAGGCCGGGCAAACCGATCGGCGCGGTGCGGGCGAGTCCCCCTGGAAATTCCTCCCCCGAGAGGATTTCGAAATCGACGCCTGTCGTGCTGGCATCGCCGATCTCGAAGATCAGCGGCTCTTCGAGCATCAGCGCGCGATTGCCGGTGAAGGTCCGACCGTTGTTCTCGCCGGCTTCCGGGGCGGTCGGCCGCCAGCCGCTCTGGTTGATGCTCATGCCAGCGCCTCCTGCAGCGCGGAGGCAAGCGTCTCGATATCCTCCGCCGTGGTGGTTTCGGTGACCGCGACGACCAAGCCGTTCACGAGGCCGTCCGCCCCAGGATAAAGCCGCCCGAGCGACACGCCCGCAAGAATGCCGTTATCTGCGAGCCTTCGAACGACGGGGTGCGCTTCCTTCGACAGCTTCAACGTGAATTCGTTGAAGAACGAGTCATTGACCAGTTCGACCCCCGGCACCTGCGCCAGCCGTTCCGCCGCCGCCACTGCGCCGGCATGATTGGTCGCCGCCAGCGCACGCAACCCCGCCTCGCCCAGCAAGGTCATGTGGATCGAGAAGGCCAGCGCGCACAGCCCCGAATTGGTGCAGATGTTGCTCGTCGCCTTTTCGCGGCGGATATGCTGCTCGCGGGTCGACAGCGTCAGCACGAAACCGCGCTTGCCTTCGGCATCCAGCGTTTCGCCGCATAGCCGTCCGGGCATCTGGCGAACATATTTGTCCTTGCAGCCGAACAGGCCGACATAGGGCCCGCCGAATTGCAGCCCGACCCCCAGCGACTGGCCCTCGCCGACGACGATGTCGGCGTCCATCTCGCCCGGGGATTTCAGCAGGCCAAGCGCCACCGGCTCGGTGACCACCGCGACCAGCAGCGCCTTTTTCGCGTGGCAGGCATCGGCCAGCGGCTTGAGGTCGGCGATGCGGCCGAGCATGTCGGGATATTGGACGACGACGCACGAGGTGTCATCGTCGATCTCCGCGATCAGCCGGTCGACATCGGTCCTGACGGTGAGTTCCGGCAAGGCGGTGACGAGCTGGTCGCCGGCATATTTCGCCATCGTCTTCGCGACCGACACATAATGCGGGTGCAGCCCCGCCGACAGGATCGCCTTACCGCGCCGGGTGATCCGCCGCGCCATGCCGATCGCCTCCCAGCAGGCGGTCGAGCCGTCATACATGCTGGCATTGGCGACGTCGGTGCCGAGCAGGCGGGCGACCTGGGTCTGGAACTCGAACAGCATCTGCAACGTGCCCTGCGCGATCTCGGGCTGATAGGGGGTATAGGCGGTCAGGAACTCACCGCGCTGGATCAAATGGTCGACGCTGGCGGGGACATGGTGGCGATAGGCGCCGCAGCCGAGGAAGAACGGCGCATCGCCCGCGGCCAGGTTCCGGTGCGCGAGCGCGGTCATGTGACGCTCGACCGCCAGCTCCGACGCGTGCAGCGGCAGGTCGCGGATCGGCCCGTCGAGCTGCGCCTCGGCGGGCACGTCGACGAACAGGTCGTCGATCGATTCCACGCCGATGACGGATAGCATCGCGTCGCGGTCCGGCTGGGTCAGGGGCAGGTAGCGCACATCAAATTCCCGTCGCTCCGGCGGAGGCCGGGGCCGTTAGGTTGGTCGGGCGGCACTTCGTCGCGAAGCGGCCCCGGCCTCCGCCGGGGCGACGCCCAGGATCACAGCTTCGCGACGAACGCCGCGTATCTGGCTTCGTCCATCAGGCTGTCGACCTCACCCGGGTCGCTTAGCGTCAGCTTGAAGAACCAGCCCTCGCCATCGGCGTCCTCGTTGACCAAGGCCGGATTGTCGGCGAGCTCGGCATTGCCGTCGATCACCGTCCCCGACACCGGCGAATAGACGTCGGACGCGGCCTTGACGCTTTCGACCACCGCCGCCTGGTCGCCCCTGGCCAGCGTCTTCCCTTCCTCCGGCACGTCGACGAACACGATGTCGCCCAGCTGGCCTTGCGCGTAATCGGTGATGCCGACGGTGCCGACGTCGCCGTCGACCTCGACCCATTCATGATCCTCGGTGAAATAGCGGCTCATCTCACTTGGCTCCTCGGACATAGCGGTGGGGGACGAAGGGCATGGCGGCGACGGTCGCGTCATGGACCTTGCCGCGTTGCGACAGCCGGATGGGGGTGCCGGGCACGGCCATCGCGGCGGGGACATAGGCCATCGCGATCGGCGCGCCGAGCGTCGGCGCGAACCCGCCCGACGTGACCCTGCCGACCGTCGCGCCCGAGGCGTCGAGTACCGTCGCCCCTTCCCGGACCGGCTGGCGCCCCGCAACGACCAGCCCGACGCGTCGCGACGCCGCGCCCGCCTCGCGCTCCATCAGGATGCGCTCGGCGCCGGGGAAGTTCGCCTCATCGCGGCGACGCTTGCTGGCGACGACGAAGTTGAGCGCGGCCATGATCGGGGTCGTCTCGGGGTCGAGATCGTGGCCGTAAAGCGGCAGATCCGCCTCCAGCCTGAGCGAATCGCGCGCGCCGAGACCGATCGGCTTGACCTCCGGCTCAGCGGTCAGCAGATCGGCGATCCGTTCCGCGGCGTCCGCCGGAATCGATATCTCAAAGCCATCCTCGCCCGTATAGCCCGAGCGGCTGATCCACGCATCGACCCCGGCAATCTCGAACCGGCCGCCGATCATGAACACCAGGACGTCGAGCGGCCATTCGCCGGTGACGTGGCGCCGAAGCACCTCGAACGCCTTCGGCCCCTGCAACGCCAGCAACGCGCGATCGTCGAGATGGTTGATCGTGATCTCGTCGGGCAAATGCTCGCGCAGATGCGCGATATCGTCATATTTCACCGCGCCGTTGACGACCATGTAGATGCTGTCCGGCCAGCGCGCGAACATCAGGTCGTCCAGGATTCCGCCATTTTCCGCCAGCAGCATCGAATATTTCTGCTGGCCCAGCTTCACCCCTCTGACATCCGCCGGGATCAGCGCCTCAAGCGCCTCGTCCAGCCCCTCGCCGTACAGCTGCAACTGGCCCATATGGCTGACGTCGAACAACCCGGCCGATCCGCGCACCCACAGATGCTCGGCCATGATGCCTTCATATTGGACCGGCATGTGATAGCCGGCGAACGGCACCATCCGCCCGCCACGGGCGCGGTGCCAGCCGTCCAGCGGGAGCTCCTGCAGCTCGATCTCGGCGTCGCTGTCGTCGCTCACCCCGGGCACCTTCTTTCCGCACACAGATGACGGCGCGACAACGCCCCGAACCGGGCCGATGTCCGCCGCCCCCTCTGTCACGGAAACCTGAGAGCTTTCGCCGGTGCGCGAACGCGCCGGGTTACCCCTTCGGCGGCCCCCGCTTTGGGTCCCATCAAAGCGATACTTTGACGGGAGCCCGCACGGGGACTCTTTCCAGAGCGTCGCTGTCGACAAACGCGGTCCGTTTGCCTGAGAGATTCCGGGGCGGTTGCTCCTTCGGCGGCGGGTCGAACCCGCACTCTCCCGCGTCGTCAGCGACTGGCGCCGGTGTGGCGCGGCGCGGCAGGCGAGTCAATCGGCGAACGACGCCCGGTTCACCCTTTCGCCATCAGGTCACCTGCCCGCTTGCGCCAGCCGGGAAACAGCGCCGCCATACCGGCCAGCACGCCGAGCGCTGTCGGATCGCGGCGATGGTCGCCCGCCACCAGCAGCCCGAACACGCGCGCCACGCTCCAGTCGGGATGGACGCGCTCGACCAGCGTCAGCGCGTCGCCGGCCGCGGCCTCGCCGGGTTCGACGACGCGATAATACCAGCCGCTCAGCCGCTCGCGCACGATCAGCGCCGGCAGCGCCGGCCAGCCCAGCCGCTCGCCCTGCTTCCAGCACGGCTGGCGGCCCTGGCTGACCTCGATCAATGCACTGCCCAGCCGGAAGCGGTCGCCGATGCACACCGCGGTCTCGACCAGACCATCGGTCGACAGATTCTCGCCGAACGCGCCCGGCCCGGCGAGCAGCGGCTGGTCGGGACGGTCGCGCCGCCAGCGGGCATAATGGTCGTGCGGATAATGGTGCAGCGCCTTGTCGGGGCCGCCGTGATGACGGTGATCGGCCTGCTGGTCGGCCGTGATCCCCAGCCGGCCGATATGCACCCGGCCGGCGACCGGCCGCTTGTCGATCGCGCTCGTCTCGCCGCGCGCGAACGGCCGGACCTTGCCCGTCAGCAGGGCAAGTGCCGGCACGGGGATCATCGTATCAGGGTCATCGCGTGGCGTTGTACTTGAGCTGCTCGTCGCTCAGCTGGAAGCCGACCAGCGCCTCGAACGTCGCGCGCAGCACCGCGGCGCGCACGTCGGGCGCGCTCAGCGGATCGATCGCGGCCTCCTCGCGGCCCGCCTTGCGCCGCTGGGTAATGCGGCGCTTGACGTCGTCGGACAGCGTCGCGGCGTCGCGCGTGACCGAGGTGCTGGCCGAGCCGCCGGCCGAGGCGCGCGTCTGGCCCGCGTCGAAATGGACGACGACGCGGCCGACGCGCTTGGCGACGACCGCGGTCCCGCCCTGCACCATGGTGATGAAATAGGGCAGGGTCACGTCGCGCGCACCCTCCGCCCGGCTGCGGCGCGCGAGCACGGTGAAGGTGACGTTGGTGACGACGTCGGCACCGACATCGCCACAGGTCGAACGCAATTCGGTCATCGCCGCGACGACGTCGATCGCCGTCGCCTCGCGACTGGCCACGGGGTCGAACAACGTGACGTCGCCGGTCGCGGCGGGGATCGCCACCGACGGACAGGCGGTGCGCACCGCGGTGACCCCGGCGCCGGCCTCCGACACGTCCAGGTCGCCCTTTCCGGCGCACCCGCCCAGCACCAGCGCGACGGCGATCGGGGCGGCAAGTAAACGTACTGACACGGCTAAACGTACTGACACGGCCGGCATACCTCTTCGAAACGGGCAGGGGCCGCAGCCTTCCGGCCAGGGCCCCTGGTTGCGCGGCCGATACCATAGGAACCGGCTTTGCCTCGCGCAAGCAATCGCGTAGAGCTTCCGCCGATGGCCGACGAGCTGAAACCGGTGCTGGAACTGCTGATCGCGGCGCCGCGCGGCTTCTGCGCGGGGGTCGACCGCGCGATCCGCATCGTCGAGCTGGCGATCGAGAAGCACGGTGCGCCCGTCTATGTCCGGCACGAGATCGTCCACAATAAATTCGTGGTCGACACGCTGAAGGCCAAGGGGGCGGTGTTCGTCGAGGAGCTGGACCAGGTGCCCGACGGCCTGCCGGTGGTGTTTTCCGCCCACGGCGTTCCCAAGTCGGTGCCGGCGGCGGCCGCGGCGCGCGGCCTGTCCTATCTCGACGCCACCTGTCCTCTGGTCAGCAAGGTCCATCGCCAGGCCGAGCGGCTGGTCGCGGCCGGGCGGCACATCGTCTTCATCGGCCATGCCGGCCATCCCGAAGTGGTCGGCACGTTCGGCCAGGTGCCGCCGGGATCGATGACCCTGGTCGAGACGATCGCCGACGCCGAGACGCTGGTGCCGGCCGATCCCGACACTCTGTCGTTCCTGACCCAGACCACCTTGTCGGTCGACGACACCGCCGCGGTGGTCGCCGCCCTCCGGCGGCGCTTTCCGGCAATCCAGGCGCCGCGCGGCGAGGACATCTGCTACGCCACGTCGAACCGCCAGGCGGCGGTCAAGGCGATTGCCAGTTCGTGCGACGCGCTGCTGGTGATCGGCGCGCCCAATTCGTCCAATTCGCTGCGCCTGGTCGAGGTCGCCGAGCGCCAGGGCGTTCCCGCGCTGCTGATCCAGCGCGCCGCCGACCTCGATCTGGACTGGCTGGTCGGCATCGGCACGTTGGGCATCACCGCGGGCGCGTCGGCGCCCGAAATGCTGGTCCGCGAACTGGTCGAGCGGCTGGCGGAGCGCTATGAAGTCATCGAACGCGAGGAGGAAACGACGCGCGAGACGATCGCCTTCAAGCTGCCCCGCGAGCTGGACGCGGCCGCTTAGGGGCCGAGATAGCGCTTGGCCGTCTACACGCATGTCTCGGCCGAAGCGCTTACGGCCTTCCTGGCGCGCTATGACGTCGGCGACCTGGTATCGGCCAAGGGTATCGCCGAGGGTGTCGAGAACTCGAATTACCTGGTCGACACGACGACCGGCCGCTTCATCCTGACGCTGTATGAAAAACGCGTCGCGGCCGCCGACCTGCCGTTCTTCATGGCCCTGCTCGATCATCTCGCCGCCAGGGGCCTGCCGGTCCCGCCGGCAATCAAGGATCGCAGGGGCGTCGAGATCCAGCAGCTGGAGGGGCGCCCGGCCTGCCTCATCCGGTTCCTGCCCGGCCTGTCGCTGTCGCATCCGACCCCGGTCCAGGCCGAAGCCGCCGGCCGCGCGATGGGCAGGATGCACGCCGCTTTGGCCGATTTCCCGCTGGAACGGCCCAACACGCTCGGCATGGATGCCTGGCTGCCACTGTTCGAGCGATGCGGCGCGGGACTCGATGCCATCGACCCCGGCCTGCGCCGCACGCTGGCACGCGGCCTGGACGGCACGCTGCCGTTCTGGAACGACGATGGAGACCGCTGCGCGATCCATGCCGATCTGTTTCCCGACAACGTGCTGATGCGCGGCGACGAGGTGAGCGGGCTGATCGATTTCTATTTCGCTTGCACCGACCTCAGGCTGTACGACCTGGCGGTGATGCACAGCGCGTGGTCGTTCGATGCCGACGGCCGGACATTCGACCGCGCCATCGGCGATGCGCTCCTGGTCGGATATCGGAACGGCTTCGGGCTGTCCGACGCCGAGCGCGGCCAGCTCCGGTTGCTGTGCATGGGCGCCTCGATCCGGTTCGCGCTTACGCGTGCCTGGGATTGGCTCAACACCCCCGCCGATGCGCTGGTGACGCGCAAGGACCCGATGGCCTATGTCCGCCGGCTGGAATTCTACCGGCGCACGGGGGCCGATCTGTTCGCATGACCGAGCTTGACCATGTCGAGATAGCGACCGACGGCGCGTGCAAGGGCAATCCGGGGCCGGGCGGCTGGGGCGTGGTGCTGCGAATGGGCGGTACGGAGCGGGAGATGTCGGGGGGCGAGAAGCTTACCACCAACAATCGCATGGAACTGGCCGCCGCGATTGCGGGGCTGAACGCGCTCAAGCGGCCGTGCCGCGTGACGCTGTCGACCGACAGTCGTTACGTGATGGATGGCCTCACCAAGTGGATCCATGGCTGGCGCCGCAACGGCTGGCGCACCGCCGACCGGAAACCGGTCAAGAACGCCGATCTGTGGCAGGCGCTGCTCGCGGCGGCCGAGCCGCACCGCATCGAGTGGCAATGGGTCAAGGGCCATGCCGGCCACCCCGACAACGAACGCGCCGACCGCCTGGCGAGCGCCGCCGCGACCGGGGCGGGCGGGCGGGAACAGCGATCCCCCGCGGTCGAAGACATCTTCACCGGCCCGTCCAGGGGGAGCTGACGTGAACCCATCGTCCTGGGGCAGGCCGCGCATTTCTCCCGGCGTCCGGAGCGTCTGTTGCAGGCGACAGGAGCATCGTAGATACCGGCCATGACCCACTCCCCGCGCCCCGCACTCGCTTATCACCTGACCGAGGGAGCGGGGACGCCGCTCCTGTTCCTGCCCGGCTATGCCTCCGACATGACGGGGACCAAGGCGCTGGCGCTGGAGGCCTGGGCACGAGGCGCCGGCCATGGTTTCCTGCGGTTCGACTATGCCGGCTGCGGCCAGAGCGAGGGCGTGTTCGCGGAGCAGACGCTGACCGGCTGGCGTGACGATGCGCTGGCGATGCTGGGCCTGCTCGGGCGGCCCGCTATCCTGGTCGGGTCGTCGATGGGCGGCTGGCTGATGCTGATGCTGGCGCGCGACCATCCCGATCTCGTCGCCGGCCTGGTCGGCATCGCGATCGCGCCCGACTTTACCGACTGGGGCTTCACCACCGACGAGAAGATGCGCCTGCTTACCGAAGGGCAATTGGAACGGGCGTCGCCTTACGGCCCCGACCCCACCGTCTATACCCGTGCCTTCTGGAGTTCGGGCGAAGCATCGCGGATGACGTTCGGGCGGATCGCGATCGGCCAGCCGGTCCGCCTGATCCACGGCATGGCCGATCCCCACGTGCCCTGGGTCCGCAGCGCGCACGTCGCCGGGCTGCTCGACGCGGCCGACGTGCAGACGTTGCTGGTCGAGGACGGCGACCACCGCCTGTCGCGCGACGCCGACATCGCGCTCCTGATCCGCGCGGTCGAGGATTTGGTGGCGCTGGCATCGCCGCCGGGCGCTTCCTATCTTGCCCCCGATATGCCGGAGCCAGCGTCATGAGATACCTCCACACGATGATCCGCGTTACCGATCCAGAGGCGACGATCGCGTTCCTCGGCCTGGTCGGGCTGAAGGAAGTGCGCCGCGTCGACAACGACCAGGGCCGCTTCACGCTGATCTTCATGGCGGCGCCCGGCGACGAAGGCCGCGCCGAGGTCGAGCTGACGCACAATTGGGATGCGCAGGACTATGCCGGCGGGCGCAATTTCGGTCATCTCGCCTATCGCGTCGACGACATCTATGCGACGTGCCGGCGGATAATGGACGCCGGCCACGTGATCAACCGCCCGCCGCGCGATGGCCACATGGCGTTCGTGCGCACCCCCGACAACATCTCGATCGAGCTGCTCCAGGACGGCAGGCTGGCGCCGGCCGAACCCTGGGCATCGATGCCCAATAGCGGCGAATGGTGAGGCCGCCCATGCCGCTCGAGATAATCCGCATCCCCGCCTTGACCGATAATTACATCTGGCTGGTCCACGATCCGGCCAGCGGCGATACGGTCGTCGTCGACCCGGGCGAGGCCGATCCGGTGCTGGCCGAGGCGGCGGCGCGCGGCTGGCGGATCGGGCAGATCTGGAACACCCACTGGCACCCCGATCACACCGGCGGGAACGCCGCGATCAAGGAGGCGACGGCAGCGACGATCACCGCGCCCGCCGCCGAGGCCGACCGCATTCCCACCGCCGACCGCCTGGTCGCCGAAGGCGATACGGTGATGCTGGGCGATCATGCCGCGACGGTGCTCGAAACGCCGGCGCATACCGCCGGGCATGTCACCTATCATTTCGCCGACGGGGCGCTGTTGTTCCCCGGCGACACGCTGTTCGCCATGGGCTGCGGACGGCTGTTCGAGGGCAGCGCCGGACAGATGCATGCCAATCTGCAGCGGCTCGCCGCGCTGCCGCCGGAGACGATGGTCTATTGCGCGCATGAATATACATTGGCCAACGCGCGCTATGCCCTGAGCACCGAGCCCGGCAATGCGGCGATCGCCGACCGGCTGAGCGAGGTCGAACTCGCGCGGATGAACGGTCTGCCGACGATTCCGACCACGATCGGCGAGGAATGCGCGACCAATCCCTTCATGCGCGCCGTCTCCGTCGCGCAATTCGCCGAACGCCGCGCGGCGAAGGATGCTTTTCCAGGCTGATGCGTTATATAAGGAGGGGGGTGGATGATGGAGCATATGATGAGAATGCTGGCCCTTTCCCTGATCGCCACCGCCGGCCTGGCCGGCTGTGCCCAGACCCCCGCCCAGACGGCGCGCGCCCAAGCCGCGGCAGCCGCCAGCCAGCAGGCGCTGGCCGGCGAACTGACGGGCTTGAGAGCGGTATCGACGTCCGACTGCCTGCAGGACCGGAGCGCGACCTCGGGCCTGAAGGCCTATGGCGACAGCCTGGTCTATCGCGTCAGCGACCGGCTGAAATACGTCAATGCCACCACCGGCGGATGCGAGGGCGTAGCGCGGGGCGACGTCCTGGTCACGATATCCAATAGCGGCCGGCTGTGCCGTGGCGACATAGCCCGGACGGTGGACCAGACCGGCCATTTCCCGACCGGCAGCTGCGCGCTGGGATCGTTCACCACCTATCGCAAATGACGGGCGATCAGCGGTTGTTGGCGGCCATCAGCGGCGCGGGATAGCGTTCGCCCTCCACCGCGATCTCCGCCAGCGCGCGTTCGATCCCGGCCAGATCGGCTGAATCAAGCGCGACATCGGCGGCGGCAAAATTCTCGTCGAAACGGCTGAGCTTGGTGGTGCCGGGAATCGGTACGATCCACGGCTTCTGCGCCAGGATCCAGGCCAGCGCGACCTGCGCCGGCGTGATCCGTCTGTCCCCGGCGATCCGCCGAAGCAGGTCGACCAGCGCCTGGTTCGTCGCCATCGCCGCCGGCGTGAACCGCGGCAACATCTTGCGGAAATCCTTGTCACCCAGCTTGGTGTCCCGGCCCATCGCCCCCGTCAGGAAGCCGCGGCCGAGCGGGCTGTACGCGACCAGCCCGATGCCGAGCTCTTCGCATGCCGCGAAGATGCCATTGGCTTCGGGGTCGCGCGTCCACATCGAATATTCGTTCTGGAGCGCGGTCACCGGGTGCACCGCATGCGCGCGGCGCACCGTGTCGGCGGCGGCCTCCGACAGCCCGAAATGCTTGACCTTGCCCGCGGCGACCAGATCGCCGACGACGCCCGCCACGTCCTCGATCGGCACCGCCGGATCGACGCGATGCTGGTAGAACAGGTCGATCCGCTCGATGCCCAGCCGCTTCAGCGAGGCGTCCGCCACTGCCCGGACATGCTCGGGGCGACTGTCCGTGCCGGCCAGCGTGCCGTCGACGATATCGAACCCGAACTTGGTGGCGATCACCACGCGGTCGCGCACCGGCTTAAGCGCCTCGCCGACGATTTCCTCGTTGGTATAGGGGCCATAGACCTCGGCCGTGTCGAAAAAGGTCTCGCCCCGGTCCACCGCCTCGCGCAGGAGGGCGATGCTGTCCTTTCGGTCCAGCGCCTGGCCATAGCTTGAGTTCAGGCCCATGCAGCCGAAGCCGATCGCGGAAACCTCGAGCCCGCCGCCCAGAATGCGCTTTTGCATCGCTCCGCCCTTCCTCATCCGCCGCGAGACCATTCGCGATCGTGCATATAGGAAGGCGGTCGGCAATCGGTGAGGGCGACCGGTCGCTCCCGCGGCGGGATGGACCGCCGGTCCGGCGATCAGCCGTAATAATCGCGCCAGCTCATCCGGACCATGCCGGCCGGCGGCGCCTCGCCTTCCCCCGCGACCAGGACGGGCTTGTCCTCGTCAAGGTTGGCCCGGGCGCGATTGTCCCAGTCGTCGAGAAATACCGACCGATAATAATCGGCAATCTCGGCATCGTAGAGGATGAGACCGGCATCGCGGTTACGCAGCACGCCATCCCCGGACCAGTTGGCGCTGCTGACCAGGACGATCTCACCGTCGACGATGATGCCCTTGTTGTGGATGTTGCCCTGGATCCGGAAGACGGTGTCGCGATAGCCCGATTCGACCAGCTTGCGGACCTTGTTGGCGGCATCGGTACTGCCGACGATGATCCGGACATCCAGGTCATGGCGATAGGACAGCGTGCCGAGCAGCTCGAGCATTTCGGTGAAGCGCTTGTCCTGGATGGCCGCGCTATAGGTGATGTAGGCGTATTGGAGATAGATCGACTTCCGTGCTCCTTTCAGCAAATCCATGATCTTGCCCAGGTAATTATCCGGCGTGAGCACCGGCTGGACCTTGATTGCGCGTGCGGTGGACGGCAGCGACCGGGGCGCCACCGGGTCGGGCGCCGCCGCCAGATCGGGCAGGTCGACCAGCCGGTCGATGGGCACGAACACGTCCGGGAGCCGGACGGGCGTCTCTACGTCGAGCTGCGCGCCGGCATCGCCCTCCCGCTTCTCCTGCTCCGACCCGTCGCGATCGTGACGGATGTAGCGTTCGAACAATTGCGCGAGATCGGCGTCGTCCACGATCACGTGCCATTCGCGGTTGCCCTTGGAATACATGCCGCGGGCTTGCGCGGGGAAGCCGATGGGATCAATGTTCGGCTGGCTGCGCAGGCTCCAATTCCCGCTCGACAGCCAGAACGAGGCCGCATCGCGGACCGCGACCTTTTCGTGATACGCGCTCGCGAACCGTCGCCCGCCGCCGCATTGGACGATCCATCCGTCGAGCAGGCCCTGCAGGCTGGAGCGAAGCTTCGTGCGGATCGCCGTCTCCGGCGCGGTCATGCCGTCGTCCCACGTCAAGACGGCCGTGATGTCGTTGCCGCGCACGGTGTCGATGAACGTCTTGGCGATATAATCGGCGTTGAAATCGTACATCGCCACGGACAGGCTATGCCTGGTCCCTTCAAGAAAGGGCTTGAGCGTCGGCCAGCCGGCATCGGGGCCGACATGGCAGAGAAAGCTGCCTTTCACCTCGAACAATGTATCGATCGGATTGTCGTCGATCGGCTCGTAGGTGAGGTTGTCGACCGACGCCTCGACCATGGCCATGACATCGGGCAGGCCGTCCGTCGCCGCGATCTGCTGCATCGGGTCGGCCTGCAGGACGCAGACGCGGTAGGATCCGATCTGGCGCGGCGCCCGATCCTCCGCGAGCAGGCTGTCCGCCGGTTTCCTGTGGCGGACGAAAACGATGACTGCGGGTTCGCGCAGGATCGCCCCATCGACGATCGGAAAGCCCGGCTCGGCGCTCACGAACCCTTCGGTCTGGGCAAGCTCGGCATGGTTCTGATCGATCGCCTGCTGAACTTTCGCTCGGCTCGCCGCGTCCAATATGCGCATTGCCACCCTACCTAGGCGCCGCCGCAACACGCGTCGCGCTTGGCCGACAACGGGCGAAGCTCGAGCCCGAACTCCAGCCCGACATGGGCAGGGCGGCTATTCGATGAGACGCTCGACTTGCGCCAGCCTGACGTCCGCGACGGTCGGGTCGGACTTGAGGCGCGACCATTGGTCGGCGTTGACCCTGGTCGTATAGATGTTACCCGCCGTCCTGGACAGGTCGACATAAAGCGGCGCCGCCACGCCGTCGTGCAGCCGGACGATCGCACCGCGGCGATCGATCGCATCCTTGAAGCCGGCCAGGGCGGCGGCCGGAACGTCCATCTTCTTGAGCGAATTGAAATCGGTCGGCATCGTCGCGCACCCGTGATCCGGCGATCAACATAAGGTTCGCCCCGGATGTGCGCAAGCAGCGCCGCGTTGCGGGTCGCGTCGATCATGCGATCGCGCCGCCATCGGCGCGGCCGAAGCCGTAACGCGCGTCCCATGCCGCCGGAGCCGAAGGCGGCGGATTGCCGAGCGTCGTCTTGATCAGCCGCTCTCTCAGCTCTGTGACGGTCATCCTGAGCCCCTTGCCCGCGGCTTCGGCCAAGATGAGCGCGACCAGCCCCGTCACCGCCGGCGCGGCCATGCTCGTCCCGGATTTGCGGGTCACGCCATTGCCGGTGCGCGATCGGGCGGCGACGACATTCTGGCCGGGCGCCGAGACCTCCGGCTTGTCGCGGCCGTCGCGCGTCGGGCCGGTGCTGGAGAAGCTCGAGAGCGGGAAGCTCGGCTTGTGGGCGTCATAGCAGCCGACGACGATGCTCTGATGCCCGGTCGAGATCGAGCCCAGATTATGGGTCGGGACGGGATTGGCAAAAGCCGACTGGCTGCCGTCCATTCGCTCGATCCAGGCGTGATAGTCCACCGCCGCCTCGTCGAGCGAACGCAGGCGCACCAGCCATGGATCGGTCGACATGCGCTCGGCCAGGTAGATGCCGATCATGTTGTCGTGATTGTTCGGATCGTCCTGACGGCTGCTGATGAAGATCGAAATCCGCCCGTTGGCGCCGATCGGGAGATTGTCGTTGTGCGAGAGCGGACCGAATTGGGTGCCGTCCGGCGCGACCAGCGTCACCTGCAGCGACCTGGCGCCGGGATACCAGAGCTCGAACTCGCCGCCGCCTTCACTGTTCTGGAGCCAGGCAATGTCATGATCGGCACCCGGTTCGACCGTGCCGCTCGTGTGGATATCATCGGCCTGGGAATTGCCGGCGGCAATCACGACCGCCCGGCCGGGCTTTTCGCCGACCAGCGCATCGAGGCCCTGTTCGACCAGCGAACTGCCATCGTGCGGACCGCCATTGGTGCCGAGGCTCAGGTTGACCACGCAGGGCCGCTCGCCCGCCTGATCGAAAATGTACCGGACCGCTTCAAGCAGGTGAACCGAATCGCCGAAGGACTGGTTCACGGCATCCGGTCCGGTCCAGTTGATGTCGTTCGTCGATGCCTCCACGAAGATCAGCGTCGCTTCGGGCGCGACACCCGCCTGCCCGCTGCCCAGACCGTTTCCGGCGGCAATGTCCATGACATGGGTTCCGTGCGTCCCCACCTGAGCCGCATTGTCCGGCGCAGGAAAATAGCCGAGCGCCGCATAGGGAGTGTCGGTGGCAAGCGCGGCGTCGATATCGGCGGCGGTATGGACGCGGCCATAGCCGAACGGGCTGTCGGGCTTCGCGATACCGGCCTGGTCCCAGATCTTCTCGATCCGGGTCTTCCCGCTCGCCGAGCGGAAATTGCCGTGCAGATAGTCGCATCCGAAATCGACGATGCCCACGATCACGTCCCTGCCGCCCTTCGCATCGGTTCCCGCGTCCAGGTCGGCGGCGGCCACATGCATCGCGGCGATCGTTGCGCCGAGGGTCGGCCGCACCGGTTGCGCGGCCTTCATGCTGATCACGCAAGGATCGTTGCGGATCGCCTCGGCCCGGATGATCGGCACGCGGCCCGTGACGATCCAGGATCCGTCCGCGACCTGCCCCAGCATGCTGCCCGGCAACAGGTCGGGAATGGCCTCCCATGCCTGCGGCGCGGTGACGCGCGCGACGACCGCAACCTCGTCCGCGTCGGTAGAGGCCAGGGTCAGGCCCGGCTTGCCGCTGCGTCGATTGGCGATCGCCAGCTGCAGGCGCGGATCCATCGGCGTATCGATGTGGATCGGGAGGATCCGCAATTCGCCCGCCGTTGCCACCGATGGCGTCTCGACGCGCGTCGCCAGCATCTGCCCAAGCCCGAAAAGTCGCGCGGCCACGCCGGATTCTGATCCCGCATTGCGATCGACACCGGCAAACCCAGTCGCGCGTCGGCGACCCGCGCCTTTTGCCCCAAAACGCCTGGGGGAACGGGACCTTCCTTCATCCGTCATGGCGGCTCCCTGGATCTTCCGGCGGCACCGTCCGTTCGGCTCGATTGCGTACGCGCATCTACGTTACGGCAATGTCCGGCGATCAGTAAACTGCGGCAAGGACGGGAGTCGATGATTAAGGTCTCATTTTGGTGGCAGTGCCGGCTTCAGGGCCGGCTTCAGGGCCGGCTTCAGGGCCGGCTTCAGGGCCGGCTTCAGGGGCGGGCGATCAGCGTCCGGATTTCGGCCGCCAGATGGACGGGGTCGAACGGCTTCAGGATGACCCCGGTCGCGCCTTCTTCGCGATAATAAGCGATGTCGGCGGCGCGCCCCTTGGCGGTCATGAACAAGGCCGGGGTCCTGTCCAGTCCGGGCAGCCGGCGTAACGCGTGCAACGTCGCCACCCCATCCATTTCGGGCATGATGACATCGAGCACCAGCACGTCGGGCCGCCAGGCCGGATCGCTGGCGAGAGCGAGCGCCGCGCTGCCGGATCGGGCGGTCCGGACGACCATCGCGGGATCGAGCGCGAGCGCCATTTCGACGATCACGCGAATGTCCGCATCGTCATCGACATAGAGGAGGTTGAGGACCGCGCTCATCTGATCGACGCGGCGATCAAGATTGCCGGGCCTCCATCGCGTACAGATCGGCTTCCCGGTCGCGGACGACATCGAGCGTGAAGGCGAAGCGCGTTCCGCCTTGCGGGCGGTCTTCGAACCACAACGAACCTTCGTGCCGATCGACGATCTCGCGCGAAATGGCGAGGCCCAGTCCACTGCCGGCGCCCCGTTCTCCTTCGGCGCGCTCGAACCGTCCGAAGATTCGGCCGCGGAATTCCATGGGAACGCCGCGGCCTTCATCGTCGACCGTGACGAGCGCGCTTCCTGCCGGGGCGGTGGTCAGCCCAATCGTAACGACGCCCCCAGGAGGAGAGACGCGAACGGCATTGGAAACCAGATTGGTGATTACCTGGAGCAGGCGATCCGCGTCACCGGCTACCGTCACAACGCTTTCGGGCACCATGCAGGCCATCTTGACTCCCGCGGCGGTGGCCAATCCCCGGCCTTCCCCGCATGCCTGCGTCACGACCTCGCGCAGATCGATCGGATGCCGTTCCAGGTGCAGCCGGGCGGACTGGATCCGGTCGATGTCGAGCATGTCGTTGATCAGCCGGATCAGCCGTCGCGAATTGTTCTCGGTGATCTCGATCAGGCGGGTCGCCGATGGCGGGATCGTGCCCGCCGTGCCTGCGCGCAGCAGACCGAGCGCCCCGATGACCGCGGTCAGCGGTGTACGCAATTCGTGGTTCACAGTCGACAGCAATTCGTCCTTCATGCGATCGATCCGCTTCCGATCCGAAATATCGCGGACCGAAGCGACGATATGATCGCCGTCGGGAGGCCGCATGATACCAAGCGCGATGTCGACCGGGATCTCATGGCCATCGCGATGAACAATCTTGCAATCCGAAAGATAGCGATTGGCCAGTCGACCATCCAACAGACCGATCTGTTCGTGAAACGCGGTCGAGCCCGCAGACCGCGGGACGAGCACCGACACATCGCGGTGCTCAAGTTCTTCGGGTCGATAGCCCAGCATGGCGGAAGCTGCGGCGTTGATTGTCTCGATCGTTCCGTCGGGATTGACGATGACGATGGCGTCGATCGTGCTGTCGAGGATCGAACGGTTGCGCTCGGCCACGCCATGGGCTGCCAGGCGCAAGAGGTATCGGGCGTTGCTTTGCCGCCAGAGCATGATGGCGGCTGCAAGCAGCAGCAATCCTACCACCATGATAGCGATCCACATATACAGGCGGTCGACGTCCACGCGCCGTCGATAGGCGTCGACCCGGGCGGCGCGTTCGCGTTCGGCAAGGGCCAGCATTCTGGCCGATACCGCGCGCATTTCATCCATCAAGCTCCTGCCGCGCGTCGCCTGAACCAGCCGGACGGCCGCCTCGAGTCCCTGATCGCGACGCACCGCCGCGACCCGGTCCATCTTCGCGAACTGCCGCACGGCAAGGCCACGCAACTCGGCGCGCAGCCGTTCCTGGTCTGATACGCCGGCGCGTGTGCGTTGGAGCTTTTCGAAAGCGCGCATCACCTCGTCCCGCGCCCGAACATAGCCGTTCAGAAACGGCAGATAGCCAGTGATCACGAAGCCGCGCTGGCTCGATTCCGCATCGACAATCCGTGCAACGAGCATGATCGTCTGGATTTCGCGATCGAACGACGTGCGGGCTTGCAGCCGCATTTTCTCGATTGTCGCATATTCCGATCCCAGCCAGGACGAAACCGCTCCCAGGATCACCGGCACGGCCAGGGCGAGCAGCACAAAGCGCAGGATGCTGGGCCGCTGCGGCGCCATGGCGTCGAGACCGGTCGTCATGCTGGGTGAGGCCCGGAGTCGCCGAGCAGGGGCTGCATGGCGAGGAGCGCCTGCGCCCGGTTGTGCACGCCGAGCTTACGGAAGATCGAGGTCAGGTGCGCCTTGACCGTCGCCTCGGTGATGTCGAGGTCGCTGGCGATCTGTTTGTTGAGACGGCCGCCGGCGAGCGCCAGCATGACCCTGAGCTGGGCACCGGACAGCGTGGTGATTCGGTCGCGCGCGGATTGTGCATCGAGCGCCGGCATATCCATCGGCGGGAAGATCGCCTTGCCCTCGATTATGTCTCGCAACGCCACCGCCAGATCGTCCAGCGGCATGACCTTGTGCAGAAAACCGGCAGCGCCGAGGACTCCGGCAGCCTCGACAATCCTCTTGTGGCGATGCGCCGATACGATCACGATCGGGACGGCGCCAAGCAGATGCTGCAACCGAAAGAATCCGGAAAAACCGTGCGCATCAGGAAGAACCAGGTCCAGAAGCACCAGCCGATAGCCGGTCTTGCGCCGGGCAATCGCCTGTTCGGCTTCGCCGATCGATCCGGCATGGTCGATCGTGATGCCGGGCAGGGCAGCCCGTACGGCAAGCGCAACGCCCTCGCGTGATAGCGGATGATCATCAGCAATCAGCACATGCCGGCCGTTCACCAGCCTTGACTCCCCCTGTTAGGACCTGAACCATGTCCTCACCTGGTTTAAGAACCTGTCGCTTCCCCGTGGCATGTCCAATCAATTTAGGGCCATTTCGGTGCGGAACGGATTGCTAACCTTGCGAAATCCCATAGTTATGGTCGTGGATGACGAGCCTGCGAACCGCGTCTTTGTCGCCAATGTCCTGTCCGCCGCGCAATGGGACGTCGTCGAAGTCGAGGATGGTGCCGCGGTGATGGCCGTGGCGACCCGCGCCTCACCCGACCTGATCATCATGGACATCGACATGCTCTCGCTCGACGGCTGGTCGGCCACCGCCGCCATCCGCGCCGCCGGACCGCCGCTGAGTAACGTGCCGATCCTCGCTTATACGACGATGCGGCTGACCGATGCGGAGATACTGGCGCGTGGGATGAACGGGCGTTTGCCCAAGCCGTCCACTGCCGATTCATTGATTGCCGCGGTCGCGCCCTGGCGCCCTGATGGCGGGCTGGCCGGCGTCCACCGACTGATCGACGTGTTCGGCAGGGACGAGATGACGCGGCTGGTCTTGCGGTTTCGCGATCAGCTGGCCGAAGCGCTGGGCGCGCTCGATGCCGGTGCGGCCAATGCGTTGGCGCATCGCCTGGCGGGCGTGGCTGGGACGCTCGGTTTCGCCGAGGTCAGCGCAAGCTGGCTGCGCTTGTCCGAAGGGGACGAGTCCGCCTGCGACGATGCCCGCCACGATGCCCGCATCGCCCTCGCCTGTATCGACCGCGACTGGAGCCCGGCGAACCGCGGCTGAGCCGCCCGCGACTCGGCGCGGCTCGTCCTTGTCGCACCCGGGCTGGAGCCTTGGGCATTGCTCCGGAAATCATCCCGGCATTAGACTTTGGTCGCAATCCGCGAGGCACCGCCGATCGAGGTAATGACCGCTTAACCTGATCAAGCGTGCTCGCTTTGCCCATGAACTTGCGCAGACCGATGCGGGTGACAGGAGCGGATGAAGGCAGGGCCAGATACTTGGCCTCGGCGGCGCTGTGCCTGTATGCCCTTGCCCCCGCCGGCGCGGCGTTCGCAGCCACGCGGGCGGGCGCCAGCATAGCCAATATCGCGACGCTGAGCTGGTCGGACAACGGCCAGCCGCGCTCGGTGCCGTCGAATACGGTGTCGCTTACCGCCGCGGAGGTCCTCGACGTCACGATCGCCGCCGAGCGCGCGCAGATGGCGGTTGCGCCCGGCGCTATTGTGGCGGTGGGCTTTGTCGTGACCAATACCGGCAACGGTGCCGAGGATTTTGCGCTGACCGTCGCCAGCGACCAGGCCAATGTCGCGATTACCCGCATTGCCGTCGATACCGACAATGACGGCGTCTATGATGCGAGCCGCGATCAGGCGATCGCCGCCGGCGCCGCGTTGACCCTCGCCCCGGGGCAGCAGACGCGTATCTTCGTGATCGTCGATGGCGCGCAGGTGACCACAACGACACGGATTTCGGCGGCGGTCGCGGCCACGACCGGCAGCGGCGCGCCCGGCACCGTCTTTGCGGGCGCCGGCGACGGCGGCGGCGATGCGGTCGTCGGTGGGACGGGTGCCGCGGCCGGCGCGGCGACGTTGCTGACCCCGGCGACCGGCCAGCCCGGCCTGGTCAAGTCGCAGAGCGTGGTGTCGCCCGACGGCAATGGCCGCGCGGTCCGCGGGGCCATCGTGACCTATCGTCTGGTCGCCAGCTTTCCGACCGCGACGCGCGGCGTGGCGGTCGACGATCCGATCCCGGCGGGGACCGATTATGTCGCCGGCAGCCTGTCCCTCGACGACCAGCCGCTCAGCGACGCGCGAGACACCGATGCCGGCACGATCGATCCGGCCGGCATTCACGTCGCGCTCGGCGATGCCGCCGCGGCATCGACCCGCATCATCCAGTTCAGCGTCAAGATCCAATGAGGAGTGCATCCATGATAAAGTCTGTCTGCGCCGCCGCGCTCGCCACGGCGGCGGTCTCGACCGCGGCGATGGCGGCGGGTCCGTTGCAGGTCGTGTCGAAGGTCATGGCCGAGCAACGCGTCCGCGCCGCCGACGGCAGCACCAGCGTGATCCTCGGTCCGGCGAAAAAGGTCGTTCCCGGCGATCGCGTCATTTTCGTGCTGGCCTATCGCAACACCGGGCGCCAGCCGATCAGCGGCCTGGTGCTGGACAATCCGGTGCCCCGCGGGATCGCCTATCGCGGCCCCGCCGCCAATTCGCCCGCGCCCGACGTTTCGGTCGACGGCAAGACCTATGGCGCGCTCGCCGCCCTTCGCGTTCGCACCGTTGCCGGCGCCCTGCGCGCGGCGAGCCCCGACGATGTCACCAACGTGCGGTGGCGCCTTGCAGGCCCCCTGGCGGCCGGCGCGCAGGGCCAGTTGGCATTTCAGGCCGTCCTGAAGTGATCGTGCGGATCCCCCGCACTTGGCACCCCCTCTCTCTTTTGGTTCAGGAGTAACAGTAATGATCGGGAACAGGGTAAGATTGCTGCTGCTGTCGGGAACGGCCGCAGTCGCAAGCATCGGCACCGCGCATGCCCAGACAGCTGGCACGACCGCGGGCACCACCATCAACAATACCGCGGCGGTGAGCTATACCGTCAACGGCACGCCGCAGACGACCAATTCGACGACCGCGAGCTTCGTGGTCGACCGCAAGGTCAATTTCACGGTGATCCGCGACCAACCCGGCAACACCCAGGTCAATCTGGGCCAGACCGGCGCGGTGATGGCGTTCAAGGTGACCAACACGACCAACGGGACGCAGGATTTCCTGCTCGACCCGGATCAGGCGACGATCGCGACCGGGCTGATTCCGGGCACCGACAATTTCGACATGCTCAATCTCAGGGCCTATGTCGATGCGAACGGCAACGGCGTCTATGATCCGGGTGTCGATACCGCGCAGTTCGTCGACGAACTGGCACCCAATGCGTCGGTCGAGGTGTTCCTGGTCGGCAATGTCCCCACCACCGCTTCGGCGACCCAGGCCAATGTCAGCCTGCACGTGACGGTCGCGGCCGGCGGTCAGGCGGGCACGCAGGGCGCGGCGCTGGTTCCGACCGACCTCAACCTCGGCAACGCCGACAATGTCGTCGACGTGGTGTTCGCCGACGACGACGACGACAATATCGGCGCCGACGTCGCCCGCAACGGCCAGGGCCGCGCCTATGGCGCGTTCGAGGTCGCGACGCACAATGTCGCGCTGACCGTCACCAAGACCGCGCTGGTGCTGTCGGACGGCGTCAATACGATCAATCCAAAGGCGCTGCCGGGCGCGGTGGTCCAATATTGCCTCCTGGCCAACAATGCGACGCTGCTGACGCCGGCCACCGGCGTCACGCTGACCGACGTGATCCCCGCCAATACCACCTATGTGGCGGGATCGATCGCAATCGGCCTGCCGGGCGGCACCTGTACGCTGGCCGGTGCGCCGCAGGATGACGCGACGTCGTTCAACGCCGCGACCAAGACGGTTACCGCCACGATCGGCACGCTGGCCGGTGGGGCGAGCACCGCGGTCTCCTTCCGGGTGACAATCAACTAACGGTCATTCCCCTCATTCGAAAGGAGCATTTGCTCCGGCGCGCGGCAGCCCCCGCGCGCCGGACAGCGACCCGCTATGTCCTTTTTCCGTCCCCTCGCGCTCCTGGTCGCCCTGATCGGACTGATGACCGTCGCCCCCGCGGCGGCCGATGACGTGCGGGTTGCGAATACGGCCACGCTCGGCTTCGACGCGTCAGGCGGCCGCCGGACGATTTCCTCGAATACCGTCACGCTCGACGTCAATCGCGTCAAGCTGCCGACGCGGCTCAGCTTCCGCCTGCTGCCGGTCGGCTACGAACTGTCGGGCATGAGCTGCCGGGCGACGTCGGGAGGCCAGTTCACGCCGTCGCCGATCGACGCCGCCACGCTGGCCCGGGCACCGCCGCTCCGCGCGCTTGACGGCAATCAACCGATCATCCTCGTGCTCGATAATCCGGGCGGCAACCGCGATCCCGCGGTTCGCGAAACATCCTTTATCACGGTGTCGGTCGAAAGTTCGTCGATCCGCGTGCCGCTGCTCGAAACCGGTCCCGACACCGGGGTGTTCGCCGGCGGCTTGCCCGAGAGCGGCGCCGATTCTGCGCTTGCCGCCTGCGATCCGGCCCTGCTGCGCGGCGACCAGCTCCGGCTGAGCTTTGCCGAGGACGATTACAGCCTGGCCTCGGAGGCTGTGATGCTGGTCGATCCCGCCGGTTTCATCTTCGACTCGCAAACCGGCGCGCTGGTCAACGGCGCGCGGATCACGCTGCTTGACAATAATGGCCAGCCGGCCGTGGTGTTCGGCGACGACGGGATCAGCCGCTATCCGGCAAGCGTCGTCAGCGGCGGCGGCGTAACCGATGCCAGCGGCCGTACGTATCTGCTTCCGCAAGGAAATTATCGGTTCCCCCAGGTCGCGGCCGGGCGATATCACCTGCGCATCGAGCCGCCGCCCAATTACACCGCGCCCTCGACCCGGTCGGAGGCCGATCTCGCCCGGCTGAAGGATCCGACAGGCAAGCCCTTCCTGATCACCGGAGCGTCGTTCGGCGGCAGCTTTACGCTGTCGCAAACCGATCCCTTCTATACCGACGTGCCGCTCGACCGCGCCGGCGACACGTCGCTGCTGCTGACCAAGGTCGCCTCGGTGCGCGAGGCATCGCCGGGCGATTTCGTCCAATACCGCGTCACGCTGACCAACCGCGGCGGCGGCACGGCGGCCAACGTCCACCTCACCGACATCCTGCCGGTGGGGTTGCGCTTCGAGCGCGGCTCGACGCGGGGCGCGCCCGAGCCCACGGTGTCGACCGACGGCCGCAACCTCGATTTCTCGCTTCCCTCGATCGCCGCCGGCAGCGCTTTCGACCTCACCTATGTCGTTTCGGTCAAGCCGGGAGCGCCGACCGGCGAAGCGGTCAACCGCGTGCTTGCCTCCGGTGGCGGTGGCGTGACCAGCAACGAGGCGGCAGCGTCGGTGCGCATCACCTCGCTGCTGTTCACCGACGGCTTCACGCTGATCGGCCGCGTTACCGAAGGGGGCTGCGGCGATCCCAGCCGCGGGCGCAAGGGAGTCGCCGGCATCCGCCTGGTGCTTGAGGACGGCACCTTCGTCGTGACGGACAAGGACGGCTATTATCATGTCGAGGGCATTCGCCCCGGCCGTCATATCGTCCAGCTCGATACCGGCAGCATCCCCGCCTCGTACGAGCCGGTCGCCTGCGACAGCGACACACGTAGCGCAGGCAGCGCGATCTCGCGCTTTGTCGAGGCCGATGGCGGCCTGCTCAAGCGGGTCGACTTCCAGTTGCGCGCGACGGGCAAGGCCCCGGCAACCGCGACTGCCTTGCCGATTACCCCGGTGAGCGACGCAGAGGCGGCAGGCGACCGGGACTGGTTCGCCGGCCGGGAGCCCGGTATCGCGCTGCTGTTTCCGACCGCCGACTATAATCCGCGCGCGCCGGTGACGCGGATCGTCGTCCAGCACCGGCCCGGGCAGCGCGTCGCGCTGTTCGTCAACGGCGCCCCGGTCGATCCGATCACCTTCGATGCGATCGATGTCAACGACGCAAAGACGATCGCGCTGTCGCGCTGGACCGGGATCGCGCTAAACGAGGGCGACAACCGCATCGAAGCGCGCGTCTTGGACGCGAACGGCGCAACGGTCACCGTGCTGACCCGCCTGGTCCATTCGTCGAGCATCGGCACCCGCGCGACGATCG
Organism: uncultured Sphingomonas sp.; assembly: GCF_964244265.1. Taxonomy (GTDB): domain Bacteria; phylum Pseudomonadota; class Alphaproteobacteria; order Sphingomonadales; family Sphingomonadaceae; genus Sphingomonas. The sequence goes on along the minus strand of NZ_CAXTHV010000007.1, from coordinate 35,115 downwards.
TGCCCGGGATGAGCCGGCTGATCGCCGACGGGCTTGCGCGCCCGCTTGTCGCGGTGCGGGTGACCGACCGCGACGGCCGTCCGGTGCGCGCCGGCACGCTCGTCCCGTTCCACGTCGACCAGCCTTATTCGGCGGCGATCGACGCCGAGCTCGAACAGGGCAACCAGCTCGCCGGTCGCGATCGTGCACAGACCACGGCGCGGGTCGTCGGCGATGACGGCATGGCCTTCATCGCGCTGCAGCCGACCACCCAGGCGGGGAACGTCCACGTCGTCGTCACGCTCGCCGACGAGAAGATCTCGCGTACCAGCGAGGTCCGCGCCTGGCTGTCGGGCGCGGGGCGCGACTGGATCGTCGTCGGGTTCGGCGCGGGCACGGTCGGCTATGACACGCTCAAGACGCGCAGTTCGGCGTTGCCCCGCGGCGTCAAGGGCGGCGTCGTCACCGACGGCCAGCTCGCCTTCTACGCAAAGGGGCGCGTCAAGGGATCGTGGCTGCTGACCATCGCCTATGACAGCGACCGCAAGCTGGATCGCACGCGCGGGTTGCTCGGCACGATCGACCCCGACCGTTATTATACCGTCTATGGCGACGGCTCGCGGCAGAGCTATGACGCGCCGACCGATCGCAAGCTCTACCTGCGGCTCGAACGCCGCGACTTCTACGCGCTGTTCGGCGATTTCGAGACCGGGCTGACCGACAGCCAGCTGACCCGCTACAGCCGCACGCTGAACGGGGTGAAGGCCGAATATCAGGGCAACCGGGTCGGCTTTACCGCGTTCGCCGCGAACACCGACCAGCTCTTCGCGCGCGACGAGATCCAGGGTAACGGCCTGTCCGGGCCGTACCGGCTGACCGGCCGCGACATCGTCCCCAACAGCGACAAGATCAGGATCGAGGTGCGCGATCGCCTGCGTCCCGAGCTCGTCCTGTCGTCGACCCAGCTGACGCGACACGTCGACTATGACATCGATCCGGTCGCCGGCACGATCCGTTTTCGCGAGCCGGTGCTGGGGCGCGACGCCGATCTCAACCCGACCTTCATCGTCGCCGATTACGAAACCTATGGCGCCGACCGGCGACTGGTCGCCGGCGCGCGCGCCGCGGTCAGGATCGCCGGCGGCAAGGCCCAGCTCGGCGCCAGCGTGCTGCGCGACGAGAGCGTCGGCAAGGCCACCGTGGCGGGCCTCGACCTCCGCGTGAAGCCGACCCCGACCACCGAGCTGCGCGGCGAGGTGGCGACCGGCGGCAAGTTCGGCCTCGGCACCGGCCGCGCCTGGCTGGCCGAAGTCGAGCATCACGACCGGCGCATCGACCTGATCGCCTATGCGCGCAGCCAGGACACGACGTTCGGGCTGGGCCAGCAGAACCTGGTCGAGGCGGGAACGCGCAAGTTCGGGATCGACGCGCGCGCCGCGCTGACCGACAGATTGGCGATGACCCTGACGGCGTGGAATTCGCGCCAGCTCGACGGCCCCGGCTCGCGCACCGCCGCCGACGTCCGCCTGGAATATCGCCGCCCGAGCGGGACCGTGTTCATCGGCGGTCAGTTCGCCGACGACCAGGGAATTGACGGCCAGCCGCGCGGCTCGCGCCTGCTGACGATCGGCGGCAGTCAGGCATTGTTCAAGGGCAATTTGACCCTGTCGGGCCAGGTGCAGGTCGCGCCGGGCGGCGACAAGGCCAGCGTGGACTTCCCGACGCGCCAGCAGCTGATGGCGGCCTGGCGCGTCCGGGATGGCATCCGCCTGCTCGGCGGGTACGAGATAGCGCAGGGCAAGGATTTCACGGCGCGCACCGCGCGGGTCGGCTTCGACGTCGCGCCCTGGACCGGCGCCAAGCTGATGGCGACGATGAACCGGCAGGCGATCGGTGAAGACGGCCAGCGCACCTATGCCGAATACGGCATGAGCCAGTCGCTGCCGCTCGGCAGGCGCTGGACGATCGACTTCACGCTTGACGCCAGCACCACAATGCGCGGCACCGTCCCCGCGGGCGCGTTTATCGACGCATTTGCCACCACCGCGACGGGCGCGTCCCTCGGCAATTACCTGAACGGCAACTACACAGCCCTAACCACCGCCGCCGGCTATCGTGCCGATCGCTGGTCGTGGAACGGGCGTGTCGAATATCGCCGCTCGGACGCCAACACCCGCTGGGGGATCACCAGCGATGCGCTGCGTTCTCTCGGCCAGGGCCGGACGCTTGCAGCCAGCATCAGATATTACGACCTGATCGACAAAAAGGGTGCCAAGGCCGCCTCGCTGGCCGCCGATATGGCGCTGGCGGTTCGTCCGCCCGACAGCCGCTGGTCAGTACTGGAACGCTTGCAACTGCGCCGCGAGAGTGCCGACACGGGGTTCACCGGCAGCAACATCCTCGGAGTTTCTGCGTACGGCAACGGTTTCCAGGCGACGCTGCGGGTGATCAACAACCTTGCGATCAATTACCGCACCGGCGGCGAGGGCGATGGCCATGGCTTCCAGGCGACCGTCTATTATGGCGCGAAATGGGTCCGCGGCAGCTTCGGCCCGGACGATTATCAAGGCTATGTCGACGCGGTCGGATTCGAGTTGCGCAAGGATGTCGGGCGGCGCTTCGATCTCGGTGTACAGGGGACCGTCCAGCATGCGTGGAGCCGCGGCGCGTTCGCATTCAGCGTCGGTCCCTCGGTCGGCACGGCGCCCGCGAAGAACCTGTGGCTGACCGCGGGTTATAACGTGTCGGGGTATCGCGATCGCGATTTCGACGACGATCGCTATACGCGCGCGGGCCCGTACGTCACGCTGCGGTTGAAGTTCGACCAGCTCTCGCTTGGCGGCGCCACGCGGGCGATCTTCGGAGGCGGACGATGAAGCGCGCGATCCTGATCTGCGCGATCGCGGCAATGCTCCAGCCGCGGGCGGCGGTGGCGGCGGACCTCGTCGTGACCAAGACCGTGGCCGTCATATCGGATCCGGTCGGCTCGGCGGCACCCAAGTCGCTGCCGGGAGCGGTGGCCGATTACAAGGTGCTGTTCACCAATCCGCTGGCCAACGCCGCCCAGCCGGTCCGCGCAATCGTGGTGGTGGACGTGCTTCCGGCCAATGTCATCCTGCGTGTCACCGACCTTGCCGGACCCGGCATGGGGCCCGTCGAGTTCGTCGATGGCAACCTGCTTGGCTTGGGATTGGGCAGCAGCGGGCTGACCTGCGGCTTCACCTCGCTATCGAGCATTACCGATTGCATTGAATTTTCGACCGACGGGACGACCTGGTCATACGTGCCGGTGCCCGATGCCGATGGGTACGATGCAAACGTCCGGGCAATCCGGGTGAAGCCGGTCACGACCTTCAGCACCACCGGCTCGTTCCAGCTTCGCTACCGCGTGAAGATCAAATGACCAAAAGAGGAAGGGATCATGGCCACCCGTGTTGAAACCCATTTCGCCGAACGGCGGGAAGAAGCACGCAACAAGAGCGTACTGGCGCTGGGCAAGATCGTGTCGGGCGGCCAAGAGCATATCTGCATGGTCCGCGATATCTCCGACAGCGGGCTCAAGATCGAGATGCCCGATCCACCCGGCACGGGCTGCTATGTCATCGTCGAGATGCTGGGACTCAACCCATGCGCCGCGTGCGTGGTCTGGCGGCTCGACCATCATGCCGGACTGGCATTCAGCGTGCCGCAGGACATCGATCGGATGTGCAAACGCGGCCGGGACGCCATGGGGATTACCGCGCGGGGGCCGCGCTTCACGATCAATCGCAAGGCCGAGTTATGCATCGACCGCAAACGGTTGCGCGTCGAGGTGGCCAATATCAGCGTGGGCGGCGTCCGGCTGCGCGGCATGACCGGTGTCCCGTCCAACCGGCCAGCGCAACTCACGCTGGGCACGTCGCCATCGCCGTTGTCGGGCCATGTCCGGTGGGTAGCGGACGACGACGCAGGGTTCAGTTTCGCACCTGCCCTGGATATACAGAAGCTGCTCAAGGAGGTGGCTGGCTGACTTTTGCGGGCCCGGCGCCGCTGCCGGTCAGAGCACGAAGCGGCTGAGGTCGGTGTTGCGGGCGATGCTCGCCAGTTGTTGGTCGACATAGGCGGCGTCGACCGTCAGCGTTGATCTCGCACGATCCTCGGCATTGAAGCTGACGTCCTCGAGCAATTTCTCCATGACCGTCTGCAGCCGGCGCGCGCCGATATTCTCGACCGCATTGTTCACTTCGGCGGCGATCCGCGCGACTGCGCGGATACCGTCGTCGGTGAAATGGATAGTCACGCCCTCGGTCCCGATCAGTGCACCATATTGTTCGGGCAACGATGCCTTGGTATCGGACAGGATCGCGACGAAATCGTCCTCGGTCAGGCCCTTCAACTCGACCCTAATGGGCAGGCGGCCCTGAAGTTCGGGTAACAGGTCGCTGGGCTTGGCGACATGGAACGCGCCGCTGGCGATGAACAGGATGTGGTCGGTCTTCATCGGGCCGTATTTTGTCGCGACCGTGGTCCCCTCGATCAGCGGCAGCAGGTCACGCTGTACGCCCTCGCGGCTGACCGATCCGCCGCGCACGTCGCTGACCGCGATCTTGTCAATTTCGTCGAGGAAGACAATGCCGTTGTCCTCGGCATCTGCAAGCGCGACGCGGCTGACCTCGTCCTGGTCAAGCCGCTTATCGGCTTCCTCCTCGACCAGCTTCGTCCAGGCGGCGGGAACGGCAAGCTTGCGCCGCTTCAAATTCTGGCCGCTGCCAAACGCCTTGCCCATCATCTCGCCCAGGTTGATCATGCCGACCTGGCCGCCGCCGGGGATCTCGAACGGCATCTGGGGCTGAGCTTCCACCTCGACCTCGATCTCGGTCTGGTCGAGATGTCCATCCCGGAAACGCTGCCTAAAGCTCTCGCGCGTGGCCTGGCTCGAATCCTTGCCGACCAGCGCATCGAGCAGGCGCGCCATCGCCGCTTCCTCGGCCTTGTCCTTGACCGCAGAGCGACGGCGGTCCTTCTCCAGCCGGATCGCTTCCTCGACCAGGTCGCGCGCGATCTGCTCGACATCGCGGCCGACATAGCCGACCTCCGTAAACTTGGTCGCCTCGACCTTGATGAAGGGCGCATCGGCCAGCTTCGCCAGCCGCCGGCTGATCTCGGTCTTGCCGCAACCGGTCGGCCCGATCATCAGGATGTTCTTGGGCGTGACCTCATCGCGCAAATCGGCGCCGAGCCGCTGCCGGCGCCAGCGATTGCGCAGCGCCACCGCGACCGCGCGCTTGGCGTCCTGCTGGCCGATGATATGCGCATCGAGCGCGGCAACGATGGCCTTGGGAGTAAGCGCGTCGTTCATTTCTGCGGGCTTGCTTTCTGCAGTGGCTCGCCGGGCCGCCGGGCGAGTGCCGTGACGATCGGCGTATCAAGGACGTTGACCACCGTAGCGGGATAGCCGTGCTTTGGCGCGGTCGCCGCATCAAGCACCGCCAGTTCGTCCGCCGACAGCGCAAGGTCGGCCGCGCCGAGATTTTCCTCGAGCTGTTCGAGCTTCGATGCGCCCAGGATCACGCTCGACACCACATCCCTCGCCAGCAGCCACGCGATCGCCACCTGCGCAACGCTGGCGCCGTGCGTCGCGGTGATCGGGCGCAACTGGTCGACGAGCGCGAATCCGGCTTCGACGTTGAATTGGGCCTGTTGGAGATCGGCCAGCCTGTCTTCCGCGCCGCCGGCGGCCCCGCGCGCGTATTTACCGCTGAGAAAACCGCTGGCGAGCGGGCTCCACGCGGTCAGCCCGAGGCCGTAACGGCGCATCATCGGCACGACCTCCGGCTCGATGTCGCGGCCGAGCAGCGAATACATCATCTGGCCATGCGTAAAGGGCGCCCAGCCATTGGCGCGCTGCAGCTCCAGCGCCGCCGCGACCTTCCAGGCCGACCAGTTGGAAAAGCCGATATAGCGCGCCTTGCCGTGGCGGACGATCGTATCGAGCGCTTGCAGCGTTTCCTCAAGCGGCGTGTTCGCATCGTCGCGATGGGCGATGTACACATCGACATAGTCGGTGCCCAACCGCTTCAGGCTTTGCTTGATTGACCAGTGGAGATGCTGCGCGGACAGCCCTGACTGGTTGAGCGCAGGGCCGGTGCGCCAGCCCGCCTTGGTGGCGAGCACCACCTCGTCGCGCCGCGCGCGGATCGCCTGGCCCAGCATCGTCTCCGATTCGCCGCCCGAATAGACGTCGGCGGTATCGAAAAAGTTGATCCCGGCATCGATCGCGCGGCCTACGATACGTTCGGCATCCGCGGGGCCAGTCTTGGCGACCGCGCTCGTCTTGTCCTGGGCGAAGGTCATCGTGCCGAGCGAGAGGCGCGAAACGATCAGGCCGGTCTGACCGAGTTTGGCATATAGCATGGACATTCTTTCGGACGGAAGGTTCAGGCGGCGGGATCGATCGATTCGATCGTTAAATGGCCGTTGGTATAGACACATACGTCGGCGGCGATCGCCATCGCCTTGCGGCAGATCGTCTCGGCGTCGGTCTCGTACTCGACCAGCGCACGCGCCGCAGCGAGCGCATAGTTCCCGCCCGAGCCGATCGCGGCGATCCCCGCCTCCGGTTCCAGCACGTCGCCGTTGCCGGTCAGGATCAGCGTCACTTGGCTGTCGGCGACGATCATCATCGCCTCTAGGTTGCGCAGATACTTGTCGGTGCGCCAGTCCTTGGCCAATTCGACCGCGGCGCGCAGCAACTGCCCGTTGGCCCGCTCCAGCTTGGTTTCCAGCCGTTCGAACAGGGTAAAGGCGTCCGCGGTGGCACCCGCGAACCCGCCGATCACAGTGCCGTCCGCTCCGAGCCGGCGGACCTTCTTTGCGTTTGGCTTCATCACCGTCTGGCCCTGAGTGACTTGGCCGTCACCGGCGATGACCACGCGGCCCGACTTGCGCACGCTCAATATCGTGGTGCCGTGCCACACCATGTCGTTGCTCATTGCGGCGATGTGGGGAGCATTCGTTACTTCGCAAGCCGTGCGCCGTCCTGACGAAGCACCAGTAGATCACGCAGCCCGGTGCGGCACGCCGCGGCGGTCAGCGCTCGCTGCCGCTGGCCTTTCCCCATTGGCGCGCGAGCGTATAGCCCAGATAACCAGTGCCGAAGAGCGTATAGAGCGGCTCCGGCATGGCGTTGAAGTATAGCGCCATGCCGGTTGCCATCGCCCGTGCGGTGGCCGGGCTTACCGCGGCAACCAGCCCAGTCGGAATCGCCCACAGCAGCAACGCATACATCACATAGAGAAAGGTCGGTCGCGCACGCCTTGTCCAGCGATCGGGAGCACCCGGCTGGACCGCCGATGGCGCTGGTGCTTCGTCGCTGACGGGGGCAATGGCATCATTGGTCATCGGCTACATCCAATAAGGTAAGGATTACCAGCCGATCTATCGCTTTAGGTTCAATGTAGGACAGTCCTTTCCGGCTTGTGCGATGATCAGAACTGCGGCTCACCTGATTTCATTCCGCCGCGGGCTATTGGCGGGTCGCGATCCCGACGATCAGCGTAATATTCAGTGCCAGGATCACCCCTGCGGCCGTCCAGGCCACCGCGCGCAGCCAGAACGGGCTGGCAAATCGCCCCATCAGCGCCCTGTCGCCAGTGAACATCACCAGCGGGATCACCGCAAAGGGCAGTTGCAGGCTCAGCACCACCTGGCTGAGCACCAGCAGGCCGGTCGTCGCGCGTTCGCCCGCCACCGCGATGACGGTTGCCGCAGGCACGATCGCCAGCAGACGGGTTACCAGCCGGCGCGCCCACACCGGCAGGCGCAAGTCGAGGAATCCCTCCATAACGATCTGCCCCGCCAACGTGCCGGTAATGGTGGAATTCTGCCCTGAGGCGAGCAGCGCCAGCGCGAACACGACGCCCGCAGCGCCCGCGCCCAGCATCGGCGCCAGCAACCGGTGCGCATCCGCGATATCCGCGACGTCGTTGCGCCCCGCGGCGTGGAATGTCGCCGCCGCCAGCACCAGGATCGCGGCGTTGATGAACAACGCCAGACTGAGGGCAATTATCGTGTCGATCGTAGCGTGGCGGATCGCCTGGCGCTTGCCCGCAGCGTGGGTGGCGAAGGCGCGGGTCTGGACGACCGACGAATGGAGATAGAGATTGTGCGGCATCACCGTTGCCCCCAGGATGCCGATGGCGATGTACAGCATCGCCGGGTTGGTGACGATCCCCGGATTGGGCACCAGCCCGCTCAATATTCCCCTGACGTCCGGCCGCGCCAGCACGAGTTCGTAGATGAAGCAGCCGGCGATCGCGACCAGCAAGGTGGCGATAAACGCCTCCAGCTTGCGGAAGCCGAAGCGTTGCAGCGCCAGCATCAGGAAAACATCGAACGCGGTGATCGCAACGCCGACGAGCAGCGGCAGGCCGAACAGCAATTGCAGCGCGATCGCCGTTCCCAACACTTCGGCCAAATCGCAGGCGATGATCGCGAGTTCGCACAACAGCCACAGGGCGATCACGGTCTTCTGCCCGAACCGCCCGCGGCACGCCTGCGCCAGGTCCAGCCCGGCGGCGATGCCCAGCCGGGCCGACAGCGTCTGCAACAGCATTGCCATCAGGCTGGACAGAAGGATGACCGAGAGAAGGGTGTAACCGAACGCCGATCCGCCGGCCAGATCGGTCGCCCAATTGCCCGGGTCCATATAACCGACCGCGACGAGATAGCCGGGCCCGGCAAAGGCGCCCGCGCGTCGCCACCACGACCCGGTGGGAGGGATCGCCACGCTGCGATGATGTTCGTCGAGCGACGGGCGACGCGACCGGAACAGGACATCCAGCATCAGCGCATCGCTGCTCGGCGGTGGCGTCACCTGTGATCCCGTCTGCTGATTACCAGGGCTGATACGCGTCGCTGCCTCTTTAGTTGCGCTGCGCCAGACCCCTTTTCACGCGGGTTGCGCCCGATCCATGGTGCGTAACACGCGGCCGGCCACGGCGTCGAGTTTTGCGAGCATCGTCGGGTCGCATCGCGCGGGGTCGGTGATCAGTGCAAAATCGAGCACTGAATCGATCGGGGAAGGGTCGCGGGCCGCCGGCAAGGCATTGACGAACGCGGCGACGGTGGCGCGCGCGACCGCACCGTTGCGCTGCATCTGCCCGATCACCTCGCTGACCTCGACCGGCGCCTCGCTGTCGCGCCAGCAATCATAGTCGGTGACCATCCCGATCAGCGCATAAGGCAGTTCCGCCTCGCGGGCGAGCTTGGCCTCCGGCATGGCGGTCATGCCGATCACGTCGGCACCCCATTGCCGATAGAGCAGGCTTTCGGCGCGGGTCGAGAATTGCGGACCTTCCATCGCGACATAGGTCTTGCCCGTGGCCACCGCCCCGCCGGCCGCCGTCACCGCGGCTGCGGCATAGCCCGACAGGCGCTCGCAGACGGGCTGCGCCATGCTGACATGCGCGACCATGCCGGTGCCGAAAAAGCTGGTTGGGCGGGCAAATGTACGGTCGATGAACTGGTCGACGACGACGAAATGGCCGGGCGGCAAGTCCTCGCGCAAGGAACCGATGGACGAGATTGCCAGAATGTCGGTGCATCCCGACTGCTTCAGTGCATCGATATTGGCGCGGACGTTCAATTCCGACGGCGGGATGACATGGCCACGCCCATGGCGCGGCAGGAACACCAGCCGCACGTCGCCGATCCGCCCGAACAGCAACTGGTCCGACGGCGCTCCCCACGGCGTATCGACCGTCCGCCATTCGGCCTGGTCCAACCCGTCGATCGCATAAAGCCCCGATCCCCCGATCACGCCGATCGTCCAGCTGTCGTTCATGTCGCCTCCGTCAAACCTTTTCGATGATTCGACCGATCCTTAAGCGATTTGCCGCACTCGCGCTCGCCACGATGCTGCCCGCCACCGCCATTGCCGCGACGCCGATCAAGGGGCGGTGGATCACCAATGACGGCGGTGCCGTGGTCGCAATCGCCGATTGCGGAAACAAAATATGCGGGCGCATCGAACGCTTCCTCAAGCCTCCCGTCGGGCCGCAGGTCGATGCCAAGAACCCGGACGCGACGCTCCGTACCCGCCCGCTGCTCGGGCTGCCGCTCCTGACCGACCTGGCGGCGGACGGCGACGGCTGGACCGGCCGCATCTACGACCCGCGTAGCGGCCGGACCTATCGTGCGGTGGTGACAACGGCGGCCGACGGCAAGCTCAGGGTCAAGGGCTGCCTGTCGATCCTTTGCCAGACGGTCGTGTGGACGCCGACGCGATGACGCCTCGCACCTGATCCGCCAAAGCGGTGTTTGGGTGGTGCGGCGATCCCGGATTTGGGCAAGGATGATACCGCCGCCAGGGACGAAATCGGGTTGGTCCATAGGGCCGGACGTCAAATCACCGCCAGGTCGACCTTGTAGTGATGCCATGCCAATATCGCTGCGGCGCCGCGATGGGGGCGCCATGCTTCGGCCAGCGCCCGCACCGCCTTTTCGCTGGGCCGAACATCATGTCCCAGGATGCGCCCGATCTCGATCTGAACCGCTAGATCCCCCGCCGGCCAGATGTCGGGCCGCCCCTCGGCGAACAGCAGGTAGATTTCGGCCGACCACCGCCCGATGCCCTTGATCGTGACGAGCTTGGCGATCGCCTCCTCGTCGTCGTCGGGCAGATGAGGAAGGTCCAGCCGGGCGCTGCTCACCTCTTCGGCCAGGCTGCGGGCATAGCCCGATTTCTGGCGCGACATGCCGCAAGCGCGCAATTGACCGTCGCCCGCCGCGACGATGGTGGCGGGGTCGGTCAGATCGCCCAGAGCGGCTTCCAGCTTGTTCCAGACCGACGTCGCCGCCGCCACGCTGACCTGCTGGCCGATGATCGTGCGGAGCAAGGTGGCATAGCCGGGATCGCGCTTGCGTGGCGCAGGGTAGCCGGCGCGGTCCAGCGCCGCGCCGAATGCCGGCTCGATCGCCGCGAGAGCGTCCAGCGCGGCACTGAGCGATTGCGTGGTCAGCACCATCGCGACCGCACTTGATCGATCGCCCGGGACACGGCTAGGGCACGAGGAGCCAGTTGGAAGGATATCGTCATGCCCAAGCTTATCGTCGTGACCCGCGACGGGGAAGAACAGGAAGTCACGGGCGAGACCGGCCTTTCGATCATGGAAGTCATTCGCGACGCGGGGATTGACGAAATGCTGGCCCTATGCGGCGGCTGCTGCAGCTGCGCCACCTGCCATGTCCATGTCGACCCGAATTTTGCCGCCAAACTGCCGCCGATGAGCGAGGATGAGAACGACCTGCTGGATTCGTCGTCGTTCCGCGACGGGAACAGCCGGCTGTCGTGCCAGTTGCCGATGAACGATGCGCTGGACGGCATGACCGTCCGCATTGCCGAAGAGGACTGAGCCGCCCCAGGTACTGACCCGGCCAGTCACTTCACCGACGTCAGTTTGAGCACCGCCAGCGGCGCGGTGTCGGCGAGCGGCGTCGCCTTCCAGGCGATCGTCCGGCGACCACCGACGGTCTGCACCCCCGCCTCATTATTCTGGCTGATGATCTCGGCGTCGGTGTCGAGCGTGAAGGTGCCGTCCAGCTTCGACATCGTCTTGGCGCCATCGCTGGGCCCCGACGCGCCGCCCAGTTGGTCCTTGCTGTCATTGGCGAAGCCCGGCGCCTTGACGCGGACGGTACCGTTGGCACGAACCTCGACGACGATGAACGGAATGATGATCCCGGCGTCCAGGTTATAGGGAAAGACGAAGGCATGGTCGAGCCGACCGCCGACCTGATAGTCGATCATGAACTTGCCGTTCCCCAGATACTCCGCCTTGCGGTATCCCGCCTCCTTCGACAGCGCATCGGCGAGCGCCTTGTTCTTGGCCTCGACCGTAGCCTTGTCGTCGGCATTGCCTGCCTTGTCGTCACTCCACCAGGCGATCCGGGTCTTGGAGGAGCTATCGGTCGCGCCGCCATCGGACTTGCCCATGCCCTGCATCATCTTGTCGGCGTCGAACGCATAGACTTCGCCGGTATAGCTATAGGTGAAGGTGCGATCGGCGTTGATCACCAGACTGGACGTGAACTTGCCGGGCGCCAGCACGCAGGCAGCGAGCACCAGCGGCGCCAGCAGCGGCAGCGCGACGCGAACCAACCGAGCGATCATGACGAGGCCCCTTACGTTAATTGGTCTGCACCCGGTCCCGCGCCGCTACCGCATAGAGCGCGATCGCCGCGGCATTCGAAACGTTAAGGCTTGCGACCCTAGGCGATATCGGCAATCGCGCAAGCTGGTCGCAATGTTGCGCGGTGTTGTGGCGAATTCCTTCGCCTTCGGCGCCCAGCACCAGCGCCACGCGCGCGCCGCCGATCGCCGTGGCCAGGATGTCGGTCGCCTCCCCGGCCAGCCCGATCCGCCAGAAACCGGCCTCGGCAATCTCGCCCAGCGCGCGCGCCAGGTTGACCACGCGGACCCACGGCACCAGTTCCAGCGCACCCGAAGCGGCACGAGCCAGCGCCCCCGATTCGGGCGGGGCATGACGGTCCTGCGTGACGATGCCCAGCGCGTCGAACGCCGCTGCCGACCGCAGGATCGCGCCGACATTGTGCGGATCGGTGACGTGATCGAGCACTAGAAGCGGTCGCTGGCGCTCGGGCGGATCGGCGGCGCCCTGGTCCAGCAGGTCGCCCAGCCAAACCTCCTCCAGCGGATCGACCTCGGCGATCAGGCCCTGGTGGGGCGCATCGGCAGGGACCAGCCGACCCAGATCGGCGACATCGGCAAAGGTGATCGGCACCACCGGCGGGATGTCCAGTCCGACTATCCCCTCGCGCGTCGCCCACAGCTTGCGCACAATGCGCTCGGGATTGGCCAGCGCGGCGGTAACGGCGTGCCGTCCCCACAGGCGGGGCCGGTTGCCTGGCGCCTGCGACGGCCGATGCCCACGCCGCTTCATCGGCGTGACCTGACCGTGGTCATCGGCAAATTACGGGCATGACCGGCGAAATAATCGCAACGACGGCGATCGACATGCGCATGATGACGAGCCCTTCGGAAGGAAACAATGACGCGCGCACGCTATTGCCGCGTCAGCCGGGGCGCAAGGCCAGGACCCGTGCGTTGACACGCGCTTCCCGCTTCGGCATTGGGCGCCCTCGCTTTTCAATAGCGCCTCCCCTGGACAGGTGGCCGAGTGGTTAAAGGCAGCAGACTGTAAATCTGCCCGTGCAAGCGTACGCTGGTTCGAATCCAGCCCTGTCCACCAAATCCGTGTTCCAAGGCAAAAGGCCGCCATATCTCACGGCCATCCTGAAGATGACGCACTGATCGAGGTCAAGTCGGCGGTGCTTGCCGGCCTTTAAGCTGATAAAACATCTTTGCCCGAAAGGAACCGACCATATTGCCGATCGCCATATGCGTGCCTGTGCGCAACGAGGAAGCAGAGCTTCCCATCCTGCTGTCGGCGTTGCAGCGCCAGACCGGTGGGATGCCTTTCTCCCTGTGCGTTTATCTCGATAATTGCACCGACAACAGTAATGGCGTTATCGGCGATTTTGCGCAGCGGACCGGGCTCCCGGTCTTCATCGGGCGCAGCGATGCCAATGACAGCAGCAATGCCGGCCGGGCCCGCGGCGCGGCTATGGCGCTGGGCCTACGAAAAGTCGGCGCGGATCGCGGCGCGCTGCTGCTTACTACCGACGCCGATAGTGCACCCGAGCCGGACTGGATCGTACGATCCGCTTCCTCGCTTGCCGAGGTTGAGGTCGCCGCGGGACGAATCATCCGCCGCGATGCGGCCGGGCCATCGCTCGCTTCGCGCCTCGAAGACTATCTCGATCGTCTATATGCGCTGCGCCGACGGGTCGATCCGGTGGTGTGGGAGCTTCCCGACACGCATCATTTTGGCGGGGGTGCAAACCTGGCGATCAGGGCCTCCGAATATATCTCATTGGGCGGGTTCGCCCCGCTGGTCGCAGGAGAAGACGCGCGGCTGCTCGACGATGCCAGCCGTGCCGGCCTGCGCGTCCGCCGCGATCCGCGCATGGTGGTCGTCACCTCGGCCCGCCGATCGGGGCGCGTGCCCGGCGGCCTGGCGGCGGTACTGCGCGATCTGGACCGCGGGATCGAGCCGATGGTCGGCGACCCGGTCGCCGCCTTGTGGCAATATCGCATGCAAGCAGAGGCAAGACGCGTGTTCCACCAGAGTGGAGCGGCCACCGAATTCGGCCGCAAGATCGGCTTGAGCGAAGATCATGTCCGCGGCGTCGCGCGCGACTGCCCCAATGCGGAGGCGTTCGCGATGCGGATCGTGCCGGCGCCGCCCGGGGCGCAGCAGTCCGTTCCGCTGCCGGAAGCCGAACGGCGGCTGGCGGCGATGGAGACCATGACGGTCGATGAGGCCGCGTGAACGATTCGCCAGAAATACCCCCGATTGCCGGCCTGTTGCGAGCGGCAGTATTGTCGCTGCGTGGCGCCGGATCAGACCTGGGCGATCCAGCCGATGCCGATGCGTTTCTCGCGCTGCTTCGCCTGCTGTACGCCACGGGCCGCCGCGACCTGCCGCTGGGCCGTTTGTTCGAAGGGCATGTCGATGCAGTCCAGATCATGCACCGTTATGGGACGCCGGCGCAGCTGGCGTCGCTCGGCGACGCGCTTGATCGCGGGGCCATGCTGGGCGTCTGGAACGCCGAATTCCAGGGTCGATCGCTGTCGCTGGAAGCGGGCCGATTGTCGGGCGGCAAATCCTATGCTTCCGGGGCCGGCGTCCTTACCCACGCCCTGGTGACCGCGGCGACGCCGGCGGGGCCGCAGCTGCTGCTTATCGACCTGGCCGGCCTGGTGCCCATGATCGATCGCACGTGGTGGCGGACGACGGGCATGCAGCGCTCCGAGACGCACCTGGTATCCTGGTCGGACGTGCCGGTCCGCGAAAGCGATATGATCGGCCGTCCGGGTGACTATGCCCAAGAGCCCTGGTTCAGCGGCGGTGCGCTCCGCTTCGTCGCGGTCCAGGCGGGAGGCGTGGCGACGCTGTTCGATCAAAGCCGGGACCATCTGGTAAAGCTCGGTCGTGCCGACAATCCGCACCAAGCAGCACGCCTGGCGGCGCTGTACGCAATGGCGCAGAGCGCCGCCGACACCGTACGGGCAATTGCCTTGCGCTGGTTCGACGAGCCCGACACGGCCAGGCTGCCGCGCGTCGCGGCGGCAAGGCTGGCAGTGGCCGATCTGGCCAACCAGGCGATGTCGGTCGCACGTGAGGCGGTGGGGCTGCAGGGCATGTTCCTCAGCCACCCCTTGGCCCATACACTCGCCGACCTGCCGGTCTATCTGTGCCAGCCAGCACCTGACGCGCAGCGCATGCGGGTCGGCAAGGCAATTGCCGATGGTGCCTTGGAACCGGCACTTTGAGACTGCGCCTCGGCCGGCCGCGGTCGGCGCTGGTCGTGGCACCACATGCCGATGACGAGATTATCGGCGCTTTCGGCGTGATCCAGACCTTATTGCGGCAAGGGACGAGCGTAGGAGTCGTCGTTGTCACCGACGGCGCGGCCTCGCATCCGTCGAGCGCGCGTTGGCCCCGCGCCCGGTTGGCGGCCGCCCGCCGCAAGGAAAGCCGCCGCGCGCTCTTGAGGCTGGGGCTGACCGCCCCGGCAGTCGAGTTCCTGAATTTGCCTGATGGGGCACTGGTCGCCCGGCAACGTGATTGTTACCGCGCGATTGCCCGGTCGCTCGCCCGCCGGGGCGACCTCGACCTGCTGGTCGGGCCCGCCGCCGATGATGCCCATCCCGATCATCGGGCGGTGGCGGCGGCGCTGATGGCGGCGCCCTGTGCGGCTCGTCGGTTGGCGTACCGGGTCTGGCCCACCACCCGAAACCGTACCGATGGCTGGGCACTGCCGACCGGGCGAAGCGCCGCCGCGAAGCGCTCGGTCCTGGGCGTCTATCGTACGCAGACCGGCGCGATCACGGATGATCCCCAGGGCTTCGCCATCGCCAGGCACGAAGCCGTCCTCTTCACGCACCCCGTCGAGCGCTATTTCCGGGCGGGGCAACAATGAGCGCCGCGGGCCTGGACCAGTTCGCCACGAAATTCAGCGAGTCCGACGATCCGTGGCTGACGTTTACGGATCGAGACGAGGCAATGAAGAGGCGCGCCATCCTTCGCGCGCTGGGACCGGGGCCGATCGGCCGCGTGCTGGAACTCGCGGCCGGCAACGGCTCAAACAGCGCAGCGATCGCGCCCCGCGCCTTGCGGCTCGATGCCACCGAGGGAACGCAAGAGGGAACCCAATTGACTGCGGAGGCGATCGCTCCCTGGCATCGGGCCCGCGCCCTTCGTCTTGCTTTGCCGGCCCCTTTCCCCCGCCCGCTGTACGATGTCGTCGTCATCGCGGAGCTGCTCTACTATCTGTCACCTCGCGACATGCGTGCGGTAGCGGAAGCGATCGCACGCGCGCTGCGGCCCGGCGGTACGCTGGTCCTCGCGCATCACCGCATCGACTATTACGACTTCGCCCAGCATGCGGGGGGCATTCACGAGCGCTTCCTTGGAGGAATGAGGTCAAGGACCAATTGCCGGATCGTTCGGCGCACCGGTCGCTGGATTGTCGCGGTCGTCAAATTGACCGAGTAAGTCGATCCTTCGCCAAGCTGGGGTCTGCACCCCAGGCTTTGTCCGTCCTTGACGGAAACCGGCACCGGCCAGTGCCACCTGAACAAGACCGACTCCAACTCGCCGATGGGGCCGACTGTCTTCAGGCGGGAATCTGCTGGCTGATGCAGTGAAAGCTGCCGCCGCCGGTCAGGATGTGATCGGCGCGCAGGCCGACCGTGCGGCGGTCGGGGAACAGGGCGCCGATTTCGGCCACCGCCGCCTCGTCATTCTCGGCACCATAGATTGGCACTATTACTGTGGCATTGCCGATATAGAAGTTCATATAGCTCGCCGGCACAATTTCCTCGCCGCGCAGGATGCGGCCTGGTGACGGCACCGTCACGACCTCGATGTCGCGATGCTGACGCGCTCGTGCGACGGCGCGCTGATAGACCTGCCAGTTAGGATCGTTGTCCGCCGCCTGGGGGATTGCCAGCCGACGGGGCGCAACGAACCGCGCCAGATTGTCGACATGGCCGTCGGTATGGTCATTGAGCAGCCCATCGCCCAGCCATAACAGCTCGCCGAGTCCGAGATCCCGGTACAGCAGATCCTCGATCTCGCTGCGCGACAGCGCGCCGTTGCGGTTGCGGTTGAGCAGGCATTGCTCGGTTGTCACCGCCATCCCAGTGCCGTCGCCGTCGATGGCGCCACCTTCCAACACCCAGTCGAAGCGCTCCACCCGCTTGCCCCGCGCCTTGGCCAGCCGCTGGCCGACATCGTCGTCGTCGGCCAGATCGTATTTGCCGCCCCAGCCGTTGAACGCAAAGTCGGCGGCGATCCCGTCGCCGCGGATGATCGGTCCGGTATCGCGGAGCCAGATGTCGCCGAACGGCGCGACGACGATCTTTGCGGCGTCGCCGGCGTGGCTGCGCGCGGCAGTCGCAGCTTCCTCGTCGGCGGCGACCAGCAGCACCTGTTCGCCCCGCCCGTCGGCATGGACCGCGCGAACAAAGGCGGCGACTTCACGCCGTGCCGGCTCGAGATCGGCTTCCCATAATTCAGGGTGGCTGGGAAAGCCGATCCACACCGCCTTGTGCCGTGCCCATTCGGGCGGGGGCGGGGCGGGCGCGGCCGACAACGCGGTCACTGCCCGGCGCGGCGGCAATGACGCATCACGCCGCATGGCACGGCCGGATGGCAGGGCAGAGCCGATCCTGTCGCCGGTTCACGCGACGACGCGGCGAACAGCGGCAATGACGAGGCAAAACGGCGCATCCAGGGCCCCTTTGTGATCGACCTCGCCTGTCTGGCACTCGCTCGCCGCAGACGCAAGCGAACGGTCGGCGTGATCTGCGGGGGAATAGCTGATGGAACGTGCAATCAGCTGGCGGTGTCGGTCGGCGCTAAAAACGCGCGCTACCGGCCAAGCCGCCGACAGGTGCCGGTTTGAATCGCGCTACCCTCGAGTCAGCGGCTGTAGAACTCTACCACCAGGTTCGGTTCCATCTTCACCGGATAGGGGACTTCATCCAGCGTGGGCACGCGGGTGAAAGTCACCTTGGCGGTGCCGTCGGGGGCGACATAATCGGGGATTTCGCGTTCGGCCAAACCCTGTGCTTCCATCACCAGCGCCATTTCCTGCGCCTTTGCCCCCAACGTGATCTCCTCGCCGACATAGCAGCGGCGCGATGCGATGTTGCACTTCACGCCGTTGACCCGGATATGACCGTGACTGACCAGCTGGCGCGCGGCGAAGATCGTCGGAGCGAACTTGGCGCGATAGACAATCATGTCCAGCCGCTGCTCGAGCAGACCAATCAGGTTTTGACCGGTGTCGCCCTTCATCCGCGCGGCTTCGTCATAGCAGTGGCGGAACTGCTTCTCGGTGACGTCGCCATAATAGCCTTTGAGCTTCTGCTTGGCGCGCAGCTGGATACCGAAATCGGATATCTTGCCCTTGCGGCGCTGGCCATGCTGGCCGGGCCCGTATTCACGCTTGTTCACCGGGGATTTGGGCCGTCCCCAGATGTTCTCGCCCATGCGGCGATCGAGCTTGTGCTTGGCGCTGGAGCGCTTCGACATGATCTTTCCTTGCAGTTGCCAACGACAACGCCGCCTGGGGACGACGTTTATCCGGTCATCGCGCTGCTGGGGTCCTGCGACCGGCAGGGCCACCGCTTCACCGGAAAGTGCGGGGCCGACGTGCGAAGGCGCGGCCTTTGGCAGATAGGCTGCGCGGGGTCAAGCGGATCAGCGGTCGCCCGAAACCACCCCGGCGCGTTTGTCATCGCGAAAGTTATCGTTGGAGCGGCCCGACGCCGCCTCGATTGCCGCCCATTCATCCTTGGTGTGGCAGATGCGCTTCGGCGGCATGATGGTGCCGGTGGCCCCTTCGACGCGGCAGACCTTCTTCTCGGGCTTGGGTGGCGCAGGCGGGGCATCCTGCGCAATGGCGGCGGGAGGGACCAGCGCGAGCGCTGCGGCGGCTAAAGCAAGCTTCTTGAGATACTCCGAATCACAAACCGGGCGCAGGCCCATTTTCTTCGCATATGCAATAATGGTTTGTCTAAGATGCATCAAGCTCTCGGCCGCTTGCCGGCGAGTGCCGACAGCACGCCGCGCAGCGTGCGTACCTCCTGGCTCGACCAGCCGGGCTTGGTCAGGAGCGTACGCAAGGTTCGCCGCGTCACCGGCATGCGATCGGGAAGATGGAAGAACCCGGCAGCGACCAGCATCGCATCGAGCTGGGCGATCATGCCGTCAAGTTCCTCCTGCGGCGCGGGCAGTGGCAGGTCGGATTGGGGCGGTTGCGCCAATGCTCGCCCCCTTGACCATTCATAGGCGACGAGGATCACCGCCTGAGCGAGGTTCAGGCTGCCGAATTCGGGGTTGATCGGCACGGTGATGATCGTGCGGGCCAAGGCGACGTCGTCGGTCTCCAACCCCGACCGCTCCGGCCCGAACAGGATCGCGGTACAGCCCCGCGCGGCGTGGATCGCGCGCGCCGCCGCCGCCGGCGTCAGCACCGGCTTGGTCACGCCGCGCTTGCGCACGGTGGTGGCAAAGACATGATGGCAATCGGCGACCGCTGCGGCAACCGAGTCGAATACCGCCGCGCGTTCCAGCACCCGGTCCGCGCCCGATGCCGCCGGACCCGCCTGCGGATTGGGCCAGCCGTCCCTGGGTGCCACCAACCGCAGGTCGACCAGCCCGAAATTGAGCATGGCACGCGCCGCCTGGCCGATATTCTCACCCAGTTGCGGCCGGACGAGCACGATTACGGGGTTCTCAGCCACGCGCCAGCTGCGCGCTCCACGCATAGCCCCGATACATCGCGCGATGCGCTGCGGTCAGCCCGCCAGCACCCGCAATCGCATCGACCTCGACGAACAGGCTGGCGTGCGGCGTCACGTCGAACTTGCCGAGCCAGGCAAACAGCAGCGTCCGCCACCAGCCTGGCAACGCCTCCTGCTGGCCGAAATCGACGATGTCGAGCCGTCCGCCGGGCGCCAGCTTGTGCGCGCCCTGGCGAAGCGCGCTGCGCCAGTCGGGGATCATCGACAATGTATAGCTCTGGAATACGCGGTCGAACGTCGCCTGGCCGAACAGCGCCGCAGCATCGAAGGCGGTGGCGTCACCCTGCGCCAGCACGATCCGCGCCGACAGGCCGGCGGCGGCGACCTTCGCGCGCGCCGTCGCCAGCATCGCTTCGGAGATGTCGATGCCGAACAGGCGCGCATCGGGCCACCTTATGGCGGCAGCGATCAGGTTGCGTCCGGTGCCGCAGCCGATCTCGATCATGCTGCCGCCGGGCGGGGGCGCCAGCCCGGCGATCAGCGCGTCACGGCCCAGCAGGTAATATTTGCGGGTGAGATCATAGAAGTGGCGCTGGGTGCGATAGATCGCGTCCATCTGCGCGGCATGGGGCTGGGCGCTCAGGCGGCGTCCTCCAGCACATAGAGATGGACGCCGCCATAGATCGACGATCGGTCGCGTCGGGTATAGTCGCGCGACGCCGCCGCCTCGTACCGCCACCGGCCGAGGATCGCGTCGGGCACCCGCCCGGGCAGGATGGTGGGCTGGCCGGCGGTGCGGAACAGGACGCGCGAGCCGGAACGCGCGGTGCGCGTGATCTCGCGCCACAGGTCGGTCAGTTGCGCGTCGGTCATCCAGTCCTGCGCGTCGAGCAGGATGTAGCGGTCGAGCGACGCGTCGGGCCGGCCATGCAGATACTCGGCGTAATTGGCGTGGAGGATCTCCATCCGATCGAGCCGGTCGACCACTTGCGCGTAATTTTCAGCCTGGAGATAAGGCGGCAGCGGTGCCCCGGGCCCGTCGCCATAACCGCGGCCAAATGCCTGCCACGCAAAATAATTGTCCTTCAGGTCGAAGTCGCAGGCCAGCTTCTCCAGCCGCTCGCGCAGCACCGTCGCCATCTTGGCGTCCCCGGCCAGCGCCTCATATTGCGCGGGTGGGATGCCCAGCCCGAACAGCGAGGCGGGCTGGTCAGTCAGCCAGCGAACGAACGCCTTGTCGAAGAACGGTGCGTATTCACGATCGAAGATCTCTCGCTGCTCCTCGACCGACACGGCCTTCAGGATGGCGCGGGGGTCAACGCCGTGCAGACGCGCGATGACATGCGCCGCGCCGATGAACCCACCCAGCAGCCCGCGCTTGTATAGACCACGCGCAAAACCGCCGATGCGGCGTCGGCCGATGACATCCCGGCTTTCCCAGTAACGCCGGGTCGGCTCGTCGAGATGCGGCCGGACATGGGCCTTGTACGCGGCCAGGTTCGCCTTGGAATTGGCCTGCCCGAAGAAGCGGTGGAAATGCTCGTAATCGGGCAGGTGACGCGCCGCGGCCAGCTTGAGCTTGTTCAGCGCGATGTGCGCGGTGTTGAGGTCCACCGCCGTAATCTTCGCGGGATTGGCCGTCAGGTAGCTCAGCGCATTGCACCCGCCCGACGCGATCGTGATCACATGGTTGTCGGGCTGGATGGCCAGCGCCTCCATGTCGACCGCCGGATCCTCCCAGATCTGGGCGTAAACCAGCCCGCGAAAGGCAAAGGTGAAGGCGCGTTCCAGGATGCCCTGTTTGGTCAGATGCTCGTGACGATGGACCGCCGCGCGAACGGCATTGTTCTTTTCGGTTCGGGCAGCAACGGCCATGGATCGATGTCCTGAAAGCGCGGGCCTTACCGTGCCGCGCCGTTCCGCGCTAGGCCATTCCCGTGCCGTTTTCGACACCGTCGGCGGGCAACGCGCTGGACCGAGCATGAACGCCATGTCGGTGCGGCCCGTCGGACGCGCAAGACGCCGACGGTCCGCACCTGGACGCCCTAGTTTAGAGGGGGGATAGGTCGCCCTGACGCCTTTGCAAGCAAGCTCCGCAGCTACGGGGCGAAAGCATCGCCGGATGCAGCATGAGCAGAGATTGTTGCCTCAGATCCGGGTCAGCGTACCGGCCGCAACAACCGCGCCGGTCGGCTGGCCGGTCGGCGAGCCACCCAGCGGCTCACGCGACACCGCCAGCTGCGCGCCGCGTGCCAGGTCGGCCCTGAGCGTACGCCCGACGACCAGAGCGGTGGCGCGGTCATGTGCCAGCAATCCCAAGGAACGCGGCTTGCCATCCACCGGGATCACCCACAATTCGGCATCGTGATCGCCGGCCATTGCGACCACGCCCGCCAGGCGCAGCGTACCGGCACCGGGATCATAGAGGGCGGCGATCGGCGCGCCATCCCCGCCGGTCGGCGCGATCACCGCCACCAGCGCCGGGGCCGAGCTTGACGCGGGCGTCGGTGCCGGGACCAACTTTGACGGCGTCCGCGCGACGACGACGACCAGCAGGCTGGCCGCGACCAGCGCCGCCGCCAGCGCCGCGCCGCGCCACAGGGCGACGGCGCGCGACGACAACGCCGCGACTCCCAGCCCCCCATCGTCGATGGCAGCGACGATGCGCGACCAAGCGGTGGCGGGCGCCGCCTGGTCAGGCCAATAAGCGAACAGGTCGGCAAAGCGCACGCGCCAGCCGTCTACGGTCAGGGCGAAATCGGGGTCGGCGAGCACGCGCCGCTGCGCCTCCGCCCTCTCCGCGCCATCGAGCAGCCCCAGCGCGAGCTCAGCGGCGACGACAGTCGACGAATCGTCGATGCTAGTCGCCACGATCGAGGCACTCCTTCAGTCTCATCAGTCCGCGGCGCACCCAGCTTTTCAGCGTGCCCAGCGGCACGTCTTGCCTGACTGCCAGCTCGGCATAAGTCGCCCCGTCGAAAAAGGCGTTGCGGATCGCACTGCGCGGCCGCTCTTCCAATTCATCCAGGCAATCGACGAGCCGGTGCGCGGTCTGGTCGGCGATGATCGTGTCGCTGGCCAGCGGCGACGCGTCGACCATCTCGGGCACGTCGTCCATCGCCACCCAGGCACGGCCATTGGCCCGCCGCCAGTCGATCGCGCGGTTGCGTGCGATCGTGGCCAGCCAGGTGATCGGACTAGCCCGACCCGGCTCGAAAGCGCCGGCACGGCGCCAGACGATTAGATATACTTCGTGCAACACATCCTCTGCGGCTTGACGGTCCGCGCAGATACGCAGGCAAATCCCGAAAAGCTTCGCCGAGGTGAGCCGGTACACGTCCCGGAACGCGACACGGTCCTGCTTGCCGGTAAGCATCAGCGCTTCGGTCAGTTGCGCGCGGGCCTCGGCAGGATTGGTCATCGTCCAACCCTAGCCCGGCGACCAGTGTCGCGGCAATGTCTAGCGTCGGTCAGGCACCGACGCGGCGATTGGCCACGCCGATGCCTCACAGTGAGGGTAGCGCAACCGCCTGATGGAGCGTAAGGAACAAGCGGAGAGCGCCGGGAGAGCAGCCTTGCGTTCGGACGCTCCACGCCGCGGCGGCTCGCCTCCGGCATCGGATCGATGTGCTCGCCAGCCAGTCAAGGAACCTCGCATGAGTACAAACCCGGCCGCGCTCCATGACGTCCAGCCGGACGGCTTCTTCACTCGTGACCTGGCCGAAGCCGACCCCGCCGTATTTGCCGGCATCGCGCACGAGCTGGCCCGCGAACAGGACCAGATCGAGCTGATCGCGAGCGAGAACATCGTGTCGAAGGCGGTTCTGGCTGCGCAGGGTTCGGTATTCACCAACAAATATGCAGAAGGGTATCCCGGCAAACGTTATTACCAAGGGTGCCACCCCTCTGACGAGGTCGAGCAGCTCGCAATCGACCGGGCCAAGAGCCTGTTCGATTGCGGCTTCGCCAACGTCCAGCCGCATTCGGGGGCGCAGGCGAACGGCGCGGTGATGCTCGCGCTGACCAGGCCGGGCGACACGATCATGGGGCTGAGCCTGGATGCCGGCGGGCACCTGACGCATGGCGCGAAGGCGGCGATGAGCGGCAAGTGGTTCAACGCGGTCCAATATGGCGTCGACCCCGATACCCACCTGATCGACTTCGACCAGGTCGAGCGGCTGGCCAGGGAGCATCGGCCCAAGCTGGTTATCACCGGTGGATCGGCCTATCCGCGGGCAATCGACTTCGCTCGTTTCCGTGCGATCGCCGACGAGGTCGGCGCGCTGTTCATGGTCGACATGGCGCATTTCGCGGGGCTGGTCGCGGGCGGCGTCCACCCCACCCCGTTCGGCCACGCGCACGTCGTCACCACCACTACGCACAAGACGCTGCGCGGTCCGCGCGGCGGCATGGTCATGACCGATGACGAGGCCATCGCCAAGAAGATCAACTCGGCGGTATTCCCCGGGTTGCAGGGCGGGCCGCTGATGCACGTCATCGCCGCCAAGGCGGTCGCTTTTGGCGAGGCGCTCCAGCCCGACTTCAAATCCTATGCTGCGGCGATCATCGCCAATGCCAAGGTCTTGGCGGCGACTCTAAAGGAGCGCGGCTGCAATCTCGTCTCCGGCGGCACCGACACGCATTTGGCGCTGGTCGATCTGACCCCGCTCGGCGTCACCGGCAAGGATGCGGACGAGGCGCTGGAGCGGGCCGGCATCACCTGCAACAAGAACGGCATCCCCAACGATCCGCTGCCCCCGGTCAAGACCAGCGGCATCCGCGTCGGCAGCCCGGCCGGCACCACGCGCGGCTTTGGCCCCGGCGAGTTTCGCGAGATCGGCCACATGGTCGCCGACGTGCTCGACGGCCTGGCAAAAAATGGTGAACAAGGCGATGCCCAGGTAGAAAAGACTGTGCGTGAGCGTGTTAGTACGCTATGTCACCGGTTCCCGATTTATCCGGAGAAGTGACATGGACGAGCAGCCGAAAAAGACCACCTTTGAAGACACCGTGCGCGCGGTAGGCGACGATGTCACCGATCTGCTGGACAGCGCGGTCGACCATACGGCGAAGTTTCTCGGCGGCGAGAACGGCAACAAGCTGGTCGGCGGTGCGGCGGTCGGCGCGCTGGCGGCGATTGTTTTGCCGATCTCGCTGCTCGGCGGTGCGTTGCTCGGCTTGGGCTATGCCGCGCTGCGAAAGAACCAATAGGTACGCATGCGGTGCCCCTTTTGCGGCCATGAGGACAGCCAGGTAAAGGATTCGCGGCCGACCGACGATGGCGCCGCGATCCGCCGCCGTCGCCAGTGCGAAGGCTGCGCGGCGCGCTTCACGACGTTCGAACGCATCCAGCTGCGCGAGCTGGTCGTCCTCAAGAGCGAGGGATCGGGCGGGCTGCGCCGCGAGCCGTTTGATCGCGACAAGCTGATGCGGTCCATCGCGATCGCCACGCGCAAGCGCCCGATCGAAGCGCTGAGGATCGAGAAGCTGGCGTCTGGCATCCAGCGCCAGCTCGAAACACTGGGCGATTCCGAAATATCGTCGAAGCTGATCGGTGAAATGGTGATGGAGGGGCTGAAGAGCCTCGATTCAGTGGCCTATATCCGATTCGCCAGCGTCTATCGCGATTTCGGCGAAGCAAAGGATTTCGAGGAATTCGCCGGAAACGTGAGTGAAATCGGCGGCAAGCCTGCACCCTAGCCCCCTGCTTGACACGGAGAGAAACGGCTACGCCGCCTTGCGCAATTCAAGTCGGCCCCAGATCTCGACCAGCGCATCGGTCAGGTCGCGCATCATCGCGGGCGTGTGCGCCGGGCCTGGCGTGAAGCGCAGACGTTCGGTGCCGCGCGGCACGGTGGGATAGTTGATCGGCTGGACGTAGATGCCGTATTCGGCGAGCAGGATGTCGCTGATCCGCTTTGCCTTGACGGGATCGCCGACCATCACCGGCACGATGTGCGTATTGCCCGACATGATCGGCAGGCCGGCATCCGTCAGCATCGTTTTCAGCATCGCCGCCATGGCCTGCTGGCTGTCGCGTTCCGCGGTCGATGCCTTCAAGTGGCGAACGCTGGCCAGCACCCCGGCGACCAATACGGGCGACAGGCTGGTGGTGAAGATGAAGCCCGGAGCATAACTGCGGATGACGTCGATGATGGTCTGGTCGGCAGCGACATAGCCGCCCATTACGCCGAACGCCTTGCCCAGCGTGCCTTCGATGATGGTCAGGCGATGCGCCACGCCGTCACGTTCACTGATTCCGCCGCCGCGCGGGCCGTACATCCCGACCGCGTGCACCTCGTCGAGATAGGTCAGCGCATTGTACTTGTCGGCAAGGTCGCAAATGCTGGCCAGGGGAGCAATATCGCCCTCCATTGAATAAACGCTCTCGAACGCGATCAGCTTGGGCAGCAAAGGGTCTTCGGCCGCCAGCAACTCCTCGAGATGATCAAGGTCATTGTGGCGGAAAACGCGCTTCTCGCATCCCGAATTGCGGATGCCCGCGATCATCGACGCATGGTTCAGCACGTCGGAGAAGATCACGCATCCAGGCAGGACCTTGCCCAGCGTCGACAGCGTCGCGTCGTTCGAGACATAGCCGCTGGTGAACAACAACGCGCCCTGCTTGCCGTGCAGGTCGGCGAGTTCCTGTTCCAGGTCGATATGGTAATGCGTGTTGCCGCCGATGTTGCGTGTGCCGCCCGATCCCGCGCCGACATCGTGCAGCGCATCCTCCATCGCCGCGATCACCCTGGGATGCTGGCCCATCGCGAGATAGTCGTTCGAGCACCAGACGGTGATCGGCTTGGGGCCGTTGTGGCCGGCGAAGCAGCGCGCATTTGGATAAACGCCCTTGTTGCGCAGGATGTCGATGAACACCCGATAGCGTCCCTCGGCATGAAGCCGGTCGATTGCCTGGGTGAAAACCCGCGAATAGTCGATCGCACGCGCAGGGGCGGTAGCCTTCATGATTTTCGCCCGATAGCGCGCGCAGCCGATGATTTCCACGACGAAATGGGCCTAAAGCGCCTCGACCTGCAGGAGGCCATAGCCGGCCAGCGCCGGCGCCAACGCATCGCTGGCGGCATCACGACGCGTGAACACGGCGCGGCCCGATGGGGTTGCCGGCCATTCCTGTCCGTGGGTCAGCGTCGCCACGCGCCGCGCGATCCCCGCCGCGCCGTCGACAAAGCGCACCGGATGCGGGGCGGCACGGGCCAGCGCGTCGGCCACCAGGGGAAAGTGAGTGCAGGCGTTGACCACCACGTCGATCGCGTCACCACCCGGCTGGTCAAACAGCCCCGCGACCGCCGAGCGATAGGAATCGAGCGCGATCGCCTCGCCGCGCAGCTTTGCCTCGGCCAGCTCGACCAGCGCCGCCGAGCCGTGCCGCAACACCTGGCAATCGGCGGCGAATCGCGCCGCGAGATCGTCGACATAGGGCTGGCGCACCGTCGCCTGCGTCCCGAGCACACCGATCGTCCGCGTCCGGCTGAGCGCGGCGGCGGGCTTGATCGCGGGCACCGTCCCGACCACCGCGACGTCGAGCGCGGCGCGCACCGCGGCCAGCGCGATGGTCGAGGCGGTGTTGCACGCCACGACGATGAGTCGCGGATCATACCGCTCGGCGAGCCGCCCGAGCAAGGCGGGCACCCGCGCCGCGATTTCCGCTTCGGGGCGGACGCCATAGGGAAAACCGGCCGAATCGGCGACATAGACCATTGATGCCCGAGGCAGCAGCAGGCGGATGGCGCCCAGGACCGACAGTCCGCCGACCCCGGAATCGAACACCATCAGCGGCCGGTCGTCCATCGCCCGGACCTGTAGGGCCGGGGCGATCACGGCGCAACGACCGGGGTGCGCCCTAACACGGATCAAGTAGCGCAGGAAAATCGTATCGGCTATGTTCCGAACGGAACGGGGGGTTGATTGGCTACCGAACATTTGTGGGCCGCGCCCGCGGGGGCGACGATGGCAGGCTATTTGCTGGGATCGCTTCCTTTCGGCGTCATCCTGACCGGCTTGGCGGGCGCGGGTGATCCGCGCAGCATCGGATCGGGCAATATCGGTGCGACCAACGTCCTGCGCAGCGGGCACAAGGGGCTGGCGGCGGCCACGCTCCTGCTCGATCTCGGCAAGGGCTGGCTGGCGGTATGGCTGGCGGGCCGGCTGTTCGGCGGACATGTTGTCCCGGCCGCGGCCGCCGTATTGCTCGGCCACCTCTATCCGGTCTGGCTCGGTTTCCGGGGGGGCAAGGGTGTGGCGACGTTGATGGGCATCGTGCTTGGCCTCTACTGGCCGCTGGCATTGGTGTTCGCCATCGTCTGGCTGGGCTTGCTGGCGGCGTTCCACATCTCGTCGATCGCCGGGACGTCGGCGGCGATCTCGGCGCCGGTTACAGCGGCGCTGTTCGGGCTGTTCGAATATGTCCTGTTGCTGCTCGCGCTGGCGTTGCTGGTGCTCTGGAAGCACCGCGCCAATCTCGAGCGGTTGATCAAGGGCATCGAGCCGCGCATTGGCGCCGATAGTGGCTGACGACGGTCGCGTCGCACGGCTGCGCCTGATCCGTACGCCGACAATCGGCCCGGTCACCTGGTGCGCGCTGATCGCGCGGTTCGGCAGCGCCCAGGCGGCGATCGATGCCCTTCCCGATCTGGCCGCGCGCGGCGGCGGGCGCGCGCCGCGCATCGCCGATCGCGGGGCGATCGAGCGCGAGATCGCCACGACCGAGCGGCTCGGCGCGCGCTATCTGTTCATCGACGATCCCGATTATCCACCGCTCCTCGCCGAACTCGACAATGCGCCGGTGGCGGTGACGCTGCGCGGCGACCTGGCGCTGGCCGGGCGGACGGTGGTGGCGATGGTCGGCGCGCGCAACGCGTCGGCCGCCGCCTGCCGCTTCGCCCGCGGGCTGGCGGCGGACCTGGGCCACGAGGGTATCGTGGTGGCATCAGGGCTGGCGCGCGGGCTGGATACCGCAGCGCATCAGGGGTCGCTGGCGACCGGGACGATCGGGGTGATCGCCAGCGGCATCGACATCGCCTTCCCGCCAGAGAATCGCGAGTTGCAGGAGCGGGTTGCCGATGAAGGCCTGTTGATCGCCGAACAACCACCCGGGTCCGAGCCGCTGGCGCGCAACTTCCCCCACCGCAATCGCGTGATCGCCGGGCTCGCGGTCGGCACCGTGGTCGTCGAAGCGGCGCCCCGATCGGGATCGCTGATCACCGCACGGCTGGCGGGTGAGGCAGGGCGTGACGTCATGGCGGTGCCGGGCAGCCCCCTCGACCCGCGGACGCAGGGCTGCAACCAGCTGATCCGTGACGGCGCGACATTGGTCCAGTCCGCCGCCGACGTGATCGAGGCGATCCGCCCCATCGACACACGGATGGTGCGCAGCCCGGTATCGCGGTTCGATCCGGGGCGGTTCGATCCGGGGCGGTTCGACTCGGGAGGATCGGCGGAGCCCGAGGAAAGCGACCGGCGCGCGATCATCGGACTGCTCGGCCCGGCGCCGGTGGCGATCGACGAGTTGATCCGCCAATCGGATCTGGCGCCGGCGATCGTCGCCATGGCCTTGCTCGAACTCGAACTCGCCGGCCGGCTGGATCGCCATGCCGGAGGGCGGGTCAGCCTGGGTTGAGGGGGGAGGAGGCGCGGCTCACGGTTGCCTTGCGCAGGCGGGGTCGATCGCCGGGCACAGCCTGACCGTCGCCAGATAGGCGCGCGCGGTCTCCGCCTCGGCCGCGCTCGGCACGTGGCGGAAGGCATATTGCACCGAATGCAGGTCGTTGGCGCCCAGCACGACGCGCGCGAAGAACGTCTCGGGCTTGCCGGTTTGGGCGTTGAGCGGGCAGTCGGCGCGCATCGTCGCGGTGCGACGGTTATGCTCGGCACCCTCGATGATGGCGCTGGCGGTGGCGCCGGGACAATCCTGGACGATCCCGGTCTTCATCCGCTCCAGCAGCCCCCGCGCGCCGAGCGGCGCCGCGCCGGCAAATCGCTGGACGCTGATCATCCGCGTCCAGTCGGCAACGGTCTCGCCGGTCGGCACGCGTTCCTCGACGGCATTGCCGCCGCGGATCGCACGATAGCCGACGATGAAGCCGGCCGGCATCGGCGCGACGATCCATTCGGCAGCGCCGACAGCCGCTGTCGCCCCGGTTGCCGCCATTGCCGTCGCCAGTACCGCTAGCGCTTGCCGCCGCATCATCCCATCTCCTGAATCGACCACGGAGATTGACACGCCCCCCGCCCCTTTTCACCCTCGCGCGTACACGTAGGGACAAGTCCGACCGCTTATGCAACTCGTCATCGTCGAATCGCCTGCCAAGGCCAAGACCATCGAGAAATATCTCGGCGCCGATTATCGCGTGCTCGCGAGCTATGGCCATGTCCGCGATTTACCGCCCAAGGACGGGTCGGTCGATCCCGATGACGGTTTTGCGATGGATTGGGAGAATTATGCCGACAAGGCCAAGCAGCTGAAGGCCATCACCGACGAGGCCAAGAAGGCCGATCGGCTGATCCTGGCGACCGACCCCGACCGCGAGGGCGAAGCGATTTCGTGGCACGTCCAGGAAGTGCTGCGCGGGCGCAAGGCGCTGCCTAAGGCGGTCGAGCGAGTCACGTTCAACGCGATCACCAAGGCCACCGTTACCGAGGCGATGAAGCATCCGCGCGCGCTCGACGAGGATCTGATCGACGCGTACCGCGCACGCCGCGCGCTCGACTATCTGGTGGGTTTCACGCTTTCGCCGGTGCTGTGGCGCAAGCTGCCCGGCGCCAAGTCGGCGGGACGGGTGCAATCGGTCGCGCTGCGCCTGATCGTCGGTCGCGAGCGCGAGATCGAGGCATTCGTCGCGCAGGAATATTGGTCGGTCGCAGCGCTCCTGGAACAGGACGGCACGCCGTTCACCGCGCGGCTGGTCAAATGGAACGGGGACAAGATCGACCGTCTGACGATCGGTAGGGAAGGCGATGCGATGCGCGCCAAGGCCGATGTCGAGAACGGGCGCTTTACCGTCCGTTCGGTCGAGACCAAACCCGCGACACGCAACCCGCCGCCGCCCTTCACCACCTCGACGCTGCAGCAGGAAGCGGCGCGCAAGCTGGGCTTCTCGGCCAGCCACACCATGCGGATCGCGCAAGGGCTCTACGAGGACGGCGCGATCACCTACATGCGTACCGACGGCGTCCAGATGGACGGCTCGGCGATCTCGGCGGCCCGCCACGCCATCACCGACCGCTATGACGCCGGCTACGTCCCCGACAAGCCGCGGCTGTACCAGACCAAGGCCAAGAACGCGCAGGAAGCGCACGAGGCGATCCGCCCGACCGATTTCGCCAGGGACCGCGCCGGGTCGGGCGACCATAAGCGGCTGTACGAGCTGATCTGGAAGCGCGCGATGGCGAGCCAGATGGCGTCGGCGCGGATGGAGCGCACGACGATCGACCTGGCCGACGGCACCGGCCGCCACGGGCTGCGCGCGACGGGCCAGGTGGTGATCTTCCCCGGCTATCTCGCCTTGTACGAGGAAGGCACCGACGACGTTTTTGCTGGCGGCTCCGGCAAAAATGCCGACACCGGTGAGGACGAAGACGGCCGCCGCCTCCCTCGCCTGCGCGACGGCGACGTGCCGGCCAACCGCGAGGTGACCGCCGAGCAGCATTTCACCCAACCGCCGCCGCGTTTTTCGGAGGCGTCGCTGGTCAAGCGCCTCGAGGAGCTCGGCATCGGGCGCCCCTCTACCTATGCATCGATCATCCAGACGCTGAAGGACCGCGTCTATGTCCGCATCGAGAAGAACCGCTTCTTCGCCGAGGAGAGCGGCCGGCTGGTGACGGCGTTCCTCGAGCGTTTCTTCGAGAAATATGTCAGCTTCGACTTCACCGCGGGTCTCGAGGACGAGCTCGACGAGGTATCGGGGGGGCGCGCGCAATGGCAAAAGGTGCTCGAGACGTTCTGGAAGGATTTCAAGCCGCGCACGACCGAAGTGATGGAGTTCAAGCCGTCCGAGGTCACCGCGCAGCTCGACCAGTTCCTCGCGCCCTATCTGTTTCCGGAAAAGGCCGATGGCGGCGACGCCCGGCTATGTCCCAATTGCGGCCAGGGCCAGCTCGCGCTGCGCGGGGGCAAGTTCGGTGCCTTCATCGCCTGCTCCAACTATCCCGAGTGCAAATATACCCGCCGCTTCGCCCAGGCCGGCGCCGAGAGCGAGGATACCGGGCCGGAGAGCCTGGGCAAGGATCCCGCGACCGGGCTGGAGGTCGAGCGCAAGACGGGACGGTTCGGACCCTATATCCAGCTCGGCGAGGGAAAGGAGGCCAAGCGCGCCTCGATCCCCAAGGACGTTCCCGAGCTTGATCTGGAATGGGCGTTGAAGCTTCTGAGCCTGCCGCGCGAGATCGGCGTGCATCCCGAGACGGCCAGGCCGATCACGGCCTCGATCGGGCGCTATGGCCCCTATCTGGCGCATGACGGCAAATATGCCCGGCTGCAATCGACCGCCGAGGTGTTCGAGACGGGGATGAACGCCGCCGTCGTCAAGCTGGCCGAGGCGGCGGCGAACGGCGGCCGCCCGGCGCGCGGCAGCCGCGAACCGCTCCGACTATTGGGCGCGCATCCCCGCACCCAGGCCGAGATCAGGCTGATGGAAGGCCGCTACGGCGCCTATGTCACCGACGGCGAGACGAACGCGACATTGCCCAAGTCGGCCGACAAAGACCAGCTGACGCTGGACGACGCCGCGCAATTGATCGACGCCCGCGCCGCCACGCCGTCGGTCAAGCCGGGCAGGGCGCCGGCGAAAAAGGCCGCGCGGAAGCCGGCGGCAAAGTCGGCCGCGGCTGGGAAACCGGCAAGGAAGGCAAAGACCCGATAGACGGATCGCCGTTCCGGCCACGTTACCGGGTGGACGGCGCCGCCAGGTCGCGCGGAGCATCGCCAATCCGCCGCGCCGCTTCGACCAGCAATATGGGCACGCCATCGCGGATCGGATAGGCGAGGCCCGCCTGGTCGGCGACCAGCTCGCCCGTGACCGCGTCGAACCGGAGCGGCATGCGCGTCACCGGGCATACCAGCCGCGCGAGCAACCAGTCGTCGATCACGGCGCCCGCGCTCCCGGCCGTGCTGTCACTGCCTGCGGTCACTGCCAACGGTCACTGCCCAAGGTCACTGCAACGTCACGCTGTCCTCACCGTCGTGGCGGCCGAAGAACTGCATGAGCTGGATGATCAGTTCGGATCGCTCGGCGAGATCAGGCGCCTCCAGCAGCGCCTGCTTGGCGGCGGCATCGAACGGCGCGATCTGGGCAATGCCGTTGACCAGCGCCTCGTCGTCGAGCCGCGAGACAGACTCCCAGTCGACCGCATAGCCCTGGGCATCGGCGAACCGCCGCGCCTCGTCTTCCAGCGCGGCGCGATGCCCCAGCGACAGCGTCGGCGTCGTATCGCCCGCCGGCGACAGCTCGGCCTCGACCTGGCGGAAGGGGGTGGCGACATCGAGCTCGCGCAGGATGCGGAACAAGGTCGTCCCCTCCAGCACGATGTTGTAGCGGCCGTCGTCGAGCGCCTCGACCTCGGCGATGCGGCCGACACAGCCGATGTCGAACAGCGGCGGGGTCGCGCCCGATCCGCGCGGCTGGACCATGCCGATGCGCCGGTCCCGCGCCATCGCGTCGGACACCATCGCGCGGTAGCGCGGTTCGAAGATGTGCAGCGGCAGGTGCATGCGCGGGAACAGCAACGCCCCCGCCAGCGGGAATACCGACAGCCGCGTCCCGCTCATGCCGGCATGCCGGTCGTGCGAACAGGGCCGGTCATGTGAACAGGATTGCCGACAGCCGCCGGCGTTGCGCGGACAC
Source organism: uncultured Sphingomonas sp. (assembly GCF_964244265.1). Taxonomy (GTDB): domain Bacteria; phylum Pseudomonadota; class Alphaproteobacteria; order Sphingomonadales; family Sphingomonadaceae; genus Sphingomonas. The sequence continues at coordinate 1,392 of NZ_CAXTHV010000007.1, read as the reverse complement.
CCACGGATCTTCGAGCCCGACCACCTCGAACAGCTTGAGGAGCTGTGCGCGCGCCGCGCCCTCGTGCCAGGCGCGATCCCGGGCGATGATCGCCAGCAGATTGTCGGCCGCCGAATCGCGATCGCCCGCCGCCATCTGGGCGTTGGCCAGCGCGTAACGCGGCTCGGGATCGTCGGGTGCCGCGTCGACCGCGGCGATCAGCGGGGCAAGGTCGTCGGCCGGCGGCGCGGTGCGCGCGAGGTCGACCGCGGCACGCGCGCGACCAATCTCGGGGGCCTTGACAATGGCCTCGGGCAGCGCCGCCAGCACCGCTTCGGCCTGGTCCAGGCGATCCGCCGCGACCAGCGCGCGGATCAGCCCCGACAGGATCGCCGGATGATCGGGCGCCATCTCGACCAGCTGATCAAAGATCGACGCGGCGCGGTCGGCATCGCCTTCAGCCAGCACCTGCTCGCCCATCGCGATCAACGGCTCGATCTCTGCCGCGGCATCTGCCGCCGGAGACCCGACGGGCAATTGCTTGAGCAGCTGGTCGAGAACGGTCTTCAGCTGCGTTTCGGTCCGCGCGTTGGTCAGGTCGGCTACCGGCTGGCCCTGGAACATCGCATAGACGGTGGGAATCGACCTGATCTGGAACTGCGCGGCGATGAACTGGTTCTTGTCGGTATCGATCTTGACCAGCACGACGCCCTTGTCGGCATAATCGGCGGCGACTTTTTCCAGGACCGGGCCCAGCGCCTTGCATGGCCCGCACCATTCGGCCCAGAAATCGAGGATGACCAGGCCGGTCATCGATGGTTCGACCACGTCGCGGCGGAATGCCTCGACGGATTCCTTCTCGGCGGCGGTCATGCCCAGGGTCGCCAATGCCATGTCCTTTCGTCTCGGCCCAAGCCCTTATGTGGGTGTGGCACCGCCCAAGCCAAGGCTTTTTGTCGGGTTGCGATGCGTACGGGCCGATGCTAGAGGCCCCGGCTTACCCGCCCGCGGCAACCGCGGCCGGAAGCGCCAGAGCGGGCGTAGCTCAGGGGTAGAGCACAACCTTGCCAAGGTTGGGGTCGAGGGTTCGAATCCCTTCGCCCGCTCCAACGTTTTCGCGATAAATCTCGCCTTCAGGCGGCTCTCGGGGCTACGTCGAGGGTTACGAGACCCTTCGGTCCGTTGGGGTGCTTTTCACCCATTTCGGCGACACTGGACCCGGTTCGTTCTCAATTGCTTCCCTGCATCGTTACTGCACTGTATCATCTGCGCCCAATAACAGGGTGAAGTGAATGACAGAGCGATGGTTGGGGGCTGACCGCCTCAAAAGACTCCGTGGTAATGGTCGATGCAGAGATACCTGAACCGCCCCGGGTTTGCCGGAGGCCATTGGTTGTGAGTCACGCCGCCATA
>NZ_CAXTHV010000006.1:0-114004 GCF_964244265.1 uncultured Sphingomonas sp. | reverse complement strand
GCGGCCAGATGCCGCTCCACATGCGGCTGCCGAAGCGCGGCTTCAACAACATCTTTGCCAAGGATTATGCCGAGGTGAACCTGGGCGCGATCCAGAAGGCGGTAGATGGCGGCAAGCTCGACGCCGGCGCGACGATCGACCAGGCGGCGCTGGATGCCGCGGGACTGACGCGCGGCGGCAAGCACGGCGTGCGCTTGCTCGGCAAGGGCGAGTTCTCGGCCCGGCTGGCGTTCAACGTCGCCGGCGTGTCGGCCTCCGCGCGCGAAGCGGTCGAGAAGGCCGGTGGATCGGTCACCGTGATCGAGGTCGTTCCCGCCGCTGAAAAGGCCGCCGCGAAGAAGGGCAAGGCCCGGCTGGCACGGATCGCCGACAAGGATGCCAGGAAGGCGGCGGCAAAGGCCTGATCGGCTCCTCGCGCCGCCTTCGCTCCCGGAGGGATTAGACAAGCCCCGCGACGTGACTATATGAACGGCGCAAGGGGCGCCGCCGGACGCGCCACCGTACAGTTTCAAGGCATCAACCATTCATGGCATCCGCAGCCGATTCCCTCGCCAGCAGCATCAGCCTGTCGAAATTCGCCCAGGCGACCGACCTGAAGAAGCGGCTGTGGTTCACGATCGGCGCGCTGATCGTGTTCCGGTTGCTCAGCTACATCCCGCTGCCCGGCGTCGATCCAACCGCGCTTGGCGCGCTGGCGCAGCGCACGACCGGCGGCGTGCTCGATTTCTTCAACAACTTTTCGGGCGGGTCGTTCAAGCGCGCCAGCATCATCGCGCTGGGCGTGATGCCCTATATCACCGCCTCGATCGTGGTGCAGTTGGCGACGTCGCTGTCGCCGACGCTGGCGAGCATCAAGAAGGAAGGCGAGAGCGGGCGCAAGCGGCTCAACCAATATACCCGCTATGGCACGGTGGGGCTGACCGCGATCCAGGGCTATTTCGTCGCCGCGACGCTGGAGGCGCAGAACGTCTCGGTCGAGCCGGGCATGCTGTTCCGCATCGGCGTCGTCGTCAGCCTGGTCGGGGGCACGATGTTCCTGATGTGGCTGGGCGAACAGATTACCGCGCGGGGGATCGGCAACGGCGTGTCGCTGATCATCATGGCGGGCATCGTCGCCAATCTGCCGACCAACCTCTATAATCTGGCCGAGGGCGGCAGGACCGGTGATCTGGGGGCCGGGCGGCTGATCGGCATCATCGTCGCGGTCGTGGCGATCGTGCTGTTCATCTGCTTCATGGAGCGCGCCCAGCGTCGCATCCTGATCCAATATCCCAAGCGCCAGACCGCGCGCGGCGTTCAGTCCGATCGCAGCCATTTGCCGCTCAAGCTCAACACCGCAGGCGTGATCCCGCCGATCTTCGCCTCGTCGCTGCTGCTGATGCCGCTGACCATCACCCAGTTCGCCGGCAGCAAGGTGCAAGGCGAGAGCTGGTGGGGCGACGTGATCATCACGCTCAACCAATATCTCCAGCACGGCAGCCCGATCTACATGGCGCTGTACGGGGCGGGCATCATCTTCTTCTCGTTCTTCTACACCGCCGTCGTGTTCAATCCGGAAGAGACCGCCGATAACCTGAAGCGTTATGGCGGGTTCATTCCCGGCATCCGTCCGGGCAAGAATACCGAAGTCTATTTCGATTACGTGCTGACCCGGATCACCGTGATCGGCGCCGGATATCTCGCGATCATCTGCCTGGTGCCCGAATACCTGGTGTCGGCGCTCAAGATTCCGTTCTATCTGGGGGGTACGAGCTTGTTGATCGTGGTCAACGTCACGATGGATACGGTGACGCAGATCCAGTCGCATTTGCTGGCGCATCAATATGGCGACCTGATCAAGAAGGCCAAGCTGAAGGGCGGCCGTCTCCGCTGAACCGAGCGGGAGGATAGGGGAGACGGGTGTGAACATCATTCTGCTGGGGCCGCCGGGCGCGGGCAAGGGAACCCAGGCAAGCCGGCTGGAGGCTGATCGCGGCATGGTCCAGCTGTCGACCGGCGACATGCTGCGCGCCGCGGTCAAGGCGGGCACGCCAACGGGCATCAAGGCCAAGGCGGTGATGGAAGCCGGCGAGTTGGTGTCCGACGAGATCGTCTCGGGCATCATCGGCGAGCGGCTCGACATGTCCGATACCGCGCAGGGGGCGATCTTCGATGGCTATCCCCGTACGGCGGCCCAGGCGGCCTCGCTTGATTCGTTGCTGGAGGAGCGCGGACGCAAATTGGATTACGTGATCGAGCTGGACGTCGACGAAGAAGCATTGGTCGAACGGATCGTCGGACGCTATACCTGCGCCGCTTGCGGCGCGGGGTATCACGACACCTTTCTTCGGCCCGCGACCGCCGGGGTCTGCGACGTGTGCGGCTCCGGGGACTTCAGGCGCCGGCCTGACGACAATGAGGTGACGGTGCGCACGCGCATGGCCGAATACCGCGCCAAGACCGCGCCGATCCTCCCGATCTACGAAAGGCGCGGCCTGGTTCGCCGGGTCGACGGCATGGCGGACATCGGCCGTGTGACGGCGGCGATCGCGGCTGTTCTCGACGGGCAATAAGTCAGCGGGCGGGGCGCCGTTGACGGAAAATCAATCCATTACGTCCGGCTTGCTTGACAGCCGTTTCATACCGACTTAGGTGATGTCGCTTCCGACACAACGGCTGCGACGGCGCTCCTTTGCGTCCGTCGTATTTTCGCGTTGCGCGGCTATAATGCGATGAGATGGGGTACGTGGCAGCCATGCCGTCCCCGTGGAGCTGGGAGAACAACTTTCATGGCACGTATCGCGGGCGTCAATATCCCGACCAACAAGCGCGTGGTGATCGCGCTGACCTATATCCACGGCATCGGTCCGACCAAGGCCAGGGAGCTCACCACCAAGCTGAACATTGCGCCGGAGCGTCGGGTTCAGGACCTGACCGATCAGGAAGTGCTGCAGATCCGCGAAGCGATCGATGCAGGCTATACGGTCGAGGGTGATCTTCGTCGTGAGACCGCGATGAACATCAAGCGGCTGATGGACCTGGCTTGCTATCGCGGCCTGCGCCATCGCAAGGGCCTGCCGGTCCGCGGCCAGCGCACGCACACCAATGCGCGTACCCGCAAGGGCAAGGCGAAGCCGATCGCGGGCAAGAAGAAGTAAAACGTCTGGGGGACGTTTTACTCCGCCGGGGGCAGGCATGAGGCTGACAGCCCGCCGCTCTCCGCATCAGGATTAGGGAATTAGACCATGGCACGTGAACCTCAGCGCATTAAGCGGCGCGAGCGCAAGAACATCACCTCTGGCGTCGCGCATGTGAACGCCAGTTTCAACAACACGATGATCACCATCACCGATGCCCAGGGCAATGCAATCAGTTGGTCGTCGGCCGGCATGATGGGGTTCAAGGGCTCGCGCAAGTCGACCCCCTATGCGGCTCAGGTCGCCGCCGAGGATGCCGGCAAGAAGGCCGCCGAGCACGGCGTCCGCACGCTGGAGGTGGAGGTGAAGGGCCCGGGTTCGGGCCGCGAATCCGCGCTGCGCGCGCTCCAGGCGGTCGGTTTCCAGATCACGTCGATCCGCGACGTCACCTCGATCCCGCACAATGGCGTACGCCCGTCAAAGCGTCGTCGCGTCTGATCCGCCCGTCCGGCGCGCGGTTGATCGCGCTGCGCCGGTTTTCTTCCATGCCGCGGACCAACGTCCGTGGCCCAAAATAGAGGGACCTCCCCCGTGTCCGTCAATGCAAAGAACTGGCAGGAATTGAAGAAGCCCAGCGGCCTGGAAAAGAAGGCTGGTGGCGATGGCAAGCGCAAGGCGGTATTCGTCGCCGAGCCGCTGGAGCGCGGCTTTGGCTTGACGCTGGGCAATGCGCTGCGCCGCGTGTTGCTGTCCTCGCTGCAGGGTGCGGCGGTAACGTCGATCAAGATCGAGAACGTCCTTCACGAATTCAGCTCGCTGGCGGGGGTCCGCGAGGACGTGACCGACATCGTGCTCAACGTGAAGCAGATCGCGCTCAAGATGCAGGGGGAGGGGCCCAAGCGCCTCCAACTGGCAGCGACCGGTCCGGCCGATGTAAAGGCCGGTGACATTGCGGTGTCGGGCGACATCGAGGTGATGAACCCCGATCTGCTGATCTGCCACCTGGACGAGGGCGCGACGCTCAACATGGAACTGACCGCCGACGTGGGCAAGGGCTATGTCGCGGCAATCGCCAATCGTCCCGCCGACGCGCCGATCGGGCTGATTCCGGTCGACGCGCTCTACTCGCCGGTTCGCCAGGTGTCGTACAAGGTCGAGAATACCCGCGTCGGGCAGGAGCTTGACTATGACAAGCTGACGCTCACGGTGGAAACCGACGGTACTCTCACTCCCGACGACGCCCTGGCCTATGCCGGCCGCATCCTGCAGGATCAGCTGGCGCTGTTCGTCCATTTCGACGATTCATCGATCTCGCGCTCGACCCCGATCGGTGTCGCCGTCCCCGCCGCCGACAGCGGCATCACCGGCGATACGCAACAGATCAACCGCTATTTGCTCAAGAAGGTCGACGAACTCGAACTGTCGGTGCGATCGGCCAATTGCCTCAAGAACGACAACATCATCTATATCGGCGATCTGGTGGGCAAGACCGAGGCGGAGATGCTGCGCACCCCGAACTTCGGCCGCAAGTCGCTCAACGAGATCAAGGAAGTGCTGTCGTCGATGGGCTTGCGGCTGGGCATGGAAATCCCCGGCTGGCCGCCCGAGAATATCGAGGAGATGGCCAAGAAGCTGGAACAGGAGATCATGGGCTGAGCCGTACGGATCAGCACAAGCTGATCCCAAGACGGCATAAGCCCGGCCGGCAGGTCGGCGAAGCCGGTCCTGTCCGACGACGCGGTTTGCCGCGGTGGGCTCCTACACCGCCTTTAATGGTGTCCTCCCTGAGCAGGCCGGGAGGAGCTGAAGAAGGCAATGGGTACTGGCCTCAACAGTACCTGGATCGGGGTACCTCATCCGGCCCCCCTACGAACGAAGGAATGAAACATGCGCCACAAGGTAGGCGGTCGCAAGCTGCAACGGACCTCGGCACATCGCGCCGCCCTGTTCCGCAACATGGCCGCCGCGCTCATCAAGCACGAGCAGATCACCACGACGGTCGCCAAGGCGAAGGAGCTTCGGCCCTATGTCGAAAAGCTGGTCACGCTGGCGAAAAAAGGGGGGCTGTCGAACCGCCGCCTGGCGCACGCCCGCCTGCTCGATGATGCGCAACTAACCAAATTGTTCGACGTGCTGGCCGATCGCTATGCCGGTCGCGCGGGAGGCTATATTCGTATCGTCAAGGCCGGTGTCCGGGCGTCGGATGCCTCGCCGATGGCAATCATCGAGTTCGTCGATCGCGATGTCGATGCCAAGGGGCAGGATTCTGGTCCGGTGACGGTCGACGACGACGAGTATGATGCCGCCGCCTGATCGCATCCGCTGCTGACAAGAAGGGGCCGCACTCCTCCCGGGAAGAGAAGAGTGCGGCCCTCTGCTATTGGAGAGTCAACGGCAGCGGACGTCGCTGTTCTGCTGGTCGACCGACTTGCCCAGCAACGCGCCCAATGCGCCGCCGATCAGCGTGCCGGCAACGCGGTTGCGTCCGCCATCGACCACGTTGCCCAGGACACCGCCCGCGGCGCCGCCGATGATCAGCCCGGTCGTCCCGTCCGAGCGCTTGCAATAATAACGGCCATCGGAACCGCGATAGACCTGGTCGTTGGCGCTCAGCCTGCGCTCCTGATAACGCGGATCGTCGCGATAGTCGCGCGAGGCATCATAGGTCGTGGCATAGCGGCTGTCGTCATAGCTCTGGTCATAGCGTGGATCGCGATATTGCTGGTCGCGATACGCACCGCTCCGGCGGCGGGCATCGTCATAATAGCCGCGCTCGCGATCATAGACCGTCTGCTCCTGCTGGAAGCGACGCTGCGCGGCGTCCCAGCGACGTTGTTCGGAAGCGGTCTGTGCGGTCGCCGGCACGGCCAGCGAGGTAAGCAGTACAGCCCCCAGGGTGAGTTGGCGGAACATCGTCATTTCTCCTTGATGGAATGCGTCAACGCGCGAGAAGCGTAACGGGTCCGTATCGGCTTCTTAGCGACGCCTGGGTTGCTGCCCGGTGAATGAGTGATAGTGTAACAACCTTCGCCTTCGTGGAGTATCAAGATGCGCCCTGCCGTCACGATTGCTCTTTTTGCCTTCGCCGTTCCCGCCATCGCCCAGACGAGTTCAATGGTCAGCCCCATCCCTTACCCGACCGCCGACCGTGGCGAAATCGTCGATGAGCAGTTCGGGGTGAAGGTCGCCGATCCCTATCGCTGGCTGGAGAACGACGTACGCACCGACCCGCGCGTCAAGGCGTGGGTAGAGGCCGAGAACAAGGTCACCGATGCCTATCTGGCGACCTTGCCGGGGCGCGCGATCTTCAAGGATCGGCTGAAGGCGCTGATCGATTACGAGCGCGTCGGCACCCCCATCAAGCGGGGTGGTCGCTATTTCTACACGCGTAATGCTGGGCTGCAGAATCAGGCGGTGCTGTACGTCCGGGACAGGGTTGATGGACCGGGGCGGGCGTTGCTCGATCCCAACGGATGGTCGGCCGATGGCGCCACCGCGCTGGGCGAATGGGCGCCGAGCGAGGACGGGCGCAAGCTGGCCTATGCGATCCAGGACGGCGGGACCGATTGGCGCACCATCAGGATCCTGGACGTCGACACCGGCAAGGTCATGGACGACATTGTGGAATGGGTTAAGTTCTCGGGCCTGGCATGGGCAAAGGATGGGTCGGGCTTCTATTATTCACGCTTCCCAGCGCCGCCTGAAGGCAAGAAGTTCCAGTCGCTCAACGAGAACCAGGCGGTCTATTTTCACCGGCTCGGCACGCCGCAAGCGGGCGACAAGCTGATCTATGCGACGCCCGACACTCCCAGGCGCGGCCACGGCGCGGAGGTGACCGACGACGGCAGGTGGCTGGTCATCACCACCACCGAGGGCACCGACAATCGCTACGAGATCACTGTCATCGACCTGACCGCGCCGATCCCGAAGCCGCGGACGATCGTGAAGGGGCTGGAGAATGAATGGACGCTGGCCGGCAATGTCGGCGGCAATTTCTACTGGAAGACCAACAAGGATGCGCCCCGCGGCCGGATCGTGGCGACCAACCTGGAGGCGCGCTCGGCCGACGTTCCGATGGTCGAGCTGGTGCCCCAGGAAAAGTCGGTGCTGGAAAGTGCGGTCATTGTCGGCGGGCGGCTGATTACCGAATATCTGGTCGATGTAAAGTCGGAGATCAGGCGCTTCACGCTGGACGGCAAGCCCGATGGCGTCGTGCCGCTGCCCGGGATCGGCGCGGTCAGCGGGTTCGGCGGCAAGGCCGATGAGGCCGAGACCTTCTTCGCGTTCACCAGCTATACGACGCCCTCGACGATCTATCGCTATGACGTGGCCAGCGGCCAGGCGACCGTCTGGGCCCGGCCGAAGGTCGCCTTCGATCCCGCCGACTATGTCGTTTCCCAGGTCTTCTGCCCCTCGAAGGACAAGACCGCGATCCCGATGTTCATCGTCCGCCGAAAGGACGTTACGGGGCCCGCGCCCACGTTGCTCTACGCCTATGGCGGGTTCAACATATCGATGACTCCCGCCTTTTCGGCCACGCGCGTGGCCTGGCTGGAGCAGGGCGGGGTGCTGGCCGTCGCCAATATCCGCGGCGGCGGCGAATATGGCAAGGCTTGGCACGATGCGGGGCGGCTGGGCAACAAGCAGAACGTGTTTGACGACTTCATCGCCGCGGGAGAATATCTAAAAGCCAAAAACTACACCGGCCCCAACCAACTGGCGATCGAGGGCGGGTCGAACGGCGGCCTGCTGATTGGCGCGGTGGTCAACCAGCGCCCTGATCTGTTCGCCGCCGCGCTGCCTCAGGTCGGGGTAATGGACATGTTGCGTTTCGACCGTTTCACCGCCGGCCGATATTGGGTCGACGATTACGGCTATCCGTCGAGGGAGGCCGACTTCCGCGCGCTTTACGCTTATTCTCCTTACCACAATATTCGCAGCGGGCGGCCCTATCCGGCGATCCTGGCGGCGACCGCCGATACAGACGATAGGGTGGTGCCGGGGCATACGTTTAAATATACCGCGATGCTGCAATCCATGGATCTGGGGCCAAAACCCCGCTTGGTGCGCATCGAAACGCGCGCCGGTCACGGTTCCGGCAAGCCGACCGACAAGATCATCGAGGAGACCGCCAGCGACTGGGCGTTCATTGCCAGATGGACGGGAATGACGGTCAAGCCGATGCGGTGATGACGCCGGCGTTGCGGCCCGGCGGTTGCCGGTGTCCTGCCGACCCTGGCCATGACCGCGCCAATTTGGTTGAAATCGGACTCGAACTTCCACCCGACAGGACGCACACTTTAACCGACAGCGTGGAGGGACGAGTCATGGGAAGTCAGATGTTCTTGAAAGCCAGCGAGATAAAAGTAAAAGAAACGGATATTCAAGGAGATGTACTGGTCGGCCTGCAGAAGAAGGCCGAGATATTCCTCTTTTTCAAGATCGTCGAATCGTCGCTTTTCAAAAAGGCGTTGAACGAACTTTCCAAGCACGTCGCGACGACGCAGCAGACCCGGATATACGAGGAAAGTCATCAGGGCGACGTGATCAAGGTCAATATCGCGTTTACGGCCAACGGCTTGAGGGACCTGGGGTCGCCCGCGCCGGCGAACGCCGACCCCGCCTTTCTCGACGGCATGAAGAAGCGTGCGGCGGCCTTGGGCGACGATGTCGCCCATGATTGGCGGCCCGAATATCGTGATGAGGTTTTCGATGGCGTCCTGCTGGTAGCGGCGTGGGACAAGGATCCGGAAACGGCCCGCAAGCTGGCGCGGCAGCGCGCGGACAAGGTGGTCGCCGATTTCGGCAAGACCCCCGCAGGCCACGGCGTCATGCTCGAAGCGCATCGCGAGGAAGGCGTGGTCAACGTATTCGTCGTCAACAACAAGCCGACATTCGGTCACGAGGCCTTCGGCTTTGCCGACGGTGTCTCGCAACCGGCGGTCGAGGGGCTGCATCGACCGGTGGTGGATGACGATCAAAGCTTTGCCGGGCAGGACATCGTCGCCGCCGGCAATTTCATTCTCGATCATGCGGCGCCGGCCCCGTGGATGGTCAACGGCTCTTACCTGGCGTTCCGGCGGCTGCGTCAGGACGTTCCGGCGTTCGACCATTATGTGAGCGCCAACTTTGCGGGGCTGGCGGATAACAAGGATCAGTTCGCCGCACGCCTCATCGGACGATGGAAGGACGGTAGCCCGATCGCCCGCGATCCGCTGGCGTCCAATCCGGCGCATAATGAAGACGTCCCGACCGAAAATAACGATTTCGATTTCGGGGTGCAGGGCACCGCGCAGGATCGATGCCCGTTCAATGCCCATATCCGCCGGGTCTATCCGCGCGCCGATATCCAGGATGGTCCCGGCAATTCGGAAGACCGCCGTATCCTGCGCGCCGGCATCGCCTATAATTACGAAAAGTCCCGGCCCGACGACCGGGGGCTGCTGTTCGCATGCTATCAGAGTTCGATCGTCGACAAGTTCGAATTCATCCAGATCAGCTGGGCGAACGCCTCCTCCATCCCTTTCCAGCCCCCATACGTGAAGGGGTCGAAGGGCGTCATGCCGGACAAGCCGGGGATCGATCTGATCATCGGCCAGGGCGCCCAGCCGCGCGATGCGACCTGGGCGACCGGAACGCTGAAGGCGGTGCCGAAATTCGTCACCTCGACCGGGGGCGACTATTTCTTTTCGCCATCGATCTCCGGGTTGCGCCATCTGGCCGGGTTCGGCTGATGCTGATTGCCCGCGGGCCCATGCGCCGCGGGCAGCGCAATGGACGGGCAACCATGCGTGGGGCAGCGGGCCGTGGCTGGGGCAGACATGTCTGGCGAGTCATAGCCTCACTGTCTATGGGGCGCCATGACCAAGCCAAGCGACTCGATCCTGATCGTCGACTTCGGCAGCCAGGTGACGCAGCTGATCGCCCGCCGCGTCCGGGAGGCGGGCGTTTATAGCGAGATCGTGCCATTCACCACCGCCGCCGACGCCTTTGCCCGGATGCGGCCGCGCGGCGTGATCCTGTCGGGCAGCCCGGCGAGCGTGCTGGACGCCGACAGCCCGCGCATTCCACTTGCGATCCTCGACAGCGGATTGCCGCTGATGGGCATCTGCTATGGCCAGCAGGTCATGATGCATCAGCTGGGCGGTACGGTCGAGCTTGGCGTCAGCGGCGAGTTCGGGCGCGCATTCATCACGATCGACGACCGTTGCGCGCTGTTCGACGGGCTGTGGGCGGAGGGCGAGACGCATCAGGTGTGGATGAGCCACGGCGACAAGGTGACCGCGCTTGCTCCCGGCTTCCGCCCGGTCGCCGCGAGTGCCGGCGCGCCGTTCGCGGTGATCGCAGACGACACGCGGCGCTATTACGCGATGCAGTTCCACCCGGAGGTCGTCCATACGCCCGATGGCGCCCGCCTGATCGCCAATTTCACGCGGCACGTCTGCGGGTTGACCGGCGACTGGACGATGGCCGAGTTCCGTGAAGCCAAGCTGGCGGAGATTCGCGCCCAGGTCGGCAACGGCCGTGTCATCTGCGGCTTGTCGGGCGGGGTCGACAGCGCGGTCGCCGCAGTGCTGATCCATGAGGCGCTAAAGGATTCGGGCGGCCACCAGCTGACCTGCGTGTTCGTCGATCACGGCCTGATGCGCGCAGGCGAGGCGGACCAGGTCGTCAGCCTGTTCCGCAACCATTACAACATCCCGCTCGTGCACGTTAACGCGGAGGCACTGTTCATGAACGGCCTCGCCGGGGTCACCGACCCCGAGGCCAAGCGCAAGTTCATCGGCAAGACCTTCATCGACGTGTTCGAGGAGGAAGCGTGCAAGATCGGCGGTGCCGAGTTCCTGGCGCAGGGCACGCTCTATCCCGACGTGATCGAGAGTGTGAGCTTCACCGGCGGCCCGTCGGTGACGATCAAGAGCCACCACAATGTCGGCGGACTACCTGCGCGGATGAACATGCAGCTGGTCGAGCCGCTGCGCGAACTGTTCAAGGACGAGGTGCGCGTGCTGGGCCGCGAACTGGGCCTGCCGGACGCCTTTGTCGGGCGCCATCCGTTTCCGGGACCGGGCCTGGCCATCCGCATCCCGGGCGAAGTCACGCGCGACCGCTGCGAAACCTTGCGGAAGGCGGATGCCATCTATCTTGAGGAGATCAGGAACGCCGGCCTGTACGATGCCATATGGCAGGCATTCGCGGTGCTGCTGCCGGTGCGCAGCGTCGGCGTGATGGGCGATGGCCGGACATATGACAACGTGCTGGCATTGCGCGCGGTGACGTCCACCGACGGGATGACCGCGGATGCCTTCCACTTTTCGGGCGAGTTCCTGTCGCGAGTCGCAACGCGAATCATCAACGAGGTTCGCGGCATCAATCGCGTGACCTATGATTACACCTCAAAGCCGCCGGGTACGATCGAGTGGGAATGAAGAAGACTCAATTATCGCACTAGGTGCGATTACGGGTTCATCCTTCGCTGCAGAGTGCCGCATGGCCTTCCGCCAGGCAGATTTCTGCCTTTCTGTCACTATAAGGCTGGAATCTGTTCATGTCAGCAGCTGTGTCGAAATGCCGAGCATCGAACCGGCTTCGGCAAACCGCCGGTCGAGCGTGTGCACCGTAGCGCCCTGAAAAACGCCATTTCCAGCCGAGCGGCTCTGGTGCCAAGCGACCGGCTGTTGCATCGTCGAGCGAATGAGGGAGCGTTGTACATGTGGTCGCTCATATTGCAGATAGCGATGATGACCATGCTTGGCGGCGTGGCGCTGGCCGCGCCGGGCAAGGATCCGGCGCCACTGGTGCTGGCGGGCGATGGCCTGGCCGCGGGCGGCAAGACGTTGAAATTCGATCGTACGGCCAAGGCGCAGGCGATCGCAATCGTCACGGTAGTGCGCGGCAAGCCGTTGAAGCTGGGTAATCACGGCGATTGCGGACAGGGTGACGAGATCGGTTTCGCGACCTTTGCGGGCGGACTTGAACTCTCCTTTGTCAAGGGCAAGCTGTCGGGCTGGACGGTGGACGAGGGCGGCGATGCCAGGCTCCGGACGGCCAGGGGCATCGGCCTGGGATCGACCCTGGCGGCGGTCAGGAAAGCCTATCCGGATGTCGATATAGAGGATTTTTCGGACAGCGGCGGACCCGGACCCAGCTTTCAGCGCGAGGGCGGTCCCAATGGCTTCCTCAACGGCAAGACCGCGTCGGCCAGGGTCACCGATCTCTGGGCGGGGGCGACGTGCATGGCCGGCATCTGACGGCCGTCGCTCTATCGGTGCGCCGCCAGACGGAGGACAAGGAACCCGGCCAGCCCCGACAGCAGCGAGCCGAGCAGGATGCCGATCTTGGCCTGTTCGACCAGCTGACCCTGACCCGGAAAGGCCAGCGCGCCGATGAACAGGCTCATCGTGAAGCCGATCCCGCAAAGCAGCGCGATGCCGTATATTTGCATCCAGCTCGCGCCGCGCGGCTTGCGCGCCAGGCCAAGCCGCACGGCCAGCAGGATGCCGGCGAAGATGCCGATCTGCTTGCCCAGGAACAGCCCGCCGGCGATCGCCAGCGGCAATGGCGACAGCAGGTCCGCCGGACCGATCCCGGCCAGCGACACCCCGGCATTGGCAAACCCGAATAACGGGACGATGGCATAGGCCACCGGCGGATGAAGCGCGTGTTCCAGCCGCAGCAGCGGCATATCGACTGGCTCGACCGGCTCGACCGGCTCGACCGGCTCGACGCCGGTGCGGGTCGGCACCACCAGCGCCGTCAGCACGCCGGCAATGGTCGCGTGCACGCCCGACTGGAACAGCGCGAACCACAGCAGTGCGAAGCCGGCCAGATAGGGCCACAGCGTCGTCACCCCGCGCCGGTTGACCATCACCAGCACCGCCAGGATGCCGGCGGCGATTGTCAGCCAGGCAAGTTCGACCCCGACGGTATAGACCAGTGCGATGATCGCCACCGCGCCCATGTCGTCGACGATGGCGACGGTGACGAGAAACAGCTTGAGCGAGGCGGGTATGCGGTCGCCGAGCAGGGCAAGCACGCCGACGGCAAAAGCGATGTCGGTCGCCGCCGGGATCGCCCAGCCGGCGGCCAGGCCGGGAGTGCGGCCGGCGCAGACCAGATAGACCGCCGCCGGCATGATCATCCCCGCCGCCGCGGCGACGAACGGCAAGCGACGGGCGCGGCGGCTGGACAATTCGCCATCGACCAGCTCGCGCTTGATCTCAAGCCCGACGAGCAGGAAGAACACCGCCATCAGGCCGTCGTTGATCCACAGATGGACGGTCATCGGCCCCTTTGCGGCTTCCAAGGTCGGGCCGGTCGGATATGCCAGGACATCGTGATAGGCCGGCGCCAGGGGACCGTTGGCGGCGATCATGGCCAGCGCGGCGGCGGCCATCAGGATGATGCCCCCGGCAGCCTCGCTCCGCAGGAAGTCGCGCACGGCAGAAACGGCGTCGGTCCGCCCGTTCACGCGGCGGCGCCGTGCCGGGGTGAGTCCATCGACATCCAGCCCTCAAAACGCATGTGTCACATCCAGATCGTTCGCGGACGGCCCGCGGCATAGTGCCGGCATGATGGACGCCGACCCGCCGCCGTCTTATGCTCGTGTACCATGCTGACGCTGTATGGCATTCCCAATTGCGACACCGTCCGCCGGGCGCGCTCGTGGCTGGCGCTACGCGGCGTGGGCCATGTGTTCCACGACTATAAGAAGCAGGGGATCGACGAGGCTGTACTGCGTCGCTGGGCGGCGGTTCTGGGGTGGGAGAGGATCATCAATCGCGCGGGCACGACGTTTCGCAAGCTGCCCGAGGGCGATCGTCAGGGACTCGATCAGGATTCCAATCAGGACAGGGCGATCGCGCTGATGCTTGCCCAGCCGTCGTTGATCAGGCGTCCGATGGTGGAGGGTGACGGCCTGTTGCTCGTCGGGTTCGCCGAGGAAGCCTGGCTCGCCGCCGGGATGTGACTTGCCACCGCCAGTCCGCAAGGGCAGTCTGGGTTGAAGCAGGAGAGAGACGATGTCGACCGGATTGAGGCCACCCGCATGGTTCTGGATCGTCGCCGTGCTGCTGGTGCTGTGGGAGGCGATGGGGGTGTTCTCCTGCATCCAGCAATTCCGCCTGGGCGCCGAGGCGATGGGACCGGCGACCAATTATGACCGTGCGCTTTATGCATCGCTGCCGGTCTGGTACAATTACGCCTATGCCGTCGCCACCTTCGGCGGATTGCTGGGCGGCCTCGCCTTGCTGCTCAAGGAAGCGCGCGCAGTCATCCTGTTCTGGATTTCGCTGATCGCGGTGCTGGTCATGTTCGGCTATCTGTTCGCGACCACAGATATCATTGCCCACAAGGGCGCCGGGACCGTGCTGCCGTTTCCGATCGTCATCGCGCTGGTCGGCGCCTTTTCCATCTGGTTCGCCACGATGGCGCGCGCGCGGCGCTGGATCGGCGGGCGTTAGCCCTAGGCAGTATTCGCCGGCCATGGCGACGCTGGCAGCGTCGGGCGCTAACCGCTAAGGCGTCCGCCATGTCCACGACCTTTACGATCGACACGTCAACCAGCCGCGCCACTCCCACGCCCGCGCCGATGAAACGGCTGACCGTGCCCGCGATCCAGCGGCGCAAGGTCGCAGGGCGGACCGCCGAGCCGCTGGTGATGCTGACCGCATACACCGTGCGCATGGCCCAGCTGCTCGATCCGCATTGCGACATCCTGCTGGTCGGTGATTCGCTGGGGCAGGTGGTCTACGGCCTGCCGTCGACGCTGCCGGTCACGGTCGACATGATGGTCGCGCACGGCGCGGCGGTGGTGCGGGGCAGTTACCACGCGGTGGTCGTCGTCGACATGCCGTTCGGCAGCTATGAGGCATCGCCCGCGCAGGCCTTCGCCAATGCCAGCCGTATTCTGGCCGAAACCGGCTGCGCCGCAGTCAAGCTGGAGGGTGGCGAGGCGATGGCCCCGACCATCCGCTTCCTGCGCGATCGCGGTATTCCGGTGATGGCGCATATCGGCCTTACGCCGCAGGCAATCAACGTCCTGGGCGGCTATGGCGCGCGCGGCCGGGGCCAGGAAGAGCATGCCAAGATCATGGCCGATGCCGTCGCGGTTGCCGGCGCCGGTGCCTTTGCGATGGTGCTGGAGGGCGTAATCGAGCCGATCGCGATCGAGGTGGCACGGACCAGCGACGTGCCCGTCATCGGCATCGGCGCTTCCGCCCAATGCGACGGCCAGGTGCTGGTCGCCGAGGACATGCTTGGCCTGTTCGAGCGCACGCCCAAGTTCGTCAAGCGCTTCGACGACATGGCCGGGCGCATTACCGACGCCGTCCAGCGTTATGCGGACGAGGTACGCCTCCGCCGCTTTCCGGGACCCGACCAGATCTATCCGATCAAGCCTTGACCGTCCCGCGCGTTGCGTTTGCCGTGCGCGGCGCTAAGGTCCCGCGCACTTTCCACCCGATCGGAGCTCTTGCCTTGGCCGTGCCGCCGAAGACCGATGAAGCCTTTCTCCGCGAGGTCGATGAAGAGCTGCGCCGCGATCAGCTTGCCGGCTTCTGGCGGCGCTATGGCCTGTATACGGCGGGAGGCGTCGTGCTGGTGCTGGCGGTCATCGGCGGCGTCCTGTGGTGGCAGAGCGCCGAGCGCGCGCGCGCCGAGCAACAGGGCGTCAAGCTGCAGCAGGCCTATGATGCTCTCGCCGCGGCCGACGCGGCCAAGGCCAAGCCGCTGATCGGCGATCTTACGGTGTCGGGAGAACCTGGCAATCGCGCCAGCGCGCTGTTCCTGCAGGCCGACCAGTTGCTTCAGCAACAGGATTTGAAGGGTGCGGCACGGCTGTTCGCGTCGGTCGCTGGAGATACGTCGATCGGCCAGCCGCTGCGTGACCTGGCGCTGATCCGCCAGACGTTGGCGGAATATGACACGATGAAGCCGCAGGCGGTGATCGATCGGCTCAGGCCGTTCACCGCCGGGGATTCGCCATGGCTGGGAACGGCCGGCGAGATGACCGCAGTCGCCTATCTGCGGCTGAACCGGCCCGACCAGGCGCGCGCGATGTTCCGGACGTTGGCCGCAGCTGAATCCGTTCCCGAGCCTATCCGTCAACGTGCCGTTCAGATGGCAACCGCAGAAGATCCCGCGAACGAGCAGAAGGGCAGATAATAACGATGAGGATGACCTGGAGGATGCCGGTCGCGCTGCTGGGCCTGGCGGCGCTGGGCGCTTGCGGGGTGCTGAAGGGCGGCGGCAAGAAGACGCCGGTGCTCGGCGAGCGTATCCCGATCCTGGTATCGGAAGGCGACGCCAAGATCGATCCGGCGATGGCGCAGGTCCAGGTCCTGCTGCCGGCGCCCGTCGCCAATGGCGACTGGACCCAGTCGGGCGGCAATGCCGCCAAATCCATGGGTCACTTGGCGCTGGGCGATTCGCCGGTACGGGCCTGGAGCGTCACGATTCCCGCGGGATCCAATCGCCAGCGGCTGGCCGCCGCCCCGGTGGTCGCCGACGGCAAGCTGTTCGTGGTCGACGTGAACGGTACGCTCCACGCCTTTTCGGCGACTGCCGGCGCCGCGTTGTGGACCGCGGCGGTGGCCAAGGACGACGAGAACAAGGCGGCACGATTCGGCGGCGGCGCCAGCTATGACGACGGCAAGGTGTTCGCCACCGACGGGCTGGGCGACGTGGTCGCAGTCAATGCCGCCGACGGTGCCGAATTGTGGCGGGTGAAGCCCGGCGGGCCCCTGCGCGGCGCACCGACCGTCCAGGGCGACCAACTCTATGTGCTCAGCCAGGACAACCAGCTCTATGCGCTGGCGGTCGCCAGCGGGAAGATCCTGTGGTCGTCGTCGGGATCATTGGAAAGCCAGGGCGTGTTCGGCGTCGCGGCACCCGCCGCCGCGCGCGGCACGATCGTCGCCGGCTTCTCCAGCGGGGAACTGAACGCCTATCGCTACGAAAATGGCCGTCCCTTGTGGCAGGATGCCCTGTCGCGCACCTCGGTCTCGACCTCGGTGTCCAGCCTGGCCGACATCGACGCCGATCCGGTGATCGACAGCGACAAGGTATTCTCGGTCGGGCAGGGCGGTCGCATGGTCGCCATCGACCTCGCTACCGGCCAGCGCCTGTGGGAACAGAATTTCGCCAGCATCGCCACGCCCTGGCTAGCCGGAGAATGGCTGTTCATCGTCACCGACCAGTCGAAGCTCTATTGCCTGTCGCGCGCCAACGGCAAGGTTCGCTGGATGAGTCAGTTGCGCGGGTTTCGCGTCGAGAAGAAGCGGCAGAAGAAGGACCCGCTGACCTGGTACGGACCGGTGCTCGCGGGCAACCGCCTGATCCTGACCAATTCGGTCGGCGATACCGTCTTCGTGTCGCCCGCCGACGGCACGGTCGGCCAGACGATCAACGGCAAGGTCGGCTTTTCGCTGGCGCCGGTGGTTGCGGCCGGCACCCTCTACACGCTTGACGAGCGCGGCAAGCTCTCCGCCTATCGGTAGCCGCGGCGCGGGGTGATTGTTTGGCCCCGCCCCGCGGGCTACAGCGCGGCGATGGTCCTTCCCGTTGTTGCCATCATCGGCCGACCCAATGTCGGCAAGTCGACCCTGTTCAATCGCCTGGTCGGCAAGAAGCTTGCGCTGGTCGACGACCAGCCGGGGGTGACGCGTGACAGGCGCGAGGGCGAGGGGCATCTGGTCGGGCTCGACTTTCGCGTCATCGATACCGCCGGTTACGAGGATCTCGACGCCGCGACGCTGCCCGGGCGGATGCGCCAGCAGACCGAGGCGGCGGTGGCGATGGCCGATATCGCGCTGTTCATGATCGACGCACGCGCCGGGATCGTGCCGCTCGATGAGGAGATCGCGCGATGGCTGCGCGGCACGACGACGCCGATCGTCCTGATCGCCAACAAGGCGGAAGGGCGCGCGGGCGAAAGCGGGGTGATCGAGGCGATGGCGCTCGGCCTGGGCGGTCCGGTGCAGCTATCGGCCGAGCATGGCGAAGGAATGGGGGACCTGTTCGATGCGCTGCTGCCGCACATCCCGCAGCCGGAGGCGGATGCGGTCGAGGACGAAGGTCCCGACGTGCCGCTCAAGCTGGCGATCGTCGGCCGGCCCAATGCCGGCAAGTCGACGCTGATCAACCGGATGCTCGGCGAGGATCGGCTGATCACCGGGCCCGAGGCCGGGATCACGCGTGATTCGATCGCGATCGACTGGCTGTGGGCCGATCCCAAGGGGCCGCCGCGCGCCGTCCGCCTGATCGACACCGCCGGCATGCGCAAGCGCGCCAAGGTCCAGGACAAGCTAGAGAAATTGTCGGTCGCCGACGCGCTCCACGCGGTCGACTTCGCCGAGGTCGTGGTGCTGCTGCTCGACGCGACCCTGGGGCTGGAGGCGCAGGACCTGCGCATCGCCGACCGCGTGCTGGAGGAGGGGCGCGCGCTGGTCATCGCGCTCAGCAAATGGGACGTGGCCGAGCACGCCTCGTCGTTGTTCAACGGCGTCAAGAAGGCGCTGGAGGATGGGCTGAGCCAGGTCAAGGGCGTGACGGTCGTGACCGTGTCGGGCGTCACCGGACGCGGCATCGATCAGTTGATCCAGGCGGCGTTCGACACGCGCGACGCCTGGTCGAAGCGCGTCGGCACCGGCGAGCTGAACCGCTGGTTCGAACGCGCGATCGCGGCCAATCCGCCCCCCGCGCCCGGCGGCAAGCGGATCAAGATGCGGTACGTCACCCAGGTCAAGACGCGGCCGCCCAGCTTCGTCATCTTCGGCACGCGCGTCGACCAACTGCCGGCGAGCTATGAACGCTATCTGGTCAACTCGATGCGCCGCGAGCTTGGTTTTGGCGCAGTGCCGGTACGGCTGACCCTGCGCGCGCCGAAGAATCCGTTCGATCGCGCCGCCTGATCTTCCATCAACCGCTCGTTTACGGGTTGTCGGTACATTGTGGCATCAGTCGGCGGCGCCCGATGCGCCGATGGAGGGAAATGTGGCGATCGACAGTAGCTCGCTGGTGGACTGGACCGCATTCCAGCAGGCGCGCAGCGAATTGGGCGCCGGTTTCGTGCGCATCCTGGGCTATTTCCGTGAAGACGGCGTGAAGTCGGTCGCGGCGATCGAGGAAGCGATGCGTTGCGGCAATGCGGCGGCGATCGTCCTCCCCGCCCATACGCTGAAAGGCGAATCGCGTCAGTTCGGCGCCGAACCGCTCGCCACCCTGGCCGAGGCGATCGAGCAGATCGGGCGCCAGTGCGTGGAGACCCGCGATCGGCCCGACGAGGCGCTGCCCCACGTCGTCAAGCTGCGCCCGACCTTCGAGGCGACGCTGACCATGCTCGAGCGCGAAGCCAACCCGCTGGTCCCACGCCGGGGCGGCTTCGGCCGCAAGGTCGGCTGATTCGGAGTTTGTTTTGATACTCGCGGAAGAGCGAGTTTCAGCGCGGTGCCGCCTAAAACGCGCCCTCAGCACGTTTTCAACCAGACTCTCTCAGGACGCCGCTACCTCCTCGGCCGGCTTTGAATTGAGCTGGATATAATTGGCGATGCCCATCCGCCCGATCATCTCGAACTGGCGTTCGAGCGTGTCGACATGCTCCTCCTCATTGTCGAGGATGCGGCGGAACAGGTCGCGGCTGACATAGTCGCGCACGGTTTCGCAATGCTGGATCGCGTCGCGCAGGTCGGCGATCGCCTCGACCTCGAGCGCGAGGTCCGATTTCAGCACCTCCTCGACCGTTTCGCCGATCCGCAGCCGCCCGAGCAGCTGGAAATTGGGGAACCCGTCAAGGAAGAGGATGCGCTCCGACAGCCAGTCGGCGTGCTTCATCTCGTCAATCGATTCGTGCCGCTCGAACTCAGCCAGCCGACGCACGCCCCAATGATCGAGCAGACGGTAATGGAGCCAATATTGATTGATCGCGGTCAGCTCGTTCCGGAGCACGGTGTTCAGGAACTCGATGACCTTGTCGTCGCCCTTCATCCCGCGGCCCTCCTGTTCATCATCGAACTAGGGGACCGCCGCCCAATCGGCAAGGATCAAGCGGCGTCCTGGCATAAGACGGAGGACATGGCCGCGCGCTCGTCATCGATGATCGCCCGGGCAAAAGGCGCGCACTGGCCGCACCTGGGTTGACGGCCGAGCGCGCGATAGGCCTTGCACGGCGTAGCGGCGCCATTCCGGGCCGCGCCCCGAACGTCGCACTCGCGGATTGCATTGCACACGCATACCA
Organism: uncultured Sphingomonas sp.; assembly: GCF_964244265.1. GTDB lineage: Bacteria > Pseudomonadota > Alphaproteobacteria > Sphingomonadales > Sphingomonadaceae > Sphingomonas. Next base: position 93,655 of record NZ_CAXTHV010000006.1, on the reverse strand, counting down.
TCATCGCCGGTCATCCTCCCGACGTTCTCATGCCACTGATGCAATCGATTCGCAAGACTATTGAGAAGCAGTCGCAAACTTTCGGGACGATAATGTCCCATGCCGCGACACCCAAAGTTCACCAAAGTTCACACCCTCGCGCCGCGGGGAGCGCCGGCGCCGCCATCCAATGCGGCTCCGGCCAGGGGCTATCATGAAGGCTGCTCCGTAGGAAAGCGTGGATCCCGCCCGGACCCGCCTAGGCGATCGTGTCGCCCATCAACCTGGGAAAGAATCCTTCATGCGCGGCGCGCAGGTCGCTCAGCGGGATCGCCCAGTCGCCTTCGTCGAGCTCGAAGATCAGGCGGTCCCGGATCGTGCGGCCGATCGGATCGGCCGGCACGTCGGCGGCACCGGCACGAGTCAGGAACTCGGTCAGCGCCGCGTCCGGGACGGTAACAAGGTAGAGCCCCTGATCCTCGCCAAAGAACGATCCGGCGACGTCGAAGGGCTGCGCCTCGTTGACCATCGCGCCGATGCCGCTGGCCAGCGCCATTTCGGCGAGCGTTACCGCCATGCCGCCGTCGGACACGTCGTGGCATGCGCTGATCAGGCCGCTGCCGATCGCCGAGCGGATGAAGTCGCCGGTGCGGCGTTCGGCGCGCAGGTCGACCGGCGGTGGGGGGCCTTCCTCGCGGTGATGGACCTCGCGCAGCCAGATCGACCGGCCGAGATGGCCCCCGCGCTCGCCGACCGCGATGATCGCGTCGCCGGTGGCCTTGAAGCCGATTGTCGCCGAAATGCGGTAATCGTCGAGCAGGCCGACGCCGCCGATCGCCGGGGTCGGCAGGATCGCGCTGCTTCCTCCCGGTCCATCCGGGCCGTCGTCATTCCGGGTTTCGTTGTACAGCGAGACGTTGCCGCTCACGATCGGGAAGTCGAGCGCGGTGCATGCCGCGGCCATGCCCTCGATGCAGCCGACGAGCTGGCCCATGATCTCGGGCCGCTGCGGATCGCCGAAATTCAGGCAGTCGGTTGCCGCCAGCGGCCTGGCACCGACTGTGCAGAGATTGCGCCAGGCCTCTGCGATTGCCTGTTTTCCGCCCTCGAACGGGTCGGCGAAGCAATAGCGCGGCGTGCAGTCGGTGGTGATCGCCAGGCCCTTTTGCGTGCCATGGACGCGCACCACCGCAGCGTCGCCGCCGGGGCGCTGGACGGTGTCGCCGCCGACCATGTGGTCATATTGCTCCCAGATCCAGCGGCGCGAAGCGATGTCGGGGGAGGCGAGCAGGAGCAGCAGGTCGGCGGCGAGATCGGTGCATTCGGGTTCGTCGGCCAGCTCGGCGGGCGGCGGGGTGCGAACGAACGGGCGGTCATAGGCCGGCGCCTCGTCGGCGAGCGGGTCGAGCGGAATGTCGCAGACGGTTTCGCCGTTGAAAGTCAGCACCATGTGCCCGGTTCCTGTCACGCGGCCGATGATCGCGAAGTCGAGCTCCCATTTCCGGAAGATCGCCTCGGCAAAGCCCTCGCGGCCGGGCTTGAGGACCATGAGCATCCGCTCCTGGCTCTCGCTGAGCATCATCTCGTAGGGCGTCATCCCGGCCTCGCGGCACGGCACCGCGTCCATGTCGAGCTCGATGCCGACGCCGCCCTTCGACGCCATTTCGACCGACGAGGAGGTCAGGCCGGCGGCGCCCATGTCCTGGATCGCGACGATCGCGTCCGACGCCATGAGCTCCAGGCAGGCCTCGATCAGCAGCTTCTCGGTAAACGGGTCGCCGACCTGGACGGTGGGGCGTTTCTGTTCGCTGTCCTCGTCGAAGCTGGCCGAGGCCATCGTCGCGCCGTGGATGCCGTCGCGCCCGGTCTTCGAGCCGACATAGACGATCGCATTGCCGATGCCCGACGCGGCCGAATAGAAGATCTTCGCGGTCTCGGCGACCCCGACGGTCATCGCATTGACCAGGATGTTGCCGTCATAAGCGGGGTGGAAGTTCACCTCGCCGCCGACCGTCGGCACGCCGACGCAATTGCCATAGCCGCCGATGCCGTGGACCACGCCCGCGATCAGGTGGCGCATACCGGGATGATCGGGCCGCCCGAAGCGCAGCGCGTTCATGTTGGCGATCGGCCGCGCGCCCATCGTGAACACGTCGCGCAGGATGCCGCCGACCCCGGTCGCGGCACCCTGATAGGGCTCGATATAGGATGGGTGGTTGTGCGATTCCATCTTGAAGATCGCCGCCTGACCGTCCCCGATGTCGATCACCCCCGCATTCTCGCCGGGGCCGCAGATCACCTGGGGGCCGCTAGTCGGCAGCTTTTTCAAGTGGATGCGGCTGGATTTGTAGCTGCAATGTTCGGACCACATGACCGAGAAGATGCCGAGTTCGGTCAGGTTGGGTTCGCGTCCCATGGCGTGCAGGACGCGGTCATATTCCTCGGGCGACAGGCCGTGTTCGGCGACGATCTGGGGCGTGATCTCGGTCATGACGAGCGCATAGCGAGGCGCGGCGCGTCCGTCACGCCCGGGCCGTCGACCCTGGACTACAATATCGCGCGCACCTTTTCCGGCGGGCGGGCCAGCACGACGCCCGTGGCGGTCTCGACCAGCGGGCGTTCGATCAGCGCGGGCGCGGCGGCCATCGCGGCGAGGATCGTCTCGTCGTCGGCGCCCGTCAGCGCTCTGGCGCCCTCTTCGGCCATGCGCAGGCCCTCACGCGGCGTGATGCCGGCGCGGGCATAGAGCCCCGCCAGCGTGTCGCGCGATGGCGGCTGCTTGAGATAGTCGATTACCTCGATGTCGGCGCCCGCCTCGGCCAGGATCGCCAGCGCCTCGCGCGATTTGGAGCAGCGCGGATTGTGCCAGATCCTGGCCTTCATTTCGCCGCCCCGGTGAAATCCATGTCGGTGCGCTCGGGCCCGATCGCGGTCCAGGTCACCAGCACGACCGCGGTGATCCCCGCGACCAGCGCCAGCGCGAAGCCGAAATTGCCGTCATTCTCCCCGGCGATCCAGGCCTGCAACGGGCCGTTGCGCGACGCGATCAGGTTGCCGAGCTGATAGGCGAAGCCGGGGAACATGCCGCGCACCAGCGCCGGCGACAGCTCGTTGAGGTGGACCGGCACGATCCCCCACGCGCCCTGTACCGCGATCTGGATCAGGAACGCGCCCGCCGCCAGCATCACCGGCGTGCTGCTGAACGCCCATAACGGGATGACCGGCAGCGCCAGCAAGGCGGCGACGATGATCGCGCGCTTGCGCCCGATCCGTTCGGACCAGATGCCGAAGCCGATCCCGCCGACGATCGCGCCGACATTACCGATCATCGCCAGCAGGCCGATCGTGTGGGTATCGAACCCGTGTTGTTCCCTGAGGAACGTCGGGTACAGGTCCTGCGTGCCGTGGCTGAAGAAATTGAACGCGGTCATCAGCACGACGAGATACAGCGCGATCTTCCAGTTCCGGGCCAGTTCGGCCAGCGGATTGACCGCGGCATGCCCCCGCCGCGCCTCGAAGGCCGGGCTCTCCTCGACATGGAGGCGGATCAGGAACACCAGGATCGCCGGCAGCACGCCGACCATGAACATGCCGCGCCAGCCGATATGGTCGAACAACAGGAAATAGACCAGGCTGGCGAGGAAGAAGCCCGACGGATAGCCCGATTGCAGCAGGCCCGACACCGGGCCGCGCAGCTTGGCGGGCACGCTCTCCATCACCAGGCTGGCGCCGATCCCCCATTCGCCACCCATGGCAAAGCCGAACATCGTGCGGATCACCAGCAGGCTGGTCAGCGACCAGGCGAAGCCCGACACCAGGCTGAAGAACGAGAATAGCAGGATCACCGCCATCATCACCGGTCGCCGTCCATGGCGATCCGCCAGCCAGCCGAACACGAAGGCCCCGAACGGCCGCGCCGCCAGCGTCAGGAACGTCGCCTCCGCCACGGTCTTGACGTCGGTGCCGAAGTCTTTCGCGATCGCCGACAGCATGAACACGAGCAGGAAGAAATCGAACGCATCGAGCGTCCAGCCGAGATAGCTCGCCCAGATCGACGCGCGCTGCGCCTTGGTGAGCTGTTGCAGGTCGCCGATCATCGATGTCCCCCTTGACCGGCGATCATGGTCAACCCCCGGCGATGCGGCAACCCCCGATCATTCTTCCTCCTCCTCGCCCGCCAGCCACTGCTCCAGCCATTTGATCGTATAGTCGCCGCGCTGGAAATCGGGGTCCTCGATCAGCGCCTGGTGGAGCGGGATGGTGGTCTTCATCCCCTCGATCACGAACTCCTCTAGAGCGCGGCGCAGGCGGCGGATCGCCCCGGCGCGGGTGGTGCCATAGACGATCAGCTTGGCGATCATGCTGTCGTAATAAGGCGGCACCCGATAACCGGCGTAAAGGCCGCTATCGACGCGGACGTTCATGCCGCCGGGCGCGTGATATTGCGTCACTAGGCCAGGCGAGGGGGCGAAGGTTCGCGGATCCTCGGCGTTGATGCGGCATTCGATCGCGTGGCCGCGGAACTCCACGTCCTGCTGGCGAAGCGTCAGCGGGTGCCCCTCGGCAATGCGGATCTGCTCGCGGACCAGGTCGAGCCCGGTGATCGCCTCGGTCACCGGATGCTCGACCTGGAGGCGGGTGTTCATTTCGATGAAGTAGAAGTCGCCGTCTTCCCACAGGAACTCGATCGTCCCCGCGCCGCGATAGGCCATGTCGGCCATCGCACGCGCGACGATGCCGCCCATCCGCGCGCGTTCCTCGGGGGTGATGACGGACGACGGCGCCTCTTCCAGCACCTTCTGGTGCCGGCGCTGGAGCGAGCAGTCGCGCTCGCCGAGGTGGATCGCCTGGCCCTTGCCGTCGCCGAACACCTGGAACTCGATATGGCGCGGATTGCCGAGATATTTTTCGAGATAGACGGTGGCGTCGCCGAATGCGGCCTTCGCCTCGCTGCCCGCCTGCTGCATCTGGGTTTCGAGCGCGTCGGGGTCGCCGACCACCTTCATGCCGCGCCCGCCGCCGCCCGATGCCGCCTTGATGATTACCGGATAGCCGATCCGCGCGGCGATCGCCCTGGCCTCGGCAAGGTCGCCGATCGCCCCGTCTGAGCCCGGCACCAACGGCAGGCCGAGCGCGCCCGCGGTGCGCTTGGCCGCCACCTTGTCGCCCATGGTGCGGATGTGTTCGGGCTTGGGCCCGACGAACAGCAGGCCGTGCGCCTCGACGATCTCGGCGAACCGGGCATTCTCGCTCAGGAAGCCATAGCCGGGATGCACCGCGTCGGCGCCGCTGATCTCGGCGGCCGAGATGATGTTGGCGACGTTGAGGTACGATTCGCTCGCCGGCGGCGGGCCGATGCAGATCGCTTCGTCGGCGAGGCGCACGTGCATCGCGTCGGTATCGGCGGTCGAATGCACAGCGACCGTCCGGATACCCATTTCGTGGCACGCGCGGTGGATGCGCAACGCGATCTCGCCGCGGTTGGCGATCAAAAGCTTCTTGATGTCAGGCATTATCTTGTTCCGTCGCGGTGCCAGTCCGCTCCCCCGTCCGGCCGCAGCGCCGAACGGCGCTCATTCAACGACGACCAGCGGCTGGTCGAATTCGACCGGCTGGCCATTGTCGATCAGGATCGCAGCGACGGTGCCGGCGGACGGCGCGAGGATCGGGTTCATCACCTTCATCGCCTCGACGATGACGAGCGTATCGCCGGCCGCCACCTTCTGCCCGACGGCGACAAACGGCCGGGCCTCGGGCGTGGCGGCGAGATAGGCGGTGCCGACCATCGGCGACCTGACCGCATTGGCCAGGCTCGGCGGGGCGGGCGGGGCGTCGACAGGCGGCGGCGCTGTCGGCAAGGTGGCGACAGCGGGCGCGCTCGCGACGATGGCGGCCGGCGCCGGCGCGGCGGCCGGCGCGCGCGCGACGCGGATGCGGCGGTTGCCGTCCTCGACCTCGATCTCGCTCAGATTGGTTTCGTCGAGCATCGTCGCCAGCTGGCGGACCAGCTCGACATCGACGCGCATTGCCCCCGCGTTTTCCGTCTCTTCTGCCATGCAATCCTTCTAACAGCCCCGGGTGGGCGCGCCGTGTGTCAGAGACGGGCGGCCGCTTCAAGCGCGAGCATATAGGACAGCGTGCCGAAACCCGAAATGGTTCCGCGCGCGGCACGACCGACGAAGCTCTGGTGACGAAACGAGTCGCGCGCCAGCGGGTTGGAAAGATGCACCTCGATCACCGGCGTGGCGATCGAGCGGATCGCGTCGTACAGCGCGATCGAGCTGTGGGTAAACGCACCGGCGTTGAGCAGCACCGCCTTCGCGCCGCCCCCCTGCGCCTCGTGCAGCCAATCGATCAGATGCCCCTCATGGTTCGACTGGCGCAAATCGATGGCAAGGCCCAGGTCGCGCGCGCGATCCTCCAGCTTGCCGGCAATGTCGTCGAGCGTGTCGGAGCCGTAAATGTCGGGTTCGCGCATTCCCAGCAGGTTGAGGTTGGGTCCGTTCAGGACAAAGATCGTGTCGGTCAACGCTGGCCTTTCGGTTGTGGCGCGAACGGTCGCGTCCCTATATCGCGATTCGTCATGAATACCACGCACGCCGACGGCACCATCTCGATCACGCTCAATGGCGAGCACAAGCGCGTCCATGCCGGGCTGACCATCGCCGCGCTGGCGCGCGAGCTCGGGCTGATGACGGAAAAGGTCGCGGTCGAGCGCAACCTGGAGATCGTGCCGCGCTCGACGCTCGACCATGTCATGGTCGAGGATGGCGACGAACTGGAGATCGTCCATTTCGTCGGCGGCGGCGATCACGCCGCGGCGGTGGATGCCGACACCTGGACCGTTGCCGGCCGTACCTTTCGCTCGCGGCTGATCGTCGGCACCGGCAAGTACAAGGATTTCGCGCAGAATGCCGCAGCGGTCGCGGCATCCGGAGCGGAGATCGTCACCGTCGCGGTGCGCCGCGTCAACATCAGCGATCGCGCCGCGCCGATGCTGACCGACTTCATCGACCCTGAAAAGATCACCTATCTGCCCAACACCGCCGGCTGCTTCGACGCCGAATCGGCGGTCCGCACGCTGCGCCTGGCGCGTGAGGCGGGGGGCTGGGACCTGGTCAAGCTGGAAGTGCTGGGCGAGGCGCGGACGCTGTACCCCGACATGCGCGAGACGCTGAAGGCGACCGAGACGCTGGTCCGCGACGGCTTCAAGCCGATGGTCTATTGCGTCGACGATCCGATCGCCGCCAAGCAGCTGGAGGAGGCCGGCGCGGTTGCGATCATGCCGGTTGGCGCGCCGATCGGGTCGGGGCTGGGCATCCAGAACCGGGTGACCATCCGGCTGATCGTCGAAGGCGCCAGGGTGCCGGTGCTGGTCGATGCCGGGGTCGGCACCGCATCCGACGCCGCCGTGGCGATGGAGCTGGGCTGCGACGGAGTGTTGATGAACACCGCGATCGCCGAGGCGCGCGATCCGATCGCGATGGCGGCGGCGATGAAGCTGGCGGTCGAGAGCGGGCGGCTGGCCTATCGCGCCGGGCGGATGGGGCGCCGGATGTACGCCGATCCCTCCAGCCCGCTTGCCGGCCTGATCTGATGACCCGGGCGCTGCGTCGATCTCTCCTGCCTGCTGTCTGCCTGCTGGCGATGGTCGGGTGCCGATCCAATTCGCCGATCGAAGACGGCGCCAGCGGCAACGCCACCGTCGTCGCCACCAACACCGCGCCGCGTGGCGAGCCGGTGCAGTTCAGGGCGGCGGACGGCGCGACGGTGTTCGCCGCTTATTACCCGGTCGCCAATCCCAAGGCGCTGATCCTGCTGTTTCACCAGGCCGATTCGTCGAAGGACGAATATGCCGCGATCGCGCCGCAGCTGAACCGGGAGGGCTATGCCGCGCTGGCGGTCGATCAGCGCGCCGGCGGCAAGATGTACGGCACCAACCAGACCGCCGCCGCCGTCGCCGCCAAGGGCGGGGAGAGGCCCGATTACCTGTCCGCGCTGGCGGACGTGGGCGGTGCGATCACCTGGGCCAGGGCAAGGCAGCTGCCGATCATCCTGTGGGGATCGAGCTATTCGGCCAGTCTGGTGTTCATGGCCGCGCCCCAGGCCGGCGACCAGCTGAAGGGCGTCGTCGCCTTTTCTCCCGGCGAATATTTCAGCGACAAGCTGATGGTCGAGCGCCTGGCGGCCAAGGTCGACGTGCCGGTATTCGTCGACCAGGCCAACGATGTCGGCGAGATCGCCGAGGCTAAAGCGATCGTCAAGGCGACCGCCAGCGTCGACCGCCAGCAATATATCCCGCGATCGGGCATCCACGGTTCCTCGACGTTGAACGCAACGCGCAACCCGGCCGGCGCCGACGAGAATTGGCGCGCGCTGCTGGCGTTCCTCAAACGCATCGCGCCGTGATGGCGGAACCCGGATCGCGGACAGTCGTTTCAACAAGCAGGTTATGTAGAGCGTCCGATTCCGGCCGCACCGAACATAGAGGAGCTTTCCATGGGCGAGCTGACCGACAAGATCAAAGGCAATGTCAACGAGGCGTTGGGCAAGGCAAAGCAGAACAGCGACAATCCCGCCAAGCGCGAAGAGGGCGCCGGCCAGGAAGTCAAGGGCAAGGCGCAGCAGTTGGCCGGCAAGGTCAAGGGCACGCTGGGCGACGATATCTGATCGCCGATCGAGTTGCGCCGTAAGCCGGCGGGAACAGGGTCGCTCCGGCATCGGTGCGGCCCTTTTTTTTTGGGGCGGCCGGACGGACGCCGATGATTGCCGGTGGCGGCAGCAAAGCCGGCAATTGGGCCGCTTGACCGACCCTCAACCCTTTGCCTAATCCGCGATGTCCAAGCCAAGGAAGTCGCGATGAACAAGCATTCCCTACGATGCGGCCGTCGCGATCGACAGACCGCCGGTCGATGGGATCGTGTCGGCGCGAACCGGCTTGCCGTCCTCGCGCTGGCCGTCGGTGTCATGGCCCTGAACGGATGCGCGACGACCGCGACGCCGGCGCCGGTCGTTGCCGCCGTTCCCGCGGCGCCCGTCGGGGTGCCGCCGGGCATGCAGTTCCTCTATGGCTCCGGGGAGGCCGCAGCGCTCAGCTATCAGGCCTATCAGGCGCTGGCCGCGACGATTATTGCGCGGGCGGCCGACCGCCGGCTGGGCCGCCCGGTGCCGTCGGTCGTGCTGGCGGCGGGCGCGACGCTGGAGGCGCCGGTGTTCGCGCCGTGCGGCGACCGGCCGCTGGCGGTGGTGTTCGACGTCGACGAGACCGCGTTGCTCAACCTGGGGTTCGAGGCGTCGGAGGCGCAGCGCGCCGGCCCCTATGACCAGTCGCGCTGGGAACGGTGGGAGCGCACCGGTGCCGCCGCGGTAATCGCCACGCCGGGCATGGCCGAGGTCGCGCGCGCGGCGCGTGACGCCGGGGTGACGATGGTGTTCAACACCAACCGCATGGCGGCGAATGCTGCGCAGACCGAGCTGGCGTTGACCGGCGCGGGGCTGGGGCCCGTCGCGCACGGCCGCAACCTGTGGCTGCAGGGCGATGCCGGTCCGGGCAGCGGCAAGGACGCGCGGCGCTGGGCGATCGCCGCGCTTTATTGCGTCGTCGCGATGGCCGGCGACCAGCTCGGCGACTTCAGCGACCTGTTCAATGCCGGCAATCCGCCGCCTGCGATACGCCGCGCGCTGACCGCGTCCGGCGGGGTCAGGTCGCTATGGGGCAGCGGCTGGTTCATCCTGCCCAACCCCGTTTATGGCACCGGGCTGAAGGGGAGCCTTGACCAGGTCTTCCCCGCCGACCGGCGCTGGACCGATCCCGGGCCGGACCCCGCGCCCGCGCCGAAGCCGGCGGCGCCGTGACCGACCCGCCGGTCCCGATCGATCTGGCCCCCCATGCCGACCTCATCGCGGGGTCGCGCGAGTTCCTGCGGGTGTGGGCGATGGAGGATGGGCCGGTCACCTGCTTCATGAACCCGATGCCGATCGGACCCGATCCGGTCGGCTATGGCATCGCCCTGGTCGACTGTATCCGTCACGGCGCCGATGCCTATGCCCAGGCCCTTGACATTCCGGTCGACGAGGCGCTTGCCCGCATCTGGGAAGGCGTCGATGCCGAACGCGCCTTTCCAACCGATCCGGCCGAGCCGGTCGGTTTGCCGCACCGCCGCTGATCCGCCATAGCGAGCGATGCGGAAGATATTGCGCCATGTCGCGCTGCTCATCGCAGCGTCGCTCGTCACGCTGGGCATCGCGGTCGCGACGGTGTCCCCGCCCGGTTTGCTGAGCTTCCTCGACGGCGTGTCGGGCGGTGGACGCGGGACGGCTCGGGCCGGCGCGGGGGTCGCGTTCGGGACCAAGGGGCAGCGGCTCGACGTCTGGCGCCCCGCGGACAAACGGCCGCGGCATCTGCCCGTGGTGATCTTCTGGTATGGCGGCGGGTGGGTGAAGGGCGATCGGGCCGCCTATGCCTTTGCCGCGCGGGCCTATGCCAAAGCGGGGTTCGTCGTGGTGATGCCCGATTACCGCAAGGTGCCCGGGGTGCGCTTCCCCGCCTTTGTCCAGGACGGCGCGCAGGCGGTGAAATGGACCCGTGACCATATCGCCGCGTTCGGCGGCGATCCCGGCCGCATCGCGCTCGTCGGGCATTCGGCGGGCGCCTATACCGTGGCGATGCTTGCGCTCGATCCGCGGTGGCTGCGCGCGGAAGGCGTCGATCCCCGGATCGTCAAGGCGGCGGTCGGGTTGTCGGGACCCTATGATTTCTACCCGTTCGACGCCAGGCGCGCGGTCGATGCGATGGCCGGCGTCCGCGATCCCGCCTTTACCCAGCCGATCAATTTCGCGCGCGCCGCCGCGCCGCCGATGCTGCTGGTCACCTCGACCCGCGACACCGAGGTGCGGCCGAGGAATGCCATCAACCTGGCCCGGCGGCTGCGCGCGCTTGGCAGCCCGGTGACGCTGATCGACTATGCCGGGCTGACGCACGAGGAGGTCGCCATGGCGCTGTCGCTGCCGTTCCGCGGCAAGGCGCCGGTGCTGGCCGACAGCGTGGCCTTCATCCGCCGGATGGCGCGATAGCCGGTGCGTGCCGCCGATTAGGCTTGCGGTGAAGCAACAAGCGATTACCGCGCGCGGATGGCTTCGCGTCCGCTCACGCTGTACGAAAAGATCTGGGACACGCACGTCGTCGAGCGCCGCGACGACGGCACCTGCCTGATCTATGTCGACCGCCACCTGGTCCATGAAGTGACCAGCCCGCAGGCGTTCGAAGGGCTGCGCGCCGCCGGCCGGCGGGTGCGACGGCCCGATCTGACGCTGGCGGTGCCCGACCACAACCTGCCGACGACACCGCGCGTCGATGCCGCCGGCGTCCCGATCCCGATTGCGGATGCGCAAAGCGCGACTCAGCTCGACGCGTTACGCCGCAACGTCGCCGAGTTCGGGGTGCCCTATATCGATGCGCTCGCCGCCGAACAGGGGATCGTCCATGTCGTCGGCCCTGAACAGGGCTTCACCCTGCCCGGCACGACGCTCGTCTGCGGTGACAGCCATACTTCGGCGCACGGCGCGCTGGGCGCGCTGGCGTTCGGCATCGGCACGTCGGAGGTCGAGCATGTGCTCGCCACCCAGACGCTGCTGCTCCAGCAGTTGAAGACGATGGACGTCCGGGTCGAGGGCAGCCTGGGCTTCGGCGTGTCCGCCAAGGACGTCGTGCTGGCGATCATCGGCCGGATCGGCGCGGCCGGCGGCACCGGCCATGTCATCGAATTCACCGGGGACACGATCCGCGCGCTGTCGATCGAGGGGCGTTTGACGATTGCCAACATGTCGATCGAGGCGGGCGCGCGCGCCGGGCTGATCGCCCCCGACGAGAGCACCTTTGCTTATCTGAAAGGACGCCCGCTGGCGCCCGCCGGCGAGGATTGGGCGCGCGCGGTCGCCTGGTGGCGGACATTGCCGAGCGACCACGGCGCGCGCTTCGACGCGACCGTGCGGCTGGCGGCGAGCGACATCGCGCCGACGCTGACCTGGGGCACCAGTCCCGAAGACGTCGTGCCGATCACCGGCCGCGTGCCCGATCCCGACAGCTTTGCCGATCCGTCGAAACGCGAGGCCGCGCGGCGGTCGCTCGATTACATGGGGCTGGCGCCGGGCACCGCGATGCAGGACGTCGCGGTCGAGCACGTCTTCATCGGCAGCTGCACCAACAGCCGGATCGAGGATTTGCGCGCCGCCGCGGCGATCGCCAACGGCCGTCATGTCGCCGACGGCGTGCGCGCCCTGGTCGTGCCCGGATCGGGGCTGGTCAAGCGTCAGGCCGAGCGCGAGGGGCTCGACCGCATCTTCGCCGCGGCCGGGTTCGAATGGCGCGAGCCCGGCTGTTCGATGTGCCTGGCGATGAATCCGGACAAAGTGCCGCCGGGTCAACGTTGTGCTTCCACTTCGAACCGTAATTTCGTAGGGCGCCAGGGTCCGGGGGCAAGAACACATCTGCTGTCCCCGGCAATGGCGGCGGCGGCGGCGGTGACGGGACGGCTGACCGACGTTCGGGACTTGATGGGGGCGGATTGATGCGACGGGCGCTGGCATTGCTGATTGCGGGATCGATCCTCAGCGGCATCGCCGCCTATGCCGCGATGGCGACCCCCGCCGAGCCGGCAATGGCGGCCAGGCGCTGAGCGCAGGAATGCGCGCGATCAGTATTGTCACGGGCGGCGCCTATCCGTGGGGCGCCAAGAACGTCGACACCGACGTCATCATCCCCGCGCACTGGCTCAAGACGATCAGCCGCGCCGGGCTCGGCAGGGGCGCGTTCGAGACGGTGCGCGCGCAGCCGGGCAACATCTTCGATGACCCGCTTTATGCCGGCAGCCCGATCCTGATCGCCGGCGACAATTTCGGCTGCGGCTCCAGCCGGGAACACGCCGCCTGGGCGTTGACCGAAATCGGCATCAGCGTGGTGATCGCACCGAGCTTTTCGGACATCTTCTCGGGCAATGCGATCAAGAACGGCATCGTCCCGGTGGTCCTGCCCCAGGCAGCGATCGACCGGCTGATCGAGGTCGCCGCGACCGATCCGATAACCGTCGACCTGGGGACGATGACCGTCACCACGCCGTTCCAGGACCGCTTCGCCTTCGCGCTCGATCCGTTCCGCCGCCAATGCCTGATCGAGGGGCTAGACGAGATCGGCCTGACGCTGGCGCGCGACGCGGCGATCGCGCGGTATGAAACGCTGGCCGCCGCGGCCATGCCATGGCTCGCGGTGCAGCCGGCTGCCGCCTGATCGCGTGACGGCGACCGGCTGACGGTTGCGGACGCCCCGCCGCCGGCTTATCTCGTGGCGACGATCATCACCGCCGGGAGCGACCATGACCACCTTCAACGACCGCGAGCGCGCTTTCGAGACCAAGTTCGCGCGTGACGAGGAGATGGTGTTTCGCGTCACCGCGCGGCGTAACCGCCTGCTCGGCCAATGGGCGGCGGGGTTGATGAAGCTGACCCCGGAGGAGACCGACGGCTATGCCAAGGCGGTGGTCCAGGCCGATTTCGAGGAAGCCGGCGACGAGGATGTGGTGCGCAAGCTGCTGGGCGACCTGACCGCCGCCGGGGTGGACATTGACGAGGCGCAGGTCCGCGCCGCGATCGAGACGCAGATGATCGAGGCGCGGCGCCAGATGCTGGAAGCCAAGTAAAGATGGCGATGGCCGCGACCGATATCGAGGCGCTGATCGTGGCCGGCATCCCCGATGCCATGGTCGTGATCACCGACCTGGCCGGGGATGGCAATCATTATGCCGCGCGCGTCGTCGCCGAAAGCTTTCGCGGCGTGTCGCGCGTCGAGTGCACGCGCCGCGTCTATGGCGCGCTCGGCGGCCGGATGGGGGGCGAGCTCCATGCCCTGCAACTGACCACCGGGGTTCCCTGATAGGAGAGATGATGTGACCGACGATTCGCAGACACGCATTGCCGACCTGGTCGGCAAGAGCGACGTACTGCTGTTCATGAAGGGCAGTCCCCTGTTCCCGCAATGCGGCTTTTCCAGCCGGGCGATCGCGATTCTCGATCATCTGGGCGTCGCCTATGACAGCGTCGACGTGCTCCAGGACCAGGAAGTCCGCCAGGGGATCAAGGCGTTCTCCGACTGGCCGACCATCCCCCAGCTCTACGTCAAGGGCGAGTTCGTCGGCGGCTCCGACATCATGATGGAGATGTACGAGACGGGGGAGCTGGCGCAGCTGATGAAGGAACAGGGCTTCACCGCCGGCGCCTGAGCCGGCAATGGCAAGCGAGCGGCCCCTGCTGCTGTGCGACCTGACCCAGAGCTATTCGCCGGCGGGGGGCGGCGGGATCAGCACCTATCTCCGCGAGAAACGCGACCACGTCCTGGCGCGTACCCCGCACCACCTGCTCCAGATCGTGCCCGGCCCGGCGGACCGGATCATCGTCGACGGGCGTCATATCTTTGCCGAGGTCGGCGCCGGCCCGGTCCGCGGCAGCCCCAATTACCGGTTCATCCTGCGTACCGGGATCGTCCGCGACATCCTGGCTCGATACCGTCCCGACATCATCGAATCCTTGTGCCCGTGGGTGCTGCCCTGGACCGCGATCCGGCATCGGCGCCGTTTTCCGCAGACGACCCTGGTGGCGGGATTTCGCACCGATTTTCCCAACGCGCATGTCTATCGCGTCGCGCGCCAGCTGTTCGGCGAGGCGATCGGGCGCGGCTTCCGATGGCTGAGCCATGGCTATGCCGAGATCACCTATCGTGAATTCGACTGGGTCTATACCCTGGGCGAAGATGCGCGGGCGGCGCTGGCGCGGCACGGGGTGCAGCGGACCGATGTCCTGCCGCTGGGCGTCGATCTCGACCTCTTCACGCCCAACGCGCGCGATCCGGGCTATCGGCGCGATTTGGGGCTGGCGGGCGAGGGGCCGCTGCTCGTCTATGCCGGGCGGCTGGACAACGAGAAGCGCGCCGACCGGCTGATCGCCATGTTCCGCCGCTTACCGCGCGACTTGGGCGCGGCAATGGTGATGATCGGCGACGGCAAGCTCCGTGACCGGCTGGTCGCTGACGCGCGCGGCCTGGCGATCGCCTTTCCGGGGTTCCTGCGCGACCGCGCGGCGCTCGCCCGTGCGCTGGCGTCGTCCGACCTCTACGTCTCGGCGATGGCCGACGAGACGTTCGGCATTTCCGTGCTGGAGGCGCAGGCGTGCGGCCTGCCCGTCATCGGCGTCGCCAGCGGGGCGATGCCCGAGCGGGTCCACCCCCGGCTGGGCTTGCTGGGGCCGGTCGACGACATGGCCGTGATGGCGGAGAACGTCGTCCGATTATGGCAAGCGGATCATGCCGCGATCGGGCACGCCGCGCGCGATCATGTCGCCGCCAATTTCACTTGGCGCGCGACGTTCGATGGTCTGCTGGACCACACCTATCCCAGGGCGATGGCGCATGCCGCCGGGCGCGCGGCGTCGGGCAAGGGGTGGCGTTTCAAGGAAGGAATGGATGAAGCGGGCGGGAAGAGCCGGGTGAGGACGGGCCGGCGCAACTGGGGGGAGCAGCCGGCCCGTCCTGCTGAAGCGGGGGGACCGCTCGGGCATCGTGAATAGTGCAGGGGGCGTGCCAGTTCATGGCAATGGCGGAAATGCGGGCATCGATTGGTTAACGACACTGATCGGTGCAAGCGCCCTGTAAGGTTTTCCGACACGACGTGATCTATTCATTATGCATTGACTACGATTGTGGTCAATGCGACTACATGGGTAGTCAACGGGAGTGAGTCGTGGCCGAACGGATCAGCGATGCCGAGCATGCGGTGATGGAAGTGCTGTGGGAGGAGAGCCCGCTGACGGCGCAGGATGTCGCCGAACGCGTGCCCGCCGACCGCGCCTGGAGCGCTAATACGGTCAAGACGTTGCTCGGCCGGCTGCTCGCCAAAAATGTCATTGCGCACCAGGAGGACGGTCGGCGCTACCTGTATCGGCCGCTGGTTGCGCGCGAGGATTATGTCGCCGGCGAATCGAAGCGCCTGATTGAGCGGCTGTTCGGCGGTCGCCTGACCCCGCTGGTCGCCAATTTGGCCGAGCGTGACCAATTGACCGCGCAGGACATTGCCGAGATCGAGGCGCTGCTGAAGGAGCTCAAGGCGTGAACGCGCCGGTAACGGTCGGCTGGATGGTCGAGGCGCTGGCGGCATCGGCGGTGCTGATGCTGGCGGTGCTGCTGGTGCGTGCGCCGGTGCGTCGCACCTTCGGCCCGGGGGTCGCCTATGCTTTATGGGCGCTGCCGGCGATCCGCCTGGCGCTGCCGCCGCTGCCCGCCGAGTGGCGCGATCGCGCGGCGCCGCCGATCGCACAGGCGGCCGAGACGATCACGCTCTATGTCGTCGCGCCGCTCGGGGATGGCGCCCCTGCCGCCGCTCAACCGGCCGCGCCTCTGCTCGGCCCGGTCCTGTTTGCGCTGTGGGGCGCCGGCGCGATGCTGTTCGTCGGCTGGCATGTCGTCAACCACATGCGCTTCTGTCGCCGCATGCTGACCGCGCGGCACAGCGCGAGCCGTGCCGGGTCGATCGAGGTGATCGAAAGCGACGCCGCGACCGGCCCGCTCGCGTTCGGCATCTTTCGCCGCTACGTCGCTTTCCCGCGCGATTTCACCGCGCGCTATGACGAGGACGAGCGCGCGCTGGCACTGGCGCACGAGCTCGGCCACCACGAACGCGGCGACCTGATCGCCAATTGGATCGCGTTGTTCGTTCTGGCTTGCCATTGGTTCAATCCGATCGCCTGGCGCGCCTTCCGCGCGTTCCGCGCCGATCAGGAAATGGCCAATGATGCGCGCGTCCTGGCCGGGCGCAATCCGATCGAGCGGCACATTTATGCCTGTGCCATCGTCAAGGCCGCGCATCCCGGGCCGTTCGGCGGCGCCGTGTCGACCGCCTGCCACCTTCATACCATCAACGACCTGAAAGGGAGACTGAGGATGCTGACCACCGGACGCCGCTCGCGGCTTCACCTGACCCTCGGCGGCACCGCCGTCGCCGCGATGACCGTCGCCGGCCTCGCGCTGACCGCATCGGGGACCGGCGCCGCCGCCACGATGCGCACCGGCGTCGAGCGCGCCACCGGCGTCGACATCGCCGCGATCGACGCGGGGCTGCAGTCCGCGCCCACGCCGCCGGCGCCTGCTGCACCTCCCGCCCCCGGCGCGCCGCCCGCGCCCGGCGAAACCGTGACCACCGAACGGACCGCCGATGGCCGCCTTGTCACCAAGCGCTATCGGGTGATCATCCGCGACAAGGACGGCAAGCTGACGTCCTACGATCCCGCCGACGTGCCGCCGCCGCCTGTGCCCGGCGCGCCCGACGCCCAAGTCAGCCGCGTGCGGGTGATGACGATGGATAAGGACGGCAAGGTACTGAGCGACGACGTTACCGGCATCCCTCAAATCTCGTCGGTCAATTGCGACCGCGACGGCAAGGGCGGCAAGCCCGGCGAGGAGATGGTCGTCACAACGACCAAGAACGGCAGGCAGCGCATGGTGATCTGCACCGACCGCATCGAGCGCGTCGCCGCCGCCGGGGCCGCCGAGGCCGAGCGATCGGGCGACGTGGAACGCCGCGCTTATGCCCGCGCGCTGGAGGGCCTGCGCGGCGCGCGCGCCAATGTCGCCCAGGACATGTCGATGTCGGCCGAGACCAGGCGCGAAGCGTTGGCGGGCATCGACCAGTCGATCACCGAGCTGGAAAGCGACCTGGCCAAGGCGGACTGAGCGGCGCGCGGGTGGGACCGCACGCCCGCGACGCTTGTCATTCGGCGCCGGGCGCGCCATCCCGTGAGGCATGACCGATCAGCTTCCCGGCGTGCCGCAGATCCTCGAGCCGCTGGTGACGCGGGTGCTGGCCAATAATCCCTCGCCCTTCACGGACACCGGCACGCAGACGCACCTGGTCGGCACGACTGACCTGGCGGTGATCGATCCCGGCCCTGATGATCCCGCGCATGTCGCCGCGTTGGTCGGGGCGATCGGCGCGCGCCCGGTGACGGCGATTGTCGTCACCCACACCCACCGCGACCACAGCCCCGCCTCCCGGGCATTGCAGGCGGCGACGGGGGCGCCGATCGTCGGCTGCGCGCCGCTCGCGCTTGACGATCACGGGCCCCGCGCCGATGCGAGTTTCGACACGGACTATGTCCCTGATCGCATCCTGGAGGAGGGTGACAGCGTCGCGGGCCACGGCTGGACGCTGGCTGCCCTGGCGACGCCGGGCCACACATCGAACCATCTCGCCTTCGCCTTGCCCGAGAGCGGCGCGCTGTTCAGCGGCGATCACGTGATGGGCTGGTCGACGACGATCGTCTCGCCGCCCGATGGCGAGATGGCGGCTTATATGGCGAGCCTGGCCAAGCTCCAGGAACGCGACGACCGCATCTATTACCCGGCACATGGCGACCGGGTCGATCGCCCGCAGCGGCTGGTGCGCGGGCTGATCGGGCATCGCAAGCAGCGCGAGGGGCAGATCCTGCGCCTCCTCGCCGACCGGCCGCAAACCATCCCGGCGATGGTCGAGCTGATGTATGCCGGCATCGATCGGCGGCTGTGGCCTGCCGCCGAACGGTCGGTGCTCGCGCATCTGATCGACCTGGCGACGCGCGGGTCGGTCGTCGGGCAGGGCGGGGAGTGGCGAACGACCTGACTGCCCCGTCCCCCGGCGCGATCCGCGACGGCTGGTGCATCGCCCGGCGAAATGATATTCTCTCCTGCATCGTTTTTCCGGGGGAGCATGGTCGCGCTGACGCGGCCGCTCGCCTCTTCGCCGCCGATGCTGGCGCTGACCCGCTATCTGGCGGGTTGATCGGGCGGGTGCCCGGGGCCATGTCCCGGCGTCACGGGTGGAGAGATCGGGATGGACGCGCGCAAGGGCATCGGCGGAACGCTGACCGGCCTCGACCTGCGGGCCGAGATCGACCGGCTGCGCAAGGATCGCAACGCGATCATCCTGGCGCATTATTACCAGAAGCCCGAGATACAGGACCTCGCGGATTTCGTCGGCGACAGTCTCGATCTGTCGAAAAAGGCCGCGGCGACCGACGCCGGGGTCATCGCCTTTTGCGGCGTGCGCTTCATGGCGGAGACCGCCAAGATATTGAGTCCCGACAAGGTCGTCGTGCTGCCCGACATGAATGCCGGATGCAGCCTGGAGGACAGCTGCCCGCCCGACCAGTTCGCTGCGTTCCGCGACCAGCATCCCGACGCGATCGCGCTGACCTATATCAACTGCTCGACCGAGGTGAAGGCGCTCAGCGATGTCATCGTCACCAGTTCGTCGGCGGAAAGGATCCTGAGCCAGATCCCGCTCGACCGGAAGATCATATTCGGCCCCGACAAGAACCTGGGCGGTTACCTGTCGCGCAAGACCGGGCGCGAGATGCTGCTGTGGCCAGGCGTGTGCATCGTCCACGAAGCGTTCAGCGAAACCGAACTGCTAAAGCTGCAACTCCAGCATCCGGGGGCGCCGATCGCCGCGCATCCCGAATGCCCGCCCTATATCCTCGACCATGCCGATTATGTCGGCTCGACCAGCGGCATCCTGGCGTTCGCGGGCGAGATGGCGGGCGATACGCTGATCGTCGCGACCGAGCCGCATATCATCCACCAGATGGAAAAGGCCGCACCGGACAAGCATTTCCTCGGCGCCCCGGGCGCGGACGGCAATTGCAACTGCAACATCTGCCCGTACATGGCGCTCAACACGCTGGAGAAGCTATACGTCGCGCTGCGCGACCTGGAACCGCGGATCGAGATCGAGGAAGGGCTAAGGCTTCGCGCCAAAAAGAGCCTCGACGCGATGCTAGCGATGGCGAGCGGCACGGTGGGGTTGGGGGACCTGGGGCCGGTAAAGGTGACGGGGGATTGACGCGAGACCATTACGGTAATGGTCTGAACAAACGGACGGGCCGTTTAAAAGTAACGCGCCAGGGCGAACCGCGCGCGGACCCGCGACGATGCGTAAAAGTCCAGGCTGCTGTCGATCCGGCCATAGCTGACGCTGATCGACGGCGAGAAGCCGAGCACGCGAATCGCCCGATTGCCGATCGCGAGGCGGCCGTTGAACCGCCAGTCGCGACGCGGATCGAGCGAGAAGAGCGCGATCGGCGCATCATACGATGCACGCGACGCGCCCGCCGAGACCGCGAAATTGAACCCCCAGGGCAATTCGCCACCAAGCCCCAGCATGCCGCCCGCCTCGACGCTGGAATAAGCCGGCGCGCGCAGCCAGTCGCGCCGCACATAGAGCGTGGCCGAAGCGATCATCGATTTGGCGACGACGCGTTCATAGGTGGCGTAGGCGCCGACCTGCCAGCCGTCATAATTGGCGTCGAACCGGGCATCGGTGCGGCGCGCGTCGATCTGGAGGCCAAGCCGCTGGGTCGCGCCCAGCGTCGTGTCGGCGCCCAGCTTCACGCCATATTGGCGGCTGGCGATGCGCGCGCCGTATAGCCGCTCGGCGACCACGCCCTGGATGCGCATGCGGGTCGCGTCGCTCACCTTCAATTCGGAGCCAGCGGCGCCCTCGAACGTGTAATCGTCGAATGCGGTGCCGTCATAATCGGCGCCCAGCGCATCGACATCGGCGACGATGGCGATGCGCTTGCCGACCGGCAGGCGCAGCCCCGCCTCGATCGTGGCGGTACGGCCGATCCCCGACCGGGCGCGCGCTTCCTGGTTGAGCGTCAGCGGGATCGGCTGGGCGCCGAACAGCACCGTGACCGTGTCCGAGGTCGTCGCGTTGTTGATGTTGGAATCCGGCGCCAGCCCGACATCGAAATTAAGCGACCAGGCGCGTTTCGAGCGGATGATGGTCCGCACCGAGCGGAGGGTGCGGGCAATGTCGGGGGGCAGTTCGTCATCGGCCTGGGCCAGGCGGAACTGCTTGTCGGCGCTCTGTGGCCGCCCCATCGCCAGCAGCGTGCGGCCCAGTTCCAGCCGGACACGCGTCTGGCGCGGATCCCTGGCCAGGATATCCTCGAAGATCGATGCGGCCTTTTTGTAGTCGCCGGTCTGCTCGGCGACATAGCCGGTCAGGAACTTTACCTCGAACCCAAATTCCGGCGCGCGGGCCAGCGCGGCGAGCATCGGCCCGGCCTCGTCGAAGCGGCGCGCGGCGATCAGCGTCTGGATTTCGTCGAGCAGCTCGCGCGGGGTCAGGCGCGCGACGCAGACCTGGGCGGTGCACTTGTCGACCAGCGCCTGCGCGTCGGCCGCGGCGGGCGCCAGCACCGCGGTGCCGGCCAGCGCCAGCGCCGCGGCGGGATGGCGGGTCATTTCTTGCCCGTGAACGCGCCGAGGATGTCGATCCGCTGGTCAGGCGTGCCGCCGACGACGCGGAAGCCGGCGCCGATCTCCTCGCCATTAGGACCGAAAAAGGCGCCGTCGACGCTCGACCCGGCGATCACGACGGTGAAGTCGGACATCCCCGGACGGGTGAACTTGGCATCGGTGAAAGTGCCCGAAAAGCCACCCCTGGCGGCCAGGTCGATCACCGCCTGCGCCGAGGCAGTGAAGACCGACCCGGCGGGCAGGTCATAGGTGCCGCTGGTATAGGCATCGAGCGCGGGCGCGACGACCTTGCCCGTCAGCGTCGTCACGACCTTCAGCGAGGCAAAGTCGATCGTCGTGGACTGCGACCCGTCGAGCCATTGCAGGTAGTTGGGCGCGTCGGGGCTGGTGTCTGGACGCGGGTTGAAGATCACCGTGGCGATCATGTCGCCGGTATAAGTGGCGGTCCCGGTCTTTGGCACGGCGCCATTGGTGGTGCGCTCCCCATACGCGAAGACGGCGCGGTCGAAGGCGTAATCCTGGCGGTAATAAGGGGTGACGGACCCGGTATCGGTCTGTTGCGAGGAAGTGATCGTGGTGCGCAGGAAGCCTGCATAGGTGACGTATTTCGTCGTCGTGCCCGGCTTCTGGTAGAAAAAGGTCTGCGACGTCGAGGTGTAGCCGGCGCCGCCGACCGGATAGTCGGTCTTGGTCTTGGGATAGGCCGGGTCGGTCGGCGACAGCAGCGGACCCGAACTCGACCCCGCGGTCAGATACTGGATGTTCTTGCTCGCGTCGAGATTCGGGGTGCCGGCCTGCGGCTCGCGCAGGCCGCCAAAGGCGGTGCGGTGCAGCGGGTCCTGGAACCGGCTGTTCGCCACCGAGACATTGCCCTTGGTGCGGTTGATGGTGATGTCGAAGATCGCGTCGCGCGGATCATAGGCGATCGTGATGCCGCTGTCGCGAGCGGTATTGGCGTCGCCGGCATAAAGCTGGCCGCTCTGTCCGATGCGGTCGGAGCGCGTGAAATAATCGAGATGCTGGACCGCGCCGATCCCTTCATAGGTCTTTGACTCAGTCGGGTTGACGAAGCTCGCGGCGGGCGTGGCCGTCCCGGTCGATCCGGCCGGAGGCGCGACGCTGGCGATGGTCTGTAGGCCGGTCCCGCTGCACGCGGCGAGAAGCGAGGCGGTGGCAAGCAGCAGATAGGTCCGCATGGCGGCAGGTTTCCCCCGGTTGATCGGTCCGGGAGTGGTACGACGACAGGGTTAACGAGCCGCTAAAGCGCGGGGCAGAATCGAGCCACGACCCGCTTCTTTATTTGCCGCGCTCCTTGCGATGCTGTTCCAGGTCGAGCACTGCATGGTCGGCGCCTTCGGGCAGCAGGCCGAGCCGTCGGGCGACCTCCTGATAGGCCTCGACCTCGCCCCCCAGGTCCTGACGAAAGCGGTCCTTGTCGAGCTTTTCGTTGGTCGCCATGTCCCACAGGCGACAGCCGTCGGGGCTGATCTCGTCGGCCAGGATGACGCGGCCGTAATCATTGTCCCAGATCCGCCCGAATTCGAGCTTGAAATCGACCAGCCGGATGCCGATGCCGGCGAACAGGCCGCTGAGAAAATCGTTCACGCGGATCGCCAGGTCGGCGATGTCGTGCATCTCCTCCTGCGTCGCCCAGCCGAAGCAGGCGATATGCTCCTCGGAAATCAGCGGGTCGCCGAGCGCATCGTCCTTGTAGTAATATTCGATGATCGTGCGGGACAGCTGGACTCCTTCCTCGATGCCCAGTCGTTTCGACAGCGACCCCGCCGCGACGTTGCGCACCACCACTTCGATCGGTACGATCTCAACCTGGCGAATAAGTTGCTCGCGCATGTTGAGACGGCGGATGAAGTGGGTCGGCACGCCGATCGTGCCGAGCAGGGTGAAGATATGCTCGCTGATCCGGTTGTTGAGCACGCCCTTGCCGCTGATCGTGCCCTTCTTCTGGGCATTGAAGGCGGTCGCGTCGTCCTTGAAATACTGGATCAGCGTGCCGGGCTCGGGACCCTCGTAGAGGATCTTGGCCTTGCCCTCATAGATTTGGCGGCGGCGTGCCATGATGCGCGGAGGTCCTGGAAATGAGCAGCCCCGGCAACGCCATCTGCGCGCCGGGGCGGGAAGATTCCCATCATAGCCGAGATGGCCGATGCGTGCAATCAGCCGGCGGCGGGGTCGTGGGGCGGCACCACCTGACGGGGCCGGCGCCGCCACGCGGCCGGCCAGAACCGGCGGGCCAGGAAGAAGATCAGAGCGAACAATATCGCCCAGGGCGCGATCAGGATCGCCAGCCGCGCAATCGTGTCCAGCCCGGTCACGAACAAGGCGCCCGACTGGCCGATCGTCTCGGCAATCGGGCCGCGCGCGCCGCCTGGCGCAGTGAGCGCGAGATAGTCGATGTCGATCGTCGACATGGCGACTCGTCCGGTGAGGTCGGCCAGCCGCGCCTTGGCGGCGTCGAGTTCCTCCTGCGCGTCGGCGACGCCGCGTTCCGCCTCGACCAATTCGGCGACGGTCCCCTCGCGGGTCTGCAGGATCTGGGTCAGACGCGCGACCAGCGCCTCGCGCTGGTGGATCCGCGCCGCGACGTCGGTCATGTCCTTCGAGACGTCGTCGGCGGTGATCGACTGGTCGGTGGCGCGCCCGCCGGCCCTGGCGACGCCGGCGATCAGGTCGGCGCCGAAGCGGCGGGCGATACCGGTGGCGACGCGCAGCTTCAGCGATGCGGTGCTGTCGTCGCCGGACTGGGCCTGGGACGCGACAAGCTGGCATCGCGTCGCACCGAGCCGGTCGCACAGAGCGAGGTGGGCGGCCTGGGTCCGGGCAACCGCGTCGCCCGGCAGGCGGAAGGCATAATGATAGCTATAGGCGATCTGCGGCAGGGTGACGGCGACGGGCGCCGCGCCGCTCCTGGCGGCAGAGGCGCCTTCGCCCGATGGAGCGGCGGCGCCGTCGGGCGAGGCCATCGGGGTGGAGCCGCTGTCCGACCGGCTGCACCCCGCCCCGACGATCGCCGTCGCCAGCAAGATAGAAGTGATCCGCATTGTCGTTCCCCCCCGATACGCCTGACTGGTGACTATGGGCGGCTGAGCAATCCCGTCAGTAATGTCACGACGTCGCGCGCTTAACGGTAGGCGGCGGCGATCAGGCGTTTCGCCTCCGCCCAGGCCGCCGTCTCCGGGGCGACCAGATCGACATGGCCGGTGGCGGGAACGGTGTGGAGGGTGACCGCGTCGCCCTTGGCTCTGGCCTTGGCAATATAGCCGGTCGCCAGCCGATAGGGGATGATGCGGTCCTGGCGTCCGTTGACCAGGTCGGTCGGCACGCCGATCGGCAACAGCCGCGGCAGCGACGTGTCGGCGTAGGGATCAGGCCGTCCGCTGCCGACAAGTTTGCCGACGACCTCGGTGCCGCACCCATTGTCGGGGCTGGCGGCGGTCGCCTCCAGATCGGGCAAACCGCCCAGGCTGATCACGCGCGCGATCGGCAAAGGGGTCGCGCGCCACAACGGGCTGACGCGCGGCAAGCGGGGGCGCGCCGCCAGCCACAAGGCGAGATGGCCGCCGGCCGAATGGCCGATCGCCACGATGCGCTTGGTATCGAGCCGGTATTCGGCGGCCTTGGCGACCAGCAGGTCGGCGGCGGCGGCGGTATCGGCGAATGTACCGGGATAGCCCCCGCCGGGACGATCAACTCCTCGATAGTCGATGTTCCACACCGCATATCCCGCCTTGCGCAAATCGTCGGCGACCCAGTTCATCAGCGTGCGGTCGGCGATCCGGGTCGTCCAGCAGCCGCCATGAACCATCACTACCACCGGGAACGGCCCGTCGCCGGCGGGCAGCCACAGGTCGACCTTCTGATACGGATCGTCGCCATAGCTCAGCGTCGCCTGCGGGACGGGGCGGGGCCGGACGAGCAGGTCGGACCAGGTCAGCGGTTTGGCGGTCGGAGACTTGGCGGTCTTGGACGCGGCGCTCATCATTCCGGCAAGCGCCAGCATCGCGATCATAATAAGGCGGATCATCGGTTTAGCCTTAGCGTCTGTTTGAAAACGTGGCGAGGGCACGTTTTGCGGGAAGGCACCGTACCGAAACTCGCTCTTTCGCGAATTTCCAAACAGCCTCTTAGCCCGGTACGCGTCAAAAGCGAGCGACTAGGCAAGCTGCCCGTCAATCCGCCCGGCGAGCGGAAGCCGCCGGCCGTTCATGACGGCTAGCGGAAATGCCCGGATCTGGGGCAAGGCGCGTGGCATGGAACCGGCTCGCGAAAAAATGGTCTCGTCGCGATGCGCAAGATAGTCCTCGCCACGATCGGGACGCTGGGCGATCTCCATCCCTTCATCGCGATCGGTATTGCCCTGAAGCAAAGCGGTTGCCGACCGGTGCTCGCGGTGCCGGCCGACCATGTCGAGCGGGTCGAGGCGGCGGGGCTGGAGGCGGTGGCGATCTTCCCCTGTTTCGATGCCGTGCGCCAGCGGATGGGGCTGAACCAGGATGCCGCGGTCGAGATGCTGATGCGCGACCAGCGCAACATCATGGACGAGGTGCTGTTCCCCGAACTTGCCTCGTCGGCGCGGCTGCTCGACGCGGTCGCTCAAGATGCCGACGCGATCGTCGGCTCGATCTTCGCGTTCGCGGCGCCGATCGTCTGCGAAAAGCGTGGCATCCCGTTATTCGCCGTCGTGTTGCAGCCGATGGCGATGCTGTCGCCTTACGATCCGCCGCGCACGCCCGATTTCCGGATGTTGCGGTCGCCGCCGGTGCGCGGCGCCGGGCTGCGCTGGAACCGCCTGATCTACGCTGCGCTGCGCCTCGTCCTCCAGCGTCGTTACGGCAAGGCGATCGACCGGGTCCGGGCCGAGCACGGACTGCCCCCGCGCGGCGCGCGGCGCCTGTTCGAGCCGGGATCCGGCGCGGCGCGCATCCTGTGCTGCTATTCCACGACGTTCGGACCGCTGCCGCTCGACGCGCCGGCCAATGCGCGGTCGGTCGGCTTTCCCGTATTCGACGCGCCGCAGGCCGAGGGCGAACTCGATCCCGCGCTTGCCGAGTTTCTTGGCGCGGGGGCAGCGCCTTTGGTGTTCACTCTCGGCTCGTTTGCGGTGCTCGCCGCGGGCAATTTTTATGTCGAAGCGGCCAAGGCAGCGCGGCTCGCGGGACGGCGCGCGGTGCTGCTGACCGGCAACGGGGAGGACGGCAGGCAACAGGGTGACCTCTTCATCACCGGCTATGCGCCGCATTCAAAACTGTTCCCGCGTGCCGCGGCGATCGTCCATCATGGCGGCGTGGGCACGACCGGGCGGGCGCTGGCATCGGGCAAGCCGCAATTGGTGGTGCCGTATATGGGCGACCAGTTCGATCATGCCCACCGCATCCGCCGGATGGGCATCGGCCGGGTGCTGGAGCCGGCGCGGTTCACCGCCGACCGCGCGCTACCCTTGCTGAACATCCTGCTGGAAGATGGAGCGATGCAGCGCGAGGCGGCGCGGATCGGCGCGCTGATCGCCGCCGAAGACGGTGCTGGCAATGCGGCGCGGGCGATCCTCGATTTGCTTTGAGGCGCGTTTCGGCGGTGCCGGCCCGCTCCCCCTCGACACGCGTTCATCCAGACTCCGAGAGGCCGTCACGGCGCGGGTGTTCCCTCGCGCCGCAATCCGCTTTAACCGTGGTCAATGGCTTCCGACACCGACCTTCCCGAAAAGCCGCTGGTCGGCGTGCTCGATGCCCCGTTCGACAGCGCGTTGTCCGAGCGTTACCTCGTCTATGCGTTGTCGACGATCACCGCGCGGTCGCTGCCCGACGTCCGCGACGGGCTGAAGCCGGTGCATCGCCGCCTGCTCTGGGCGATGCGGCTGCTCAGGATGGCGCCCGGCGATGCGTACAAGAAATCGGCGCGTGTCGTCGGCGACGTGATCGGCAAATATCATCCGCATGGCGATCAGTCCGTCTATGACGCGATGGTGCGCCTGGCGCAGGATTTCGCCCTGCGCTATCCGCTGATCGACGGGCAGGGCAATTTCGGCAATATCGACGGCGATAACGCCGCGGCCTACCGCTATACCGAGGCCCGCCTGACCCAGGTCGCAATCGACCTGATGACCGGCCTTGACGAGGATGCCGTCGGCTATCGCCCGACCTATAATGGTGAGGACGAGGAACCCGAGCTGATGCCGGGGCCGTTCCCCAATTTGCTCGCCAACGGCGCCAGCGGGATCGCGGTGGGGATGGCGACCAGCATCCCGCCGCACAACGCGGCCGAGCTGCTCGACGCGGCGATCGCAATGATCGACGATCCCCGGGCGGCCGATCCGCTCGCCTTCGTTCAGGGTCCCGATTTCCCGACCGGCGGGCTGGTGGTCGACAGCGCAGCGTCGATCGTCGAGGCCTATGCAACGGGGCGGGGCGGGTTTCGCGTGCGGGCGCGCTGGCATGTCGAGGAACTGGGCCGGGGCACCTGGGCGGCAATCGTCACCGAGATGCCGTACGGCACGCCCAAGAACAAGCTGATCGAGCAGATCGCGGCATTGATCAACGACAGGAAGCTGCCGATCCTGGCCGACGTCCGCGACGAATCGGACGCAGAGGTGCGCGTCGTCCTCGAACCGCGTAGCCGAACGGTCGATGCGGGGATGCTGATGGAAAGCCTGTTCCGATTGTCCGACCTGGAGGTTCGCGTACCGCTCAACCTAAACGTGCTCGACGCCATGCGGACGCCGCGCGTCATGAGCCTTAAAGATGCGCTGTCGGCGTGGATCGACCATCAGTTCGTCGTCCTGCGCCGCAAGTCGCAGCACCGGCTAGCCAAGATCGCCGACCGGATCGAACTGCTCGACGGCTATCTGGTCGCGTATCTCAATCTGGATCGGGTGATCGAGATCATCCGCGCCGAGGACGAGCCCAAGCCGGTGATGATCGCCGAATTCTCGCTTAGCGATCGCCAGGCGGAGGCGATCCTGAACATGCGGCTGCGGTCGCTGCGCCGGCTGGAGGAAATGGAGCTGCGCGGCGAACGCGCGGGCCTGGAAAGCGAGCAGGCCGAACTGACTCAGTTGCTTGGCAGCGACGCGCGCCAGCGTACGCGGCTGAAGCGCGAGCTGGGCAAGATCCGCGATCGTTATGGTCCGGCGACCAGGCTCGGCAAGCGGCGTACGACGATCGAGGAAGCCGCCCCGGCGCTGAACATCCCTCCCGAGGCGATGATCGAGCGCGAACCGATTACCGTGATCCTGTCGCAACGTGGCTGGATCCGCGCGATGAAGGGACATGTCGAGCCGTCGTCGGCCGAGGCGCTGAAGTTCAAAGAGGGCGACGGCCCGCGCTTCGCCTTCCATGCCCACACCACCGACAAGCTGTTGCTGATCGCTGAGACCGGCCGGTTCTATACGCTGGGCGCCGACAAGCTGCCCGGCGGACGCGGCCTGGGCGAGCCGGTGCGGCTGATGATCGACCTCGACGGCGACGTTCCGATTATCGCGTTGATGCGGGCAGGAGACGCGGAGCGGCTGTTGCTGGTTGCGAGCGACGGGCGCGGTTTCGTGCTGAAGATCGCCGACGCCATCGCCGAGACCCGCAAGGGCAAGGCGGTGATGATGCCGCGCGCCGGCTCCAGGCTCCACGTGGTGCGCGCCGTTGCCGCGGATCACGATTACGTCGCAGCAATCGGCGACAATCGCAAGATGCTGGTCTTCCCGCTCGATGAAGTCGCCGAGCTTGCCAAGGGACAGGGCGTGCAACTCCAGCGATATCGCGACGGCGGCCTGTCCGATGCGATCACCTTTCGCTTCGCCCAGGGATTGAGCTGGACGATGGGCGGCGACAGCGGCCGGATCCGCACCGAAGCCGATCTGGGGCCGTGGCGCGCGGCGCGCGGTGCCGCCGGGCGCATGCCGCCGACCGGGTTTCCGCGCGACAATCGTTTCTAACGTACGCGCAAGTATCTGACAACGCTTCAGGCTTCAGGCGGTCTTAACCTCTAATCTTTACACGACGGGCAATGTCGCTCGGCTCTTCGCGTGCGTTCTCCGCCAAGTCAGCCCGCGCCGCGGCGGGGGCGGTCGGCGCATGCCCGCCCGAGATCGACGACACCGCGATGCTCGTCGAGCTGATCCCGGTGGCAATGGCGCTGGTCGGTGTGACTGCGGCGGGTGGTGTCGTGATCCAGGCCAGCAATCGGGCCTTCCGCATCGCCGGGCTGGGCATGCCGAAATGGAATTCGCCTCTGGTTGTGGCGATTGGCGCCAGGATCAAGGATTTCATTGCCAGCCGGGAGGTAAGGCGCACCTTTCCCTGGGAGTTTGGCGACGCCGTCGACTGCCGCCATTTCTGCGTCACGCTGGCTCGCGGCAGGGCGGGGACCGACCGCTGCCTGGTCACGCTGGTCGACCAGACCGGCGAGTTGCGCACCGAGCGCAATCTGCGCCGCGAGATGATGACCGACAGCCTGACCGGGCTGCCCAACCGTGCCGGATTCAGCGAACGGCTGGAGCAACGCATCGCCATTGCCGGCGATAGCGTGCGTTATGCGGTGCTGATGATCGATCTCGACCGGTTCAGCCGGGTCAATGCGTGCTTGGGATCGATGGCGGGCGACGAATTGCTGATCACCGTGGCCCGTCGCCTGAAGGGCGCGCTCCGCGCGGTCGACGTGCTGGCACGCACGGGCGGCGACGAGTTCGGCATCCTGTTGACGCTGGAGGACAGCCATGACGAGGCCGAGCAGGTCAGCCGCCGCATCCAGGGTGCCCTGGCAGCACCGTTTCGCCTTGCCGATTACGAGATCCGCGTCGCCTGCTCGATCGGCATGGCATTCGGCTCGGACGCAATCGAGGATCCCGAGGACCTGATCCGCCAGGCTCAGTTCGCGGTGAAGCGATCCAAGACTTCGGGTCATTCCGAGCTTTACGAGACGCAGGCCTTCGACATCGCGCGCGCGCAATTCGGCATCGAGACAGAATTGCGCCGGGCGATCGAGAATGGCGCGTTGCGGTTGAGTTACCAGCCGATCTGCGACCTGGCGACGGGCCGGATAGTATCCTTCGAATCGCTTGCGCGGTGGACCGACGAATGCGGTCGTGAGCGCTCGCCGGTCGATTTCATCCCGGTCGCCGAGGAATCGGGGCTGATCGTGCCGCTGGGCCGCTGGGCGATGGAGGAGGCGGCGCGCACGCTCGCCGCATGGGACGCGCGCGCCGGTGGCAATTGCGGCGTGCGCTTTGCCGTCAATGTGTCGGCGATCCAGTTGCAGCGCGACCAGATTGCGCCGATGGTCGAAAGCGCGCTCAGCCGCCACGGCCTGGACGGCTGCCGGTTTACGCTGGAGCTGACCGAAAGCGTGCTGGTATCGGACCCGGCCCGCGTCGCCGCGACGATGCGTGCGCTCAAGCTGCTTGGCACGACGCTGGCGATGGACGATTTCGGGACCGGCTATTCGAACCTGGCATATCTCCAGAAGCTGCCCATCGACGTGCTCAAGATCGACCGCAGCTTCGTTACCGGCATGCTTGCCGATCGCGACAAGATCGCGATCGTCCGCGCGATCCTCAGCCTGTCGCAGGCGCTCGGCATGCAGACCATCGCCGAAGGCGTCGAAACCAATGAGCTTGGGCAGACGCTGGCCGCGCTTGGCTGCACTTATGGCCAGGGCTTTGCCTATTCGGCAGCGCTGGAGGCCGACCCGGCCTATGATTTCCTGATCGCCGCCAACGCCTGAGCAATCTCGTCGGCGGCGATCGCGTGGGCGCGGGCGGTGTCGGGAAACCCCTCGGCGATCCAGCGATCCTCGATCCGGTGGAGCGTGCGCGCGACGTCCGGCCCGCGGGCCAGCCCGCGCTCGACAAGCATGCCGCCGCTGATCGGAAGGATCGGGGGCTCCCAGTCGACGATCGCCGCGATGCGGTCGGTTACTTCGTCGTCGGGCAGGTCGGACAACAGCAATTGGTCGATCGCCCCCTGCCGTCCCAGGCGATAGCGCAACGTCCGGGGATCGTCGCGCGGCGCCGCGACCGCGATCGCCATCCGCTTGCGGTCGGCATTGGACAGCTTGAGCCGCGCGCCGATGGCGTCGACCGCGCCGGCCGGGAGCAGCGCGGCCAGTCGCAGCGTCGCCGATGGCGCCTGGCCGCTCGCCGCCTCCCGATCGATCGTGCGGCGCAGCCGTCCCGGCCGGGTAATCTCGGGCAGGACCGGCGCCAGGATGGCATGATCGAGCATCAGCGCGACGATCGCCGCTGCCCCCGGCGCGACGAGCAGGCGCAGCAACTCGCCGGCGATCCGCTCGCGCGACAAGGCCATCAGGTCGTTGGCCCGCGCCGCGCACGCCGCCAGCCCGGCGGCATCGGGCTCGTCGCCGAAGCGCGCTAGGAAGCGGAAGAAGCGGAGGATGCGCAGGTGATCCTCGGCAATCCGCGTCAAGGGATCGCCGATGAACCGTACCCGGCGCGCCATCAGATCGTCGAAACCGCCGAAATAGTCGAACAGCGCCCCGCCCGCCGGGTCCGCATAGAGCGCGTTGATCGTGAAGTCGCGCCGTGCTGCGTCCTCGCGCCAGTCGTCGGTGAAGGCAACCGTGGCATGCCGGCCGTCGGTGGCGACGTCGCGGCGCAGCGTGGTTACCTCATAGACTTCGCCGTTCGCGATGGCGGTGATCGTGCCGTGCCGGAGTCCGGTCGGCACCGGCTTGATACGCGCGGCATCGAGCAGGTCGATCACGCGATACGGATCATGAACGGTCGCCAGGTCGATATCGGCGGTGTCGATCCCGATCAGCGTGTCGCGCACCGCGCCGCCGACGATCCGCGTAGTGCCCGGCTCCAGCGCCGCGATCACCCGGGCAAGGCCCGGCCGGTCGCGCCATGCCGCCCGCGGCAGTATCAGCCGGTCCAACGCAGCCGCCGCGACAGGTTGACGATCATCGCCGCGGTGGCGCCCCAAATGCGTCGGTCCCGCCACGTGATCTCATAATAACGCCGTGCCCGCCCCTCCCATTGCACGCTCGCCTCGCCGACATTGCCAGGATCGAGGAGGAACGCCAGCGGCACCTCGAACACCGCAGCGACCTCCGCCGTGCTCGGCCGAAAGGTGAGGTCGGGCGGGATGACCCCGACGATCGGCGTTACGCCATAGCCGGTGCCCGTCAGATAATGGTCGGCCGGCCCGATCACCGTGACCGCGGCGGGCGGCAGGCCGATTTCCTCCTCCGCTTCGCGCAGCGCGGCGGCGGTAGCGTTTTCGTCCTCGGTGTCGATGCGGCCGCCGGGAAACGCGATCTGGCCGGCATGGCGCCGCATCGTCTCGGTGCGCCGGGTCAGGATCACCCCCGGATCATCGCGATCGGTGATCGCCACCAGCACGGCGGCGGGCGCGGGCGGGGCGCCGTCGTCGGGCAGGCCGGGCAGGTCGCCGGGGAGCAGGACCGGTGCGTGATCCTCGGCAAGGGCGACCCGCAGCCGATCGGCCAGCGTCACGCCGGCCCCTCGAGCGGGAAGAACGTGCCGCCGCTCCACAGGCCCGGCGGATCGTCGTCGCCGGCGATCGCCAGGTCGGCCAGCTCGTAATAGACCGGCCGCGCGACCAGCGCCTCGAGCCCGCCGCGCACCAGCAGATAGGGCCGCGGACCGTCGTCATGCTGCTCGAAGCGCAGGGGATGGTCGGCATCGGCGACGACCAACTCGCCGGTATTCAGGCGAAAGGTCAGCATGGCCTCGCGGCCCGACCCCGCGACCTTCAGCTCGACGCCGACGAACGGCGCATCGTCGACCGCGATGTCGAGCTTCTCGACCGGGGTGACCAGCACGAACCCGCCATCGGGCTCGCGACGCAGGATCGTCGAGAACAGGCGGACCATCTCGGCGCGACCGATCGGCGATCCCTGATGGTACCAGGTGCCGTCGCGCGCGATGCGCATCTCGCTGTGGCCGCAATGCATGGGCTGCCAGCGCTCGACCGGCGGCAGGCGCTGTTCGGCGACCAGCCTGGCAATCTCGGCCAGCGACAGGCCGGCGAGGTCGGGAAGGGAGGGCATCGGCATCGCGCGCCCTCGCTAGGGTCCATACCCGATTCCCGCAATGGTCGTGATCGCCGGGCCGGGTACAGCTTCAGGCGCCAACGGCCCGGCGCGGCCCCAACATGCCGGGGACCGCCGGCACCGCGGGCCCGCGCGCGAGCAGCCGGCGTCGCTCGACCGGGCCGGGAAGGCGCCAGTCCGCCGTGCGATCGGCGGTGAAGCCGAAGAACCGGCCGTAATATTCGGAGTCCCCGATCAGCATCATTGCCCGATCGTCGCCGGTCCGCCGTGCCGCTTCGAGCGCCAGCGTCACCAGCCGGCGGCCCAGTCCGCCGCGCTGACGGTCGGGCGCGACCGCGACCGGCCCCACCATCGCCAGCGGATAGGCGACATTGTCGTCGCCGCCCAGCTCGACCGGCCAGCACTGGATGGTGCCGACCAGCGCGTCGCCGTCAGTCGCTGCGAAACTCAGCGCGGCGAGCATCGCCCCGCTGCCGCGAATGGCATAGGCCGTCCGCTTCCTGCGTTCCGGTCCGAACGCGCCATCCAGCAGCGCCTCCACCCGGTCGCTGGCGATGCTGGCAAGTGGTATGAAGTCGGGCACGGCGCTGATTCTCGGTATAACCCAATGACGGAGCGGCAATGCCCGGGGCGCGCGGCTGTAGCCTGCGCCTCGACGAAGACAAGCAAAACCGAACAGGCCGCCAGTCTCGCCAGGTATGCCGGGCGCCACGGCTGCGCGGCGCAGGGGCTTGATTGCCGCCGCGCGCGAGGGCAGGGGCGCGGACCCGGCGCACTCCATGCCGCAGAGCGAGGACGATAGGTTGGACGACCGACTGCAACTGCAGGTGCACGACATCGAAACGATGGTCCTGACCGGGATCTATTCCGAGGAGACCCGGTTGCCGCAGCCGCTGCGCCTCTCGGTCACCGTCGACCTTGACGTGGCGCCGCGCTTTGCCGCCGACGCCCCGCTATCGCTGTCCAAGAATTACCTCGACCTGAAACGCGCGGCGACCTCGGCCTTGCCGCCAGGGGTGCATTTCACGCTGATTGAGGCAGTCGCCGACCATATCTGCGAGACCTTGCTGCTCCAGGACGGCCGCGTGCGCCGGGTCGAGGTGAAGATCGTCAAGCTCGCCATCGCCGAGCATCGCGAATCGATCGGCATGACGCTGACGCGGCATCGGCGGTAGCTCAGGGCCAGCGCCGGTTTCTGCCCCATCCATGCCGGCGGTCGCCAATTATCATCCGGCTGTGCCAGTTCGGCACGGACCCAGTGCTCGGCGGACCAGCCGGTAATCCTCGCGCGCGATCGCGGCATTTGCCGGATCGTCGCCCGCCATGATGGCGTCGGGCAACGCCGCGGGCAGTCCACCGCAGGCCAGGCGATACCACAGGAAGGTGTCGCGCGCCGGCGGCGGCAATGCCTGGTCGACGATCTCGTTGAGCGCGACCGCCCAGGTCGGCGGCTGGTCCTGGCGGCGCTGGATACCGATCGAAACCGGGCCGCCGGTCGTCGTCAGGAAGATCTGCGTCTCGCCTTCGCCGGGCAGCGTGCCTGGGGTATGGAAGGCGTTGCCGATCCCGGTCACCCGGGGCGCCGCATCCGGGGCGGCAAATGCGGCGGCGATGGCGCGGGTCATTGCCTCGGCCGGCGGCGTCCAGCCGATCTGGGCATCGGGCTCGACCAGCTGGATCTGGTCGATCCGGCCGGCCACCGGCCGGGCGAACAATAGCACCCGCGCCTTGCGCAACTTGGGAATACGGCCCGCCGCATCGAGCGGCACGTCATAGACATAGCCGAGCCGGGCGGGAGCGCCCGCCGGCGCGCGGATCAGCGCCACGACATCGACCGTCACGTACAATCTCTGGTATCCTTGCGCGACGCTCGCCGCTTCCGCGCCGCGGATTCTGGTGGTGTCACGGACGGTCGCGTCGATCACCATCGGTGCCCCGGTCACCAGGTCGGCAATGTCGGCATAGGCCGGTGCCGCAACGGCGGCAGGCGGCAGATTGCCGCGCGGGATAATGGTCTGCCCCGCGGAGGGCGCGACGGCCATGGCCAGCGGGAGCATCCCGAGCACCCGAAATGGGGAAAGCGCGTGCATCACCATCGCCTAGCCGAACACCGTCCGTCCACCCAGACATAAATATCGGCGATCGATTGCACGTGTCATGGGTCCGACAAAGCGTTTGCGTCGTTATTAACCTCACGATAGGGACTCGTCGACCGCCCGGCCGGGTGCTAGCCTCGTGCTTGCCCAGCGAATCTCACGGTTCATCGGTCGATGGGCGGTCGATATCGCAGGTCCGGGCAGGTCGGGTTAGGGAGTTCAGTTGCTGGATGGCATACGCTGATCGTGATACCAGTGGCAGCCGGATCGTGGCGATCATCATCGTCTCGTTGATCGTTGCCGGCTTTGGCTACGCCTTTGTGACCGGGCTGGCGATGGACGCCGTCAAGAAGGTTGCTGAGAAACTCAATACATTCGACGTCGCGCCGCCGCCGCCGCCGCCGCCGCCGGACAAGCCGCCGCCCCCTCCGCCGGATCAGCCGAACCTGCCGCCGCCGCCGACTCAGGTGGTCGTGCCGCCGCCGCCGATCCAGGTGCCGGCGCCGCCGCCGCCGTTCAGCGTGACCTCCAATATCCAGCCGCCGCCGCCGGTGACCCCGCCGGCGCCGCCTGCACCCCCGGCGCCGCCCGCACCGCCCAGGGTAGCCACGCCGGTATCGCCGCGCGGCAATCAGGGGTCATGGTTCCCGCAGGATTCCTATCCTGCTGCGGCCAAGCGCGCCGGCGCGTCTGGCAAGGTATCGGTGCGCGTCAGCGTGGGGACCGATGGCCGCGTAACGAACTGCACCGTCACTTCATCCAGCGGCAATGCCGATCTCGATGCGACCACGTGCAATCTCGCCAAGCGCAACGGCCGGTTCAATGCCGCCAAGGATACTAGTGGTGCGGCGGTCGCGTCCGAGTTCACGCTGCGCAACGTCGTCTGGCGGCTCGAGGATCAGTGACGTCGTTTCGGAGCCCGGTCCGCCGGGCGCTTACCCCCTAATTCTGCCCAGTTAATTCTGCACGGTCATCGCACGACATCTAAGAGGAAGCATCGGACATGAACATCAATATCCTATCGGCCGGTGCCTCCGGCAATGCCGCCGAACAGTTCGGCGTCCTGAACGCCCTCCAGCAGGGCGGTTTCATCTCGTGGAGCGTCGCTATCATCCTGACGGTGATGCTGTTCTTCTCGCTCTACATCCTGTTCACCAAGGTGTTCGAGCAGCAGAAGATCATCAGTCAGGGCCGACGCGTCCGGGCGACCTTCTGGAATTCCAATTCGCTGCGGGAAGGCGCCGCCAAGCTGGAGAAGAATTCAGCCTATAAGCAGATCGTTGATGACGGACTCGCCGCGCAGGACCAGCATTCGCGGCTGACCGATCCGGTCGAGGCGCATGACTGGCTGCACGGTTCGCTGTTGCGGTCCGAAAATCTGATCAATTCCCAGCTCAACGGCGGCCTTGCCTTTCTGGCGACGGTGGGCGCCACGTCGCCGTTCATCGGCCTGTTCGGCACCGTGCTTGGCATCTACCGCGCGCTGATCGCCATCGGCCAGGCCGGCCAGGCGTCGATCGACAAGGTCGCTGGCCCGGTCGGCGAGGCGCTGATCATGACTGCTTTCGGTCTGGTCGTCGCGGTTCCGGCGGTGCTCGCCTACAACTTCCTCCAGCGCCGCAACAAGGCAATCGCCGAGCATCTGAGCGCGTTTTCGAACGACGTGCTCGGCTATCTCGCCTCGAACGGCGCGGTGAAGCCGACCGCGGCGGCGCGCAAGGCGCAGACCGCGCCGCCGGCCAAGCCGACGACGCCGACCAGCACGGCCGGTTCGGGCGGCGGCGTTCAGACCCGCGCGTAAAAGATCGACGGCGGGGTGCTTGCGCTATGCGTCCCGCCGCCCGTCCCGGCCGCTTACGGCCGGCAGTATCAAGATAGGATTGTTCTTCCATGGCGATGAGTTCTGGGTCCAGTGCCGAAGACATGCCGATGTCGGACATCAACACGACGCCGCTGGTCGACGTGATGCTGGTGCTGCTGATCATCTTTCTGATCACGGTTCCTGTCGTGGTCCAGAACATCAAGCTGAAGCTGCCCGACGTCCGTTACGACCCGACCCAGACCAAGCCGGAGAACGTATCGCTGTCGATTACCGCCAATGGCGGGACTTGCCAGGTCTATTGGGGTACCTCCCCGATCACCTCGAAGGAACTATACGAGCGCGCGTATAAGAAGCTCGACGCCGACATCAAGCGGCTGAAGGCGGCCGGCACGATCAGCCCCGACGACCTGCCCGAGGTGCACATTCGTGGTGACGTGAGCACGCCTTATCGTTGTATCGGAGGCGCTATCTTCCAGATGCAGTCGGCCGGTTTCCAGAAGGTGGGCTTCATTTCCGAGCCGCCGCCCCAGGGCGGTCCGTCAGCCTGATCCCCGCACGACATCCAGGAGTTATCAAGTCATGGCAATGAGTGGCGGCAAGGACGACGGCTCGCCGATGATGGAGATCAACACGACGCCGTTAATCGACGTCATGCTGGTGCTCCTCATCATGTTCATCATCACCATTCCGATCCAGTCGCATGCGGTGAAGGTCGATCTGCCGGTCAACCAGCCCAACCAGCCGCCGCCGGTCGATGCGCAGAAGAACAAGATCTACATCGACCCGCAGGGTGTGGTGACGTGGAACAGCGTGCCTGTCGACGATGGCACACTGGCCCAGTTTCTCGAGCAGACCAAGAAGATGCCGATCGAGCCCGAACTGCACTTTCAGCCTGATCCCGCGGCACGCTATGAAGTGGTCGATCGCATCCTTGCGGTGATCAAGCGGTCGGGCATCACTAAGCTGGGCTTTATCGGCAACGAGCAATATCGCAACGACTTCTGATATCCGGCCGATCGTAAGGACATGGGGCGGTCGCGGTGCGGCCGCCCTTTTCGTGCGTCTTGCTTATGCATGCTCGGTGGATGAGTGGAGTTGTGTGGATGCTTGCCCCGCTGCCATGCGGTCGCCCGACGTGCTGCAACAGGACGCCATTCTGTTACAGAAATGTTGCATTCCTGTAATATAGATGTCATCATCCCATCATCGAACCGTAATCCGGCTTTGTACCGGAACCATCGGGAGGTCGACGATGCGTACATTGCTCCTTGGACTTTCGATCATCGGCACGTTGGTCAGCCTGCCGGCCATCGCGGACGACCGGATCGGCTATGCCCAGATCCGGGCGGGCGACTATAGTGCAGCCGAGCGGATGATCCAGGCCGAGCGCCGTATCTATCCCAACAAGCCCGAACTCCTCCTCAACCTGGCGGTCGTGTACAACCGTACGGGTCGCGAGAAGGAGGCGTCGACCCTTTACCGCCGGGTACTGGCGCAGCCCGAGGTCATGCTCGATACGGCGACGGATAGCATGTCGTCATATGCGGTCGCGCGCGCCGGCCTGGGCCAGACGGATTTCGCATCGCGCTGAAGGCGCGTTTCACCTGACGGAAATCCGTTCTTTCAAGAATTTCTAAATGGACTCATCGTATCCGGTCCGGTGGGCCCGCCGGCCCCGGCGGTAATCGTCCATTACCCGCCGATCATCGTGATCGGCGCATGATGCATCACAGCCGGGGCAGGGTCACGCCGCGTTGGCGCATATATTTACCCGCGCGGTCGGCATAGCTGGTCTCGCACGGCTCGTTGCCCTTGAGGAAGAGGAACTGGCAAGCGCCTTCATTGGCGTAGATCCTGGCCGGGAGCGGCGTGGTGTTCGAGAATTCGAGCGTCACATGCCCCTCCCATTCCGGCTCCAGCGGGGTCACGTTGACGATGATCCCGCACCGCGCATAGGTCGATTTGCCAAGGCAGATTACCAGCACGTCGCGCGGCACGCGGAAATATTCGACCGTGCGCGCCAGCGCGAAGCTATTAGGCGGGATGATGCAGATGTCGGTCTTGCGGTCGACAAAGCTGTTGGCGGCGAAGTTCTTAGGGTCGACCGTCGCCGAATCGACGTTGGTGAAGATCTTGAACTCGTCGGCGACCCGGGCATCATAGCCGTAGGAGGAGAGCCCATAGCTGATGCAGCCGTCGCGGCGCTGCGCCTCGACGAACGGCTCGATCATGCCGTGCGTGGTCGCGGCCTCACGAATCCAGCGGTCGGACAGGATGGACATAGCGGCTCCCCTTTTCCGGCGCCGCTTTCGCGGCAATGTCGGCAATCGGCAAGCACGTTTCAGGATAGGGAGGAACAGACGTCAGACGTCCGCCACCTCCCGGCCCAGGCTTGCCGGTCCAAAGGCGTGCGGCAGTAGGTCCGACAGCCGATATTCCTCGACAGCGCCGCCGGTCAGCCCCGAACAGAAGATCGACAGGTCGCGTCCGCCGACCTGCGCGGCCTCGTTCAGGACTTGGCGGCAGCGCCCGCAAGGCAGGACCGGGGTGTCGCCGGCGCCCTCCGTCATCCCGCCGACAATGCCCACCGCGACCACGTCCGCCATCCGCCCCGCCGCGCTGGCCGAGGCGATCGCTACCGTCTCGGCGCACAAGGACAGGCCATAGCTCGCATTCTCGACATTGGCGCCGCTGACGATCGCGCCATCGGTCATCAACAGCGCAGCACCGACCTTGAATCGCGAATAGGGCGCGTAAGCATTGCCCGCCGCCGTGCGCGCCGCCGCGAGCAGCGTGGCGGCGGGCGATCGGTCGGTCGTCATCGTCATCCCCGAATGTGCAGCACGCAGATCAGCGTAAACAGGCGTCGCGCGGTATTGAAATCGATCTCGATCTTGCCGTCCAGCCGCTCGCCGAGCAGCCGCGCGGCATCGTCATGGACCCCGCGCCGCGCCATGTCGACCGTCTCGATCTGCGCCGGCGTCGCATTGCGGATCGCGGCATAATAGGAATCGCAGATCGCGAAATAGTCGCGGATCGGCCGGCGCAGGGTGCCGAGCGACAGGATCAGGGTTTCCAGCGGGCTGTCGTCCTCGCGCGCGAGCGACAATACCAGGCGCCCTTCCTCGACCCCCAACGTCAGCAGATACGGGCCCGCATAGCCGTCGGGATAGACGCGCCACGGCCGGAATAGATTGCCCTCGATCAGGTCGTATATCGCGATGCGCCGTTCCTGTTCGACATCGGCGTTGCGCCACAGGATCGAGCGCTCGTCGAGTCTCACGTCCTTGATGCGATGATCGGCCACGATGCACGTCCTACCGTGGCGGGGGGGGATTATCCACAATCGCCTGTGTCGGCCCGTTGGCCCCCGGCGATGCGGCGCGTACAAGCCGTGGATGGCCACCGCGATCCTTCCCCATCCCCGCCCCGATGCCCCCGCGCTGCCGCAGAATGTCGAGGCGGAGGCGGCGTTGCTGGGCGCGATGATGATCGACAACCGCATCGCCGACGACATCAGCCGGCTCAGGCCCGATCATTTCTTCGAGCCGCTGCACGGACGGATCTTCGCCGCGATCAAGACGGTGCGCGACAAGCAGCTGAATGCCACCCCGGTCACGCTGCGGCCAATGTTCGAGGCCGATCCGGCGATGATCGAATTGGGCGGGCCGGGCTATCTCGCCCGGTTGACGGGCAGCGGCGCTGGGTTGATCGGGGCGCGGCAGTTCGCCGATCAGATTTATGACCTGGCGATGCTGCGCACATTGATCGGTGTCGGGCGCGAATTGATCGACAAGGCGATGGATACGTCGAAGGAAGTCAATCCGCGCGGCCAGATCGAGGAGGCCGAGGAGGCGCTGTTCAAGGTGGCGGGCGACGACGCCGGCGAGAATATCGTCAAGACCTTTGCCCAGGCGACGATGCTGGCAGTCGAGATGGCCGACCGCGCGCTCAATTCGGGGGGGGGCGTGTCCGGCGTGACGACGGGACTGTCGTCGATCAACGGCAAGATGGGCGGCCTGCACCGCTCCGACCTGATCATCCTCGCCGGCCGCCCCGGCATGGGCAAGACGAGTCTGGCGACCAACATTGCGTTCAACGCCGCCCAGCGCTGGATGCAGGATGACGAGGACCGGATCGAGGACAAGAAGCGCGTCGGCGCCAAGGTCGCGTTCTTCAGCCTCGAAATGTCGGCCGACCAGCTCGCCACGCGCGTGCTTGCCGAACAGGCGCGGATCAGCAGCCAGGACCTCCGGATGGGCAAGATCAGCCAGGCGGAGATGGACCGGCTGGTGGTGACCGCCGGCCAGCTCCAGAACCTGCCGTTCGTGATCGACGACACGGCCGGACTGACCATCGGACAATTGCATACCCGCATGCGACGGCTGCAGCGCCGGCACCAGGGCGCGATCGGGCTCGTCGTCGTCGACTATCTCCAGCTGTTGTCGGGCAGCGGCCGGCACGCCGGCGAGAACCGCGTCCAGGAGATTTCGGAGATCAGCCGCGGTCTGAAGACCCTGGCCAAGGACCTCAACGTGCCGGTGCTGGCGCTGTCGCAGCTGAGCCGCGCGGTCGAACAGCGCGAGGACAAGCGCCCGCAGCTGTCGGACCTGCGCGAATCGGGATCGATCGAACAGGATGCCGATGTCGTGATGTTCGTCTATCGCGAGGATTATTACCTCCAGGCCAAGGAGCCCAAGCACCCGGCACCCGGCGACGACGCACGCGTGTTCGAGGACCATGCCCGCTGGTCCGACGACATCCAGCGCATCGCGGGGCTGGCCGAGCTGATCATCGCCAAGCAGCGCCACGGCGCGACGGGCAAGGTGACGCTGCGCTTCGAGCCCGAAATTACACGGTTCAGCGACTATGCCGGTGCGTGACGCCCCGCCGGGGGTGTTGGCGCCGGCGTCATCGCGGCGTTGATGGCGAGCGCAGGCGCCGGAGCGGGCGATAGGCGATCGTCGCCTTGCCTTCGGCCCTGACCGGCATGAACAGCCCGCCGCCGGTCACCCTGATGCGGCCATTGGCGACGTCGGTCACGTCGACCGACAGGATGAAGTCGCCCTCGCGACGCTGGCCGATCGCCTTGCGCGCGGCGGCCAGCACGCGCTGGTAATCGGGTGCGAAATCGTGGGTCAGCGAGCGGCGGACGCCTTCCTGGACGCGGGCATCGTTGAACAAGGCGAACAGCACGTTGACGATTCCGCTGTCGGTGGTCCCGGCGAGCTGGACGTCGCGGGCGCGGACGACCTGCGAACCAGGGTCGTTATAGGGTAGCGCCGACAGCCAGATCTCGCCCTTGGTGGTGGTCAGCGTGCTGGCGCGGGCACGCGCCTTGGCCTCCACGCCGATCGCAATGTGCCCGCCGGTGGTGGCGTAGACCGTCACCTTGCCGAATTCGGCGTCGACCGGCCCGACGCCGCGCAGGGTGATGCCACGCGCGGCGATCTTGCGCAGCGTGCGCTGGATCACCAGCTCTAGCTGGGCGTAATCCGCCACGACCGGCACGAAGAACCTCAGGCCCGGCGTTCCCGCCGTGCGCGTCGGCGGGGGCAGGGGAGTGGCGACCGGATCGGCCGGACGGTTGCCGACGAACGTCTCGGTCAGCGCCTCGCCGGACAACAGCATGCTAAGCTGGCGGCCGGCGATGCGATAGCCGCCGAACCCGAGTTGCCGCGGCGTCACCCGCAGCCATGCCGGCGGCTTGTCGCGGTTGAGCTCGATCGTCGTGAAGGCGCGGCTCCAGACGGCGGCGAGCCGCTGGCGCAGCCGCAGCTTGGCGAGTTCGCCGGGCAGCGAGCGTTCGAGCCCCGCGATCACGCCCTTCAGCTTGGCATCCGCCTTGCTGGCGAAGGTGATCCGCTTGCCCAGGAAGTCGATGCCGGGCGGGTCCTTCCAGTCATAGGCGATCGCCACGCTGGCGCGGGGCGACCAGTCGCGGGCGATCGACAGGCGGGCGACCGCACGCACGACGGCGCTGCCGGTCGCGGTCTTGTTCTTGATGATCCCACCAACGTCCTGCGCGCTGATCGCGGCATGAACAGGGAAGGTGACGATCAGCGTGTCGCCCCGGCCGCTGAGCGAAATCGTGCCGCGGGTCACCTGGCCGACGATCCGGCAGCCGATATCGGGCA
Organism: uncultured Sphingomonas sp.; assembly: GCF_964244265.1. GTDB lineage: Bacteria > Pseudomonadota > Alphaproteobacteria > Sphingomonadales > Sphingomonadaceae > Sphingomonas. Next base: position 50,245 of record NZ_CAXTHV010000006.1, on the reverse strand, counting down.
GCACCTTGACCTTGCCGATCTTGAGTTTGCCGATGCCGATCTTGACGCGCTGCGCGGGCAGGCAATCGGGCTTGCGCTCGTCGATACGCCACAATTGCCGTGGCGCCGATCGGTTGATCCCGGCGGCGAGCTGGTCGAGATCGGCGGTAACCGGCACGACGATGATCGATGATTGCGCGGGAAGCGTCGTCGCCTCGTCGATGCGCGGCGGCGCGGGATTGCTGACGTTGCGCGCGCAGCCCCCGGCCACGGCGACGCCCGCCAGCGCAAGCATCCTCGCAAACCGCGTGAGATCGACCCTCAAGCTGTTGCCGTCGCCTCGTCGCATCGGCGGCACCATATACCGAATGAGGAATCGATCCAGTGCGCAACCCGTCCGTCAGCCGTCCGTCAGAATGCCGGTTCCTCGCCGGGTTTTTCGGGGACGTGAATGCCGCATTCGGTCTTTTGCCAGCCGCGCCAGCGCCCCGCGCGGGGATCCTCGCCCGCCAGCACCTTGCTGGTGCAGGGCAGGCAGCCGATCGAGGAATAGCCGTCGGCCTCCAGCGGATGGCGCGGCAGGCCGAATTCCGCGAAATAGGCGTCGAGATCGGCCTTCAGCCAATCGCCCAGCGGATTGACCTTGAGCCGCCCGTGTTCGATCTCGAACCGGGCGATGTCCTGCCGGGTCTGCGACTGGAACGCCTTGCGTCCTGAAATCCAGCTGTCGAGCCCGGCCTTGGCGCGGCGGAGCGGCTCGACCTTGCGTATGTCGCAGCAGCCGTCCGGGTCGTACGACCAGCGCAGGCCGTTGGCATCCCTGGCCGCCAGAGTATCCGCCTGTGGTTCGAGGGTGCGATGATCGGTCAGCCCGAAGGCGGCGAGCAGCGTGTCGCGATAGGCAAGCGTTTCCGGGAACATCTTGAGCGTATCGACGAAGATCACCGGGGTCGCCGGATCGGCCCGTGCGACCAGGTGGAGCAATACCGCGCTTTCGGTTCCGAACGACGACACCACCGCCGTCCTGCCCAGCATGTCCGCAGCGAACAGGGTCTTGAGCATGTCGAGCGTGTCGACGCCGGCGAACCGATCGTTGAGCGCGGCTGCATCGGCCTGGATAAAGGCGGGACGAACGTCGATCAGGTCCAGCTTGCGGATGGGCTCACCCATGGCGCAATTTCCAGACAGGCACCGCGGCATCGGCGGCGCGCTGATACACATGGTCATAACGGCCGAGCGATGCCGCAAGCGTCGTGCGGTCGATCGCGGCGATGGGGGCGAAGCTGTCGAACCCGCACCGCCGCATCAGCAGCATCTGGTCGACCAGCACGTCGCCTGTTGCGCGCAACTCGCCGGCATAGCCTGCCTCGCGCAGGAGGCGCGCCGCCGAATAGCCGCGCCCGTCGCGAAAGGTGGGGAAGGCGATCTCGGCCAGCGCAATGCGGTCGAGGTGCGGCAGCAGCGCGCGCGCGTCGTCGGCGGATTCGAGCCGGACCGCGGTGGCGTTGGAGGCGCCGAGGAACACGGCAAGCGCGACCGGCGTCTCGCCGACCGGCACGTCGTCGCGAAGACGAAGGGAGGCGTCCGCCTTTCCCAAGAAGCGACCGTCAACCATAGATCGCCTCCTTGAACGGCGCCATGCCGACGCGGCGATAGGTATCGAGGAAGCGTTCGCCGTCGCCGCGCACGGCAAGGTATCTGTCGGTCACGCGCTCGATCGCGTCGACGATGCCGTCCTCGTCAAATCCGGGGCCGGTGATCCTGCCGAGCGACACATCCTCGGCGCCCGATCCGCCGAGCAGGAGCTGGTAATTCTCGGTGCCCTTCTTGTCGACGCCCAGGATGCCGATATGACCGGCATGGTGGTGGCCGCAGGCGTTGATGCAGCCGCTGATCTTGAGCTTGAGTTCGCCCAGATCGCGTTGCCGCCCGGGATCGGCGAACCGCGTCGCGATCTTCTGCGCCACCGGGATGGACCGGGCATTGGCCAGGCTGCAATAATCCAGCCCCGGGCAGGCGATGATGTCGCTGATCAGGTCGAGATTGGCCTCGGCAAGGCCGGCCTTCCCCAAGGCCGTCCACAATGCCGGCAGGTCGGCCTGGCGGACATGCGGCAACACGATGTTCTGGGCGTGGGTAACCCGCAATTCGTCGAAGCTATAGCGTTCGGCGAGGTCGGCCATGGCGTCGATCTGCTCGGCCGAGGCGTCGCCGGGGATGCCGCCTGTGGGTTTCAGGCTGATGGTGACGATGGCGTAGCCGGGCTGCTTGTGCGGCTTGACGTTCTGGTTGCGCCACCTGGTGAAATCGGGGGCGAATTCGGTATCGTTCGTCGCGCCGGCCGATGCCGGGGCGATGAACGGCGGGGGCGCGAACATCGCCGTGATCCGCTCCAGTTCGGCTGCCGGGGGATCGAGCCCCAGCGTCTTGACGTGGGCGAACTCCTCCTCGACCTGGCGGCGATACTCGTCGGCGCCGATTTCGTGGATCAGGATCTTGATCCGCGCCTTGTAGATGTTGTCGCGCCGGCCGTAACGATTGTACACGCGCAGGCACGCCTCGACATAACTGAGCAGGTCGTCGGCGGTGACGAACTCCTTGATTTCCGGCGCGATCATCGGCGTGCGGCCCATGCCGCCGCCGACGAACACCCGGGCGCCGAGCACGGCATTCCCGTTTTCGTCGGTCCGCTCGACCAGCTGGATGCCGATATCGTGCAGCCGCATCGCCGCGCGATCCTCGTCGGCGGCGATCACCGCGATCTTGAACTTGCGCGGCAGATAGCTGAATTCGGGATGGAAGGTGCTCCACTGGCGGAGCAGTTCGGCCCAGGGGCGCGGATCGGCGACCTCGTCGGCGGCGGCACCGGCGAACTGGTCCGAACTGATGTTGCGGATGCAATTGCCCGACGTCTGGATGGCATGCATCTCGACCGTGGCGAGATCGGCGAGGATGTCGGGCGCCTGATCGAGCTTGATCCAATTATACTGGATATTCTGCCGCGTTGTGAAATGGCCGTAGCCGCGATCGTAGGTGCGGGCGATGTGCGCGAGCATCCGCATCTGGCGGCTGTCGAGCGTGCCGTAGGGAATGGCGACGCGCAGCATATAGGCGTGGAGCTGGAGGTAGAGGCCGTTCATCAGCCGCAGCGGCTTGAACTGGTCCTCGGTCAGCTCCCCGGCGAGGCGGCGCGCGACCTGGTCGCGGAATTCGTCGACGCGCGCGTCGACGATCGCCTGGTCGTACCGATCGTATCTATACATTGGTTCCTCCCACCGAGGATGTCACAGCACCACCTCGGGCGACACGCCAGGCTTCAGGGTCAGGTCCATCCGCACCGTCGGCCCCAAGGCGCGGACGCGGTCCTTGATGTGCGCCGGGCGCGGGCCGTCCGGGGCGGCGGCGGCGTCGATCACATAGGGCGCGTTGACCAGCCGCGCGGCTTCCTGGGCGGTCGCGATAACGGCGCCTTCCTCGCCGACATCGACGGCATCCTCGACATGGCGCGACCAGTTCGAGCCGGTCCACCAGATGACGTCGCCCGACGCCAGGTCGTTTCCGGTCACTATCCTCATGCCTGGGCGCTTTCGGCAATCCGGGCCCAGCGCGCCAGCTTGTCCTCGGCGTCGGACAGGTCGACAACCTCGCCGACGACGATGATCGCCGGGCTGACGACACGTTCGCGCGCCACCATCTGGCCAAGGTCGGTGAGCAGGGTCCTGAGCGCGCGATGTCCCGCCAGCGTGCCTTTTTCGAGCACGGCGACCGGCATGTCCGGCGTCACCCCGTCGGCGATCAGCTTGTCGGCGATGTCGGCCGCGGTGGCGACGCCCATGTAGATCACCAGCGTCCGGCCCTTGCCCGCCAGCCCCGACCAATCCTGGTCGGCCAGGCCCTTGCACTGGCCGGCGACGAAGCTGACCACGCTGGCATGGTCACGATGGGTCAGCGGCAGCATCGCCTCCGCCGCGCAGCCCAGCGCCGCCGAAACGCCGGGAACGACCTCCACCGGCAGGCCCGCGGCGCGCACCGCCTCGACCTCCTCGCCGCCGCGCCCGAAGATGAACGGATCGCCCCCCTTCAGCCGCACGACGATCGCGCCGGTCCTCACATGCGCGACGATCAGCGCGTTGATCGCCTCCTGCGGCAGGGTATGCCGCGCGCGCTGCTTGGCGACCGAGATGCGGTGGGCGCCCGCCGGCACGAGATCGAGCACGCGCGGGTCGATCAGCCCGTCATGGACGACGACATCGGCGACCCCCAGCGCCTCGACCGCGCGCACGGTGAGCAGCCCGGGATCGCCGGGCCCGGCCCCGACCAGGATCACCCGGCCGCGCGATGAAGGATCGAGAAGGTTTGCCATTTCCATCAGATGGTCCGTACGGCGTTGCGACGCAATTCACGCATAGTTTTCGCAGCGCAAGCGGAGCTATGGGATCACCCGTCGCGCAGGCCGATGCCGATCGTCGCGCGTGCCGCGTCCGATTCGTTGCTCACCACCGGATAGGCGCAATAATCGGCGGCATAATAGGCGCTGGGCCGGTGGTTGCCCGACCAGCCGATGCCGCCGAACGGCGCCGACGAACTCGCGCCGTTGGTCGGGCGGTTCCAGTTGATGATGCCGGCGCGGGCATTGGCCCAGAACCGGTCGTAGAGATCCGGGTCCTGGCTGACGAGGCTGGCCGACAGGCCGTAGCGGGTGTTGTTGGCTTCTTCGATGGCGGCGTCGAAATCGTCCGTTCGGATCACCTGCAGGATCGGGCCGAACAGCTCGACGTCGCCCCGCGCCGCCGTCGTCATGTCGATGATGCCCGGGGTCAGGAACGGGCGATCGGCGACGGGGCGGCCGATATGGCGGATCGGGCGCCCGCCCTGCACCATCATCGCGAGGAAGCTTTCGGTCAGCTGGTCGGCGGTCTCGTTGTCGATCACCGGGCCCATGAACGGCGCCGGATTGTCGTGCGGCGCCCCGACGATCAGGCGATTGGCAAGCTTGACGATCTCCGCCACCAGCGGTTCGTAGAGAGCGTTATCGACGATCAGCCGCCGCGCCGCGGTACAGCGCTGGCCGGCGGTGGCGAAGGCCGATTGCACCACCAGCACGGCGGCGGCGTGGAGATCGGGCGTGCTCCACACGATCATCGGGTTGTTGCCGCCCATCTCCAGCGCCAGGATCTTTTCCGGATGCGCGGCGAACTGGCGGTTGAGCGCAAGTCCCGTGGCCGCCGAGCCGGTGAACAGCAGCCCGTCAATGCCGGGATGGCCGGCCAGCGCCTTGCCTTCCGCGGGGCCGCCGACCAGTAGCCGGACGCAGCCTTCCGGTATCCCGGCCTGGCGCAGGCAGTCGATCAGGAACGCGCCGGCGGCGGGCGCCTTTTCGGACGGCTTGAACACCACGGCATTGCCCGCCAGCAACGCCGGCACGATGTGGCCGTTGGGCAGGTGCGCGGGGAAATTATAGGGGCCGAGCACCGCCAATACCCCATGCGGCTTGTGACGCAGCGCCATGCGGCTGCCCATCGGCGAGTCCAGCCGCCGCTGGGCGGTGCGTTCCGAATATGCGGCGACCGAAATGTCGACCTTGGCGATGACGCTGTCGACCTCGGCCTGCGCTTCCCACAAGGGCTTGCCGGTATCGCGCGCGATCACGTCGGTGAACGCCTCCGCTTTAGTGCGGACGACATTGGCGAAGCGGCGCATGGTCTCGATGCGGTTGGTGACCGGGCGCGCGGCCCAGGCCGCCCAGCCGGCGCGGGCGGCGGCGACCTCGGCATCGACATCGCCGATCGGCCCGCGCCACAACGCGGCGCCGGTCGCCGGTTCGGTGGAGATGAGGTCACCGGTCATGGCCGGAGCCCTTGGCCTAGTTCGCCGACTTTTGCCACCCGTCCAGCGCCTCGCCCATTCGGCGGATCGCGGCGATCTTGGCGTGGAAGGGGGCCCAGTCGTCCGCAGTGTCGATCGCGCGCCAGATCGCCTCGACCTCGTCGATCAGCATCGCGCACGGCTCGGGATCGGCAAAATACGGGTGGCCGCGCCCCTGGCGGATTGGCTCGAACGCCGCAAACAGCGCGCGCGCGTCGTCCCACGCCGCGCCATAGCCCGGGGGCAGAGCGCCGCCATAAGCGTCGAAGAAGAACCGGTCGATCGACACGCCGGTCGCCGTCAGCGTCTGGCCGATCGCCTGGACCAGCAATGCCGCCGCCTCCGGCGACGATTTGTGCAGGCCGAGACGGCGGAGCGCCCGGTTACCCAGCGCGGCACGGTAATGAGCGCCGAACCGTTCGAGGCATGCGATAAGCGGAGGCGCCTCGCTCAACAGCCTGAGCGACGCCGCCAGCTGGCCGACGTCCCAATGGATCGCCTCGGGCTGGCGGCCGAAGGCGTAGAGTCCGGCATGGTCGAAATAGGCGGCAGTGAAACTCGCATCCCAGGTCGGCGCGAATCGCCACGGCCCGTAATCGAAGCTTTCGCCGGTGACGTTGATATTGTCCGAATTGAGCACGCCGTGGACGAAGCCGGCGATCATGTAGCTCGCCGCGAGACGCGCGGTATGCGCGACGACCAGATCGAGGAACTGCGCCACCGGATCGGCGCCGGCCGGCACCCTGAACAGCTCGGCGAGGCAATAATCGACCAGTCGGCGCATGCCCGCCGCATCGCCCTCGTAAGCGAGGCGCTGGAAGGTGCCGATGCGGATATGCCCCAGGCTCATCCGCACCAGCACCGCCGACCGCGTGGGCGACGGCTCGTCGCCGCGATCGAGCGCCTCGCCGGTCTCGATCAGCGAGAGGCTGCGCGAGGTGCGCACGCCCAGCGCCTCCAGCATTTCGCTCGCCAATATCTCGCGCACGCCGCCTTTCAAGGTCAGGCGCCCGTCGCCGAACCGGCTGAACGGCGTCTGCCCCGAACCCTTGGTGCCCAGGTCGAAAAGGTCGTCCCCGCCACCGCGCAGCTGCGCGAAGGTGAAGCCGCGCCCGTCGCCGATATCGGGATTGTACACCCGGAACTGGTGGCCGTGATAGCGCAGCGCCAGCGGCCGGGTGAGCGTTCCCGGCAGCGGATCGAACCGGCCGAAATATGCCAGCCATTCTTCGTCGGTCAGCGCATCGAGTCCGACCTCGCTTGCCGCGCGATCGTTGCGGAAACGCAGTATCGTCCGGGGAAAGCGCGCCGCGTCGACGGGCACGTAGAACGTATCGCCCAGGGCCAGGATGGCGGTTTCGGGGCGATAAGCTTGCGGGTCGACGGGCATCCCGTGATATGAGGGCGCCGCCCATAAGGACGCAACCATGGCCGAGTATGAAAATCGCTACTGGTGGTCCAATGACGGCGTGCGGCTGCACTATCGCGACTATCCCGCGCGCAATGCCCTGGCGGAGGGGCGGCCGCCGATCCTGTGCCTGCCCGGGCTGACCCGCAACGCGCGAGATTATGCCGACCTCGCGGCGCGGCTGTCGGCCGGCTGGCGCGTGCTCGCGATCGAGCTGCGCGGTCGCGGCGACAGCGGCTATGCCAAGGATCCGATGAGCTATGTCCCGCTGACCTATGTCCAGGACATCGATGCGTTGCTTCGCGAGCTGGCGATCGAGAGGTTCGTCGCGTTCGGCACCTCGCTGGGCGGCATCCTGACCATGCTGCTGGCGTCGGCGGCGCCCGAACGGATCGCCGCGGCGCTGATCAACGATGTCGGCCCGGCGATCGAGCCGGCCGGGCTCGGCCGCATCCGCGGCTATGTCGGCCGGGCCAATACCTGGCCGACCTGGATGCATGCCGCGCGCGCGATGCAGGAGGGCAATGCCGATATCTATCCCGGCTGGACGATGGAGCAATGGCTGGCAATGGCCAAGCGCCTCTACCGGCTCAACGCGGCGGGGCGCATCGTGCTCGACTATGACATGAAGATTGCCGAGCCTTTCCGGGTTCCGGGCAACGAGGCCGGCCCAGACATGTGGCGCGCGCTGGCGGCGTTGCGGGAGGTGCCGACGCTGCTGGTGCGCGGTGCGCTGTCCGACGTGCTGGGCGCCGATACGCTGGCGCGGATGCAGGCCGCGCTCGACCGGGCGGAAACGGTCGTTGTCGCCGAGGTCGGACATGCGCCGACGCTGTCGGAACCGACGGTGACGCAGGCGATCGACCGCCTGCTGGATCGCGTTGCCAAGGAACCTCGGGCGGCCTGACGCGTCTCCTGGCATGAACGGGAGAAGCGGATGGAATTGGCGATCGATCGACCGGCGACGGATGTTGCCGCGGACGGTGATGCCAGGCCGCTTGCGGGCCGTCGGGTGGCGATCACCGGCGGCACCACCGGTATCGGCCGGGCGATCGCGATAACCCTGGCGCGGGCCGGCGCGCGGATCTTCATCTGCGGCCGCAGCCAGGACCATCTGGACGATGCGCTGGCGGCGATCGGCGATGTCGGGCAGGGCGACGGCATCGCGCTCGACCTTGCCGACCCCGACAATAACGTGCTGTTCATCGATCGCGCCGTTGCCGCCATGGGCGGGATCGACGTCGCCGTCTTCAACGCCGCGATCGCGGCGGGCGCTCTGACCGACATGGACGAGGCCGACCTGCGCCGGGCCATCGCCACCGATTTCACCGCCTATCTGCTCGGCGCGCATGCCGCCGCCGGGGTGCTGGGCGACGACGGCGCGATCGTGCTGATCGGATCGATGTCGGCGCATGTTCTCGGGCCGAAATCGACCGTCTATGCGGGGATCAAATACGGCATTCAGGGTTTTGCCGAGGCACTACGCCGCGAATTGGGACCCAAGGGCATAAGCGTGTCGCTGGTCGAGCCCGGCAAGACCGGCAGCAACATGCAATATCCCGACATTCCCGACGACAAGCAGCGCGAGATGATCGGGAAGGAAGAGATGCTGCGGGCCGAGGACATTGCGGCAGGCGTGCTTTACCTACTGGTCCAGCCGCGCCGGGTGGTCGTCCAGCAGCTGACGATCGTGCCGCGCCTGTCCGGTGGCGAATAGCCCGGGCCGCCACGATCCGGCGCCGACGCCGACGCCAGAAGGATATGCGCCACGATGACGTCATACAGCTTTGACGCGCTGGTGCTCGATCCGCGCGACATCGACCTCGGCCAGGGGCCGCTCGCCGGCCGGATCGATGCCGAGACCTATGTGCTGGGCGCCTTCAACCCCGGGATGACGCGCCTGCCCGACGGCAACCTGCTGCTGATGGTCCGCATCGCCGAAGCGCTGAAGAAGCCGGTCTTCGACGGGCATATCCACGCCATCCGCTGGGATGCGGGCACCTATCGCCTCGACGCGTGGCCGCTCGAACATGTCGACACCGCCGATCCGCGCAAGTTCGTGATGCGCGGCGGTGGATGGAAGGTGATGGCGCTGACCAGTCTGTCCTGGCTGCTGCCGGTCGAGCTCGATGCCGAGGGGCGATCGGTGGTGGCGATCCATTACGACCGGGCGATCGCGCCGCGCGCGCCGTACCAATGCTATGGCGTCGAGGATGCGCGGATCAGCAAGATCGGTGATCGCTGGCTGATGACGACCTGCTCGGTCAGCCCGGAACGCCATTCGACGACGCTCTATACTTCCGATGATGCCCGCGACTGGCGGCTGGAGGGGATCGTCCTCGATCACCAGAACAAGGACATGCTGATCTTCGAAGGGCTGATCGACGATCGGCATTGGGCACAGACGCGGCCGCTCGGCGATCTCTACTTCGCCTATCCGCCGGGCAGCGAATGGCGCGCGGGACCGTCGATCAACCTGGCGACCTCGCCTGACGCGCTGCACTGGAAGCCGTGCGAGCGGCCCGGTATCCGCCCGCATGCGGCAACCATGGCGACCGCGCGGATCGGCGGGGGCAGCCCGCCGGTTCTGACGGACAAGGGCTGGCTGACGCTGTGGCACGGCGTCGAGCCGTCGGGCGTGGTCGGCATCTATCGCACCTATTGGTCGCTGCTCGATGCCGGCGATCCGTCGATCGTCGTCGGCGGTGCGCATCACCCGCTGCTGGCGCCCTCGCCGGCCTTAACCGAGCCGCTGAAGGACCTGATGTACCTCGATGACGTGGTGTTCACGACGGGGATCGCGGATGGCGGCGATCATTATGTCGTGGCCAGCGGTGAGGCCGATCTGGCGTGCCGCATCACCCATGTTCCCAAATCGGCGCTGGGGCTCGCTTGATCGCGCGGGGCAAAGCCCGGTAACGCATGCGCGATGGCCGCGCCGCTCAACATCCTCCACATGCATTCGTCGTTCAGCCTGGGCGGCAAGGAGGCGCGCGCGGTACGCCTGATGAACGCGTTTGGCGACACCGCGCGGCATATGATCGTCTCGGGGGTGGCCGACCAGCTCGATGCGCGCGACGCGATCGCCCCGGGCATTCGTTACGAGATCGCGCAGGACCCGCCGCCGCTGACCGGCCGGCCGTCGGTCGCCCGGTACGAGCGGATCGCCAGGTTCATGCGCCGCTTCGACCTGGTCCTCAGCTATAATTGGGGGGCGATCGACGCAGTGATGGCGAAGCGCGTATTCGCCAGGGGGGCGCCGCCGGTGGTCCATCACGAGGACGGCTTCAACGCCGACGAGGCGGCCCGGCTGAAGCCCGAACGCACGATCTATCGCCGGATCGCCTTTCCCGCCGCCCATGCCGTGGTGGTGCCGTCGCGGACGCTGGAATGGGTGGCGACCACGCTCTGGAAACAGTCCGCGCCGCGGCTGCGCCGGATCCCCAATGGCATCGCGACCCCGGCCTATGCCGGCAAGCCCGACGTCCGGGCGATCCCCGGGTTCCGCCGCCAGCCCGGCGAAGTGGTGGTCGGCGCGCTGGCCGGGCTGCGCGCGGTCAAGAACCTGCCGGCCCTGGTCCGCGCGGCGGGCGGGGTCTCGGCGCGGCTGCGTCTCGTGATCGTTGGCGAGGGACCGGAACGCGCGGCGATCGAGCAGGCCGCGGCGGCGATGGGCATGGCCGACAAGGTGCTGCTGCCGGGCTTCCTGCCTGATCCGCATCGCTATGTCGGCCTGTTCGACATCATCGCCTTGTCGTCGATGAGCGAGCAGTTCCCGATCTCTGTGATCGAGGGAATGGCCGCCGGGCTGCCGGTGGCGGCGATGCCGGCGGGGGACATCAAGGCGATGGTATCGTCCGAGAACCAGCCGTTCATCACCGACCATAGCGGCGAGGTGGCGCTGCGCGACGCGATCGAGAAGCTGGCGCTCGACCCCGCGCTGCGCAAGGCGGTGGGGCGTGCCAACCAGGCAAAGGCTCGTGCCGAATTCGACGAAGCGGCGATGATCGCGGCGTACGCCGCTCTGTATGGCGACGCCGCCGGACGCCCGGGAACACTGGCCGGCATGCCGGGGTGATGCTATTTTCTCGCGCCGCCGCATCCGCGCGCTATACCGTACGTTCCTTTTTCAGGAGACGCGCGTGTTCAAGGGCCTGAAGCCGATCATCTATAACGGCGGCGAGGTATGGCCGCTGGTCGAAGGCGGCAAGGGCGTGGCGGCGACCAATCATGCCTCGGCCGGGGCGTGGGCCGCGGCCGGGGGGATCGGCACGGTCAGCGCGGTCAACGCCGACAGCTATGATCCCGAGGGTCGGATCATTCCCCAGATTTACCGCGCGCTGAACCGCCGCGAGCGCCACGAGGAGTTGATCGACTATGCGATCGAGGGCGCCGTCCAGCAGGTCAAGCGCGCCTTCGACATCGCCGGCGGCAAGGGCGCGATAAACATCAATGTGCTGTGGGAAATGGGCGGCGCGCAACGCGTGCTGCACGGCGTGCTGGAGCGGACCCGCGGGCTGGTCGCGGGCGTCACCTGCGGCGCCGGCATGCCGTACAAGCTGAGCGAGATTGCCGCGTCATACAACGTCAACTACCTGCCGATCATCAGTTCGGGCCGTGCCTTCCGCGCGTTGTGGAAGCGGGCTTATTCCAAGGCGTCGGAATGGCTGGCGGCGGTGGTCTATGAGGATCCCTGGCTGGCCGGCGGGCATAACGGCCTGTCCAATGCCGAGGACCCGCTGGTCCCGCAGGACCCCTATCCGCGCGTCTGCGACCTGCGCGCGACGATGCGCGAAGGCGGGATTTCGGACGAAGTGCCGATCGTGATGGCCGGCGGGGTCTGGTATCTGCGCGACTGGAACGACTGGATCGACAATGACGAGCTCGGCGCGATCGCCTTCCAGTTCGGCACCCGCCCGCTGCTTACCAGGGAAAGCCCGATTCCCCAGGCGTGGAAGGACCGGCTGACCACGATCGAGGAGGGCGACGTCCTGCTCCATCGCTTTTCGCCGACCGGTTTTTATTCCAGCGCGGTGCGCAATCCGTTCCTCCGCCACCTGGAGGCACGGTCGGAGCGGCAGATCGCCTTTTCGACACAAGAAGCGGGAGACCACAATTTCCAGCTCGACGTGGGCGTGAAGGGCAGAAACTTCTGGGTGACGCGCAACGACCTGCTGCGGGCCCGCGCCTGGTTCGGCGAGGGCTTTACCGACGCACTCAAGACCCCTGACAATACGCTGGTGTTCGTCACGCCCGACGAAAAGAACGTGATCCGCAAGGACCAGGCCGATTGCATGGGCTGCCTGTCGCAATGCGCGTTTTCGAGCTGGGCGGATACCGCGACCAACTCGACCGGGCGGCTGGCCGACCCGCGCAGCTTCTGCATCCAGAAGACGCTGCAGGACATCGCGCATGGCGGCCCGACCGAGGAGAACCTGATGTTCGCCGGCCATTCGGCGTATAATTTCAAGCGAGATCCATTCTATTCGAACGGCTTTGTGCCCAGCGTGAAGCAATTGGTCGATCGCATCCTGACCGGCGATTGACAAAAGGCACTGTCCACAATGTCGCTGACGATGTGGACGCGAGTTGGTGATGTCCAATGCTATGACGTTAAACGTCAGGGTGGATGACGCACTCCAGGAACATATTGCCGCCTGCATTGGCAAACGGCGTGTACGACAATGCCAGTACGTATGTTCGCAACCTTATCCCCCGCGATTTGCAAAGGGATGAGCATATTGGCGCGATCGCCATCGTCGCCATCCTCCACGAACGGCTGCACCAAATCGAACGTTTACGCCGACTCATCGAGGGCGAGGATTAAACCCACCCTTCCAGCACCTGGTCGGGCGGGCGGTGGCCGTCGGTCCAGTGCTGGATGTTGCGGATCACGCGCTCGCCGGTCGCCGCGCGGCCTTCGTAGGTTGCCGATCCCATGTGCGGCAGCATGACGACGTTGGGCAGCGCCAGCAGGCGCGGGTCGATCGCCGGCTCGTACTTCCAGACGTCGAGCCCGGCGCCGGCCAGCCGTCCGCCCTTCAGCGCCTCGACCAGCGCCTCTTCGTCGACGATGCCGCCGCGCGCCGCGTTGATGACATAGACGTGCGGCCCCATCAGCGCGATGCGGCGGGCATCGATCATGTTCTCGCTGTCGGCGTTGCGGGGGGTGTGGATCGTCAGGATGTCGATCGCCCCCAGCATCTCGTCGAGGTCGCCGTGCCAGGTCGCGCCGAATTCCTCCTCGGCAAGCAGCGGCAGGCGGCGGCGATTATGGTAGTGGATCGTCAGCCCGACGCTGCGCGCGCGGCGCGCGACGGCCTGGCCGATGCGGCCCATGCCGACAATGCCCAATGCCTTGCCGCCGACGCGGTGACCCAGCATCCCGCCCGGGCTCCAGCCCTTCCACTCGCCCGACCGCACCAGCTTCTCGCCCTCGGCCAACCGGCGCGGCACCGACAGGATCAGCGCCATCGTCATGTCGGCGGTGTCCTCGGTCAGGACCCCCGGCGTATTGGTGACGATGATGCCGCGCGCGCGCGCCGCGGGCAGATCGATATGGTTCACGCCGGCACCGAAATTGGCGATCAGCTTCAGCCGGTCGCCCGCCGCCTCGATCAGGTCGCCGTCAATCGCATCGGTCACGGTCGGCACGAGCACGTCGGCATCGGCAAGCGCGGCGACGATGTCGTCGCGGCTCATCGCGACATCGTCGCGGTTCAGCCGGGCGTCGAACAGCGTCGCCATCCGGTCCATGACCGCGTCGGACAGCTCGCGCGTCACGACCACCCGCGGCTTCCGTCTCGAACTGGGCATGGCACAGGCTTGGAGTAGCCACCTGTCCAGGTCAACTCGGTTGATGGACGGCCCTGGCAAAAGCTAAAGGTGCAGACCAATGGTGAATGGGGGAGAACAGTCGGTGCGAATCGCCAAAACCCTGTCGACGATCGCAGCGCTTGCCCTGATTGCGCCGGCGCTGGCGGCGCTGGTCGAGCGCAAGCCGCCTTATTACGCCTCGATCACCGCCGCCAAGGCGCGGATGCGGACGGGGCCGGGGAGGGTCTATCCGGCCAGCTGGATATACCGCCGCGCCGGCCTGCCGGTAAAGGTGATCGGCAGCTTCAACGAAAAATCGGGCCCGGTCTGGCGCAAGATCGAGGATCCCGACGGCACGCAGGGCTGGATGCAGTCGAACCTGATCTCGGACAGCCGCACCGCAATGGTGACGGGGGTGATCGCCGAACTGAAGGACACGCCGCGCGTCGCCGGCAAGGTGCAGTGGCGCGCGGCCCCCGGCGTGGTCGGGCGGATCGGCAAGTGCCGGCGAGGCTGGTGCTGGTTCGATGTCCATGGCCGGGCCGGCTATGTCGAGATCAGCCATCTATGGGGGGTCGAGGCGAGCGAGGCGCTGGAGTGACGTTCGAGCAAGTGAGGTTGCGGGACGTGAGGATCGAGGTCGATGATCTCTCCCGGCCGCAGGTCATCGCGCTGATCGACCATCATCTGCGCGAGGCGCATGCCAATTCACCCCCGGGCCAGGTTTTCGCGCTGGGCCCTGCCGGCCTCCGCGACCCGGCGATGACGGTGTGGACGATGTGGGAGGATGACGCGTTGCTGGCGATGGGCGCGCTCAAGCGGCTCGATCCGAACCATGGCCCCGAGCATGGCCCCGACCATGGCGAGGTCAAGTCGATGCGGACCGCGCCCGCTCACCTGCGCCGCGGGCTGGGCGGGCTGATGCTCGGTCATCTTGTCGCCGAGGCGCAGCGGCGCGGCTATCGCCGGCTGAGCCTGGAAACCGGCAACAACCGCCAATATGCCCCGGCATGGGCGATGTACGAGCGGGCGGGTTTCGTCGCGTGCGGCCCGTTCGCCGACTATCGGGACGAGAGCTTCAGTCGGTACTTCACTATGGAGCTATAGCCCGGCGTGTCTTGCGTGGGCGCCGGCCGGCGTTAGGGAGACTGATGCAAACATTGACGACGATGTTGAAATGGGTTGCCTCGGTCAGCGGGGTGATCGCGGCGGCAATGGTCGCGCTTGATTATGGTCGTCGCACCACCGGCTGGGGCTTCGTGATCTTCGTCGGCTCGTCGCTGGCGTGGATCGCCGGCGCGGCGCTGACCAGGGATGGCGCGCTGGGCACCCAGAACGTCGTGTTGCTCGGCATCAACCTGTTCGGCGTCCACCGCTATCTGATCCGCAAGAAGGCCGATGCCTGACTGGAGCTGGCTGGTCGGGCTCGGCCTGCTCGGGCTGGTGATCGGCAGCTTTGTCGCGACGCTGGTGATCCGCTGGCCGGCCGGGCGATCAGTGATTCGCGGCCGGTCCGCCTGCGATGGCTGCGGTCGCGTGCTCAGCGCGTGGGAATTGGTGCCGCTGGCCGCCGGGCTGGTCCGTCGCGGCCGCTGCGCGACCTGTGGTGCTGCGATCGATCCCCGGCATTGGCAGATCGAGATCGGCTGCGCGGCGATCGGCGTGGGAAGCGCGCTGGCCGTGCAGGGATTGCCCGCGCTGGCCGGGGCGGTGTTCGGCTGGCTGCTGGTGGCGCTGGCCGCGCTCGACATCGCCGCCTTCTGGCTGCCAGACCGGCTAACCGCGACGCTGGCGGGGTCGGGGGTTGTTGTCGGACTTGCCGGCATCCCTCCCGACATGACCGACCGCCTGGTCGGCGGCGTTGCCGGATTCGCGATATTGTGGAGCATTGCCGCCGGCTATCGATGGTGGCGCGGGCGTGAGGGACTCGGCGGGGGCGATCCCAAGCTGCTCGGGGCGATCGGCCTGTGGCTCGGCTGGCGCATGCTGCCGTTCGTCCCGTTGCTGGCCAGCCTGGTCGGTCTGGCGGCGGTCGCGGCGGCGATGGCGCGCGGCCGGCGGGTGGCGGCGACCGACGCCATGCCGTTCGGCGCGCTGATGGCGATCGCGGCTTACCCGCTCTGGCTGGTCATGATAGGGCTTGCGCCATGAAGAAGCTTTCGCTGATGCTGCTGTCGGTACTGGCGACGCCGGTGCTGGCGCGCGACAAGCCGCCGCCCGCCCCTGTCGCCAGGCCGCCGGCGGTGAGCGTCGATGGACTGCCGGTGGGTTCGATCCCGCGGCAGAGCCTGCCCGACAAGGGGTGCGCGGCGTTCCTGTGGACGCTGACGCCCAGTCACGCGCTGGTGGCGATGGTCACCGCCGAGCCGGCGCAGCTGCGCATGACGATCGACGGCTCGGTGGCCGATTTTGTGCGCACCGCGCAGGTCGGCGCCGGCGGCTTCGGTTTTTCGCAGACCAGCGAGTTCCGGGGCGGGGATGTTACCGCCACGCTCGACATGACGGTGGCGACGCGCGGCGATCTGGCGGGCGGGGCGGCGGTTCCCGAAGCGACGCTCAGGCTCGATCGTCCCGGCAAGGACACGCTGGTGCTGCCGGTGGCGGGACTGATCGGGTGCTCCTGAGGGCGGGGCGTTGGTCCGCCCGGTGGCGCGGACCCGCCAGGCGCAGCTTGCAGGTCTTGGAAAATGCAGCACAATCTTATAGTGCATCATTGAGTGATGGTGCGTTGCGGTAGAAAAGGGCATGACTTGCGATGCCCGCAAAGGGGTGTCGGCTTGCCGAGGTTGGTGGTTCATTGCTGTACGGCGGCGGCGATCGGTGCGATCTTTCCCGGGTTGTTGGTCGCCCAGTCGACGCCGGCGCCCGGGGCCAGCCCGACCGCGCGACCCACCCCCATCCCCGACGCGCCGCTGGACCGCAGCGTGAAGGTCCGGCCGCTGCCCCCGCCAGACCCCCAGACGCCGATCGTCCCCGATGCCGAGTTCAACGCCGCCCTGCCGCCGCTGTCGGGCGACATCAACGCGCCGCTCGAGCCGATGCCCCCGGCGAGTGCGCCGCAAACGGTGATCGACCAGAACGCGCCGTTCACGCCCCAGGCCGTTCTCGATCCCGAACTGGCCCAGCCGCTGGCCCCGCTCGGCACGTTCAGCACGACGCCCCCCGCCGACATCGCGGATGCCGGGCCGAAGACCGGCGCCGAGATCCGCTACGACACCGTCGTCAACGGGCTTGACGTGCTCGGGCTGACCGGGCGGTTCAACGCGCTGTCGGCGTTGCGCAAGGGCAAGGGCAAGGCGGCCAATTCGGCGCAGGTCAACGCCCGGGCACGCGAGGACGAGGCGCTGGCGATCAAGCTGATGAAGAGCCTGGGCTATTATGACGGCACCGCGGTGTCGACGATCGAGACCGTCGCCAACGACCCCGGCCGCGTCCGCGCGGTCGTCAACGCCGCGCCGGGTCAACTCTACCGCCTGGGCAGTGTCGCGGCGGACAGCGAGCCGGTGGTGCCGGCCACGCTGATCACCGACAATTTGCCGCTGCGCACCGGCGACCCGATCGAGGCCGACCGCATCCAGGGCGCCGAAGCCAATGTCAGCCTGCAACTGCCCGAAAACGGCTATCCGTTCGTCAAGCTGGGCATGCGCGACATCCTGCTCGACGAGAACAGCCTGACCGGCGACTATACGCTGCCGCTCGATCCCGGTCCGCGATCCAGCTTCGGTGCGATCTCGACCGTGGCGTCCGCCGGCGGCAAGCTCGCCTTCGATGTCGATCACGTCCGCGTGCTGCCTCGCTTCGCCACCGGCGAGCTGTACAAGGCCAGCCTGGTCGATGATCTGCGCAAGGCGCTGGTCGCGACGGGGCTGTTCGAAACGGTCAGCGTCGAACCGGTCCGTACCGGCAGACCGGGGCCCGACGGCACCGAGATCGTCGACCTGCTGGTAACCCAGACCGAGGGCAAGACCCGCAGCGTCGCCGGGACCGCCGGCTATTCGACCGGGCAGGGGCTGCGCGCCGACGTCACCTATACCGCCCGCAACGCCTTTCGGCCCGAAGGCGCGCTGATCGTCGGACTGGTCGGCGGCACCCAGGAACAGGGCGCGGCGCTGACCTTCCGCCGGTCGAATGCCGGCAAGCGCGACCGCACCGTGACGCTGACCGCCTCGGCCGATCATGCCAGCTATGACGCCTATAGCGCGTTCACCGGCACCATTGCCGGCCGCATCTCGTACGATTCGACCCCGATCTGGCAAAAGCGCTTTACCTATGGCTATGGCTTCGAACTGACCGGCACCAACGAAAGCGTCTATGACTTCGGTCTCCGCGATCGGCGGCGCGGCACCTATTTCATCGTCGCTTTGCCGCTCCAGGCGGCGTTCGACACGTCCGACAATTTGCTCAACCCGACCAGGGGCTATCGCCTCAAGCTGTCGCTCAGCCCCGAGACGTCGGTGCGCGGCAAGGCCAGCCCCTATGCCCGCGCGCTGATCGAGGGCAGCATCTATTACCCGGTCAGCAACAGCCTGGTGATTGCCGGCCGGGCCCGCGCCGGGTCGATCGTCGGCATCTCCCGCGATGATCTCGCGCCGTCGCGCCGTTATTATGGCGGCGGCGGCGGTTCGGTGCGCGGCTATGGCTATCAGCGGCTCGGCCCGTTCGACCCCGATGGCGATCCGGTCGGCGGGCGCAGCGTCAACGAATTCGCGCTGGAGGCGCGTTACCGCTTCGGTAATTTCGGCATCGTCCCGTTCTTCGACGCGGGCAATTCGTACGAGAGCAGCTATCCCAGATTGAGCGACCTGCGCTACGGCGCCGGCATCGGCGGGCGGCTGTACACCAATTTCGGACCGTTGCGGATCGACGTCGCCACGCCGCTGAACAAGCGCAAGGGCGATTCCAGGATCGCGCTGTACATCTCCATCGGCCAGGCGTTCTGATGGCCGAGGATGTCGCGCCCGCCGAGGAAGTCGTTATCGTCCGTACGCCGTGGTGGCAGCGGGTCGTGCGGGGGCTGGCGATCGCGCTGGCGGCGATCCTGTGGCTGGTGATCCTGCTCTATGTCGTGCTCGATACCGCCCCGGGGCATCGCTTCATCGCCTCGCAGATCGGCAATTACACGACCGAAGGCGGGCTGAACATCCGGGTCGGGCGCATCCGCGGATCCCTCTACGGCAGGATGGAGCTCGCCGACCTGCGCGTCAGCGACCCCCAGGGCGTGTTCCTGACCGCGCCGGTGGCCGAGATCGAGTGGCATCCCTTCGCGTTCATCGGCAACCATGTCGACGTGACGGCGATGCGTGCGCCGCTGGTCACCTTCGTCCGCTCGCCCGCGCTCAAGCCCACGGTCAGCGACCCCAACGCGCCGCTGCTGCCCGACATCGACATCGATATCGGGGGGCTGGTGGTCGACCGGCTGGTGTTGAAGCCGGCGGTCACCGGCCAGTCGCATATCATCAGCCTGGACGGCAGTGCGCACATCGCGGATCGCCGCGCGCAGCTGACGGTCAAGGCCGGCGCGGTGCGCGCGCCCGGCATCGCCGGCGGGGACCGGCTGGCGCTGGTGCTCGATGCGCGGCCCGACGACGACCGGCTGGCGCTCCAGGTCAAGCTGGATGCACCCGCCAACGGCGTCGTCGCCAGCATGAGCGGGGTGGCCGCGCCGTTGGCGCTGCGCATCGGCGGACGGGGCGACTGGAAGCTGTGGCGGGGCAAGGGCCAGGCGATGCTCGGCGGCCAATCGCTCGCCGACCTCGATCTGGGTGCGCAGAACGGGCGGTTCCGTATCCGGGGGCTGACCCATCCGGGCCTGTATATGAAGGGTCCGGTCGAACGGCTGACCGCGCCGGGGCTGGCGGTCGACATCGACGCCATGCTCGACAAGCGGCGCGCCGACACGCGGATGGCCTTCAAGTCCGACGCGCTGGCGGTCGCGGCAAACGGCGCGGTCGATTTCGGCACCAACAAGTTCGGCGGGTTCACCGTCGACGCCCGGCTGCTGACGCCGGGGGCGATACTGCCCAATCTGGCCGGGCGAGACGTCATGGCCCATGTCGTGCTCGACGGGCCGTTCGGCACGCCGACGATCAATTACCAGCTGAGCGCCGCGGCGCTCGCATTCGGGACGACGGGCGCGGAGGGGGTGACCGCTTCCGGTATCGCGGTCATCGACGCCGATCACATCAAGGTACCGATCAAGGCGAGTGCGCGGCGCGTCGTCGGGCTGAACGCGGCGGCCGGCGGGCTGCTGACCAACGTCGCGATCGACGGCGATTTCGCCTATGCCAACGGCAAGTTGCTGTCGGACAATTTGCGGCTGCGCTCCGACCGGATCGACGCGACCGCGATCGTCGTCGCCGACCTGCCGAGCGGGCATTATACCGGCGCGCTGAAGGGCCGGGTCAACGATTATACGATCGACGGCATCGGCATCGTCAACCTCACGACCGACGCGAAGCTGGTGACGATCCCGCCCAGCGGCTTCGGCATCACCGGTCATGTCGTCGCCCGGACGTCCAAGATCTTCAACGCCGGCGCGGCGAGCTTCCTGGGCGGCAACGCGATCGTCTCGACCGATATCGGTTATGACACCAACGGCGTCGCCACGCTCAGCAACCTGAAGGTCGCCTCGCCGCAATTCGCCGTGCTGCGCGGCGCCGGGCGGTACGATCCCCAGGGCGGCATCGTGTTTTCGGCGGATGCTTTCTCGAAGGTCTACGGGCCGCTGACCGCGCGGGTGAACGGCACGGTCACCCAGCCGGTGGTGGTCGTGCGCGCGCCGCGGCCGGGGGTCGGCGTCGGGCTGGTCGACCTGGTGGCGACGATCCGCGGGAAGGGCGAGGCGTATGCCGTGCTGGCCAAGGGGGGGACCGATTACGGACCGTTCGGGGTCGACCTGCTGGTGAAGACCGCGCCGGTTTTGACCATCGACATCCATCGGGGCAGCAGGTTTGCCGGTGTGGGGTTCGACGGCACCGTTCGCGCGACGCCGGCGGGGCCGTTTGCCGGTCGCGTGCAGTTCGCCGGATCGGGCGTGACCGGCACGGCGTTGCTGTCGGCCGAGGGCAAGGCGCAGCGCGCCGATGTCGCCGCCCATGCCTATGCCGCGACGATCCCGGGCATGGTCGATTTCACCATCGGCCGCGCGATCCTGAACGCCAGGGTCGTGCTCTATCCCAGCGGCCCGCGGGTCCTGGCCGATGCCCAGGTCGCCAACCTCCGCTATGGCGCGACGGTGATCCAGGCGGCGCGCGCCAAGGTGGATTACGCCAATGGCGCCGGCCTGGTGCAGGCGCTCGCGACCGGGTCGAGCGGCGTGCCGTTCCGGCTGGCGGCGAACGCGAAGCTTTCGCCCCGGCTATGGCTCGTGGCGTTGCAGGGCCAGGCCAACGGCATCGGCTTTCGCACGCCACAGCCGGCGCGGATCGACCTGGCGGGATCGTCCTATCGGCTGGAGCCGACGCGGATCGATTTCGACAAGGGATCGGCGCGGATCGCGGCGCTCTATGGCAAGGGCACGCAGGTGCAGGCGCGGCTCGACAAGCTCGATCTGTCGGTGGTCGATGCATTGGTTCCGAACCTCGGCCTGGGGGGGACGGCGACCGGCAGCCTGGACTATGCCCAGGCCTCGGCGGCGGCGGTGCCGCGGATCGACGCGCGGCTGCAGGTCGGCAACTTCACCCGCACGACGCTGGCGCTGGTGTCCGAGCCGGTCGACATCGCCTTTATCGGATCGCTCGACGGATCGGGCGGAGAGGCGCGCGCGCTGGTCAAGCGCGGCCCGGCGGCGGTCGGCCGGATGGTCGCTACGGTGCGGCCGCTGGGCGGTGGCGCGGGCTTCGTGCAGCGGCTGCTCAACGCGCCGCTGGGTGGCGGCATCCGCTATAGCGGGCCGGCCGCGACCCTGTTCTCGCTCGGCGGCCTTGCCGGGCAGCAGCTGACCGGCGGCATCGCGGTCGCCGCCGACTTTGCCGGCCAGCTCGGCCAGCCGCGGCTGAACGGCGTGGTTCGCGCCGACAACCTTACCTATGAGAATACCAGCTTCGGCACGCGGTTGACGCAGATGAAGCTTGCCGGCCAGTTTACCAACGACCGTTTCGAGTTGACCGAGCTTCAGGCGCGCGCCGGCGACGGCACGGTGGGCGCGCGCGGCACGGTCGGGCTGGCGGCGAACAGCGGCTTTCCGATCAACCTCCAGGTTCAGCTCAACAATGCGACGCTGGCCAAGAGCGATTCGCTGGGTGCCACCGCGACCGGGCAGATCGCGATCACCAACGGCCCGGACGGCGGCCTGATCAAGGGCAAGCTGGTGATTCCCGACGCGCGCTATGAGGTCGTTTTCCAGGGCCAGGCGGACGTGCCCCAATTGGCCGGCGTGCGACGCAGGGCTGATATCGGACGCGGCGATCCGCAGCGCGGCAAGGTGGCCGCCGCTGCTCCGGCAGGCAATTTCAAGCTCGACCTCGATATCCGCGCAGACAACAAGCTCTATGTGTCGGGCATGGGGCTGGAATCCGAATGGCAGCTGGCAATGCATGTCGGTGGCACCTCGGCCCAGCCCATCGTTTCCGGCCGTGCCGACGTCGTACGCGGCACCTACAGCTTCTCGGGCAAGCGCTTTGACCTTGATCGCGGCACGGTGCGGTTCAACGGCGGTCCTTTGTCGGATCCCGACATCGACATCGCGGCCAGCACCAGCACCAACGGCATCACCGCGCAGATCGTCATCAGCGGCACCGGCCAGCGTCCTCAGATCGCCTTTACCTCGACTCCCGCGCTGCCCCAGGACGAGGTGCTCAGCCGCCTGCTGTTCGGGTCAAGCCCCGAAAACCTGTCCCCGACCGAAGCGATCCAGTTGGCCGCCGCGCTCAATTCGCTGCGCGGCTCGGGCGGCGGGTTGAACCCGCTGGGCAAGCTGCGCTCGGCGACCGGCATCGACCGGCTGCGCATCCTCGGCGCCGACGAGGCAACCGGGCGCGGCACCGCGCTTGCCGCCGGACAGTATATCACCAAGAACATCTACGTCGAAATCATCACCGACTCGCGCGGCTTCACCGCCACCCAGCTCGACATCGCGCTGTCGAAGAGCCTGAGCCTGTTGTCGCAGACCGGGTCCTTCGGCGGGTCGGGGGCGAGCATCAAATATCAGAAGAATTTCTGAACAGGTAGCTGCTACGCGATCCGCAGCAGCGTCACTTGGGCCTTGCCATAAGTCTTCTCTGCGTCGGCAGTGAAGCCTGCGACCTCCACCTTTTCGCCGCGGGCGGTCTCAATGCTGATCCACGTCGCGGGGCCGGTCCAGCCGAGGCGCGCCAGGCGATCGAGCGCCACCGCGCCGGCGCTCGTGCCGTAGGGCGGGTCAATCAGGATCAGGTCGAGGGGGGCGGCGGCGGCGCCCAGCGCCAACACCGATTGCGCGCGCACGTCGCCAGTGGCGCCCAATCTCCCAAGGTTCGCGCGCAGCGCATAGAGCGCGGCCCTGTCGTGCTCGACGAAAAGACAGGACGCCGCGCCGCGCGACAGCGCCTCGATCCCCAGCGCGCCCGATCCGGCGAAGAGGTCGGCGACCGCCAGCCCCTCAAAGCTGACGAGACGGCTGGCCAGCATCGAGAACAGCGCCTCGCGCGTGCGATCGGCGGTGGGGCGCGTGACGTCTCCCTTGGGTGCCACGAGCGGTCGCCCGCGCCACCGGCCGGCGATGACACGCATTATCTGCGCGGGCGCGGCGGCCGCGCCCCGGGCTTGCCGGCCGGGCGGGCGCCAGGGGGACGCGCCGGGCTCGCCGCATCGCCGCTGGCGCCGCGACGCGCGTCGCGCGCCGCCTTGGTCGGCACCGCGACGCTGCCGTCGGCGCGCCGGCGGAGCGGGCGACCGCTTTGGGCCTGGCCTGAGGAGGGGGCTGCCTTGGGCTTGCCCCGGCCGCCGGCAGGTCCCTTTGCCGGACGTTCGATGGTTGCGCGCGGGATGCGCGGCTTGACCGGCGCCGCGCGCGAGGCCGACCGCTCCGGTTCGCGCCGTGCCACCACCGGCCGGACCGCCGTATCGCGGACGCGCGCCGGCTGGGGCAGATCGAGCCGATCGGGGTTCTTCGCGAACGAGGCGACGTCATGCGCGCGCACCTCGCCGACCGCGCCCGGCCGCAGATCGCCGAGCACGAACGGGCCATAGCGCGTGCGGATCAGCCGGCTGACCTTCAGCCCGAGATGCTCGAGCACGCGCCGTACCTCGCGGTTCTTGCCCTCCTTCAGGACCAGTTCGATCCACACATTGGCGCCGGTGCGCCGTTCCAGATTGGCGTCGATCGCGCCATAGCGCACGCCCTCGATCTCGACGCCCTCGATCAGGTCCTCCAGCTGGGCCTGCGTCACCGCGCCATAAGCACGCGCGCGATAGGCCCGCTCGACTCCGGTCGCCGGCAGTTCGAGCTGACGCTTGAGCCCGCCATCGTTGGTCAGCAGCAGCAGCCCCTCGGTATTGAGGTCAAGCCGTCCCACCGGCACGACCCGCGGCAAATCGGGCGGCAGGCGATCATAGATGGTCAGCCGCCCGCCCGGATCGCGCTCGGTGACCAAGAGGCCGACGGGCTTGTGATAGAGGAACAGCCGCGCCGCGCTCGGCTCCTCGACCGCCACGCCGTCGACCGTCACCCCGGCGAGCGAGGCGAGCAACGTCGCCGGCGTGTTGATCGCCGCGCCGTTCAGCGCGACGCGGCCGTCGGCGATCATCCGCTCGACCTCGCGGCGCGAGGCGATCCCGGCGCGGGCGAGCAACTTGGCGATGCGGTGGAGCAATGGTTGGGACATGGATCGATCGATAGTATGATCGCGCCGCGCGGCAAAATAATTGCGACGCAAACGTGGTTCCCGGCGTTAAGGGACGCACGCGTAACCAGATCGGCATCAGGCGGCCGGTCCAGTAATGGGGCGGACAGGACAGTGTTCGGACGACGCAAGAGGCTGATCACGCGGCTGCTCATCGCCGAGGACGAGCCGCTGGTCGCGTTCGACAACGAACACCATCTTGCCGACGAAGGGTATCGGATCGTCGCCACCGTCGATCGCGTCGCCGACGCGCTGTCGGTGATCGGCGACGGTGCGGAGATCGACCTGGTCTTGGCCGACATCAGCCTGGCCGACGGCAGCGGCATCGACATCGCCCGCGCGGCCCATGCCCGCGGCATCGCGGTGGTGTTCGTGACCGGCGACTGCTCCGCCGAGGGGCGGCCGTTCGCCATGGGGTGCCTGGCCAAGCCGTACAGCCCGCGCGATCTGGTCGCGGCGATCGCCGCGGTCGACGGCGCGATGCAGGGGGCCGCGCGGCCGCGCCGGCTGCCCGCTGGCTTTACGCTGTTCGACGACGCCGGCTGAACGCTTGCCCGGCCGGGCCGGCAGCGGCTATCTGCCGCCGCATGACCGAAATTCTCAGCACCGCCGCCCCGTCGTCCTACCGCATCCGCGGCGCCACCGGCGAGTGGGAGGTGATCATCGGGCTGGAGGTCCACGCCCAGGTAACCAGCCGGGCCAAGCTGTTCTCCGGCGCCGCGACCGCATTCGGCGCAGAGCCCAACAGCCAGGTGAGCCTGGTCGACGCGGCGATGCCGGGCATGTTGCCGGTGCCCAACGGCGAATGCATCCGCCAGGCAGTGCGCACCGGGATGGCGATCGGCGCGCGGATCAACAAATGGTCGCGGTTCGATCGCAAGAACTATTTCTACGCCGATCTGCCGCAGGGCTATCAGATCAGCCAGCTCTATCATCCGCTGGTCGGCGAGGGCGCGATCGAGATCGCGCTGGAGGGCGAGGCCGAACCGACCAAGGTGATCGGCGTCGAGCGCATCCATGTCGAGCAGGATGCCGGCAAGCTGATGCACGACCAGCATCCGACGCGGTCCTATGTCGACCTCAACCGATCGGGCGTCGCGCTGATGGAGATCGTCAGCAAGCCCGACATGCGTTCCCCTGCCCAAGCAGGGGCTTATCTGAGGAAGCTGCGTGCGATCCTACGCTATGTCGGATCGTGCGACGGCAATATGGAGGAAGGGTCGATGCGCGCCGACGTCAACGTCAGCGTGCGCCGGCCCGGCGGCGAGTTCGGCACGCGGACCGAGACCAAGAACGTCAATTCGGTGCGCTTCGTGATGGCCGCGATCGAGCATGAGGCGGCGCGCCAGGTCGAGACGCTGGAGAACGGCGGCAGGATCGCCCAGGAAACCCGCCTGTTCGATCCCGACAGCGGCACCACGCGGTCGATGCGATCGAAGGAGGACGCGCACGATTACCGGTACTTCCCCGATCCCGATCTGTTGCCGCTCGAACTCGCCGACGGATTCCTGGACGAATGCCGCGCCAGCCTTCCCGAGCTGCCCGACGCCAAGCGCGCGCGGTACGAGGAGCTGGGCATCAGCGCCTATGCCGCCAACGTCCTGACCGCCGAGGTCGAGGCGGCGCGCTGGTTCGATACCTTGCTGGCGGCGGGAGCCAAGCCGGTCGCGGCGGCGAACTGGACGACGTCGGAATTGTTCGGCGCGCTCAATCGGCTCGGCAAGGGCATCGAGGAATCGCCAGTCGCCCCCAGCCAGGCCGCCGAGCTGCTCGCTTTGGTCGCCGACGGCACGCTGTCGGGCAGTCTCGCCAAGCAGGTGTTCGAGGTAATGCTTGAAACCGGCGACGCGCCCGGCGCGATCGTCGCGGCGCGCGGTCTCAAGCAGACCAGCGATACGGCGGCGATCGAGGCGGTGATCGCGGAAATGCTCACGAAGAACCCTGCCCAGCTCGCCCAATATCGTGGCGGCAAGGAGGCTCTGTTCGGCTTCTTTGTCGGCCAGACGATGAAGGCGATGGCGGGCAAGGCCAACCCGGCGGTGGTCAACGACCTGCTGAAGAAGGCGCTGGGCGAATGACGCGGGGGTTGTTGCTGTCGCTGGCACTGG
Organism: uncultured Sphingomonas sp.; assembly: GCF_964244265.1. Taxonomy (GTDB): domain Bacteria; phylum Pseudomonadota; class Alphaproteobacteria; order Sphingomonadales; family Sphingomonadaceae; genus Sphingomonas. The sequence continues at coordinate 23,249 of NZ_CAXTHV010000006.1, read as the reverse complement.
CCCTGTTTGCGCCGCTCGCGATCGCGCAGACCGCGCCGACGCCGGTTGTGACCCCGAGCCCCTTGCTCCCGCGCGTCGCGATCGAGACCAGCGTCGGACGGATCGTCGTCGAGATCGAGACCGGACGCGCGCCGGTCACCGCCGCCAACTTCCTCAAATATGTCGACCAGAAACGGCTCGACGGCATTACCTTCTACCGCACGGTCAAGGTGGCGGACCATTTCGGCTTCGTCCAGTTCGGGGTGAACGGCGACGCCCGCCGCGTACTGCCGCCGATCAGGCACGAGGCGACGACGGCTACCGGCATCAGGCATCTCGATGGCGTGCTGTCGATGCCGCGGCGCGAGCCGGGCACGGCGCAGGGCGAGTTCACGATCATGGTCGGCGACCAGCCGTCGATGGACGCAGACCCGACCAGGCCCGGCGACACTCTCGGCTATGCCGCGTTCGGCCGCGTCGTCGAGGGCATGGACGTGGTACTGAAGATCTTCGACGCCGCCGTTTCGCCGACCGCGACGATCCGCGGCGGGTTCAGGGGCGAGGTGCCCGCCGCCCCGGTCAAGCTGCTGACCGCGCGGCGAGTGAAATAATGGGAGCAGGACGAGGTTTACTTAGGTTCTGCCTTTGCCTTGCGAGCAAATTCGGCAAATCGGCCTTAAAACGTCTAGAAGTTCGTCATTTGCCGCCTTTATTACGGCGGGATCGTCCCCCTTTGCCGGGAACAGCTTCAGACCATTACCACGCCAATTCTTATAGATTGCCGGTTTGTCTCGGGCTGATCCAAATTTCCGCAAGATGAAAAGAGTTTTTAGTGATCGACCATAGATGGGTGATTTCTGGTAGAACAGATCGGCGACAATCAATTCGGCATAGCAGGATGAGGCAGAGTCCGACCGGCGGGTCGAGACCTTGTTCAGTGTCTTACGGTCAAGCGGCTCACTGTGGAGGACGATCTTGCTGGGCGTGATCCCTAAAAGTGCGCTCAGGTCGAGCGCGCCGAGGGCTTTGGCTTGGGCATCGCTATCGAGTGCCGATCCTAGCGCCGTTACGCGCGCCTTGTCGCCCTTGGCGTGGCCAGACATGTCCGCGAGTGCGCCAAGCATGCCCCTACCGGACAACCATCCTGAAGTCTGCGCGGTAAAGCGAGCGGCGGGCCAGACGTGAATTTCGCAGTCTCCGATTTGCACTGGTGCACCGGCCGAATTAGGCGTCTGTGGAGCTGTGTTCGCATCCTGAGCCAGAGCTTGTCCACAGACCGTAAGTAAACCAACCAACAGCCCACCGAGCCGAAAAACTTCGCCGATCATAAACACCCCCAATGCCGGCCTTCCCAGACTGATTGGGCAACTATTATACTGAAATAGATTAATCCAGCGGGTTGGCGAAGCCGGGGCGGACCTCGCCTGGCGAGGGTATGTCGACATCCGTTCCCGGCGGACCCACTTCGGGCGGCGGCGCGGCGGGCTGAATCGGCGGGCTTGGCTGAGGCGGCATTTCGGGCGGGGGCTGGGTGGCCATCATCGTTCTCCTCGCTGTCATGAACGCTTCGGCGAAGACGAGGTTGCTCGCGGCGGGTTACCCTACATCTCCGATCGTTTGTCGGGTTGCCCCGACGGGGACACTTCGCTAGACGCGCTCGCGCACCGGCGGTGTCCCAAGCGGGCGTGGCGGAACTGGTAGACGCAGCAGGTTTAGGTCCTGCCATCGCAAGATGTGGGGGTTCGAGTCCCTTCGCCCGCACCAGTTGCGAAGACTGGAAAATGTCCGGGGGACATTTTTCGGCTTCGCAACTCCCGAGCGTCAGCGAAGGGGTCGCCCCTCTAAAACACGAGATTGAAGAGAGCTATGCAGACTGTCGAGACGTTGAACGAGGGCCTGAAGCGCGGTTACACGCTGACGATCACTGCCGGGGAGATAGACGCCAGGGTCGATGCCGAGGTCAAGCGGGTCGCCCCGCAGGTGCGGATGCCCGGCTTTCGCCCCGGCAAGGTGCCCGCCAATCTGGTGCGCAAGATGCACGGCGAGGCGATTGCCGCCGACGCGCTCAACAGCTCGATCCAGGACGGCGTTCAGCAGCTGATCGCCGACCAGAAATTGCGTCCGGCGGCCCAGCCTTCGGTCAGCCTTGAGGACGGCTATGATCGCGGCCGGGACGCCGCGGTCAAGGTCGAGATGGAAGTGCTGCCCGACGTGCCCCCGCCGGCGATCGACGATATCAAGCTCGAACGGCTGACGGTGCTCGTCGACGATGCCGCGATCGATGCGCAGCTGCGCAAGTTCGCGGACCAGCAGAAGAACTGGGAGGATGCCGGGGATGACCGGGCGGCGGTGCTCGGGGATCTGGTCACGGTCGATTTCGTCGGCAGGACCGCCGACGGCGTCGCGTTCGAGGGCGGCACCGGCGAGGACATGGCGATCGAACTGGGATCGGGCCGGCTGATCCCTGGTTTCGAGGACCAGGTGGTCGGCGTCAGGACCGGCGACGAAAAGCAGATCGCGGTGACTTTTCCCGAGGATTATGCGGCCAAGGACCTGGCGGGAAAGCCGGCGACATTCGACCTGATCGTCAAGTCGGTCAAGACGGCCGGCGAGACGAGGATCGACGATGCGCTCGCCAAGTCGCTGGGGCTGAATGACCTCGACCAGCTGCGCGGGCTGATCAAGGGGCAGATCGAGCAGGAGCTGAACGGCCTGACGCGCACGCACATGAAGCGCAAGCTGCTCGACCGGCTTGCCGCGGGGCATGACTTTCCAGTGCCGCCGTCGATGGTGGATGCCGAGTTCGACCAAATCTGGGAGCAGCTCAAGCACGAGACCACGCATGAGGCCGATCCGGCGGCGGCGCTGGCCGAGATGGAGAGCGAGCGCGACGATTATCGCGCGATTGCCGAGCGTCGCGTGCGGCTGGGCCTGCTGCTGTCCGAAATCGGCCAGGCCAATGGTGTCGAGGTGACGCAAGCGGAGATGAACCGCCTGATCGCCCAGGCCGCGCAGCAATACCGCGCCGAGGATCAGCAGCGTTTCATGCAATATCTCCAGCAGGAACCGATGGCCGCCGCCCAATTGCGCGCGCCGCTATATGAGGACAAGGTCGTCGACTGGCTGTTTGGCACCGCCGAGGTCACCGACCGCGAAGTAACGCGCGCGGAGCTTGAAGCGGCAATCGAATCCGAGGATGGCTTTGCCAGCGGCACGCATCTTCACAATCATGACCACGACCATGACCATCATGACCATGACCATCATGACCATGGCGACCATGATCATGACGCCAGGCCGGTAACCGACGCGGATGTCGCGCCCCCCGCCTCCGGCGACGCGCTGGTCGAGGCCGAGCCGGTGAAGAAGGCGGCGACGAAGAAGGCGCCCGCGAAGAAGGCCGCGGCCGACCAGGCCGATGCCGATCCCGCCACGACGCCCGCGGCAAAGCCCGCCGCAAAGAAAGTGAAGAAGAGCGAGGCGTGATCCGCTAGCCCGGGAGCGGGGTCCCGGGGTTGGACGCCAGGCGCGAATGGCAGGGGGGGTAGATGGTGACCGAACCACGCATTGCGGTCCTGCTGCCCTGTTATAACGAGGAAGCCGCTGTCGCGCAGACGGTGGCGGGCTTCGTCGCCGCGCTGCCGGGCGCGACCGTCTATGTCTATGACAATAACAGCGCCGATGCCACGGTAGCGGTCGCGCGCGCGACCGGCGCGATCGTCCGCAGCGAACGGATGCAGGGCAAGGGCAATGTCGTGCGCCGCATGTTCACCGATGTCGACGCCGACATCTATGTCATGGCCGACGGCGACGCGACCTACGACGCCACCGCCGCCCCCGATATGGTCCGCCTGATGATCGACGAGCAGCTCGACATGGTCGTCGGCAGTCGCGTGACGCAGGCCGATGCGGCTTACCGCCGCGGGCATGTGATGGGCAACCGGCTGCTCACCGGCATGCTCGCGCGGCTGTTCGGGCGCAGCTTCAGCGACATATTATCTGGATACCGCGTCTTTTCCCGCCGGTTCGTCAAGAGTTTCCCGGTGCTGTCGGGCGGGTTCGAGATCGAAACCGAGATCAGCGTCCATGCCCTCGAACTGCGCATGCCGGTGGGCGAGGTCGAGACGCGGTATTTCGCGCGGCTTGAAGGCTCGGCGTCGAAGCTGAGCACCTATTCGGACGGCTTTCGCATCGTCGGCACGATCGTTACGCTCTACCGCATCGAACGCCCGCTGCTGTTCTTCGGCGGGATCGGGGGGCTGTTGGCGCTGGCCGCGATCGTGCTCGGTGCGCCGCTGGCGGTCACCTACATGCATACCCATCTGGTCCCGCGGCTGCCGACGGCGGTGCTGGCGACCGGGCTGATCATCCTGGCCGCCTTGTGCGCGTTTGCCGGGCTGATCCTGGATACCGTCGTGCGCGGACGGCGCGAGGTGCGCAGGCTGGCCTATTTGTCGCATGCCGCGCCGGGCGGGGATCAACCATAGCCGGCGATTACGCACGCCGGCCGCGCCGTTCACCATCCGGTCCCCCTTGCGCCTCGCCGGGGGGGCGCCGATGTAGGGTGTCGCAAGGGCATAAGGACCAAGAGACTTCCCATGAACAATCCGTTCGAAACCGGCCAGTTCGCCCCTCCGGGCTTTCGCGTCGATCCCGTCACCGGCGGCCTTGTGCCGATCGTTATCGAGCAGTCCAATCGCGGCGAGCGCAGCTTCGACATCTATTCGCGGCTGCTGCGCGAACGGATCATCTTCGTCGTCGGACCCGTCGAGGACCATATGGCGTCGCTGATCACCGCTCAGCTCTTGTTTCTCGAATCGGAGAACCCGAAGAAGGACGTGTTCATGTACATCAACTCGCCGGGCGGCGTCGTGACGGCGGGCATGGCGATCCATGACACGATGCAATATATCCGCCCCCGGGTCGGCACGGTGTGTATCGGCCAGGCGGCGTCGATGGGCAGCTTCCTGCTCGCCGCCGGCGAGCCGGGCATGCGCGTCGCCTTGACCAACGCGCGGATCATGATCCACCAGCCGTCGGGCGGCGCCCAGGGCATGGCCAGCGACATCGAGATCCAGGCCAAGGAAATCCTGCGCATCCGTGCGCGGATGAATACGCTCTACGCGCATTATACCGGCCAGCCGCTCGAGGTGATCGAGAAGTCGATGGACCGGGACAATTTCCTGGAAGCCGATGAAGCCAAGAAGTTCGGGCTGGTCGACGAGGTGTTCGACAAGCGCCCAGCCCCCGCCGACGAGGCGAAGGCGGCGTGAGGCCGGCGACCATGCGAACGTCGTGAACGCGGTATTTTGACGATTGTGATATGGAATGGCGTCGGTCTAACATGACCGACGCTGAAACATGCGCCGATGACCGGCGCCAAGGATGGTATCGATGACTAAGCTCAGCGGCGGCGATTCGAAGAGCACGCTCTATTGCTCGTTCTGCGGCAAGTCGCAGCATGAGGTGCGCAAGCTGATCGCGGGGCCGACCGTCTTCATCTGCGACGAATGCGTCGAGCTGTGCAACGACATCATCCGCGAGGAGACGAAGTCGGCGCTGGTCAGCAAGAAGGATGGCGGGGTCCCGACACCGCAGGAAATCTGCGACGTGCTGGACGATTACGTGATCGGCCAGAAGCGTGCCAAGCGGGTCCTGTCGGTGGCGGTGCACAACCATTACAAACGGCTCAATCACGGCACCAAGGGTGCCGATGTCGAGCTGTCCAAGTCCAATATTCTCCTGGTCGGCCCGACCGGCTGCGGCAAGACGCTGCTCGCCCAGACCCTTGCCAGAATCCTCGACGTGCCCTTCACCATGGCCGATGCGACGACGCTGACCGAGGCGGGCTATGTCGGCGAGGATGTCGAGAACATCATCCTCAAGCTGCTCCAGGCGTCGGACTACAACGTCGAGCGGGCGCAGCGCGGGATCGTCTATATCGACGAGATCGACAAGATCAGCCGCAAGGCCGAGAATCCCTCGATCACCCGCGACGTGTCGGGCGAGGGCGTCCAGCAGGCGCTGCTCAAGCTGATGGAAGGCACCACCGCATCGGTCCCCCCCCAGGGCGGGCGCAAGCATCCGCAGCAGGAATTCCTCCAGGTCGACACGACCAACATCCTGTTCATCTGCGGCGGCGCGTTTTCGGGGCTCGAAAAGATCATCGGCGACCGGCTGCAGGGCAAGTCGATCGGCTTCGGCGCCTATGTCGCCGCACCCGAGGAGCGCCGCACCGGCGAGACGCTGAAGGCGGTCGAGCCCGAGGACCTGCTCAAGTTCGGGCTGATTCCCGAGTTCGTCGGCCGCCTGCCGGTGATCGCGACGCTCGAGGATCTCGACACCGATGCCTTGGTCAAGATCCTGTCCGAGCCGAAGAACGCGCTGGTCAAGCAATACCAGAAGCTGTTCGAGATGGAGGCGGTCAAGCTGGGCTTCACCGACGATGCGCTGGTGACCGTTGCCAGGAAGGCGATCGACCGCAAGACCGGCGCGCGCGGGCTGCGCTCGATCCTGGAGGGCATATTGCTCGACACGATGTTCGACCTGCCGGCGATGGACGGCGTGGACGAGGTGATGGTCGATCGCGATGTGGTGGAGGGCCGCAAGGAACCCGTCCGGGTCTACACCAAGAAGGAAAAGAGCGGCGCCGCCTGATCGCTTCGTCAACCAAGCCGGCGGCTTTCTTGTCAACGGATCGCGACGTCATACGCCAGGCTGGTGACGGCGATCGCGCCGCCGTGGCGACCATGCTGGCACGGGCCTTTGCCGGCGATCCGGCGATGACGTATCTCTTCCCCGACCGCGCTACGCGTCCCGCACGACTGTCGCGGCTGATGCGGCTGCTCTACGATAGCGACGGGCGCGGCGGCATGCGGCTGGTGACGGGCGCGGCCGAAGCCGCGACATTGTGGCGCGGGCCAACCGCGGCGAACGTCGGATGGGGAGAGGTGATCGCGTCTCTCTGGCCGCTGCTGGCGACCTTTGGTCCGGCGCTGCCCCGCGCGCTGCGGCTGAGCCGAACGATCGAGGCGCATTTCCCGCCCCAGCCCTTCTGGTATCTCCACGTTGCCGGGGTGGAGCCGGCGCTGCAGCGGCGCGGGCTGGGCAGCGCCGCGATCCGTGCGGGGCTGACCCGCGCGACGGCGGACGGCATGCCGGCGTATCTCGAAACCGCGACCGAACGGAACGTCCGGCTGTATCGGTCACTGGGGTTCGAGGTTACGGGCGAGTGGCAAATGCCCGGCAACGGCCCGCATTTCTGGTCGCTGATGAAGTCGGCTTGAGCCTGTCTGGAAGCAAATCCTAGAACACTCCCGGCACGAACCGCTTCACTCGCGCGGCATAGGCGTCGTACGCCGCGCCGAACTGGTCGCGCAGCAGCCTTTCCTCGTGGCTGATGCGCATCCACGTGCCGAAGGCGTAAAGCGGTACGCCGACGATGAGGTTGCGAGAATGGCCAAGCGCCGTGGCCAGCGCCAGCATGTAGAGGAATAGGGCAACGTAGATCGGATGACGGACGATCGCGAACGGGCCGTTCGTCACCAGCGTATGATCGTGGCGCGTTTGCGCGACGAGCGCCCAGTTCCTGCCCATCGCCCGCGACGACGCGTCGAACAGCCCGATCGACCCCGCCACCAGGACCAGCACGAGCAACCCCTCTACGATCGCGGTCGCCGAATACGGATCGAGCGTCACCCGAACCTGCCCGATGCCGGCGCAGGCGAAGCCGATCCCCTGAACGGCGATCCACCACCACGATTTCGACGCGCGACTCGTGATCGCCGGCGCTCCGCCGCTCGCGGCACGCGACCGCGCCGCCACCAGGGCCACGACAAACACGAAAAGACCCAGATACAGGACAGCCAGCCCAGGCAAGCCTATTGGATCAACGACAATGAAACGCATCCCCACCTCCACGTCCGTTCCTATACCTACCGTGTTATGGCTGCAATACACCCTGTCTGGCTCATTGCGGCAGGGCGCGCCATGCCCGGGCATCCTCGATCGCCTGCGACCGACGCAGGATGCGGGCGAACGGATCGAGGACGACGTGCGTGTCGGCGGGAACGGTGATCGTCGCGGTGTTGCCCGGCATCTCGACGCGCCGCATCTGGTCGCCGACCAGCACCTCGACCGGCATCGGGAAGGGCAAATTGTCGGGCGCGGCCCAGGTCAGCGTCAGCGTGTCCCCCTGGCGCTTCTCGATCAGGTCGGGTAGCGCGGCGCGGCGCAGATAGACGTCGAAGAACCAGTCCAGGTTCCTTCCGGTCACGCGCGTGACGAAGCCCTGATATTCGCGGGTCGAGCCGTAGCGCGGCGCGAAATTCCCCGGCCTGGGATCGGGCCGGCCATAGACTTCCAGCCGCGTCACGTCCCAGAATGCCTTCTCCCCGATCAGGAATCGTAGCGTGTGGAGCATCCACGCGCCCTTGCTGTAAATGTCTCCTCCCGGACCGCCCTTTTCCGGCTCGTACACTTCCTCCTCGGTCAGCGGCCGGTCGCGGATCAGCGGCACCTTGGCGACGATGGTGAGGCGTTGCGCCTGCATCATCGTGGCGTATCGCGCATAGCCCTCGCGCCACAGTCCGTAAGCGGGCTGCATGTACTGGCCATAGCCTTCGTGCAGCCAGTAATCGTCCCAATTGGCGGCGGTCACCTGGTTGCCGAACCATTCGTGGCTAAATTCGTGCTGGAACAGCCAGTCGAAGCCCTCGGGCGCCTTGGCATAGCCATTGCCATAAGCGTTGATCGTCTGGTGCTCCATGCCCAGATGCGGCGTCTCGACCACGCCGACCTTCTCGTCGCCGAACGGATAGGGGCCGACATTGGCCTCGAAGAAATCGAGCGTAGGCGCGAATTCGGCGAACAGCCCGCGCGCCTGCTGCTCCTCGCCCGGCAGATACCAGTAGAACATCGGGATCGTGTTGCCATAGCGGCTCCGGTAACTGCCGCGCAGCTCTTCATACGGCCCGACATTGAGGGCGATGCCATAGGTGTTGGGATGCTTGACCTCCCAGTTCCAGGTGGTGCGGCCGTCGGCCAGCGTATCGACGCTCCTCAGCACGCCGTTGGACGGCGCCTTCAGCCCCGCCGGCACGGTGATGTGGAGCGCGACCCTGGCCGGCTCGCCGGTCGGAAAATCAAGGCAGGGCCACAATATGTCGCAGCCGAAGCCTTCGCTGGTCGTCGCGAACCAGAGCCTGCCGTCCTTGGTCGTCGACCACACGACGCCGTCGTCCCAGGGCGCGCGCACGGCGACGTGCGGCGTCCCGCCGAAGACGATCGTCGCGCGCAGCGTCTCGCCGGCGGCATAATGGCGGGGCAGGGTGACGATCAGCTTGCCTTGCGGATTGGTGAAGGCGCCGGCCGGCAGCGCAATGCCGTCCACCGCCACCGATCGTGGCCCCAAATTGCGGTCGAGGTCGATCAGCAGCCGGTCGATCGGTGCCTTCGTCGTGAAGGCCAGCACCGCCCTGCCGCGCAGTTGGCGCGTTGCGGGCAGGACTTCAAAGCTCAGGTCGGCCAGGTCGAAGCGCAGCGCGGCCTGCGCCGGATCGACCGGGCCGCCCGATTTCTGCGTCTGCGCGGTGATCGGCGGTTCGCCCTTTCCGGGCAGCGTGGCGGCGCCCGACGATCCGGCCAGCGCCAGCGCCGCCATCGCCAGCTTCACCGGCGAACCTCCGTGAGGGCGGGCGCGCCGCCGCCGATGATCATACGCCGATTGATGGATTTGCGGGCGATCCCATATAGGTGATGAAAGATGCCCCGGGCGGGCATTGTCGGAGTATCCATGACCCAGTCCTTCCCCGTATTGCCGCTGCGCGATATCGTCGTCTTCCCACACATGATCGTGCCGTTGTTCGTCGGCCGCGACAAGTCGGTCGCCGCGCTCGAGACCGCCATGGCCGCCGACAAGGAGATCTTCCTGGTCGCCCAGCTCGATCCGGCGGAGGACGATCCCGGGCGCGACGACCTGTATTACATGGGCGTCGTGGCGACGATCCTCCAGCTGCTCAAGCTGCCCGACGGCACCGTCCGCGTGCTGGTCGAGGGCAAGTCGCGTGCGCGGCTCGTCGAGTTGGGCGGCACCCGGGATCACCTGATCGCGAGCGTCGAGGACGTGGCCGAGGAGAATGTGACGAGCGTCCACATCGCCGCGCTGATGCGGTCGGTGGTCGATCAGTTCGAGAATTATTCGAAGCTCAATCGCAAGCTGCCCGCCGAGACGGCGGTGCAGATGAGCGAGATCGAGGAAGCGTCGCGACTGGCCGATTCGATCGCCGGCAATATCGCGATCAAGGTTGCCGACAAGCAGGCGCTGCTGGTCGAGCTCGACCAGTCGAAACGGCTGGAGATGGTGTTCGCCTTCATGGAGGGCGAGTTGGGCGTCCTCCAGGTCGAGAAGAAGATCAAGAGCCGTGTCAAGCGCCAGATGGAGAAGACCCAGCGCGAATATTACCTCAACGAGCAGCTCAAGGCGATCCAGCGCGAGCTGGGTAATGAGGGCGACGAGAGCGACGGCGACGAGATCGCCGAGCTGACCCAGAAGATCGCCACGCTCAAACTGTCGAAGGAAGCGCGGACCAAGGCCACCGCCGAGCTCAAGAAGCTCAAGACGATGGCTCCGATGTCGGCCGAGGCGACGGTCGTGCGCAACTATCTCGACGTCCTGCTGGGCCTGCCCTGGGGCAAGAAGTCGAAGATCAAGAAGGATATCGCGACCGCACAGGCGGTCCTCGACGAGGACCATTATGCGCTGGAGAAGGTCAAGGACCGGATCGTCGAATATCTCGCGGTGCAGGCGCGGACCAACAAGCTGAAGGGGCCGATCCTGTGCCTGGTCGGCCCGCCGGGAGTCGGCAAGACGAGCCTCGGCAAGTCGATTGCCCGGGCGACCGGGCGCGAGTTTATCCGCCAATCTTTAGGCGGTGTGCGCGATGAAGCAGAAATTCGGGGCCACCGGCGCACCTATATCGGCTCGCTGCCGGGCAAGATCGTCACCAACCTGAAGAAGGCGGGGGCCAGCAACCCGCTGTTCCTGCTCGACGAGATCGACAAGCTCGGCCAGGATTTTCGCGGCGATCCGGCGTCGGCGCTGCTCGAGGTGCTCGATCCCGAACAGAACAACAAGTTCAACGACCATTATCTCGAGATCGACATCGACCTGTCCGACGTGATGTTCGTGACCACCGCGAACACGCTCAACCTGCCGCAGCCATTGCTCGACCGGATGGAGATCATCCGGCTGGAGGGCTATACCGAGGACGAGAAGGTCGAGATCGCCGAGCGCCATTTGCTCGCCAAGCAGGTCGAGGCGCATGGCCTGAAGGGCGGCGAGTTCACGCTGACCCAGGACGGCCTGCGCGCGCTGATCCAGAAATACACGCGCGAGGCGGGCGTCCGCACGCTGGAGCGCGAGATTGCCAAATTGTGCCGCAAGGTGCTGCGCCAGATCCTCGAAGGCAAGACCGCGAGCGTGACGATCACGCCCGACAACCTCGCCGGTTTCGCCGGCGTGCAGAAGTTCCGACATGGCCTGTCCGAGACCGAGGACCAGATCGGCGCGGTCACCGGTCTGGCCTGGACCGAGGTCGGCGGAGAGTTGCTGACGATCGAGAGCGTCACCGTGCCCGGCAAGGGCATGGCTAAGGTCACCGGCAAGCTGGGCGACGTGATGAAGGAATCGATCGAGACCGCCTTCTCGTTCGTGAAGGCGCGCGCGCCTTCCTATGGCATCAAGCCCAGCCTGTTCGCGCGCAAGGACGTCCACATCCATCTGCCCGAAGGCGCGGTGCCCAAGGACGGCCCGTCGGCGGGCATCGGCATGGTGACGTCGATCGTCTCGACGCTGACCGGCGTGCCGATCCGGCGCGAAGTCGCGATGACCGGTGAAGTGACGCTGCGCGGCCGCGTCCTGCCGATCGGCGGCCTCAAGGAAAAGTTGCTGGCGGCATTGCGCGGCGGCATCGAGACCGTGTTGATCCCGTCTGAGAACGAGAAGGATCTCGTCGAGATTCCCGCGAACATCAAGGCCGGCCTGAAGATCGTGCCGGTCGAGCATGTTGATCAGGTGCTCGCCCTAGCGCTGGTCGAGCCGCTGACCGCGATCGACTGGACCGAAACGGACGAACTGGCGGCACAGCCGCCGGCGACGGTCGCGGCGGTGGGCGAATTGCATCATTGATCGATGCAGGGCGGGGCCCCGCTGCGGTCGGTGTCCCGCGCCGGCGCAACTTGGCGCATTGTTGCGACAATGCACCTGAATTGCTTTGACACGTCAAGGTGCAGCCGCCTTACTGGCTCGCTTGGAACCAGCGAGTCTGGTGTCCACGACCTGGACAAACGGGGGTTTTGCCAATGAACAAGCAGGAACTGATCGGGTCGGTCGCCGATACGGCCGGGCTGAACAAGGGGGATGCGGTCAAGGCGGTCGAGGCCGTATTCGATACCATTGGCAATGCGCTCAAGAAGGGCGACGAGGTTCGCCTGGTCGGTTTCGGCACATTCTCGGTTTCCAAGCGAAAGGCATCGACCGGCCGCAATCCGCGCACGGGCGAGCCGATGACGATCAAGGCGTCGTCACAGCCGAAGTTCAAGGCCGGCAAGGGGCTGAAGGATTCGGTAAACTAGGACGATTGCTCCAGGTCGCCGTCATCGACCCCGCGGTTGCCGGGGCTGGACAGGGCCCGGACGCTTTCGTAGAGGCGCCTTTACCGACCAATAGCCAGGTCACGGGCGCGTAGCTCAGCGGTAGAGCACACCCTTCACACGGGTGGGGTCACAGGTTCAATCCCTGTCGCGCCCACCAGGTTGCAACGGAGGCAGGGCGCGGGCCGCTTGCCATGGTTGACGGCGTATCGCCTTGCGGATCGGCGACTTGGAGTTGATCGGCAGAATTGCGCCGGTCATGAGGCCGCGATCACGAATTGAGGGGTTATTGATGCGTTTCGTCCTAATGCCGTCCTTATTGGCGTGCGCCGCCTGCACGTCGCAAGGGTCCAACGCGTCGCATACCGATACAGCCAACCTTGCCACCGCGGCGACCGGTGGAATGTTGGGCGCCGAACCCAAGACATCGGCCAGCGCGCGGGCCGCGCGCGCCATCGTGGTGCGTTACTTCAACCTGATCAAGCAAGGTGACTATCGCGGCGCGTACCTGCTATGGGGCAATCAAGGGGCGGATACGCGGGGAAGCGTCAACGATTTCAAGGCCAGCTTCGCGCCTTACTCGACTTATGACGCAGTCGCCGGCGAGCCGACCGATATTAGGGTGGCCGATCGCCAACAATATGTCCTGGTGGCGGCTAAGCTGCGCGTCATCGGCCGCAAGACCGGCCGAATATCTAATCGCGCCGGGTCGGTGATGCTGCGCCGTTCGGCAGATCCCAAGGCGTCCTCGGCCGACCAGTACGCATGGCGAATCTGGGGGGTGGACCTTCGCGAGTCGCACTGAATACCAAGATATTCCGTCGCCATCGCCATATCCCGAACAGACTGCCTAATGTGACTGAGAAGTTTCTAGGATATGACAGAAATATTGCTTGACTAGCTAGTCTGGTAGCTGGGAACTTACCCCCGTTTATCTTTGCTGACTGTCACATTAATATAACTTGTGCACTCTAGTCGCCCGTCCATCGGTATCGCAGCCTGGCAACGACCGTCTGCGCTCCATAGTCATTTCTCTGGCACCGCCGGTGAAGCAAAAGGGGACAGTCATGAAGGTTCTTCGTAACGCGCTGCTGGCGAGCTGCTCGGCGGTCATTCTGAGTGGCTGCGGCGCGGCCGACATCGCTTCGCCGGGCACCGGCGGCAATGTCACGATCATCAACAATCCGGCGCCGACCCCAACGGCAACCCCGACGCCGACGCCCACCACGACACTGGTGACGCCAGCTACCGGCTGCCCGACGATCGCCGATGCGCAAGGGTTGCGAGATCAGGGAACGATAACCGGGCCGACCGGCAGCTATCGCGTCTGCGCGCTGCCGTCGCGCATCGTGCGCAGCATCACGCTGAACAAGATTGCGGGCGTGCTGTATCAGCTGCCCGGCCGCGTCGACGTCGGGTATGACAATGGTCCGACGCCGCTGAGCGCAACCAACACCAGGACAGTGACCCAGCCCGACGGCACGACGACGACGCTTACCGCCGATTCGAACGTGACGCTGACGATCCAGCCCGGCGTGATCGTCTATGCCAATACCGGGGTTTCCTGGCTGAACATCAATCGCGGCAACAAGATCAGCGCGGTCGGCACCGCCACCTCGCCGATCATCTTCACCAGCCGCGACAATGTCCTTGGCCTGAACACTGATACGTCGTCCGGCCAATGGGGCGGCGTCGTGCTCTCGGGCCGCGCGCAGATAACCGATTGCGCCGCGCCCAATGCGACCCCGGGCACGGTCGCCTGCGAGCGCCAGACTGAAGGCGCAGTGGATCCCGCGCTGTACGGCGGCATCAACAACAGCGATAATAGCGGCCAGATCAGCTACATGCAGATCCGCTATTCGGGGTATATCCTCTCGGCCAATACCGAACTGCAGTCGCTGACCACCCAAGGCATCGGCGATGCCACTGTCATCGACCACGTCCAGTCGTTCAACAGCTCGGATGACGGCGCCGAATTCTTCGGCGGCCATGTCTACATGAAATATTATATTTCGGTGGGCGCGGAGGACGACAACCTGGACACCGACACCGGCATAAAGGGTAATTTCCAGTACGTCATCGTTGCCCAGCGCCCTAACAGCGCCTCGGCGGGAGCCGATTCGATGATCGAGGCTGATTCGGATAACACGGTCGATGGCGACAATCCGCGCCACAACGTCATACTCTCGAACTTCACCTTCATCGACCGGGTCAACAACGCTGCCTCCGACATCGCCTCGATCCTGATCCGCGGCGGCGCCGATTATACCCTGGTCAATGGCATCCTGGTCAACCAAGTCGCCAATCCCTGCCTGCGCCTCAGCCGGGCGCAGACCGCATCGACGACGCAGAATGCCGCAATCGACGAGATTGGCGCACCGATCTTCCGCTCGGTGGTCTTCTCGGGATGCGCGACGCAGAAATATGTCGGCTCGAACGGCCCCACCGATGCCCAGGTTGCGGCTATCTTCGGCACCGGCACCAACAATAATAACGATGCCTTCACGTCGACGCTGACCAGCCTGTTCATCAATGGCGCCAACGAGACTGCGGTGCCGGCGTTCGACGCCAGCACGCTGAACGGTTTTTCGTTCAACGGCATCAACGTGACCAAGGCCGGCTTCTTCGACAAGACGACCTATATCGGCGCGGTCAAGGATTCGACCGACACTTGGTACAGGAACTGGACCTGCAACAGCACCTCGGCCGATTTCGGCGCCAGTAATACCGGCCTGTGCACCTCGCTCCCGACGACCTGAGGCACGCTGCATGACGGGAGCGGGGCGCCGGCCGGCGACCCCCGCCCTTGCCACAAGGGTTGAAGAGGGGGTTCGAAGATGCCGAGGTCGTTGCCGCTAGCCAGCTTGCTGCTGTTGTCATCCGCGCTGGTGGCGCCATCCGTTGCCAACGCCCAGACCAGCTCCGGTGGTGCCGGTGGATCGGGTGGCCAATCAAGCGGCACAATCACGCCGCCGGCCGACCCCCAGACCACTCCGGCCGAGGAGCCGACCGACGTGTCGGTGCCGGGATCGAACGGCGACATCGTCATCGTCGGCCGGCGCTCCAGCGACTTGTCGCGGACGCGGCCGCAGGTTGTCTCGGTATTGTCGAGCGCCGACATCGCGCGCACCGGTGAAGGCGACATTGCGGGCGCGCTCGGCCGCGTCACCGGTCTCAGCGTGGTCGGCAACGGCTTCGTCTATGTCCGCGGGCTTGGCGACCGCTATTCTCTTGCGCTGCTTAACGGGTCGCCGCTGCCAAGCCCCGAGCCGCTCAAGCGCGTGGTACCCCTGGATATCTTCCCGACCAGCGTGATCGCATCGTCGCTGGTGCAGAAGAGCTACTCGGTCAACTTTCCCGGCGAGTTCGGCGGCGGTGTCATCAACCTCACGACCAAGGCGATCCCGACCGAATCGTTCCTGGCGGTCGGGGGCGGCATCGGCGTCGATACCGAAGTCACGGCCAGGCTCGGTTATACCTATTTCGGCAGCTCGTCCGACTGGACGGGCTTTGACAACGGCACACGTGATTTGAAGCCCGCGCTCGCCGCCTATCTGCGGAGCGGCAACCGGATCAGCTCGGGCACGGTCGATACGCAGGCGATCGCCAGCCAGCTGGTTACCGGGCGCAATTCGGTGATCCAGCGCAACACCGACATGCCGCCGAACACCGCCGCGACCATCACCGGCGGGACCTATGCCGATATCGGCTCGGTGCGGCTCGGAATGATCGGGTCGGCTGGCTACAGCAGCAAGTGGCGGACGCGCGACACGCTCCAGCAGACGGCGTCGACCCGGGACCTGTCGCAGAAGGAGCTAGATTTCGAACGCGTCATTACCGACGACCGCATCGTCGTGAACGGTCTGCTCGGCTTCGGGCTGGAATTTGGCGAGAACAAGATCCGTTGGACCAATCTCTATATCCGCGATACGCTCAAACAGGCACGGCTGGGCGTCGGCACGCGCGCGACCTCGGGCTCGGGGACGCTGCAGCAGCAGGATACCGCCTGGTTCGCCCGCCAGTTGATCGATACACAGATCGTCGGCGAGTTCACGATCACGCCCGAAATCAGCCTCGACCTGCGTGGTGGCTATGCCAACTCGAAACGCCAGTCACCCGACGAGTTCAGCTTTGAATATTCGCGCAGCAATTCGCCGACCGACATCTATGGCAGCTATTTCGTCAACCGGCTGAATAACGGCCAATCGGGTAGCGGGACCGTCAGTTACTCGAACCTGAACGAGGACCTTTATTCGGCTGGCGCCGATCTGACGTACAAACCCGCATCCTGGTTGACGACAACGGTCGGCTATGGCTATTCCGATACCCAGCGAAAGACCGAGCGCCGCGACTTCCAGTTCAGCGCGCCCGGCACGCTGCCGGCCGGCGTCTCGCTGCTTCGACCCGATCTGCTGCTCGAACCAACCGTCATCAATTATTTTAAGATCAACCTGATCGACACCAACGAAGCAAATCCGGTGTTCCTGGCGAAACTGCGCAACCATGCCGGTTACCTCCAGCTCCAGGCGCAGTTCACCCCCGAGCTCAGCCTAGATACCGGTGTGCGCTACGAGGCCGCCAACCAGACCGTGACGCCGGTTCAGGTATTTACCGTACCTACCGCGTCGCTGGCGGGCACCGCGCTGAAACGCAATTATTGGTTGCCTGCGGCGACACTGACCTACAAGTTGACCGATCAGATGCAGCTTCGGCTGAATGCGTCGAAGACGATCGCGCGGCCACAGTTTCGCGAGTTGATCTATCAGCTATATTACGATCCAGACAGCAACCGCCAATATCGTGGCAACCCGCTGCTCGTCGACAGCCAGCTGTACAATGCCGAAGCAAGGTTCGAATGGTATTTCGCGCCCCAGCAACGATTCTCGATTGCCGGTTTCTACAAGCGCATCGACAAGCCGATCGAGACCTTCGCAAGCTTCAGCGACAATGCCGTCGTCAGCAGCTTTGCAAATGCGCCCAAGGCTGATCTGTACGGTGGCGAAGTGGAGGCGGTAAAATATTTCGACCTGGGCGGCCTGGGCGCAGTGTTCGATACGCGGCGGCTGGTGGTCAGCGCCAATTACACCTACACCAAATCGAAGATCAAGGTGACGGCTAATGATACCGTTGCAGTATTTGCGGTTTCCTCGACCAGAGCGACGGACTTCTTTGTCGATGGCTCGCCCCTGACCGGCCAGTCGGATCACCTTGCCAATTTGGAGATCGGGTTCGAGGACAAGGATCGATTGTCGCAGCAAACGTTGTTGCTGACCTATGCGAGCGACCGCGTGACCAATCGTGGCGCATCTGGTCAGCCCGATATCATCGAACGGCCCGGCTTCCACCTGGACCTGGTGTTGCGCGAGGGCTTCGATTTTCTTGGCCTGAATAGCGAGTTGAAGTTCGAGGCGCGCAACCTGACGAGCACAAAATACCAGGAGTTCCAGCAGTCCGGCGCCAACCGGGTCTATTACAATCGCTATAATGTCGGCACGGTCTTCAACCTGAGCTTCGGCGTCAAATTCTGAATGCGTGCGGCGCAACCAGAAGCTCGGGATGTGGCATCGTAAGCGTCTGCCAAGGTCGCTGGCGGAACCACTTTGTGATGACGTACTTCACGCCCGCGCGGACCTGCATGCCTTGGTGAAGGGTGCTCGGATTGACGCTGCCGTCAGGACGCAGATTGTTCCAGGCGAGCAGCTTACCGGCCTCCGGCTGGACGATCTTGTCGATCGCCTTGAAGCGGGTGGCGCCGCCGGCGGGGGGGGCGTTTAGATAGATCATCACGGTCCAGGTGCGGTTGCCGGCGGCAGATGTGTATTTTTCATAGTCGACGCCGGTCGGATCGAAGTAATCGGTATGCCCCTTGAATTGCTGACCCACCGCATAACGCTGGCCCTGCATCGGTTCGCCATGCGCGGGATCGAGGCCGATAAAGTCGGCGATCAACCCGTCCACCGCGGCGACGACCGGGTCATCAGCGCCGAGGTCGCAGGTCTCGCTGGTCCTGAACTGGGCATCGCCATTGAAATTGGCCACTTCAGACGGCCGCCGCTGCGCCTCGATCCGGTCGATGAGCGCGGCGCACGTCGCGCCGTCCAGAAACGCCCGGCGCTGGAACAGCGTCAGCCTGGCGGTCGGCGTGCGCTGGACGCCGGGGGCAGCGGTCAGCCGCGCGATGACCGGTTCGGGGGGAAAGCCCGATCCCGGCCCGGATTCCGGCAGCGGCACGATCGACGAGTCGGCGGACATGACGCGATCCACCTGCCGCAAAACCAACACCATAGCCAGCCCCGCAACCTTCCCCTAAACAGCCGCCTTGTGGCAATCAGGGTCACCCATCGCCTGACCGGCAGGGGACCAAGCGGGGGAGCCGAATGCGTTTGTCGTTGAACCCCGGCGCGCGGGCGCTGCTGCGCCGGTTGCCCAGGACCAACCCCTATTCGATCGCCGAGCTGCTGCTGCTGGCGGTGCTGGCGGTGCAGAGCGCGCGGCTGGTCTGGGCAATGGTGACCCCGCTCGGCCCGCTGGGCGACTGGCGGCTGGCCGAGCCGGGCGTGGCGGGGTCGCCGGTGGCGATCCTGAAGGGGTTCGACCCGTTCTTCCGCACCAGCGCGGGCACCGCGAAGACGTCGGTGGTCACCTCGCTCCAGCTGACCTTGTTCGGCACCACGATCGGCGCCGGCGGCGGATCGGCGGTGATTGCGGGGCCGGACGGAGTGCAGCAGAGCGTCGGGGTCGGCGAGGACATCGTCCCCGGCGCCAGGCTGAAGGCAGTGGCGTTCGACCATGTCACGATCGATCGGGGCGGCGCCACCGAGGAACTCTATATCGACCAGTCGGGCGCCGTACCGGCGGGCGTTCCTTCCGCTGCGGGGTTGCCGCCGTCGAGCGCCCCGGTCGGCCGTCCACCGACCGGCCCGGGCATCGGCGTCTCGGCCGCAGAGATCAAGTCGGACATCGCCTTCATCCCGCGCATCGACGGCGGGCGGATCAGCGGCCTGGTGGTCCGCCCGCAGGGCAGCGGCGGCGCGTTCCGGGCAGTCGGGCTGCGCGACGGCGACGTCGTCACTGCCGCCGGCGGACGGCCGATCGCCGCCCCGGCCGATATCGACCGCATCGTCGCCGGGCTGACCCCCGGCGCCAACCTGTCGCTAACCGTCGAGCGGGGTGCCGACACCCTGCCGATCGCCGTCACCATAAGGGGCCAATGAAGAAATCGATCCTTCCCGTCGCGCTGGTCGCGGCGATCGCGCTGGCCGTCACCGGCCCGGCCGCCGCGCAGACCAGCGTCAACATGCGCGATGCCGATATCCGCGCCTATATCGCCGATGCGGGGCGCGTCACCGGACGCACGTTCATCATCGACGCGCGCGTCCAGGGCAAGGTGACGGTGATCAGCGAACGCCCGCTGTCGCGGTCCGAATATTTCGAGATGTTCCTGGCGACCCTGCGCGCCAACGGCTTTGTCGCGGTGCCGACGTCGAACGGGGCGTTCCGCATCCAGCCGCTGGACAATGCCGCGTCGCAGCCCAGCCGCATCGGCAGCGCCGGCGCCAACCGCAACCAGTTCGTGACCGAGATCGTCCGGCTGCGCTCGATCGACGCCGCCGCCGCCATCGACAGCGTACGATCGCTGGTCAGCCCGCAAGGATCGGTGAGCGCCAATCGCGGATCGAACGCGGTCGTCATCGTCGATTTCGCCGACAATGTCCGCCGCGTGCGCGAGGTGTTGCGCCAGCTCGATACCGATCGCGCCGCGACCAGGGTGGTCGCGCTGAAGAATGCCAGCGCCAAGGAGATCGCCGCCGCGCTGACCGCGCTGATCGGCGGCGGCGGCGGGGCGGGCGCGCCCGGATCGGGAGGCTCCGGCGCGTCGGTGGTGGCGGTGGAAAGCTCCAACGCGGTGGCGATCCGCGGCGATGCGGCGACCGTGGCGCGGCTGGCCGCAATGGCCCAGGACCTCGACCAGAAAGCGCGCAACGGGCAGGAAATCCGTGTCGTCTTCCTGGAAAATGCCGATGCCGAACAATTGCTGCCGGTGCTCCAGCAGCTGGTCGGCGAGCCGGTCACCCAGCCGAGCACGTCGCCGCCGCTGAGCTCTGCCGCCAGCCTGTCGAGCGGGTCGAGCGGCGGATCGACGACGGGCAGCACGCCCGCCCCGACCGTCGCGCCGGCGCCCGCCATAGCGGGCGCGACAGGCGGCACCGGCACGCCGGCGATTACCGGTATCGGCGGTCGCACCGCCGCGGTCATCACCCGTTTCGCGGGCGCCAACGCGATCGTCATCGCCGCGCCCAGCGACGTCCAGCGCCAGCTCGCCGACGTCATCGCCAAGCTCGATACGCGGCGCGAACAGGTGCTGGTCGAGGCGATCGTCGCCGAAGTGTCGGACAGCACGGCATCGCGGCTGGGCGTCCAGTTCCTGCTCGCGGGCCTGCCGGGCAGCGGCATCCCGTCGGCAGCCAGCACCTTTTCCAACACCGCGCCGAACCTGCTGACGATTGCCGGCGCGATCGGCGCGCGCGAACTGGCGACGACCACCACGACCGTCAACGGCCAGACCACCGTCACCTCGACCAACAATGCGGTCAGCGATTCGCTGGCGCAATCGGCGGTGTCGTCGATCCTGTCGGCGACCGGCGGGTTCGGCGGGCTGGCGACGACGATCGGCAAGGACGCGATCTTCGGGTCGATCATCAACGCGGTGAAATCCGATACCACGTCCAACCTGCTCCAGGCGCCGTCGGTCATCACGCTCGACAATAACGAGGCGCGGATCCTGGTCGGGCAGGAGATACCGATCACCACCGGCCAGGCGCTGTCGACCAATTTCGACAATGCGTTCCGCACCGTCCAGCGCGAGAATGTCGGCATTCAGCTGCAGGTGAGGCCGCAGGTCAATTCGTCGGGCGGCATCAAGCTGTACCTGCGCCAGCAGGTCAGCTCGATCGCCGGGCCGGTCAGCGGCGACAATTCGGACCTGATCCTCAACAAGCGCGAGGTCGAGACCGTGCTGACGGTCGATGACGGGCAGATCGCGGTGATCGGCGGGCTGCTGAGCGACGACGAGCGGCGGACGATCGAGAAAATCCCGCTGCTCGGCGACATCCCCGGGATCGGCGCGCTGTTCCGGTCAAAGGCGCGGACGCGGACCAAGACCAATTTGATGATCTTCATCCGTCCGACGATCCTGCGCACGGCAGAGGATACCCGCCGCGTCACCGAGCAGCGCTATGGCTATTTGCGGCTGCAGATTTCCGGGCAGAAACCCGATGAGGAACCGTCGATCGACCAGCTGGTCCGCGATTACCTGGGAACCGCGCCGCCGATCCCGTCATCGCCGATCCCCGGCAATATCGACGATCCCCGGATCACCGTGCCGACCATCGGCGGCAGTTCGAGCACCATCATCAAGGCGAAGTAGATGAACGTCACGATCCGTACCGGCGACGCGATCGATGCGCAGGACGCGATCGCGGCAGCGGGGGCGCCGCCGGTCGTCGCAACGGTCCTGCCGCCCGAGACGATTGCAATGCCCTATCTGTTCGCGCGCCGGTTCGGCGTGGTGCTCGACCGCGGCGCCGACGGGAAATTGACGGTTGCGATGCGCGAAGGCGCCGATCCCAAGGTCCTGCTGGAGGTGCGCCGCCACCTGATGCGGCCATTCGCGGTCGAGATCGTCGCACCCGCCGCGTTCGACCGGCTGCTCGGCGAGCGTTATGCGATGGACGGCCAGGCCGCCGCCGCCGCCGCGGGATCGCTGGGACTGGGCGACGACCTAGACATCCTGGCGACCGACCTGCCGACCGCCGACGATTTGCTCGATACCGCCGACGACGCCCCGGCGATCCGGCTGATCAACGGCATTATCGCCGACGCCGCGCGCAACGGCGTGTCGGACATCCATATCGAGCCGTATGAGACGGGCCTGGTGGTGCGGATGCGGATCGACGGCGTGCTGCGTGAAACGCTGCGCATGCCGCCCCATGTCGCCCCCGTCGTGGTCAGCCGGATCAAGGTGATGAGCCGCCTGGACATTGCCGAGCGCCGCGTTCCCCAGGACGGGCGGATGGGGCTGACGCTGGGCGGCAAGCTGCTCGACGTACGCGTCTCGACGCTGCCCAGCCGCGCCGGCGAGCGCGTCGTGCTGCGTATCCTCGACAAGGACAATGCCGGGATCGACCTCGACGTGCTCGGCATGACGCCGGCGCTCAACCAGATGATGCATTCGATCCTGTCGGAGCCGAACGGCATCGTGCTGGTCACCGGGCCGACGGGATCGGGCAAGACCACCTCGCTCTATGCCGCGCTGCGCACGCTGAACGACGGCAGTCGCAACATCCTGACGGTCGAGGACCCGGTCGAATATGCCATTGACGGCGTCGGCCAGACCCAGGTCAACCCCAAAATCGGGCTGACCTTTGCCGCGGGCCTGCGCGCGATCCTGCGCCAGGACCCGGATGTCGTGATGGTCGGCGAGATCCGCGACCGCGAGACCGCCGAAATTGCGGTGCAGGCGTCGCTGACCGGGCATCTGGTGCTGTCGACGGTCCACACCAATGACGCGGTCGGCGCGATCACCCGGATGCGCGACATGAAGGTCGAGCCGTTCCTGC
>NZ_CAXTHV010000005.1:0-114711 GCF_964244265.1 uncultured Sphingomonas sp. | reverse complement strand
TCCAGATGGACATCAAGATCGCCGGCATCACCGAGGAGATCATGAAGGTCGCGCTGGCCCAGGCCAATGAAGGCCGCGCGCACATCCTGGGCGAGATGGCCCGGGCGCTCGACCATACCCGCGAGGAATTGTCGGCGCATGCCCCGCGGATCGAGACGATGACAATCGACAAGACCAAGATCCGCGACGTGATCGGCACCGGCGGCAAGGTGATCCGCGAAATCGTCGCGACCACCGGCGCCAAGGTCGATATCGACGACGAGGGCGTGATCAAGGTGTCGTCGTCCGACATCGCCCAGATCGAGGCGGCAATGAAGTGGATCCGCGGCATCGTCGAGGAAGCGGAAGTCGGCAAGGTCTATGACGGCAAGGTCGTCAACCTGGTCGATTTCGGCGCGTTCGTGAACTTCATGGGGGGCAAGGACGGCCTGGTCCACGTGTCGGAGATCAGGAACGACCGCGTCGAGAAGGTCTCCGACGCCCTGAGCGAAGGCCAGGAGGTCAAGGTCAAGGTCCTCGAGATCGACCCGCGCGGCAAGGTACGCCTGTCGATGCGCGTCGTCGACCAGGAGACCGGCGCCGAGCTTGAAGATACCCGCCCGCCCCGCGAGGGCGGCGACCGTGGCCCGCGCGGGCCACGTCGCGACGGTGATCGCGGTCCCCCGCGTGGCGATGGCGGCGGTCGTGACCGTGGCCCGCGTCGCGACGGCGACGGCGGTCGCGGCCCGCGCCGCGAGGGGGGCGGCCGCGACGAGGCGCGTGGTCCCCGCCGCGAGCGCGCGGAAAGCGGTGGCGAAGACGGCCCGAGGCCCGATTTCGCTCCGGCCTTCCTGACCGGCGAACGCGACTAATCCATCGGCCGCGAGGATGACGGAAAGAAGAAGGGGCCCCGGCAGCGATGCGGAGCCCCTTTCGATTCAGGCCGCGCGGATCTGCGCCCAGGCGGCGGCGACTTCGTCGAGGCGCGCCGCGCAATCGAGGAACGGGCGCGGATCCTGGCCGATGCTGGCGTCGACGATCGTCCGGCGCGCGCCGGCATAGAACCGCGCCAGCGTGTCCGACACATCGCCCCCGGCATCGAAATCCAGCCCCGCTTCCAGCGCGAACAGGATGGCGGTCGCGCGCGTGATCTTTTCGCTTTTCAGCGGATAATTGCGCCGCTCGATCGCCCAGGCGGCGATCCGCAGCGCACGGACCAGCTCGTCATAGAGCAATTGGACCAGCGCGGGGCCGTCGGCCGCCGCGGTGCGGCCGACCAGGTCGATCTGGCGATAGGTCGCCTCGGGGTCGGCGCGGAGCGCGGTCGCGTACACGGTCATCCCTTCAGCGAATTCGTCCAGGCGTCGATCTGGTTCTTGAGGAAGGTCTGGGTCGACTTGTAGGCGGCGACCTTGGCATTCATGCTGGCGAATTGCTGCGTCAGGCGCTTGTTCATCGCCGCCGACTGGGTGGTGATGTCGTCCTTGGCGTCCGCCACCGCCGATTGCTGCTGCGCATAGCGCGTCTGCGAAGCACCCAGGCCATAGAGCGTACTCGATGCGTTTAGCGAGATCGACTGGACCGCGGCGGTCAATCCGTCGGTGCTGTTGCCCGAAAAGGCGAACATCGCCTCGACCGAGGCGGGCCAGGTCGCCAGCGCCTTGGCAACAGCCGTGTCGTCGACCGCCAGCGTGCCGTCGCGGTTGGTCTTGACGCCGATCTCCCCCAATGTCGCGGGCGTATTGCCGGCCGCGCCGGTCAGCATCGTCTTGGTCGTCAGCCCGCGCAACGACTTGAGCAGCGCCTGCGCCGCGGTATCCGCGCGCAGCGGCCCGGTGATCGGATCGGTCTGTTCGTTGAGCGCCTTGATCACCTCGTTATAGGTGTCGACAAAATCGCCGATCGCCGCGCCGAGCGCGGCGGTGGGCGTGGTGCTGGTCAGCGCGACGGGAATCGGGCTGGTCGAATTGAGCTGGAGCTTCACGCCGTCGATCAGGTCGCTGATCGTATTGGACGAGCGTTCGACCGCGACGCCGTCGACCTTCAGCTTGGCGTTCTGCGCGCCCGAGGCCAGCTGCGTTCCCCCCGCGCCGACGCCCACCGCGAATGGCGCCAGATTGCCCGAGGGGTCAGTCGCGGCCAGGGTAAAGGCTTGACTTGCCCCGCTATTGCCCTTGAGCGACAGGTACGCGCTGCCGTCGGCGTCGGTCACGACCGACGCGGTAACCCCGGCGCGCTTGGCGTTGATCGCCGCGGCAATGCCGTCCAGGCTCGCGTCGGTGAGGTCGATCGTCACCGGCGTCCCGCCGCCCGGGGTGAAACCGGTCATGGCCGTGCCGTCGGCGCTGTACGTGGCCTTGCCCAGCGTGAGCGTCAGGCTGCCCGAACCGATCACCGCGGTGCGGTCGGCCACGGCGGCATTGGTCGTCGCGACCTGCGCGCTGGCCAGCTGGCTGACCGTGACCGAACTCGACAGCCCGGCGAGCTTGGCGCCCGGCAGCGCGGCCGCGGTCAGCACGCCGGGGCTGGAACTGACGGGCTGGGTCTGGAGCGTGCCGCCGGTCGACAGCGATTTCAGCGCGCCGGCAAATTGCGTCACCGTGCTCTTCAAGGTCGAAATGCCGGAAATCTGCGCGGTCAGCGTATCCGACTTCGCCGTCAGTTGGGCGGTCTTGGCGGCATATTGCGCCGTGACCAGCGACGAGACCAGCGACGCGGTGTCCACCCCCGATCCTGTCGACAGCGAGGTGAACAGCGACTGCGCGGCGCTGCCGATCACGTTGCTGGTGGTCGGCGTGGTGGTGCCCGTGGTCGATCCGGTGGTGGTCATCGTCGAAACTCCGCGCGCGCCGCCTTCAGGAACGACGCCTTCAGGAACGACCGGCGGCGGCCGTTCTTAAGGCCCTTGCGCGTCATTGCCGGACGCCGTTTTCGTCGAACCGGGCGCTAGTCGGCACCTCGATCGGCGGCGGGACGAGCCCGGCGCGCTGGTTGAGCCCGAACACGAACGCCAGCACCGTGGCGATCGCGACGTAGAGATCGTCGCGAACCTCCTGCCCCTCCCGGCTGGTATAATAGACCGCCCGCGCCAGCGCCGGATATTCCAGCACCGCCACCTGTTCCTCGGCGGCGACGTCGCGGATCGCCAGCGCGGTGGCGCCACGCCCGCGCGCGACGACCACCGGCGCCTGGTCGCCGGCACGATCATAGCGCAAGGCGACCGCGAAATGCGTCGGGTTGGTCAGCACGACATGCGCCGAGGCGACCGCCTGACGGACGCTGCGCCGCATTATTTCGCGCTGGCGTTGCCGCAGATGCTGCTTGGCTTCGGGCGACCCCTCGCTCTCCTTGTTCTCGTCCCTGACATCCTGCCTGCTCATGCGCAGCTTGGCGAGCAGGCGGACGAGCTGGATCGGCACGTCGAGGCCGGCGATCAGCAACAGGCCGCCGGCCATCACAAACAGGATGTTGATAAAGGTGCCGCCCAGCGCGCCGACCGCGCCGGCGACATCGGCCGAGGATGACAACCCCATCGTCGGGCGCGCCGCCTTCCACAGCAGCCACGCGCCGATCCCGCCGAGCAGGACCACCTTGAGCAGCGACTTGCCGAGCTCGATCCAGCCGGACGGGCCCAGAATCCGCTTGAGACCCGATGCGGGGTTGATCCGCGACGCCTTGGGTCGGAGCAGCTTGCCGTTGAAGGTGAACGTTCCCAGTCCCGCCTGGCCGAACACCGAAGCGGCCAGCGCGACGAGGAACAGCCCGCCGATCGCCGGCACCAGCCCAAGCCCCGCCTGGGCCAGCGCGCGCAGCGGCGAAAAATTCTCCAGGTCGCCACGATCGAAGCGGAAGCTGGCGGTCATCAGCCGCTCGCACGCCGCCAGCAGCGACGGCCCGAGCAGCGCCAGCCAGCCGCAGCCGGCAAGCACGACCAAGGCGGTCGCGAACTCGCGAGACTTGAGGATGTCGCCCTGGTCGACAGCGTCCTTGCGACGCTTGGTCGTCGGCGCCTCGGTCTTGTCGCCTTCCTGCTCCGCCATCAGCCGAACACCAGGCGCTGCGCGGCTTCCAGCCCCTCATGGACGATGACCAGCATGTAGTCGCCCATCGCAGGCAGCGCGAGGGCAAGCGCGACGATGCCGACCGCCAGGCTGGCGGGCAGGCCGATCGCGAACAGGTTGAGGCTGGGCGCGGCGCGGCTGATCATGCCGACGATCAGGTTGAGGCAAAGCAGCAGGAAGCCGACCGGCAATGCCAGCAACAGCCCGGCGGCGAAAATATAACCGCCGAACAGGGCAATGTCCCGCAGCCGGTCGGGCGCCAGCCAGGCGCCGCCCGGCGGCAGTACCGCATAGCTGCGCACGATCATGTCGACGAGCACCAGATGGCCGTTCACCGACAGGAATAACAGCGTCATCAGGATCGCCAGGAACTGGCCGAGAGCGGGGGTGGAACGACCGTTCTGCGGATCGATCGCGCTGGCAAAGCCGATCCCCATCGACGTGCCGATCACCTCGCTCGCGATCATCGGCGCGGCAAAGGCGATCTGGAGGACGAAACCGATCGCCAGGCCGACCAGCGCCTCCGCCGCAACCGCCAGGAACGTCGCCATGGCGAAAAACTGCGCCGGCGGCGTTACCGGATGCACCGCCAGCACCAGGAAGGCGATCGCCGCCGACAGCGTCACGCGCACCGTCACCGGCACGTTGATCGCGCCGAACACCGGCGCGGCGACGAACGCCGCGCCAATCCGCACCATGACGAAGAACAGCGCCCATATCTGCGGTTCGATCGAGAGGCCAAAGCCCGGCATAGCTGGCTAGCGGACCAGGTCGGGAATACGCTGAAAGATGTCGATCATGAAGTCGGTCAGGAGCCCGACGATCAGGCTGCCGAAGATCACCAGCGACACGCCGACCACGACCAGCTTGGGGACGAAGGTCAGCGTCTGCTCGTTGATCGACGTAGCCGCCTGGACCATGCCGAGGATCAGGCCGGCGAGCAACGCCGGGATCAGGATGGGGGCGGCGGCCAGCGCCAGCACCCACATCGTCTGGTCGGCGACACCCAGGAAATAGTCGGAGTCCATCATTGCCTCCTTGTGCGGCGAACAGCGCCGCCGAACGGCACCGGCTCGCTCCTCCGCGCGGCCGCCCATGCAGCATATCCTCGATGGGCGGCCGGGCGGGGGAGCGGGCCGGTGCCGCGATCAAGGGTCACGTCGCGAAGCTGCCGGCCAGGCTGCCCATCATCATCGACCAGCCATCGACCAGCACGAACAACAGCAGCTTGAACGGCATCGAGATGATCGTCGGCGACATCATCATCATGCCCAGGCTCATCAGCACGGTGGCGACGACCAGGTCGATGACGATGAACGGCAGGAAGATCAGGAACCCGATCTGGAACGCGGTCTTCAGCTCACTGGTGACGAAGGCGGGCAGCAGCACCGAATAGGGCACATCGACCGACGTACGATAGGGTCCCGACCTTGCCATGTCGGCGAACATCTTGAGGTCCTTCATCCGGGTCTGCCTGATCATGAAGGCGTGGAGCGGCGCGCCGGCGCGACTGATCATCTCGGTGCCCTGGATCTGCCCGGCGGCATAGGGCTGGATCGCCTGGACGTTCATCTGGTTGATCGTCGGCGCCATCACGAATAGCGACAGGAACAGCGACAGCCCGACCAACACCTGGTTGGGCGGCGTCTGTTGCAGGCCCAGCGCCTGGCGCAGGATCGACAGCACGATGATGATCCGCGTGAAGCTGGTCATCATCAGCAGGATGCCCGGCAATACCGTGAGCAGGCCCATGATGATGAGGACCTGAAGCGACAGCGCGAGCGGCGCCTGGCCAGGCGTTCCGGGGGCGGCGCCCGTCCCCCCACCAAGCTGGCCCAGCGCGCGATCGACCGCGTCGCCGACACCGGGGGCGGGGGGTGCCGCTACCGGGGCAGCGGCCGGCGCCGCCTGTGCAAAGGCCGGCCCGGCGATCGTCAGCATCGCGATCAGCGCCAGCGCGATCAGCACCCACGTCGCATAGGCCGGCGCGCCCGGGCGAGAAGGCGGCGTTCCGGTCGGCGTGGTTTCCTTGAACAGGGCGATCCCCGCATCACGCAGGCGACGGACGGTCATCTCGGCAGATCCGCGCCCGCACCGGACCCTGCGCCCGACCCCGCGCTCTTGTCGACCAGCGTGACCCCGCCGCGCCCGACAGATACCAGCAGCTTGCGCCCGTCGAACTCCAGCACCGCCAGCCTGAGCCCCGGCGAGAGCATCATCGTTTCCTGGACCTTGATCATGCGGTTGGCCGGCTGGCCCGGCATCCGGCTTTCCAGCCGCCGCCACGCCCACAGGCAGCCGATCATCAGCCCGCAGACCAGCGGCAGCAGGACGACCAGCTTCAGGATGTAGCTCCACAGCATCAGCCGCGCTTTTCCGGGCTGACCAGCTCGGTCAGCCGCACGCCGAAGCGATCGCCCACGGTCACCACCTCGCCGCGCCCGATCAGCGTGCCGTTGACGAACACGTCGAGCAGCTCGTTGGCCTGGCGATCGAGCTCGATCACCGACGATTCGCCGAGCGCCAGCAACTCGCGCAGCGTCAGCCGCGTCGAACCGATCTCGACCGTCAGCTTGACGTCGACATCCTGCAGCAGCCGGTAATTGGCCGCCATCGTGGCGTCGACCGGGAAGGTCCCGGACAGGTCGGTCATGCGCTTTCCTCTTCATGAAGTCGGTTGATCGTGTTGAGCCGGATGGCGGCGCGCCCGTTGGACGTGCCGACCGTGCCGGTGCCCAGGCGGTCGCCGCCGACCATCACCGGCACATCGGAGGTAAAGCTGATCGGGATCACGTCGCCCTGCTTCAGGTCCATCAGCCGGGCGAGCGGCATGGTCGGCTCGGCGAGTACCGAGCGCACCGGAAAGGTCACCTGCATCACCGCGCGCGCCAGGCCGTTCTGCCACGCCGGATCGAGCGCCGCGCCCTTGCCGAGCACCTTGCCGGTGAGGCTCGGCGTATGCGGCTTGAGCGCGGCGACGGGGTAGACGATATCGACCGTTACCGGGGCGCCGGGACCATGGCCCAGGCCGAAGCGGGTGATCACGACGGGATCCTCGGTATCGACGCCCGAGATCATCGAGGGGTTGGATTCGATCCGTCCCGGCTGGAAACTGACGCTGGCCAGCGGCTCCCACGCGGCGGTCATCGGATCGGCGATCATCGCGCCCAGCCGCATCAGCATCGCTTCCGCCGCCGGCGAAAATTCCGACGGCGTGTCATGGGGCACTCCCCCCGGACCACCGAAGAACAGGTCGAGCAGCTCGATCGCGAACCGCCCGTCGATCACCAGCAGCACGGGGGCGCCGCCCATGGTCATCGTCATCGGGATCCATGCCGTCAGCGCATCGGTGCGCTCCGCGCGGTAATCGGTGAAGCGCTGGACGCGGAGCGGTTCGGCCCACGCCCGGACCTCGCGGCGCAGCACCGGCTCGAACACCGAGCGCAGGCTGCGCGCGAGCCGCGCCGACAGATGCTGGAGCGTGTTGAGATCGCCGAACGGATTGAGGTTCGCGACGCCGAGCGCCGGCGCATGCGTCGCGCGGTCGCGCGGCCGGTCGCGGCGATCCTGCTCCCCTTGCGATGACCCCCCATTAACCATGCCGTCACTGAACAACGAAATTGGTAAAGTAGACGTTACTGATCCCGCCAAAACCTTCCTTTTGCTTGAGGACGTCGTTGATCGCCCGGGCTAGCCGCGCCTGCAGCCGCTTCTTGCCGTCGCTGGTGAACACCTCGTCCTCGGTGGTGTCGCCCAGCGCCATCAGCACCGCCGACCGCACCGCAATCTCGTTGGTCTTCACATTCTCGATGACGGTATCGTCATAGGGCGTCGACAGCGCGACGCCGATCTGGACATAATGGACGCTGTTCTGAAGGTTGGCGGTGAAGTCCTTGTCCATGGCGTAATAATTGGACGCATATTGGTCGCCGCCGGCGCCCGACGGCGGCGCCTTGCCGCCGCTGCCGCCGCCTTCCCCCTCGCCCGCGCCGGAACGCTTCTGCTGGCTCTTGGGCACCAGCTTGGGCCCGGCCGCCTCCGCCGCATGCGCGCCGCCGAACATCCCCGTCGCCCACAGGCCGCCGACGACGCCGCCGCCGCCCAGCACCAGGGCACCGACCCCGATGATCGCCATCTTCATCATGCCGCCCTTCTTCTTCGGCGCGGCGTCTTCCTTGTCGCTCATCGTTGCGCTTCCTTCTTCAGGCGATGCGG
Source organism: uncultured Sphingomonas sp. (assembly GCF_964244265.1). Classification (GTDB taxonomy): domain Bacteria; phylum Pseudomonadota; class Alphaproteobacteria; order Sphingomonadales; family Sphingomonadaceae; genus Sphingomonas. Next base: position 106,456 of record NZ_CAXTHV010000005.1, on the reverse strand, counting down.
CCGTCGGTCATGGCCGGCGATTGTGCCTCTTCGTCCGTGCCGACGGCCGGGATCGGCCGGCCGGCAGGCGCGGGGGCAGGGACGGGAGGGGCCGGGTGGCGATCGCCGCCCGCGCCCATGTTGCCGGGATCGACGCCGGCCTGGCTCAGCCTGATCCCGCGCGCCTCGGCGGCGGCGGCCAATTCCGGCCGGGCATCGGCCAGCAACATGCGGGTCGCCGCGCGCTCGGCGGTGAACTGGACGCTGACCCCGTCGGCATGGCGATGGATCGCGACGTCGATGCTGCCCAGTGCGGCGGGCTTCAGCCGGATCGACGCATCGTTTACGTCGGCCTGGTCGCGCAGCACCTCGATCCGGTCGATCATCCGTTGCGGCCAGTCGTGGTGCGCCATGTCCAGCGACTTCTGGGCAAGATCGGCGATGGCGATCGGCGCCCGCACCGCATCCGCCGGCGCCAGCGGGACGAGAATGGATGCCGGGTCGGCCTCCCGATCGCCCCGATCGCCATTGACCGGGCGATCGAGCAGCACACGCGCGACCGACACCGTCGCCGTGGCGGACGGCGTGGCCGCGATCGGCTTGGCCAGGGCGGGCGGCAGCGGTGGCAGCGGTACGGCCGGGGCGATCGTGGCTGCCGCGGCGCGCATCGCCATGGGACGGGACAATGGCAGGACGGCAGCGGTTGTGGTTGTGGTTGTGGTTGCGGTAATCGGCACAGGCGCGCCGGCAAACCATGGATCGACCGGGTCACTCGCCGTCGTGACGACCGCCACGGGCATGCTCATCGACGGCGGCACGACCGCGTCGGCGACGATTGCCACGACCCTTTTCGATGCGCTGGCCGACGGTGGGACCGGATCGGTCGTGACCGCAGCGTCACGCAGGGATGCGTCCGAGAGGTATCGGTCCGCCGCCGCCGCCGGCGCGGGCGCGGAGACGACGGGATCGGCCAAGTTGGCGACAGTCCGCGCCACGGACGGTGCGGGCGCGGCGCCGAAGCGCGGGCGCTCCGGGTGATCAACGTGGACCGCGGGCGGCGACGCGGAAGCAGGCGCGGGCGCGGCGCTCAAGGGGCCGGCCGAATTGTTGGCGACGAGGTATTCGAGTGACTGCGCGGGCGCGGCGCCGAAGCGTGGGCCGATGGCGCGCACCGTCGGCGGGGCCGCGCGCACCATCGGCGGGTCGACGACTGGACGGTTACTGGCCGCCGGCAGGATCGCCATGGTCGCCGATGCGCCCCGCACCGCGCCGGCGGGGTCGACCGCCATCGGTCGGTCGCTGCCGGTCGCCAGGTCGATCGGCGCGGGCGGGCTCAGCCAGGTCAGCCGAGCGTCGAGCGCGGTCCCATCGCGTTCGGCATCATCCGTGTCGGACGCCGCGACCGGCAGGACGTTGCCGGCACCGGCATCATCCTGCCGTCGCAAAAGGGCGGGTTCCGCGAGGACCGCGGCGGGATTGCTGGCGATCAGCATGTCGAGGAACGTCGCCGGCGTCGACGGCGTGGCGCAGGCGCCCGTTACCGGTAGCGCGCCCGGCATCACCACGCCCGTCACGGGCGCGACATTGCTGCTGGACGGCAAGGACACGTAGCTCATCGACTTCCCCCGGCGACCGGCGCGATCACCCGAGGGAATTTTTAGCAAGGATCGTGCCGAATCTTCCTGACGGACGGCGTCGCCTCGAGCGCGCGTACCGCCTTCAGCGCCGCATCCGCTTCGGCCCGGGCGCGCAGCTTTTCCACCGCGCTGTGGTCGCGGCGCGCCTCCCGTGTCGCGACGACCGCGCGCTCGACGCCGAGTTCGGCGATCCGCAGCCGCGCTTCGGCCGCTTCCGCCGATTGATGGAGGCGCTGCCGGAAATGAGCGGCGGCGACCAAGGCGAAGCCGTCGCTGGCAATGGCGGTCGGCGCAACGCCATCGGCGAGCCGGGCAATGCGGCCGGCGAGTTCGGCTTCGCTCGCCCGGCGGTCGTGCGCGCGGGCTTCCTCGGCGCGATGCATCCCCAGTTGCAGCGTGCGAACGCGCAGCAGGCGATCGACCGATTTGGCGCGTTCACGCATCATCGCCACCGAACACGCCGGTCAGTTCGGTGACTGCGTCGGTCATCGACACGATCTGGTCGGCATCCTGGCGGATGAATTCCATCACCGCCGGATGACAGGCGAGCGCCGCATCGATCTCCGGATCGGCGCCGCCGCGATAGGCGCCCATCAGCACGAGATCGCGATTTTCCTCATATGTCGCGAGATGTCGGCGCAGCACCCGCGCCGCAGCGGCGTGCGCGGGCGCGACGATATCGGTCATCACCCGGCTGACCGAGGGCCCCAGGTCGATCGCCGGATAGATCCCGCGTTCGGCCAGCTGGCGGCTCAACACGATGTGACCGTCCAGGATCGACCGCGCGGCATCGACCACCGGATCGTTGCCGTCGTCGCCGTCGGCCAGGACGGTATAGATGGCGGTGATCGACCCGCCGCTGGTAACGTCGGCACCGGCACGTTCGATCAGATTGGGCAACATCGCGATCGCCGATGGGGGATAGCCGCGCGCCGAAGCCGGTTCGCCAAGCGCAAGCCCGATCTCGCGCCCGGCATGGGCGACGCGGGTCAGCGAGTCCATGATGAGAAGAACGTTCTTGCCCTCGGCCCGGAAGCCCTCGGCAATGGCGGTCGCGCGCAACGCCCCCCGGATCCGCAGCACCGGCGAATGATTTGCTGGAACCGCCACCACCACCGACCGCTCGCGCGCGGCACCGGCCAGCTTGGTTTCCAGGAAGTCGGCGACTTCGCGGCTGCGTTCGCCGATCAGGCCGATGACGATCACGTCGGCCTGCGCGGCACGAACGATCATGCCCAGCAGCACCGACTTGCCGACCCCCGATCCCGCCACGATGCCGATACGCTGGCCCTGGCCGATCGTCAGCAGGCCGTTGATCGCGCGCACGCCGACGTCGAGCGGCCGGCGTACCCGGCCCCGGTCGAGCGGTCCCTGGAGCTTGCCCGCCAGCGGCCAGCGGTCGGCGCCGCGGATCGGGCCGCGACCGTCGATCGGCCGGCCCGCGCCGTCGACCACGCGGCCGAGCAGGGCAGTGCCGACCTCAACCTCTCCCGGCGGACCGATCGGGCGCACCGGCGTGCTGGGCAGGAGCGGCGCCGGCCCCTCCAGGTTCATCAGCAAGGTACGGCCGTTGCGGAACCCGATCACTTCGGCATCGACGCGGGCACCATTGGCGGTGCCTACCTGGCACAGGGTTCCGACCGGCAATTGCAGGCCGATCGCCTCCATCAGCACCCCGTCGAAAGATGCCAGCCGGCCCGACACGCGCGGCCGGGGGGAGAAATCCTGGTTTCCCAATGTCTCCAGATAATCCCGGGCGAAACCGTTCAGCACGGCAAGACGGCGTCCTCAAGTGCCTTGCCAAGCCGGCCGAGCCACAGGTCCGGGCCGTCCTCAACGATGGTCGACGCGGTTTCCAGGATGAATCCGCCACGCTCTATGGCGGCGTCGCCAACGGCGAACACGGTCGCCGGCAGGCGTCCGTCGACCAGGGCAAGATCCTCCGGGTGGACGCGCAACAATGCCGATTCGGCATCGTCGGCAAGCATGTCGACCGCCACCGCGACGCGTCGCGCCATCAGGTCGGCGGAAATTTCGCTTTCGCCCACGACGCGGCGGACAAGATGGAGAACGGCCTGGCGCAGATGGTCGGCGAGCCGCTCGCGATCCAGCCGCCCGCCATCGCCGATCGCGGCGGCCACGCGGGCGACCAGCAAATTGTCGCGATCGGTACTGGCGGCGATTTCCGCCAGCGCGGCGGCGACGCCCTCCTGATAGCCGGCCGCATGCGCGGTCGCGACCGGATCGACAAAGCTGGTTGCGGGCTGGTCGGCATTGAACGGATCCCATCCCTCGGTCGGGTCGGCGGCGCGATCGGCCGGCGCGAAGTGACGCGGGCGGACCGCATCGTCGCCGGGTGACGGGGGCGCCACCCCCTTCAGGTCGCGCGGCGCGAAGACCGTATTGGTGGTGGAGAATGCCTGGCGCAACGCGGCGCCGGCGGCGTCGTGGCGGCTGGCGAAGCCGGCGATGAAGCCGTCATCGGCCACCGGCGCCCGACCGGGCCCGGCCTGACCGAAATCGGGACGATCGAGCGCGGTGGCCTCAGACATAATCGTCATCGCCGCCCATCATGATCGTGCCGTCCTTGGCCAGCGCGCGCGCGATCTGGATCATCGCCTTCTGGGCGTCGAGCACCTCGCTGAGCTTCATCGGACCCCGCGCCTCCATCTCGTCGCGGACGCCATCGGCGGCGCGCGCGGACATGCACCCGAGGAAGCGCGCGCGGACCGTCTCGTCGACGCCCTTCAGCGCGCGGGTCAGAATGTCCGTGTCGATGTTGCGGATCAGCGTGCCGAGGTTCTTGTCGTCGAGACCGAGCAGGTTCTCGAACATGAACAGGGCTTCCTCGATCGCCTTGGCGACCTCGCGATCCATCTTGAACAGCCGGGGCATCACGCGCTGCTCGGTGGTCTTGCGGGCGCCGGAGAGGATCCGCGCCGCTTCCTTGGTCCCGCCCAGCGACACGCCGGCGGGCTGGCCGGCATGGCCCACGCGGTTGGCGAGCATCATCCTGAGCGTGTCGACCGCCTCGGGGCTGACCGGGCCCAGCCGGGCGATGCGATGGACGATATCCGGCTGGACCGCCTCGGGCAGCAGTTCGAGGACCTGGGTGGCGATGACCGGATCGAGATTGGCGACGAGGACCGCGGCGACCTGCGGATGTTCCTTCTCGATCATCGTCGCGATCTCGCCGGCTTCCATCCAGTCGAGCAGGTCGAGCTGGCAGGCCGCTTCGGCCGGCGTGATGCGCGCCAGCACGCTGTCGGCCTTTTCGGCGCCCAGCGCGCGGGTCATCATCGTCTCGATGACCGGCTTGGGATCGAAGCCGATCGACGTCCGCTCGCGCGCCTTGACAACGAAGTCGTCGAGCACCGCCTCGACCTCGCCCTCGCCGACATCGGCGACCGCGAACATCGCCTTGCCCAATTGGCGGACCTCTTCGGGGTCCAGCTTCTGGAGGATCGCCGCGGCTTCTTCCTCGCCGACCAGCATCATCAGCACGGCGGCGCGTTCCACGCCCGAATAACTGCGAACCGGCGCGTTCATCTCACCGCGAGTCCGACTTGATCATGTCGCGGATGGCCAGTGCCGCGCGCGTGGGGTTCTCGCGCGTGAAGCCGCGCACCGCGCCGATCCGGCTGTCAAAGTCCGGGGCAGCCTCCAACGGGCCGATGCCGGCTGCGGGCGCGACAGCGGGTGCGGCGCCGAGCGCGGGACTGATACCCAAGGCGGAACCCAGGTCCCGGCCCAGCGCACCGCGCGGCGCGGCGGGGGTATCCTCGCGCTTCTTCATCAACCCCTTGGCGAGCGGCCGGACGCCGAGGAACAGCACCAGCAGCGCGATCACCAGCGCGGTGACGTTGCGCGCCGCGACCGCTACCCAGCCCGCATCATACCAGGGCCGGGCATTGTCGAGCGGCGATCCGGCGGCGAAGCGGCGACTGATCACGGTCACCTGGTCGTTGCGCGCCGGGTCGGCACCGACCGCGGTACGCACCAGCTGGGTAATCTGCTGGATCTCGACCGGCGAGCGCGGCTTGCTGCCCTCGACATCGCGCAACAGGACCGCGACCGACAGGCGCTTGAGCCCGCCTGGCGTGGCGCGCGTGACCGAAACCTCCTTGCCGAGATCATAGGCGCGGGCGAAGCTGTCCGATGCCTTGAACTGGTCGGTGGCGCCGGGGGGGGCGGCGACCGGAACGCCCGTCGGCGGCGTTGCCCCGGGGGCCGGCGTCGCGCCGGGGGCGGGGACGGCGGCAGGGGTCGGCTGCGGCTTCGGCGCGGTCAGCGTCGAGGCCGGCGGTGGCGTGTTCGACAGCATGCCCGGAATGCCCCCGGGCGCCGCGGCATCGCCGCTGCCCTTGCCCGTCCAATTACCCTGTTCGGCCCGCAGCGCGCCCGATTTGTCATAGCTTTCGCGGGTCGCCTGGGTCTCGTCGAGATCGACGTCGGCGGCGACCTCGGCAGTGAAATTGCCGGCGCCGACCAGCGGGGTCAGCAACTGGCCGAGCTGTTCGCGATATTTGTCCTCGACCGTCCGCTGGAACCGGATGCGGGCATCGCCGCCCGCGCCGCCCTGATCGCCGCCGGCCTTGGACAGCAGGGCGCCCATCTGGTCGACGATGGTGACGTCGCCGGGCTTCATTCCGGGGACCGAGGAGGCGACGAGGTTGACGATCGAGGAAACCTGGGCGTCGGACAGCGCGCGTCCGGCCTGAAGCTTGACGATGACGCTGGCCGAAGGCGATGCGTTATCGCGGACGAACACGGTGTTTTCCGGCACCGCAAGATGGACGCGCGCGTCGGCGACCGCGTCGATTTCCTCGATCGACTTGGCCAGCTCGCTTTCGCGCGCCTGGCGCAGCCGCTCGCCCTCGACCGCGCGGCTGACCCCCATCGGCAGGTTGTCGAGGATCGCATAGCCGCCGGGCGTCGCCTTGGGCAGGCCCTGGCCCGCCAGCAGCATCCGCGCCTTGGCATAGTCATCTTCGCCCACGGTGAGCGAATCGGTCGCCTCGTCGATTTGCGCGCTGATCCCGGCGGTCTTGAGCGCAGCGGTGACCGCCGCCTTGTCGGCGTCGGGCAGCCCGGTGAACAGCGTCTTTTGCGGCGCCGACGCGAGCGTGAACCAGGCCAGCGCCGCCGCCGCGACCAAGGCGACCATGAACATCGCCGGCAGGCTGCGGCGGACGGCGGGCTGCGCCAGCACCCCGCGCACCTGGCGCAGCGGGTTGGCGAAACGATCGGGGGCGGCATTGACCGCAGGGGTAAGGGCTGTGCTCATTGCGTCGTTACACCGGCATGCTCATGATGTCCTTATAGGCGGACAGGAGCTTGTTTCTGACCTGAAGCGTCGCCTCGAAGCCGACCGAGGCTTCCTGGCGCGCGAGCATAACCTTGGCGATGTCGATCGTGTCGCCGCGCTCATACGCCTCGCTGACCCGGGCGGCGGCGTTCTGGCTGTCGTTGACACCCTTCAGCGCGTCGCCAAGCGTGTCGGCAAAGCTGGTCGGCTGGGTAGTGGCGACAGGCGCCGCCGCACCGGCCGAGGCATTGGCCCGCGCCAGCGCCTGGTTGCGCTCGAGAATCTGCGAGCGCAGCGCCATGACGCGGTCGATCCCCATCGCGCCGCCGACGCCGTCGATCCCGCTCATGCCGATGCCGCCAGGGCGACGCCGCTATGCGGGCGGACGATGTCCGCGCCCTGCTCGCGCGCCTTGGCCAGGCGATAGCGCAGCGTGCGTTCGGAGATGCCCAGCCGCCGCGCGGTCTCGATCCGGCTGCCGCCGCACGCCGCCAGCGTCTCGCGGATCGCCTGGAACTCGCTCATCTGGATGACATTGGCCAGAGTATCCGGGGCCAGAGTATCCGGGGCCAGAGTATCCGGGGCCAGAGTATCCAGGGCCAGGGTGTCCGGCGCGCGCGGATCGGAGGCCGCAGGCGTGGAGCGCCGGTCGAACACGATATGTTCGGCAGAGATGACGTCGCCGGCCGCGAACAGCAGCGCGCGCTGAATCACGTTTTCCAGTTCGCGGACATTGCCCGGCCAGTCGTGCCCGGCAAGCACCGCCAGCGCCGAATGGTCGGGCCACGGGACGATCTGGCGCGATCCGGCGTGGCGCAGGATCATCGCCGCGGCCAGCGCCGGAATGTCCTGCGGCCGGTCAACCAGCGCACGCGACGCGAGGGGAAAAACACAGATGCGGTAATAAAGGTCGGCCCGAAACCGTCCGGCGGCCACCTCGTCCTGCAGATCGCGATTGGCGCAGGCGATGACGCGGACGTCGATCGGCACTGGTTGCGACGCGCCGATCGGGACCACCTCGCGCTCCTGCAGCGCGCGGAGCAGCTTGGCCTGGAGATTATGCGGCATTTCGGCGATTTCGTCGAGCAGCAGCGTACCGCCGTGGGCCGCGCGAAAGAACCCCTCGCCACCCGCTGAGGCGCCGGTGAAGGCACCCTTCTGGTGGCCGAACAGCAGCGCCTCGAGCATGGTTTCGGGCAGCGCGGCGCAATTGATCGCGACGAACGGCTTGTCGGCCCGCGCCGAACAGCGATGGATGGTGCGCGCCAGCACTTCCTTGCCGGTGCCCGTAGGGCCGTTGATCAGCACGGTGATGTCGGACGCCGCGACCCGTTCGGCCAGCGCGAACAGCGCCAGGCTTTCCGGATCGGCGGCGGTCGGCGCTTCCGCGCCGCCGGCAATGGCATGGGCGAAGGCGGCGCCGATCGCGGCATCGGCGGCCGTGTAGGACAGGCGCGCCGGCCGCCCGTCCCGCGCCGGCTGAAAGCTGCGGCCATCGGTACCGAGCACCAGGGTGCGCGCGGCGATCGGCGGCGTCTCGCCGTCCATCACCAGGAAGACGTCGTCGCCCTGTGGCCGGCGTTCGTCGGCGCTGGCGACACCCAGGCCCTGGGCCCGGAGCGATGAAATCAGGGCATATTTCTGCCGGAGCACTGCAGCTGACGGATAGATCGAGCGCATTCATTCCCCCCTTCGCCTGGGGGCAATGCCCTTCCCCTAGTAAACACGTGGTGAAGATCGCCCGCGTCCGGCAAGTATTTTACGCGCGCGCGAACGAGGGCTCCCCGCACATGTTCCCGCTAAAGCTTGGCAGGAACTGGCCGTTCCCTGTTCCGACGGCTCGGCGCTCGCATCCATCGGGGGGTGGCGGGGGACGTCGGTACCATGGAGATATGAACATGACTGTCATTGCAAGCAACGTCAGCGCCATGCGTTCTGCGAACGCCTCGACCAAAGCCAACGATTCGCTGTCGATGGCAATGGAGCGCCTGTCGACCGGCAAGCGCATCAATTCGGCCAAGGACGATGCCGCGGGCCTCGCCATCGCCGCGTCGATGACCGCGCAGATCCGCGGCATGAACCAGGGCGTGCGCAACGCCAATGACGGCATCAGCATGGCGCAGACCGCCGAGGGTGCGCTCGACGAGGTCAGCAACATGCTCCAGCGCATGCGCGAATTGTCGGTGCAGTCGTCCAACGGCACCTATTCGACGGGCGACGTCGCCAACATCACCGCCGAACAGGATGCGTTGTCAGCGCAGATCACCAGCGTGCTGAAGAACACCCAGTTCAACGGCAAGAAGCTGTTCGACGGCACGTCGGCCACCGTGACGATCCAGGCCGGCGCGAATGCCAGCGACACCGTCACGCTGGCGCTGGCCGACCTGACCGCCGACGCGGCGATCACCGGCGTCGTCGACATCACCAACGCCAAGCTGGCGACCGGCACCACGCTGGCCAAGTTCGATACGGCGATCGCCAAGGTGGCGACCTATCGCGCCGGCTTGGGCGCGGCGCAGAACCGGCTGACCTCGGCGGTCAACAACCTGACTTCCAACTCGACCAACCTCAGCGACGCGCGCAGCCGCATCGAGGACGCCGACTTCTCGGCCGAATCGACCAACCTCGCCAAGGCCCAGATCCTGAGCCAGGCGTCGACCGCGATGCTCGCCCAGGCCAACCAGTCGCAGCAGGGCGTGCTCAAGCTGCTCCAGTAATCCGGGCCGCCGGCCGCTTCTGCGCGGCGGGCGACGGGTTGAACGCCGCGTAGCGTACAGGCGTAGAAGGTCCCGGCGGTGCCCTGCACCGCCGGGATTTTTACTGGCCGCGATCGTGTCGATTGTCCTTAAACTTGGCCGGAACCGGCCGTTCTAGAGAATGACGGCTCGACCCTCCGCCATTGGGGGTGGCGGGGAGCGTCTGCAACGGAGACAAACATGACTGTTATCGGAAGCAACATTTCGTCGCTGCGTGCGTCGAACGCCTCGACCAAAGCCAATGAGTCGCTGTCGATGGCGATGGAGCGCCTGTCGACCGGCAAGCGCATCAATTCGGCCAAGGACGATGCCGCGGGCCTCGCCATCGCCGCGTCGATGACCGCGCAGATCCGCGGCATGAACCAGGGCGTGCGCAACGCCAATGACGGCATCAGCATGGCGCAGACCTCCGAGGGCGCGCTCGACGAGGTCACCAACATGCTCCAGCGCATGCGCGAGCTGCAGGTGCAGTCGAAGAACGGCACCTATTCGACGAGCGACGTGGCCAACATCAAGGCCGAGCAGGACGCGCTGGCGGCGCAGATCACCAGCGTCGTGACCAATACGCAGTTCAACGGCAAGAACCTGTTCGACGGCACGGCGGGGGCCGCCGGCGTGGTGACGATCCAGGCCGGTGCCAATGCCACCGACACGGTAACGCTGACGCTGACCAAGCTGACGACCGACGCCAGCCTGGCCGCGGTGGTGACCGGCGGTGCGTCGGTGGCCGCGGCCACGCTGACCGACTATGACACGGCGATCGCCAAGATCGCGACGACGCGTGCCAGCCTGGGCGCGGCGCAGAACCGGCTGACCTCGGCGGTCAACAACCTGACTTCCAACTCGACCAACCTCAGCGACGCGCGCAGCCGCATCGAGGACGCCGACTTCTCGGCCGAATCGACCAACCTCGCCAAGGCCCAGATCCTGAGCCAGGCGTCGACCGCGATGCTCGCCCAGGCCAACCAGTCGCAGCAGGGCGTGCTCAAGCTGCTGGGCTAATACAGCCACGCCCCGGCGCCCGACCCCCAGCGGGGCCGCGGACGACCAGCAGGAACCCCGGTGGCCATCGCCGCCGGGGTTCTTAGCGTTGGCTGGACCGGCAGGGGTCGCGCGCTCGGGCGCGTGCGTTACTTGCTAAAGTGGAGAATGCGGGAAGCGTCAGAGTTTGTCGGAAACTCGCGGTAGGGCGAGTGTCGGTTAGGTTCCGGCAATACCGCCCGCACCGCTTTTTCAAACAGGTATCAGATCGCCCCGGCCAGTGCCTGCTTGAGGCGGGCATGGGCGGCCGCCTTGATCTGGCAGACGCGCGCGGCGCCGACGCCGAGCACCTGGCCGATCTCCTCGAGGTTCAGTTCCTCGACGTAATAAAGCTGGACCACCCTCGCCTCGCGTTCGGGCAGGCCGGCGATCGCGGCGACCAGCGTTTCGCGCAGGTCGGATTCGGCGAGTTGTTCGAACGCGTCGGCATCGGTGCTCGCGAACCACGGCGCGTCGTCCGCATAGACCTCGTCGAGCGAGTCGAAGCGGATCGCCTCGGCGCTGGCATAATCGGCGCGCAGCCGCTCGACCGACACACCCAGCCGCTCGGCGACCTGAGCATCTTTTGGCGGCAGGCGCCCGACGGTCAGCGCCGCGACCGCCCCCTGATACTGGCGCCGCCGCCGCATCGCGCCGCGGGTCAGCGTCGCCTGGCGGCGCAGCTGGTCGATCATCGCGCCGCGCAACCGGGTCGCCAGATATTGCTCGAACGTCACCTGACCGCGATCCTCGAAGCCGTGGATCGCCTCGACCAGGGCGACCAGCCCGAGCTGGATCAGGTCCTCGACCTCGCACACGCCCGATATGCTGCCGTGAACGTGCCAGGCGATGCGCCGGACCAGCGGCGCATGCTTGCGCACCAGCCCCTCGACATCGACCGCGCGCCGGCGAGCATAGGTCAGCGGCGTGCCTTGGGCGAAGGCGGCGCTGTCGGGCTCGGCGCTCATGCCGGCAGTGCCTGGGGAGCGCCGATCACCGCGACGACCTCGACCGCCTTTTCGTCCGGAACCTCGAAGAAGCTCATCACCGGGGTATCGGGCAGGCAGGTCTTGACCAGCTTGCGGATCGCGACGCGGATCGCGGGCTGGACGACCAGCGCAAACGGCTTGGCGTCGGCGACCAGCGGCTGCGCCGCGCGCTGCAGCGCGTCGACGATCCGGCGGCCAAGGTCGGGCTCGATCGTGTGGCGGCGCGACGGGTCCGAACGGACCGCCTGGCCGAGCAGCCCCTCCAGCTGGCCTTCGAGCGTCATCACCCTGAGCGGTTCATGGACGCCGCACAGCTTCTGGATGATCAGCCCGCCGAGTTCGGGGCGGATCGCCTCGATGATCTCGTCGGCGTCGGTCGTGCGTTGCGCCGCCACCGCGACCGATCCGACGATGCGGCGGAATTCCTTGAGCGGCAGGCCTTCGGCGAGCAGGCCCTTGAGGACCTGGGTCAAGGTGGTCAGCGGCAGCGGCGCCGGGGTCAGTGCAGCGACCAGTTGCGGATGGCGATCCTTCAGCCCGTCGAGCAGCGCCTGGACCTCGTCGGCGCCCAGCAGCTCGGCGGCATGCTGGCCCAGCTTGTGGTTGAGATGGGTGGCGACGACCGTACCCGAATCGACCACCAGATAGCCCTGGCCGGTGGCGGCATCGGCATCGCCCGGCTGGATCCAGGTCGCGTCCAGCCCGAAGGTCGGATCCTTGGCGGCCTTGCCCTGCAGCGCGCCGAACCCCTGCCCGGTATCGAGCGCGAGCATCTCGTCCGCCGACGCCTGGTCCTCGGCGACGACGACGCCGCCGATGACGATGCGATAGGTATGGGGCGCCAGGTTGATGTCGTCGCGCACCTTGACCTGCGGCACGACGAAGCCGAGCTCCTTCGACAATTGGCGGCGGACGCCGGTGATGCGGCCCATCAGCGGCGCGCCGCGGCGCTCGTCGACCAGCGGCACCAGGCCATAGCCGATGTCGAGATTGACCTGCATGCCGTCGGACACCTCGTCCCAGCCGATCTTCGACGGATCGGGCGCGGCGGCGGCGGGGGCAGGCGGCGCCGGGCGCCTGGCGATCTGGCGCAGCCGCCACGCGGCAAGGCCGGCGATCGCGGCGGCCGAGAGCAGCACCAGGTGCGGCATCCCCGGCAGCACGCCGAGCAGCCCGAGGATGCCGGCGACGGGTGTCCAGGTACGCGCCGAGCCGAACTGGGTGCCGATCTGGCCGGCCAGGTCCTGCGACGAGGTGACGCGGGTGACGATCGCCGCGGCGGCGATCGACAGCATCAGCGACGGCAGCTGCGCGACCAGCGCATCGCCGATCGCCAGCAGGACGTAAGTGTGCGCGGCATCGCCCAGCGACATGCCGTGGCTGACCGGCCCGAGGATCAGCCCGCCGATGATGTTGGCGCCCAGGATCAGGAGGCCGGCGACCGCGTCGCCCTTCACGAACTTCGACGACCCGTCCATCGACCCGTAGAAATCGGCCTCGGTCGATACCTCGACGCGCCGCGCCTTGGCGTCGTCGGGGGTGATCAGCCCGGCGTTGAGATCGGCATCGATCGCCATCTGCTTGCCGGGCAGCGCGTCGAGCGTGAAGCGCGCCGACACTTCGGACACGCGGCCCGCACCCTTGGTCACGACGATCAGGTTGATGATCACCAGGATCGAAAAGACGAAGATGCCGACGACATAGTCGCCGCCGATCAGGAACGTCCCGAACGCCTCGATGACATGGCCCGCGGCGCTTTCGCCCTCATGGCCATGGACCAGCACGACCCGTGTCGAGGCGACGTTGAGGCCGAGGCGGAACAGCGTGGCGAACAGCAGGACGGTTGGAAAGGCGGAGAAATCGAGCGGTTTCTGCGCGTTGAGCGCGACCATCAGCACCGCCAGGCTGATGGCGATGTTGGCGACGAAGAAGATGTCGAGCAGCGCCGCCGGAATCGGCACCACCATCAGCATGACCAGCAGCAGGATCGCAAGCGGCAACGCCACGAGCCGCGCCGATCCGGACAGGCCGGACTTGAGGAAGGCCGGCACCGCCTAGGTCCCCAGGCTCGCCAGCATCATGTACGCCAGCCGCGCATTGTCGGGCGTCGGCCGCAACAGGTCGGCCGCGCCGCGGCCCGGCATCGTGGCGCTCGCGGTGCCGTTCACCCGTTGCAGCGCGGCCCGTGCCCAGGCCGCCGCCGACCCCGGCGTCTCGCCCGATCCGCCGATGACGGTCGCGTCGCCCAGCCCGGTCAACGCCGCCAGCTGCTCGAAATTGGCCTTGGCGGTGCCGAAGTCGCTGGTCGAAGAGGCCGGCACCGGCGCCCCGCTGCCGTCGAGTGCGTCGGAAGCCAGGCCGGTGGCACCGACCGCGGTCGCGCCCTTGTCGAGCTTGGCGGCGAAGCGCCGGTAGATATCGGCCAGGCTGCGCGGCGCGCCGTCGGCCGCAAAGAAGATCGATCGGTTGGCGCGCGCGGCGGCCGGGAACAAGGCGGCGGCCGACTGGCCGGGGTTGCTCTGCAGCCCGCGCAGGAACGACGTGGCGCCGCCCAGCCCCAGGAAATGCGCCATGTAAAGGTCGGTGCCGGTGGCGCCCCGCCCGAGCGTCGTTTCCAGCGCGGCCTTGTTGTCCGAAGCCGATTCGGCGGCCATCGCCGACGCGATCGCCGGATTGTCGCGCAGCGCCAGGACAGCGCGCCGCATAGCCGGATCGGGGACGCCGAGCTTGCCCGAGGCGCTGCGCGTTATCGCGTCGGCCGCCCACGACACCCCATATTCGGCGCCATGCCGCTTGATGATGCCAAGCCAGCTCTGGTCGATGAACTGATAGAGCCCGGTCGCCGAGGACGTGCCCGCGCGCGCGGTCGGATTCAGCCCGCTTTCGAGTTGCGCCTGGCCCAGCAGATAGTCGAAGTCGATCCCCGTCGCCCGGCTAGCCGAGGCGATCGCCGAGCGGACGCTTGCCGAATTACCGGAAACTGCCTCTACGCCCATCATACCCCTGGTCGAACTGCCCATGATCGGGTGTCGAACTGCAAGGGTCGTGCCAGTTCAGGAGGGTCCTACCGACCGAGGCCGCGTGACGCTATATTTCAGGCGTATGCCGCCACGCGCCCGTTGGGGCGATAGCCGGAGCCGCCGCCGGCCAGCATTTGCAGGCGGCGGCGAACATTTGCCGCCATCAGGTTGACATAGATCCGCGCGGTATCGTTCAGCCGCTGCGCCTCGGCCGCCAATTCGCGAACGCCGGGTTCGAACGCGGCATCCCCAAGGCCGGCGACCGCCTCGATCGCCGCAAGCTTGTCCGCGGTTGCCCGGCCCAGCGCGTCGACATCGTTGCTCTTGAGCGCCGCAATCTCGGCGTGGAGCGAGTCGATGACCCGGATCAGCCCGTCACGCCGCGTCATTGCTGAGCCAATCCATCCTGAGCGCCAGCAGCCGATCGGCGATGGTCGCCGGCAGGATCGGGAAGGTGCCGTCGGCGATCGCCTTCCTGATCCGCGCGACCCGTTCGCCATCGACCGGCGGTGCCGTGGCCAGATCGCGGGCGAGCTGGCCGGCGGCGGCGGTCGCCGATTGAGGGTCCCGATCGACCGCCACATCCGCGACCTTGGGCGCGGGCGCGCCGGCCGAAACCGCGGCACTGCGTACCTCCCGCAGGGGGATGCTTGGATTGATCGACTCTACCATCACAGGGGCCTTGGCTACCTAGACAAGACATCGAACGACCGCCCGCGCATGATCTTTAGAAAAAATTATCGGCTTCGGAAAAAAGTTACGGCGCGCCCGGTAATTTGGCCTGGCCCGGGCCCGTGGCGATCGCCTGGACGGGTGGCCGGCCTTTCTCGACCTCGACCGGCAGCCGCCCGCCAATTGCCGCATCGCCCAGCGCGATGCCGTCGCGCGTCACCGAAAAGCCGTCGGCATCGGCGACGATCGTCAGCGGATCGCCCCGCCTGATGACGATATCGGGCTTGGCCACGGGCGTCGCCATGGCGCGGGGACTGGCCGCCGGCGCGGTGACGCGCACTGCCACGAAAATCCGCCAGACGGGGTCGGGACAGGCGACCACCACCGCATCATGGCGATCGGTATACCAGGACAGCGACACCATCGGGCAAGCGGCGAGCCGCAGCCGCGCGTCGACCGCGCTTCGCGCACCGCCCTCATCGCCGACGGCATGGCCGGTGAAGCCGGCAACCGCTTTGTCGAGCAAAAGGGTGTTCTGGAAATTCTGCGCGGCGACCGGCATGGCCACCATCAATGCGGCGATGCCGAAAGCGGCGCGACGGCGCGGCAGGAACTGGGTCACTGGGTCTTCCTAGCGATAGAGGGTGCACCGGTGAAGCTCATCGTGACCAGCGCGCCGCGCCGGCCGGTCGCGGCAGCGGCGATGGCGAGGCGCCCGGGGGCAACGCCGCGGACGATCAACAGCGCCGCCGTGGCACGTGCGCGATCGATTGCGAGCAACTGGCCGCTGCCGGTCGTCGGATCGACATCGGCGGGGGTGCCGTCGCTGCCGCCGGTCACCCGCAGCGTTACGCGCGGGTCGCGCGTCGCGGCATGGGCCCAGGCAATCAGGGCGCCATTATCCTGGGGCACCGCCGACCCCGGCGCGAACCCCACCGCCGCCGCGGCGAGCGGGATCGGCGGCGGCGTGGGCGCGGGGAAATCCTCGGGAGCGCCGAAGCCCTGACGCAGGCCGCGCGTCAGCGACTGCCGGTCGGTCGCCTGGATCAGGACGAAGAAGCCGATCAGCAGCAGCGCCAGATCGGCCAGCGTAAACAGCCATAGCGGCCGAACGGCGGGCGGGTCGAGCAGGTCCTCCGTCATGCGACGTTCGCCACCGCCGCGCGCGGCCGCTCGCGCCCCGCAAGCGCGGCCAGAGCGGCGAGCGGGGCGGCCAGCCGCAGCCGCCCATCCGCCTCGCGCCGTGCCGCCTGGCGCAATCGCGCGGCGATCGGCATCGCGATCAGGTTGGCGATCAGCGCGCCGTACAAGGTCGCCAGCAGCGCGATCGCCATGCCGGCACCGATCGCCGTCGGATCGGTCATTGCCAGAAACATCCGCACCAGCCCGATCAGCGTGCCGACCATCCCCATGGCCGGCGCCGCCTCTGCCGCGCCCGCCCACATGTCGGCGGCGGCGGCATGGCGGAGGATGCGGGCGCGACGAGCCTCGTCGATCAGCCGCATCGTTTCTTCGGCGGTAGCGCCGTCGACCACCGCCGCGACCGCGGCCGCTACGTCGCGATCGGCGATCACCGACCGGTCGAGCGTCAGAATGCCATGCCGCCGCGCGATCCGGCCAAGCGCCGCGACCTGGTCGATCAGCGGCCCGGGGTCGAACGCGCGCCGGCCCAGCGTGCCGAGTGCCACCATGCCGCGGACGACATCGCCGGCGGGGGTGCGCAATATCGTCGCGAGGACGGTGCCGCCGACGACGATCAAGAGCGCCAGCGGGTCGAGATAGGGTGCAAGGCTGAACGGATCAGGGGGCGTCATGTCGCCTGCTCTTGTGCAAGGCGCGGGCCAATCGGTAACCACGTCATCCGGCACAGGCCGGGGCCGCGGCGCGGAAGGAAATGCCGGGCAATCGAGCGGCTTGCCATTGCCCGGAGGCAACAGCTCTGGCGGCAGCCCGGCAAGACGATTGCCGCCGGGCGGCAAGCATTTGCCGCCCGGCTGCGCTCAATGCTGTTTCGCGGCATCGGCGGGCAATTGGCACGGCGCTTGCTGGACGATCCCGCAGATTGACGCGAGGAGCCGGCAATGGCCGACAACAGCCTGTTCGGGATACATGGAGCGGCATTGGAAGTGCGCGGCCAGCGCATGGGGGTGCTCGCGTCCAATATCGCCAACGCCTCGACCCCCGGGTTCAAGGCGCGCGATATCGACTTTCGCGCGGCGATGGCGGGGGCCGATGGCCCGGGCGGTGTGGGCGACGACGCCATGACGGCGGCGACGCGCTATCGCGTACCGCTCCAGCCGAGCATCGATGGCAACACCGTCGACCTGTCGACCGAACAGACCGCATTCGCTGAAAACGCCGTCGCCTATCAGACGACGCTCAGCTTCCTGAACGGCCGCATCGGCCAGATCACGCGCGCGCTGCGGGGAGAATGACCATGGGCCAGCCGCTGACCATTTTCCAGGTTTCCGGGCGCGCGATGTCGGCGCAGCTCGTGCGGATGAATACCACCGCCTCCAACCTGGCCAATGCCGGATCGGTGTCGAGCAGCCCCGAGGCCGCTTATCGTACGATGAAACCGGTGTTCCGGACCAAGTTCGACAAGGCGTCCGGCATGGCGACGGTCGACGTCGAGAGCGTCGTCACCGCCGGCGACACCCCGGCCAGCCGGTACGACCCGGCCAACCCGCTCGCCGACAAGGATGGCAACGTCTGGGAAGCGGCGGTCGACGAGACCCGCGAGCTGGTCGACATGATGGAGACCGCGCGCAGTTACCAGAACAATGTCGAGGTGATGCAGACCGCCAAGTCGCTGATCATCGATACCCTCAAGCTCGGAAGGTAAGCGATGACCGGCTTCGACACCACGCTCAGCAACCTGGGGATCGCGCGCAGCGGCGCGGCGGCGACGCCGACCGTGTCGGCGGCGGCATCGACCTCGCTCGGCCAGGCCGACTTCCTTAAGCTGATGACCGCACAGCTGCAGAACCAGGATCCGTTCGCGCCCGTCGACAACACCCAGATGGTTGCCCAGATGGCGCAATTCTCGTCATTGTCGGGCATCAGCGAGATGAACACCACGCTGAAAACCATCGCCGACAAGCTCACCGGCACCTCGGCCAACGACGCCATGGCGTTCGTCGGCAAGACCGTGCTGACCGCAGGCGATACGGCCTATGCGCGGACCAGCGGCGGCATTGCCGGCGCCATCGAGCTCGATGACGACGCGACCGACGTCACCGTCACCATCCAGGATGCCGGCGGCGCCACGCTGAGGACGCTGAAGCTCGGCGCGCATCCCGCGGGCACCGCCACGTTCGACTGGGACGGCATCGCCGACAGCGGCGACGCCGCCGGCACGGGGCCGTTCAAGGTCGTCGCCTCGGCCAGCGCCGCGGGCAAGTCCGTCGGTAACCGCACGCTCGTCTGGGCCCCCGTCCAGTCGGTGTCGATGCCGTCGTCGGGCGCGCCGGTACTCAACGTCGCCGGGATCGGCGCCGTCCCGCTTTCCACCATTCGCCAGATCGGCTGACCCTTCGGACCAGGAGACTTTTCATGTCCTTCTATACCTCGCTTTCGGGCCTTCAGGCCTCGCAGACCGAAATGTCGACCATTTCGCACAACCTCGCCAATGTCGGCACCAACGGGTTCAAGAAGAGCCGTACCGACTTTGCCGACGTCATTGCGTCGAGCGTCAGCCTGTCGCCGACGAAGATGGTCGGGTCGGGCGCGGTGGTGAAGGCCAACCGGCAGCAATTCGCCCAGGGCAATCTGATCCAGTCGTCGTCGAGCCTCGACCTGGCGATCTCCGGCGACGGCTTCTTCCTGATCAAGCCGCAGATCGGCGGCGCCACGGTCGACTATACCCGCAACGGCGCCTTCAAGGTCGACAGCGACCGCTACGTCACCGACGGGCAGGGCAATTACCTGCAGGTCTATCCGGTCGACGGATCGGGCGCGGTCGTCGCGACCGGGATCGATCAGACCAAGGACCTGCGGCTGCCGGCAAGCAGCGGCATCGCCAAGCCGACCGGCAAGGTCGGGCTGTCGGTCAACCTGCCGTCGTCCGCCGCGATCCCCGCCACCGCGACGTTCGATCGCTTCGACCCGTCGAGCTACAACAATTCGACCGTCACCACGATCTATGACGGCGACGGCAACGCGCAGTCGATGACCACCTATTTCAAGCGCGACACGATGCCCGACGCGAGCGGCAACAGCAGCTGGTCGGCCTATAGCTTCGTCGGCGACCTCAAGCTGACGACCGGCGGCAGCGACAAGGTTGCGATGACCTTCGACGGCAATGGCGAGCTCACCGCGCCGACCACGGCGACCACCTTCGATCCGGTCGCCCCGGCGGGCAGCGCCGTGGCGCAGACCGTGGCGCTGGATTTCGGCACCGCCACCACGCAGCTTGCCTCGCCGTTCAACGTCGCCAGCCGATCGCAGGACGGCACCGCGGTCGGCAAGTTGCAGGGCGTGACGGTCGATGCCAACGGGCTGGTCAAGGCCAGCTTCTCGAACGGCGACACGCAGTCGCTGGGCAAGGTCGTGCTCGCCAACTTCACCGACCCCACCGGCCTGCGCCAGCTGGGCAATTCGACCTGGGCGTCGACCGGGCTGTCGGGGGCGCCGGTGCTGGGCACCGCCAATGTCGGCGGCTTCGGCAATTTGATGTCCTCGACCATCGAGCGGTCGAACGTCGATATCACCGAGGAACTGGTCAATCTGATCGCCGCCCAGCGCAATTTCCAAGCCAATGCCAAGGCGCTCGATACCGCCAGCCAGATCCAGCAGACGATCTTCCAGATCCAGGGCTGACGGCGGCAGGACGGCAAAGCGGGGGCGATACTAGATGGACAAGCTGATCTTCACCGCGGCGTCGGGGCTGAAGAGTCACATGGCGGCACAGGCGGCCATCGCCAACAACATGGCCAACGCATCGACGATCGGCTTTCGCGCCGAACGGGTCAATTTCGACAGCCTGGTCGTGGACGGCGGCGGCGGCTCGCTCGACAGTCGCCAGCCGGCGTCGGAGGAAGTGCTCGACTTCGACCGCACCGCCGGCGCGCTGGTGTCGACCGGCCGCACCCTCGACATCGCGCTGCCCGGCACGCAATGGCTGGCGGTCCAGGCGAGCGACGGCACCGAGGCCTATACGCGCCGCGGCGACCTCCGCATCTCCGCCACCGGCGTGCTCGAGACGGGCGACGGTTTCGCGGTGATGGGGGCGGGCGGCGCACCGATCACCGTGCCCCCCGCACAGTCGATCTCGGTCGCCGGCGACGGCACGATCTCGATCGTGGCGGCGGGCGGCGACGCCCAGAGCCCGCAGGTCGTCGATCGCATCAAGTTCGCCGACGCCAAGGGGTCGCAAACGGTCAAGGGCCTCGACAATCTGGTGCGCGTGAAGGGCGGCGGCGTGTTGCCGCAGGATCTCGACGCGACCTGCGAGACGGGCATGCTGGAACAGTCGAACGTCAACCTGACCCAGGCCCTGGTCGACATGATCGAGAACCAGCGCAGCTACGAAGTGCAGGCCAATCTGATGAAGTCGGCCAAGGACATGGACGAAAGCGCCGCATCGTTGATGCGGATGCCGAGCTGAGGAGCAGAATGAAATGAGCAGCGCAGCGATGCACATCGCCCGCACCGGCCTGGATGCCCAGGACATGCGGATGCGGGTGATCTCGAACAACCTGGCGAACGTCAACACCACCGGCTACAAACGCGACCGCGCATCGTTCGCGACGCTGTCGTACCAGACGATCACCGCCGCCGGCGCGCAATCGTCCAGCGAGTCCAAATACGCCACCGGGTTGAATCTCGGCACCGGCGTCCGCATCCAGGGAACGGCGCGGGTCGATACCCAGGGGTCGATGCAGACCACCGGGAACAGCCTCGACATGGCGCTGGACGGCGACGGCTATTTCCAGGTCCAGCTGCCCGGCGGCAAGCTGGGCTATACCCGCGCCGGCAATTTCTCGCGCAGCCCGGAGGGCCTGCTGGTCACCAGCGAAGGCTATCAGGTGATGCCCGGCATCACCGTGCCCCAGGGCACCACCGCGATCACCGTCGGCGGCGACGGCACCGTATCGGCGACGGTCGCGGGGCAGACCGAACCCGCGGCACTCGGCCAGATCCAGGTCGCCAGCTTCGCCAACGCCGCCGGACTGCAGTCGACCGGCGACAATTACCTGGCCGAAACCGCGGCGTCGGGCGCCGCCAATCTGGGCATTCCGGGCCAGGACGGCCGCGGCACGATCCGCCAGGGCATGCTGGAGGCGTCCAACGTCAACGTCGTCGAGGAACTGGTCGACATGATCGAGACGCAGCGCGCCTATGAGGTCAATTCCAAGATGATCTCGGCGACCGACGACATGCTCAAATATGTCAACCAGAACATCTGATGCGTCCGCTTTCTCCGCTCCTGTCCGTCCTGGTCGCGGCCGGGCTCGTCGTTGCGGCGGGCGCGCCCGCGCATGCCGGCCTGTTCGGCAAGAAAAAGCTGCGCGAGGACTTTTCCGCCGCGCCGCCGCCGCGACCGGCGCCGCCGGCGCCCGCCAATGGCGGCATCTTCCAGGCCAGCGACGGCTATGCCGCGCTCTATGAAGGCCAGCGCGCGCGCCGGGTGGGCGATCCGCTGACGATCGTGCTGGTCGAGCGCACCGCGGCGTCCAAATCGGCCGGCTCGAAGCTCGATTCGAGCGGCGACCTTTCGCTTACCCCGCCCGCCACCGGCGCGCTGTCGCTGTTCAAGGGCAGCGACGCGAGCGCCAGCGGCACGCGCAGATTCTCCGGCCAGGGCGCCACCGACCAGGCCAATTCGCTGTCGGGCGAGGTCTCGGTCACGGTCGCCGAAGTGTACCCCAACGGCACCATGCTGGTGCAGGGCCAGAAACGGGTGACGCTGAACCGCGGCGACGAATTCGTCCAGATCAAGGGCATCGTCCGCACCGCCGACATCAGCGCCGACAACCGCGTGCTGTCGACCCGCGTCGCCGACGCCCGCATCGCCTATACCGGCAAGGGGGATGTCGCCCGCGCCAGCCGCCAGGGGTGGCTGGGCCGGTTCTTCTCCGTGATCAGCCCGTTCTGATGAGGCCCGTTCCGATGAGCATTGCCGCCATGATCCGCTTGCTGCTCGCCGTCCTCGCCGCCTGTCTGGCCGCGACTCCGGCCTCGGCCGACCGCATCAAGGACCTGGGCACGTTCCAGGGTATCCGGTCGAACCAGCTGACCGGTTATGGCATCGTCGTCGGCCTGGCCGGCACCGGCGACGACAACCTCGAATATACCATCCAGTCGATGAAGGCGGTGACCAGCCGGTTCGGGCTGCAGCTGCCGGCCGGGATCAACCCGGGGCTGAAGAATGCGGCAGTGGTGATCATCACCGCCGACCTGCCGCCCTTTGCCAAGCCGGGGCAGAAGATCGACATCACCGTCGCCTCGATGGGCAAGGCCAAGAGCCTGCGCGGCGGGGCGCTGATCCTGACCCCGCTGGTCGGCGCCGACGGCCAGATCTATGCGATGGCGCAGGGCAATCTGGCGGTCGGCGGGCTGGGGGTCGAGGGCAAGGACGGATCGTCGGTGATCGTCAACGTCCCGTCGTCGGGCCGTATTCCGGAAGGCGCCACGGTCGAGCGCGCGGTCGCCACCGGCTTCGATACCGCGCCGTCGCTGACCTTCAACCTGGCGCGGTCGGATTTCACCACCGCGCAGAATGTCGCGGTGGCGATCAACCAGCGCTTCGGCGGCGGCACCGCGGATGCGGTCGACGGCGTGTCGATCCGCGTCGCAGCACCCGCCGGCGCAGACGTTCGCGCCACGCTGATGAGCGAGATAGAGAATCTGACGGTCATTTCGGCCGAGCCGCCCGCGCGCGTCATCGTCAACGCCCGCACCGGCACCGTGGTAATCAATTCCTCGGTACGGGTCGGGCCCGCGGCGATCACCCACGGCAAGCTGACGGTTAGGATCGACGAACAGCAACGCGTCGTCCAGCCGCAACCATTCAGTAACGGTCAGACGGCTAACGAGCAGAAGAGCGGCGTTACCGTCGATGAGGAAAAACGACCGATGTTCCTGTTCGCGCCCGGACCCAAGCTGGCCGACGTGGTCAAGGCGATCAACGCGATCGGCGCGTCGCCCGCCGACCTGGTCGCCATCCTGGAAGCCTTGAAGGAAGCCGGCGCGCTGAAGGCGGACCTGATAATCCTGTGACCGACATCCCCGCCCCGGTACAGCCGACCAGCGGCATATCGACCGACACGAGCAGGCTGGCGTCGCGCGCCAACCTGAAAAAGGCGGGCGAGCAATTCGAAAGCGTGTTCATCGGCATGATGCTCAAGTCGATGCGCCAGGCAAAACTGGGCGACGCCCTGTTCGACTCGAAGGAACAGGACACGTTTCGCGAGATGCAGGACAAGCAGGTCGCCGAGACCATGGCCGCGCACCAGCCGATCGGGATCGGCAAGGCAATGATCGACTTCCTGTCCCGCGCGCAGCCCGATCTGCAGCCCGGCACGACGGCGGCGGCGACCGCGCCCGGTAAGAGCGCCACGCCGTGAGCGACATGCTGGCGATCGGGGCGAGCGGCGTGCGCGCGTATCAGAACGCGCTGAACACGACGTCGGAGAACATCGCCAATGTCGGCAATGCCGGCTATTCCAGGCGCACCACGACGCTGACCGACGTCACTGCGACCGGCGGGCTGACCAGCAACGTGATCGCCGGGGGGATGGGCGTCCTGGCCAGCGGCATCGGCCGCTCCGCCGACCGCTATCTGTCCGGCGAGGTACGCGCGACCGGCGCGGACCTGGCCAAGACCCAGGCCAGCCTGTCCTGGCTGGACCGGATCGACGGCGCGCTGTCGGGCAGCCAGCTGGGCAGCCGGATCACCGGATTTTTCACCGCCGCCGTCACGCTGTCGGCCGATCCCTCGTCGCTGGCGCCGCGATCGGCGATGCTGGAGGCGGCGTCGGGCACCGCCACTGCGTTTACCGCGACCGGCGCGGCGCTCGACCGCGTCGCGGCCGATGCCGACGCCGGCGCGAACGACGCGGTTGCCACGCTCAACGGGTTGACCGCCGCGCTGGCCAAACTGAACGACAAGCTCGCGCGCGCCGTACCCGACACGGCGGGCGCGGCGGCGCTGGCCGACCAGCGCGACCAGCTGCTCGAACAGATGAGCGCGCTGACCGACATGGGCGTGACCCTCGACAGCCAGGGCCGCGCGACGGTCACCGGCGGGGGCGCCACCCTGGTCGACGGCAGTTCCTTCGCGACCGTCAGCTATGCCCGCAATGTCGACGGCTCCGCCGCCTTCGTCGCGACGACCGGCGCCGAACAGCGCCTGGTGTCGCCGACCGGCGGCGCGCTTGCCGGGATCGCCGACGGGGTGCAGCGCGTCGCCGATGCGCGGGGCGCGATCGAGCAGCTCGCGCAGAATTTCGTCAATGGCGTGAATGCCGTGCAGGCGCAGGGCCGCGACCTGGACAATATGGCGGGCGCCGCCTTGTTCGCGCGCGGTCAAGGCACCGCGGCGGTATCGCTGGCGCTTGAGGATCCGCGCGGCATCGCCGCCGCCAAGGTCGGCGGGGGCAATCGCGACAACGGCAATTTGGCGAACCTGGCGACGCTGCGCACCGGCGGGTTCGAGACCAGGGCGGCCGACCTGACCGCGGCCAACGGCGCCGCGCTCGCCCAGCGCAGGGCGGTGGCCGAGGCGCAGACGACGATCCGCGACAATGCCGTCGCCGCGCGCGACCAGGTGTCTGGGGTCAATCTGGACGACGAGGCGGTCGATCTTGTCCGCTTCCAGCAGGCCTATTCGGCGTCGAGCCGCGTGATCCAGGTCGCGCGCGACACGCTGCAGACGATCCTGGATATCCGCTGATGACCCCGCTCGGCACCAACCTCTTCTACGATCGATCGGCGGCGCGGATGGACGCGCTGTCGACGCGCGCCGATACGTTGCAGGCGCAGGTCGCGACCGGCAAGCGGCTGGCGGCTACCGCCGACGATCCCGTCGCCTGGCGCGAGTTGCAGGGGATCGCCCGCGATACCGCCGACGATGCGGCCTATGCGACCAACACCAAGCTGGCGCAGGCGACGCTGTCCCAGGCGGGCTCGTCGCTCGCGTCGATCGGCAGCCAGCTGCAACGCGCCCGCGAGCTGGCGATCCAGGCGAACAGCGGGACGCTGAGCAACGACAATCTGAAGGTCATCGCCGGTCAGCTCGACGAGATCGTGGCCGACATGGTCAGCGCGGCGAACGCCAGGGACGCGCGCGGCACCGCGATCTTCACCGGCGGCGAGGGCGACGCCGTGACCCGCAATCCGGACGGCAGCTTCGCCTTTGCCGCCACCGCGCCGGCGACGATCCCGGTGGGCACGGGCAGCAGTGTCCAGCCCGGCGAATCGGCGGCCCGGATCTTCACCGCCGATGGCGGCGACATCCTGAGCACGATAACGGCGCTTGCCGCCATGCTGCGCACCGCCAATCCCGACGGCGATGCGATCGGCGCCGCCGCCGACAAGATCGGCATTGCCGACGAACAGGTCACCGCGCTCCAGGCCTCGGTCGGCGCGCGCGGCGCGCGGCTCGATCTGCTGCAATCGACGACGGCGAACGTCGCCACCGATCGCGAGGCCCGCCGATCGTCGCTGGAGGACACCGACGTCACCGCCGCGATCACCGAATTGCAGAAGACGATGACCATCCTGCAGGCGACCCAGGCGAGCTTCACCAAGCTGACCGGGCTGTCGCTGTTCAACTATCTGCGCTGACGCGCGGCGATCGGCACGAAAGCGCGGCGCGGCTTAACCGATTGGCCACCAAAGCGGATTAACCATCGGTGCGACCGGTCGTTATCCGGTTGAGGCCGCCAGGGGGTGATGCGCGCAATGTTTCCGGTGATCGGCCTTGTCGTCCTGCTCGCGATGGTGTTCGGCGGATTCGCCATCACCGGCGGCGCGCTCGGCCCGGTATTGGAGGCCATCCCGCACGAGATGCTGATCATCGGCGGCGCCGCCGCGGGCGCGCTGATCATCGGCAATTCCATGAAGGAATTGAAGGCGCTGGGCGGCGGCCTGGCCAAGGTGCTCAAGGGCCCGAGATACAAGAAGCAGGACTATCTCGACGTCATCTTCCTGGTGTCGAAGCTGATGAAGATGCTGCGCATGGACGGGCCGATTGCGCTCGAACCGCATGTCGAAGACCCGAAATCGTCCGCGATATTCGCCGAATACCCGCGTTTGCTCGCCGACCGCACCTTGATAAATCTAATCGCCGACACCCTACGCCTCGTCGTCATCTCGTCGGGCACGCTGGATGTGCATGCCGTCGAGGAGGTCATGGATAACGCGATCAAGACGCATCATCACGAGGTGCAAGGACCGCAGACCACGCTGCAGTCGCTGGGCGATGCCTTGCCAGCGCTGGGCATTGTCGCTGCGGTGCTCGGCGTCGTCAAAACGATGGGGTCGATCGACAAGCCACCGTCGATTCTCGGCGCAATGATCGGATCGGCGCTGGTTGGCACGTTCATGGGCGTGCTGCTCGCTTATGGCATAGTCGCGCCGCTCGCCGGGCGCCTCCAGCAGGTAATCGACGCCGACGGGGCGATCTATCACACGGTCAAGCAGATCATCATCGCCTCGCTCCACGGTCATCCGCAGCCGCTGGTGATCGAAGCGGCCAGGTCGGGCATTGCGCATTCGAACCAGCCGGGCTTTGCCGAGGTGTTCGACGGCTTGCGGGGTAAATAAGCATGGCCGCCCGCGCGCCGCACGGCACCAACCAGCCGCCCCGGATCATCTACAAGAAGGTCTATGTCAAAGGGCACGGCGGCCATCACGGCGGCGCGTGGAAGGTCGCCTATGCCGATTTCGTGACGGCAATGATGGCGTTCTTCCTGTTGTTGTGGATCCTGGGCGCCACGACCGAAAAGCAGCGCAAGGCGCTGGCCGATTATTTCGCGCCGACCCTGGTCGAACTCAAGCAGAACAGTGCTGGGTCGAATGGCATCTTCGGCGGGTCATCGATCACGGACAAGGACAATTACCCCAACCGTGCGGCGCAGACCGGTACGCGGTCGATGACCGTTCCGATCGGCGCAACCGGCGGCACGCAGGTCGGGTCGGGGCAGAAGGGATCGCTCAAGAACCAGTCGCTGATCGAGGAAGACCGCAAGAACTTCGACGCGATGAAACGCCAGGTCGAAGCGGCCATGGCATCGTCAAAGATGGCCAAACTGGCCAACCACGTTCGTTTCATCCAGACCCGCGACGGCATGCGCATCGATCTGGTCGACGACGCCGATTATTCGATGTTCGCGCTGGGCACGACCCAGTTGGTCGTCGAGGCCGACACGCTGATCGGCATGATCGCGACATCGATCGCGGGCATGCAGAACCCGATCATGATCCGCGGGCATACCGACAGCCTGGGCTATGGCAACCCGCTCGACATGAACAATTGGATGCTGTCGTCGGGTCGGGCGGAAGCGACCAGGCGTCGGCTGGCGACGGGCGGCATTCCCGAGGCGCGCTTCTACCGCATCGAAGGCGTCGCCGACCGCGAGCCGATGATCGAGGCCAACCCCGCCGACCCGCGCAACCGGCGCGTATCGATCACCTTGCTCTGGCGCACCGGCTCGTTCGGCGAAAAATGACCGGTACCGGTGGGGCGATGCAGCCAGTCGTTTATGCCATGGCACGTCAGATCGGCTCGCCGGTCAACCGCTGGCAGATCATGTCGAGCTGGTCGATCGTCGAATAGCTGATCGACACGCTGCCGCCCTGGTCGGCGTGGCTGATCCTGACGGACAGCCCGATGAGATCGGCCAGCTGGCGTTCAAGCGCGGCGATATCGGCGTCGACCGCGCTTCCCCCACGCTTCCTGGCCGATTCGTTGCCCGCCGGCGCCTTGGCTTGGCGCGCCAGTCGCTCGGTCTCTCGTACGGAGAGGCCGCGGGCGACCACGTCATTGGCCAGCCGCTCGACATCGGGGGCACCGATCAGCGCGCGGGCATGACCCATATCCAGCCTGCCCTCGGCCAGCAGCATTTGGACTGTCCGGGGTAATTCCAATAACCTCAACAAATTAGCGATATGACTGCGCGATTTGTGGACCAGCTTAGCCAAAGCTTCCTGGGTATGGCCGA
Source organism: uncultured Sphingomonas sp. (assembly GCF_964244265.1). GTDB lineage: Bacteria > Pseudomonadota > Alphaproteobacteria > Sphingomonadales > Sphingomonadaceae > Sphingomonas. The sequence goes on along the minus strand of NZ_CAXTHV010000005.1, from coordinate 77,906 downwards.
ACTCGTCGATCAGCCTTTTATAGGCATCCGCTTCCTCGATCGCGGTAAGATCCTGGCGCTGGATGTTTTCGAGCAGCGCAATTTCGAAAGTCTCGGCATCGTCGAGATTGTGGACGATTACGGGAACCTCATGCAGATGCGCCTTTTGAGCCGCACGCCATCGCCGTTCGCCAGCGACGATCTGAAAGGTCTTGCCCATCGGACGAACCACGATCGGCTGGAGCATGCCGCGCGCCGCAATCGACCGCGCGAGTTCCTCCAGCGCCGCATCGTCGAACGCCCGCCGGGGCTGGCCCGGTTGCGGCGTCAATGCCCCAACGGCCATCATCCGGATGCCCTCCATAGTTTCGCCGTCGGGGCCTTCCGGCTCGCGGACGATATCACCTAGCAGGGCGTTAAGCCCGCGACCAAGTCCGGCGGGCCGCGCGATGCGCTTGAGAAGGATGGGATCGTTCATGCGGCGACTGCACGCTCCGAAAGTCGGGGGATGAGTTCGCTGGCCAAGGCCATATAGGCTTGGGAACCGGAACAGCGATGGTCGTAGATCAGCGCCGGAATCCCATGACTGGGCGCTTCTGACAAGCGAACGTTGCGCGGTATGACCGTGTCAAACACCACCTTACCCAATACGGCTCGAACATCGGCCGACACCTGATCGGTCAGGCGATTACGGCGATCGTACATCGTCAACGCGACGCCGATAATGGCGAGACCCGGGTTGAATCGAGCCCGGATGCGTTCGACGGTACTGAGCAACTGGCTCAGTCCCTCCAGAGCAAAGAACTCGCATTGCAAGGGAACCAGGAGGGAATTAGCCGCAACCATGGCATTGATGGTCAGCAAGCCCAATGACGGTGGGCAATCTATCAGAATCACCTCCCATCGGGCCTTCGTCACAGCCAGCGCCTGTGTCAGGCGATGGGTGCGCTGGTCGTAATCGACCAATTCGATCTCCGCTCCGGACAGATCGACGGTTGCCGGCATGATATCCAGCCTGGGTATGGTCGTCGGAAGGATCGCCTCCTCGATGGCAGTATCGCCAACCAACACGTCGTAGCTTGTCCTGATCCTGTCGCTGCGACGGATACCCAAGCCGGTCGAGGCATTTCCCTGAGGATCTATATCGATGATCAACACGCGATTGCCGATCGCGGCTAGCGCCGTCCCCAGGTTGATCGCCGTCGTCGTCTTACCGACGCCGCCTTTCTGATTAGCGATCGCGATGACGTTCATGAAGCCTTACCTTGCTGGCGATCACGATTTGCGAGGTCGGGTCGGTGATGCTCTGTTCCACGTGAAACACACCATGCCACCGTTGTCGGGCATGCGCCACCTCCTCTTCAGCCGAGCGCCCTTTTGGCAGCACCCACATTGTGTGGTTATCGGCGCATCTGATCGAGTCCCGAAAGACGTGATCGATTGCCGCCACGGCCCGCGCCGTTATCGTTGTCATCGGTTCGGCAATTTTCTCTATCCTCGCGCATATGACCTTGACGTTTTTGAGGGCCAGGGAGGTTGCGACAATAATAAGGAAGTCGGCCCGCTTTCGCCTTGGTTCGATCAGCAGGTACGTAATGTCGGGATGCGCGATCGCCAGGGCCATGCCGGGAAAGCCCGCACCCGAACCTATATCGAGCCATTTGTTGCCCGTGCCCAGCGGATGAAGCTGAAGCGAATCTACGATATGGCGCAGCCATATACGGTCGATCGTCGATCGGGCAACGAGGTTCTGCCTCGCCGATTCTCCGCTTACCAGGCTGACAAAGCCCTGTAATCGGTTCACGACATCGTCATCGTATCGCGCTCCTACCCAATTTACCGCTTCCTGTTCCGTCACGCCGTGATCCGGCGCGCGGCGAGCAGGATCGCGGTCAACGCGGCCGGGGTGATGCCGCGAATGCGGCCGGCAGCCCCCAGCGATTCGGGCCGGGCAGCATTCAGTCGCTCGACCATCTCGGCCGACAGGCCGGGGATGCGAGCGAAATCGAGCGGGGGCAAGGCCATCTGCTCCTGCTTGCGCGATTCGTCGACTTCCCTGCGCTGGCGCTCGACATAGGGAGCATAGCGGGCATCTTCGACGATTTCGGCCATCAGTCCGGCATCGATCGCCTCGTCCAGTTTCGGCACGACATGACGCATTTCCACTCCAGGGAACCCCAGCCACTCGACCGCCCGGCGTATTACCCCGTCATGGCCGATCGCCGCGCCCCTTTCCTGCAACATGCTTGCACTGATCGGGGTGTCAAGCACCGTCGTGGCGCTCTCCCGCTGCTGCGCACGCCGATGCAAGTGCTCGCGTCGTTCCTGACCGAGCAAGCCGGCCGCCTCGGCGACCCCCCACAGGCGCGTCTCCGCATTGTCGGAGCGCAGCCGCAAACGATATTCGGCGCGCGCGGTAAGCATGCGGTACGGCTCGCTGACGCCTTGCAGCACCAGATCGTCGATCAGGACGCCGATATAGCTCGACTGCCGATCAGGAATGAATGCCGCCAAGTTCAGCGCACTAGCCGCCGCATTGGCACCGGCGACGAGACCCTGCGCAGCGGCTTCTTCATAGCCGGTGGTGCCGTTGATCTGACCCGCGCAGTAAAGTCCACGGACAGAGCGCATTGCGAGGGCATGATCCAGAGCGCGGGGATCGACATGGTCATATTCCACGGCATAACCATGAGCGGTGATCCTTGCCCCGCTTAGCCCCGGTATCGAATGAACCAGCCTCTCCTGTATGTCGCTCGGCAGTGATGTGGAGATGCCGTTGGGGTAGATCGTCCAATCGTCCAACCCCTCGGGTTCCAGGAACAGCTGATGACCGTCGCGGTCGCCGAAACGGTGCACCTTGTCCTCGATCGACGGACAATAGCGTGGGCCCGTACCCCTGATCGCACCGTCGAACATAGGAGAACGATCGAGCGCCTGACGAATGACGTCATGACCCTCGTTGGTCGTGCTGGTGATACCGCACCATAATTGCGGCAGCACGCGACCGCCACGCGTCATCGGCGACATGGTCCATGGCTCGGCGTCGCCAGGCTGGCGGGTAATGCGCGCCCAATCGATTGATCGGCCGTCAAGGCGCGGGGGGGTGCCGGTCTTCATCCTGGCCATTGGCAACGCCCAGGATTCGAGTTGACGCGCGAGCTCGGTAGCAGCGCGTTCGCCGATCCTGCCGCCATCCATCCGTTCGGCACCGCGAAACATCCGGGCGCCTAAGAAGGTGCCGGTGGCCAGAACGACTGCTCGTGCCGCGACGATGTCCCTCGCCGCCAATCTGACACCGGTGATTTCGCCGCAGTGTTCTACCAGCTCGATTACCTCGCCTTCGATGATCCTTATGCCCGAAGCGTCAACTTCCTGCTGGATCGCCCGACTAAAGCGCCGGCGATCGGCCTGGACACGGGGTCCGCGCACGGCGGCACCCTTGCTGCGGTTGAGCATGCGATAATGGATAGCTGCCGCATCCGCCGCGCGCGCCATCAAACCATCGCAGGCGTCAACCTCACGTACCAGATGGCCCTTGCCCAGACCGCCAATGCTGGGGTTGCACGACATCGCCCCGATATTGCCACGAGCAAAGGTGACGAGCGCAACCGTTGCTCCGCGGCGGGCGGCAGCTGCGGCGGCCTCGACCCCCGCATGGCCGCCACCAATCACCAGGACATCTATATCAACCATATTACACCCAGCGCGACGTTTCACGTGAAACATCATTTTCCTATGCAGAACCGGCTGAACAGCACATCAAGCATTACTTCAACATCATGATTACCGTTGATGCGGCCAAGCGCCATATACGCCGAACGCAGCATTTCGGCGACGATCAGCTCGTCTGCGTCATCGACGCGGTGCAAAGCCGCAACGGCATAGCCGACATGCTCGCGCTGACGGCGGTTGAGCATTGCGTCGCCGGGACGGGGGATAATGGAAGCAGCGTGCGCCGCCAGCACCTGCCACAATCCTTCGGCAGAGGCAGGATCAGTATCTGCCACGGCAATCATCCGGCCTGCCGGAACATCCTGGCGCCAGGCCAGGTCCGCGCGCGCATGAATCCAGATGGCGCGGTCGACTGGCGGGCTATCGTCTCCCAGCCAGAGAACGATATCGGCATCGTCCATCGCCCGGCCGGTCCGTTCGATCCCGCTCCGTTCGATGATATCGTCCGTGGCATCGCGCAGGCCAGCGGTATCGATCAGAACGAACGGGATGCCATCACGCGCGACAGGCGCTTCGATCCTGTCGCGCGTAGTGCCCGGAATCGGCGATATTATCGCGGCATCGCGTCCGGCGAGCCGGTTGAACAAGGTCGATTTGCCGCTATTGGGCGGGCCAGCGAGCACGACGCGAATACCGTCACGCAGCCGTTCGACAGGCGGCTCGGCCAGGGCAAGCTCCATCGCGACGCGAACATCGCCTGCAGCGATCCTAGCGTGGTCGATCGTCTCGGGCCCCGCTGCGACATCGAGTTCATCGCCAAAGTCGAACGCCGCCTCCAGCGTCGCCGCCGCCGATAGAAGGGCACGTCGCCACCCATCCACCCTGCCTGACAGCGAGCCATCGACCATCGCCAATGCCGCCCTGCGTTGAAGGTCGGTCTCCGCTGCGAGCAGGTCAGCCAGCCCCTCCGCCTCGGCCAGGTCGATCCTGCCATTTTCCAGGGCGCGGCGCGTGAACTCGCCAGGCCCGGCGCGACGCAGGCCCGGCAGCGATCCCAAGGCGGCTTCGATCGCAGAAACGACGGCGCGGCCGCCATGGACGTGAAACTCGACGACATCCTCCCCCGTCGCGGTCACCGGAGCGGGAAACACGAGCAGCATCGCACGGTCGAGCATTTCGCCATCGGCGTCGCGCACGGTACGGACCGCCGCACGCCGCGGTTCGGGCAATGACCGTACAAGCCGTTGCGCCGCCGCGAACGCCGCCGGGCCGCTGACCCGAATGATGGCGATCGCCGCGGGGGGCAGCCCGGTCGAGGTGGCGAAGATGGTGCTCGTCAACGTACCGGCAGATCAGCTGCCCGGGCGGCCGGCATTCTCGAACATCCGCCGCCAGAACGTCATGCCAGCCTCGCCCATCGGGGACCAGCTGTTCATCATCGACTCGAGCACCTCGGGCTTGACCCCTCCCTTGTCGAAGGCGTCGGTCAGCATCGCGACATATTTTTCATGCACCGGGGTGAAATCGGGCAGTCCCATCGCGCGGCGCGCCTCTTCCGGCGTGCAGTCCACCTCGACGTTTATCTTCATGCCAGACTCCCGCTCGCCGCTGCCGCCCTGATGCCCGTATGCGCCCGATCCCCAGCCGATCGCAACGCCTGTCGGTCGATGCCTCAGAGCAATTGGCCCAGCCCGATCTTCGGATCTACGATGCCTTGATGGATCATCGATCCCGCGACGTACAGGATCACCACCAGGCCGAGATAGGCGATCCAATGGTAACGCTCGATCAGCCGCGCGATCAGATTGGCGGCGACCGCCATCAGGGTCACCGACAGCGCCAGGCCGAACAGCAGAACCACCGGATGGTCGCGCGCCGCGCCCGCCACGGCAAGCACGTTGTCGAGGCTCATGGACAGATCCGCCAGCGCGACCTGTATCGCCGCCTTGGCAAAGCTCTTCGTCTTCTTGGCGGTCGGGGCCTCGGCCGATTCGCCCGACCGACGATGCGCCCGCGCCTGGCCGAGTTCGCGGAATAATTTCCACGCCACCCAGAGCAACAGGATGCCACCGGCAAACAGCAGGCCCACGACATGCAGCAGCATCGTCGCGAACCAGGCGAAGATGACGAGGAAGACCAATGCGACCGCCACGCCGATCGTCAGCACGCGCTTGCGGTCCTTGTCCGGCAATCCGGCGGCCAGCGTGCCCAGCACGACGATATTGTCGCCCGCCAGCATCAGGTCGATCATGATGACCTGGCCCAGCGCAGCGAGCCCTGCGGCGGTGAAAACGTCGGAAAAGTCCATTACGCCGCCACGCACCGATGCCTATTGATTCATGCTGTCGAAGAAATTCTCGTTGGTCTTGGAATCCTTCATCTTGTCGAGCAGGAATTCCATCGCGTCGGTGGTGCCCATTTGCATGAGTATGCGCCGCAACACCCACATCTTGCTGAGCTTCGCTTTTTCAACGAGCAACTCGTCCTTGCGCGTGCCGGACTTCGCGACATCGAGCGCCGGGAAGATGCGCTTGTCGGCAACCTTGCGATCCAGCACGATCTCCGAATTGCCCGTGCCCTTGAACTCCTCGAAGATCACTTCGTCCATCCGGCTGCCGGTATCGATCAGCGCGGTGGCGATGATCGAAAGCGAGCCTCCCTCCTCGATATTGCGCGCAGCGCCGAAGAAGCGTTTGGGCCGCTGGAGCGCATTGGCATCGACACCGCCGGTCAGCACCTTGCCCGACGACGGCACGACCGTATTGTAGGCACGGCCCAGACGCGTGATCGAATCGAGCAGGATCACGACATCCTTCTTGTGCTCGACCAGCCGCTTGGCTTTCTCGATCACCATCTCGGCGACCTGAACGTGGCGCTGCGCCGGCTCGTCGAAGGTCGAGCTGACCACCTCGCCCTTCACGCTGCGCTGCATGTCGGTGACTTCCTCGGGCCGCTCGTCGATCAGCAGCACGATCAGGAACACTTCGGGATGGTTGTCGGTGATCGCCTTGGCGATGTTCTGGAGCATCACCGTCTTGCCGACGCGCGGGGGAGCGACGATCAGCGTGCGCTGACCCTTGCCCTGGGGCGAGATGATGTCGATGATTCGTGCCGACTTGTCCTTCATCGTCGGATCCGCCGGATCGAGCGTCAGCTTCTGTTCGGGATAGAGCGGCGTCAGATTGTCGAAGTTGACGCGGTGGCGGACGACATCGGGATCGTCGAAATTGACCGAGGTCAGCCGGACCAGCGCGAAATAGCGCTCGCCATCCTTCGGCCCGCGTATCTCGCCCTCGACGGTGTCACCGGTACGCAGCCCGAACTTGCGGACCTGATTGGGGGAAATATAGATGTCGTCGGGGCCCGCGAGGTAATTGGCCTCCGGACTGCGCAGGAAACCGAAGCCGTCGGGCAGCACCTCGATCGTGCCGAGCCCCATGATCTGCTCGCCATCCTCCGCCTGTTCCTTGAGGATGGCGAACATCAGATCCTGCTTGCGCATCGTCGACGCGCCTTCAACGCCCAGCTCCTCGGCCATCGCGACCAGTTCGGCAGGCGGTTTCTTCTTCAAGTCCTTGAGATGCATCTGTGGCGTCCGGAGAGATCGGGGGGATGTTCGAGCGTCGGTCTGCGGATGATCGCGACGATGCCGGAGGGGAGGGAAGGAAGCGCCGCCGAGGATCGGAACGCCATGCCTCTGCCAACGACTTATGGATGCCGCTCGTTCAAGTCAAGACGCGTCAGAACGGGCGGACGATCACCAGGATGACGATCAGCGCCACGAACAACGCCGGCAATTCGTTGAGCAGCCGCAAACGGCGATCGCTCAACCACGCGTCCCCGAGTTCCAATCGCCGCGCATAGGCCAGCATCCAGGCATGATATCCGGTCAAGAGCAGCACCAGCGCGATCTTGGCATGGAGCCAGCCCAGCCCGGGTTGACCATCGAGCAGTCCGAGATGGATCGCCAGCGCCACGCCGAGCAGCCAGACGATGATCATCGAGGGCGTCAGGATCACGCGGCGCAGCTTCTTCTCGCGTTCGGTCCACTTTGCCGCCTCGATCGTCCCCAATGCTTCCTGGTGATGCACCAGATAACGCGGCAGGATGAAGAGCCCCGCCATCCAGAAGATCACGAAGATGAGGTGCGCCGCCTTCACCCACAGATAGGCGCTGCCCAGAAACCCGATCATGCGGCGCGAACCCGTGCCAGCAGGCGGTCGACATTGGCGATGGGCGTGTCCGGGAGGATGCCATGGCCGAGATTGACGATATGCGGCCGATCGGCGAAGGCCGCGATCACACAGTCTACCGCCCGGTCGAGCGCGTCACCGCCGGTGACCAGGGCCAACGGATCGACATTGCCCTGGACCGGCAGTCCGGCGGGCAGTTCACGTGCCGCCCACACCGGATCGACCGTCTCGTCCAGCCCGATCGCATCGACCCCGGTGCCCTCGACATACCGCAGCAGCTTGCCGCCGGTCCCCTTGGGGAAACCGATTATCGGCACGCCGGGACAGCGCCGACGCAATTCGCCGACGATCCATGCATTGGGTTGGACGACACAGGTCTCGAACTGTTCGGGTGACAGGCTGCCCGCCCAGCTGTCGAACAACTGCACCGCCTCCACCCCCGCCGCAACCTGACGGGCAAGATATTCCACGGTCTGCGCGGCGATCGCCTGCAGGACGTCGGCGAACGCCGCCGGATCATGATAGGCCAGCCGGCGGGCGGTCGCCTGGTCCCTGCTGCCTTCGCCGGCGACCATATAGGTGGCGACGGTCCACGGGCTGCCGGCAAAGCCCAGGAAAGTGGTCTCCCCGTCCAGCATTGCGGCAGCCCGCCGGACCGTCTCATAAACCGCGTCAAGCCGTTCGGGAACCGGCGTCAGCGACCGCAGATCGTGGTCGGCGAGTGCCGGGCTAAGCCGCGGCCCTTCGCCCGCCCCGAAGGTCAGCGTCTGGCCCATCGCCCAGGGCACCATCAGGATGTCGGAAAAAAGGATCGCGGCATCGAACCCGAACCGCCGGACCGGCTGCAACGTCACCTCAGCCGCCGCTTCGGGATCGGTCGCCAGCGCCAGGAATCCGCCCTTGTCCGCGCGCAACGCACGATATTCGGGAAGATAACGTCCCGCCTGGCGCATCAACCAGACCGGAGGCACGGATTGTCGCTGACCACTCAATGTTGCGAGCAGCGGCTTGGTGGTCGCGGTAATACCCGTCGCAATAGGCATATGATTAAGAATCTAGAAAGGTTGTTGTGATGATTGGCCGGTGCATAGCGTGGCTTATGCAATTGCCCCGCAAATGCCAACACCACCGGGACGACTGGGCCACCCGGCGCCAAGGGCGCGCAGCTGGCGGTTAACGCAATCCACAGCCTGTACATGGAAACCCGAGGACGGGATCGCGCTGTGGACGACCGCCTGCATTGTCCACGTTCGTCCATCGCTTGGCGACGCTGGCCGGTTGCGCTAGCGCTTGCGCCCATGTTTCCCACAGGCTTTTGACCAGCAAGATGCGGTTGCACCTTCACCTGTTGTCGGATTCGACGGGCGAGACGCTGGAGAACATCGCCAAGGCAGCGCTCGCCCAATATGACGGGGTCGAGACGATCCGCCACTTCTGGCCGATGGTCCGGAGCGAACCGCATCTGGAGCGGATCCTTCAGGAAATCGCGCACAATCCCGGGCTGGTGCTGTTCACCCTTGTCTCGGGGGAGATGCGGCGGTCGCTGGAAAATCGTTGCGGCGCGCTGGGACTGCCGGCCATCGCGCCGCTCGACCCGGTCAACGATGCGCTGTCCACCTTGCTGGGACAGGCGGCCAAGGCCCGCCCCGGACGCCAGCACGTGCTGGATGCAGCCTATTTCGCGCGCGTCGAGGCGATCCAATATACGATCGCGCATGACGACGGCGTGGGCTTTGAGGAATGGGAAGAGGCCGACATCATCCTCGCGGGCGTCTCGCGGACCTCGAAGACGCCTACCTCGATCTATCTCGCCAATCGCGGGTACAAGACCGCCAATATCCCCATCGTGGTAGTATCCCCCCCGCCGGCCGCGCTATTCGCGCTGTCCAATCCCAAGGTGATCGGCCTGACCACCAGCGCCGACCGGCTGATCCAGGTACGGCGCAACCGGCTCCTGTCGCTCAACCAGGCGATCGAGACGTCCTATGTCGAACATGAGGCGGTGGTCCGGGAAGTGGCCTATGCGCGGCGGATGTTCGCCGACAATGGCTGGCCGGTGATCGACGTCACCCGCCGCTCTATCGAGGAGACCGCGGCGGCAATCATCGCTCTGGTCGACGAAATCCCGCCGGACGAATAGACGATGCGGCTGATCCTGGCCTCGGAGAGCGGATCGCGCCGCGCCATGCTCGACGCGGCCGGCATCGCCTTCGAGACGATGCCGGCGCGGATCGACGAGGACGGCATCAAGACGGCGATGGCCGGCCGCCCGCCGCGTGATATCGCCGACATCCTCGCCGAGATGAAGGCCATTAAGGTTTCGGCCGCGAACCCCGTTGCGCTGGTGCTGGGCAGCGACACGATCGTTGCGCTGGACAACGGGACATTGCTGGACAAGCCCACCAGCCGAGAACAGGCCGCCGAGCACCTGCGCCGCATGTCGGGCACGGTGCATCGCCTGTGGAGCGCCGCGGTGATCGCCGAATTGGGCCGGCCGGTCTGGCGGCATGTCGAATCAGCGCGCATGACCGTCCGTCCGCTATCCGATAGGTTCATCGACGATTATCTTGACCATGAATGGCCGGCGATCGCCGGGTGCGTCGGCTGCTACCGGATCGAGGGCCCGGGCATCCAGCTGTTCGCCGGGATCGAGGGCAGCCACTTCACCATTCTCGGCATGCCGCTATTGCCGGTCATCGACTATCTGCGGGTGAGGGGATCGGCGACGTCATGACCCATGCCGATGTCATTGGCGATCCCATCGCTCATTCGAAATCGCCCCTTATCCACCGCTTCTGGCTCGAGGCGTTGGCGATCGACGCCCAGTATAACGCGCAACGAATCAGCCTCGACCAACTCTCCGCTTATATTACCGATCGCATTGCCGATCCGGCCTGGCGCGGCTGCAACGTGACCATCCCGCACAAGGTCGCCATACTCGATCTGATCCCCGATCCGGGCGATGTCCGGGGATCAATCGGCGCGGCAAATACGGTGTTTCGCGGCGCGGACGGCGCATTGATCGCGACCAATACCGATGCCGCGGGTTTTGTCGCGCCCATCGTCGATCTCGATCTGGCCGGAAAGCCGGTGGTCGTGATCGGCGCCGGGGGCGCGGCGCGCGCGATCCTGTTCGCCCTGGCGCGCGGACGGGTAGGGCCAGTGACGATCCTCAATCGTCATCCGTTGCGCGGCGCGGCGCTGCTCGCGGCATTCGGATTGACGGGCGACGTCATGGCGCTGGGAAGCGTGTTGCCGCCGGCCGCCCTGATCGTCAACGCGAGCCCGCTCGGCATGGTCGGCCAGCCGCCGCTCGACATCGACCTAGCGGGCCAGCCCGATGACGCGGTCGTCTACGATATCGTCTACGCGCCGCTCGAAACACCCTTCCTCGCCCAAGCGCGCGCACGGGGCCTGGCGACGGTCGACGGGCTCGAGATGCTGATCGGTCAGGCAGCGCTGGCATTCGAATTGTTCTTCGGGGCCACTCCGCCCAGGGACCGCGACGATGCCTTGCGCGCGGTGTTGGCCGCGTGATCAAGCTGGGTCTCACCGGGTCGATCGGCATGGGCAAGTCGACCGTGGCGGCGATGTTCGCCGATACCGGCGTGCCGGTGTTCGATGCCGACGCTGCCGTCCGCGCGCTGCAACGCCCGGGCGGAGCGCTGGTCCCGGCGATCGAGGCAGCCTTTCCCGGCTCCACCGGCACCGATGGCGTGGATCGGGCGAGGCTGGGCGAGCATGTGTTCGGCGATCCCGTGGCGCTCAGTCGGCTGGAAGCGATCGTCCATCCGGCGGTCGCGCAGGAGCGGACCGCTTTCCTGGCACGCCACGCCGATGCTCCCATTGTCCTGTTCGACATCCCGCTTTTGTTCGAGACCGGGGGCGACCGGTCGATCGATTACTCGATCGTCGTTTCCGCCCGTGCCGCAATGCAGGCCGAGCGGGTGCTGGCGCGCGCCGGCATGACGCCGACCAAGTTTGCCGACATCCTGGCACGCCAGATGCCGGACGCGGACAAGCGTGCGCGCGCGGACTTCCTGATCGCGACGGACACGTCGCTGGCCGAAACGCGGCACCGGGTGGACGCGGTGATCGCTTGCGTCCGCGGCGGACAGGCACGATAACGCCGGTGATGCGCGAGATCGTCTTCGATACCGAAACCACCGGATTGAGCTTTAGCGGCGGTGACCGCCTGGTCGAGATCGGGTGCCTGGAGATGATCAACCGGGTCGAGACCGGCCGCACCTTCCACGCTTATTTTCATCCCGAGCGGCCGATGCCGGCAGAGGCGTTCCGGATCCACGGCCTGTCCGACGCCTTTCTGGGCGACAAGCCGCGCTTTCACGAACATTGTGACGCCCTGATCGAGTTTCTGGGCGACGCGATGCTGATCGCGCACAATGCCGCATTCGACTTCGGTTTCCTCAACGGCGAGCTCGGCCGCCTCGGCCGCCCGGCGATCTGCGCCACCCGGATGGTCGATACCGTGGCGATGGCGCGGCAGCGGCATCCCGGTGCCAAGCATTCGCTCGATGCGTTGTGCTCCCGCTATGGCATCGATCGCAGTCAGCGCGTGCTCCACGGCGCGCTGCTTGACGCGCAGCTGCTGGCGCAGGTCTATGTCGAGCTGACCGGGGGCCGCCAGATCGGGTTGCGGCTGGTCACTGAGGAAGCGGCCACGGGTAAAATCGGCGGAGGCGATCCTCTGCCGGCGACGCCGCGTCCGATGCGGCACTTCGCCGCTACCGCGATCGAACTTGCCGCGCACGCCGCCTTCGTTGCCCGGCTCAACAGTCCGTTATGGGGGACCAAAGCGTCCGGTTGACGCTCGTCGCTGTCGATGCGTAACCAGCGCACGGCTGCCGGTCATGGAGAACAAGCATGGATATTCGGGTCTCCGGGCATCAGGTAGATACCGGCGACGCCTTGCAGGGCCAGGTCCGCGACCGCCTGCAAGCGATTGCCGACAAGTATTTCTCGCGCGCCATCTCGGCCCAGGTCACGTTCGGCAAGGGTCCTCACGACGCCGGCTTCACCTGCGATGTCGTGGCTCATGTGATGCATGGTCTGGTGCTGAAGGCGCGCAATGACGGCTATGACGCGACCGGGGCATTCGTCGGCGCGGCCGACAAGATCGAAAGGCAGCTGCGTCGCTACATGCGCCGGCTGAAGAATCACAAGGCCAATGGCGACGCGATCGACGGCGTCGTGGACAATGGCCCCGCCGCCCAGGACAATGCCGGATATACATTGTTCGCCGATGCCGGCGATGCCGAAGAGGCTGACGATTTTCCCGCGGTGATCGCCGAAACCCGGGTCGACGTGCCGGACGCAACGGTATCCGACGCGGTGATGATGCTCGACCTGCGCAACACCCAGGCGCTGATGTTCCGCAATTCGGGCACCGGCGCCTATAACATGGTATATCGCCGGGGTGACGGAACGATCGGGTGGGTCGAACCGCATCGCGCGGGATGAGCAACCTTGCCGACCTGATTACCGCCAACGCCGTCTTCGAAAGCGTGGCCGTGCCCACCAAGAAGGCGCTGCTCCAGCAACTCGGCCTTATGGCGGCGGACATGTACGGCCTGGACGGGCGCGACGTGACGATGCGGCTGACCGCGCGTGAGAAGCTGGGATCGACCGGCTTTGGTGGTGGGGCGGCTATTCCTCACGCCAGGCTGCCGGGGCTGGATGCCGTGCGTGGCGTGGTCGTGCGGCTGGCGGCGACCATCGATTTCGGTGCGATCGACGGGTTGCCGGTCGATTTGGTCTTCATGCTGATCTCCCCCGTCGATGCCGGCACCGATCACCTGAAGGCGCTGGCCCGCGTGTCGCGATGCCTGCGCGATGCCGGGCTGGTGGCCAAGCTGCGCGGCGCCGGATCGCGCGATGCTCTCTATGCGCTGTTGGTCCAGGACGATGCGCGCGATGCCGCATGACGACCCCCCGGCCGGCGCGCAGGCGCATTTCCGAGCGCTGGAATCGCTCTATGCGGCCGCGCCTATCAACCGCTTCTTCGACTCCAGGCTGGAAATCCTTGCCGCCGGCGTGGCCCGGATCAGCTTCACGATCGACACGCGGCATTATCATGCCGCCGCCGCCGCGCATGGCACGAGCTATTTCAAGATGCTCGATGATGCCGCTTTCTATGCCGCCAACAGCCTGGTCACCGACCGCTTCCTGCTGACGACGCAATTCAACCTGATCTTCACCCGGCCGCTTACCTCCGGGCCGGTGGTGGCCGAGGGGCGCTGGATCAGCGGCGCCCGGCGGGTGTTCATTGCCGATGCCCGGCTGGTCGATGCCGACGGCAATGAAGCCGCGCGCGGCACCGGCACCTTCATGCGATCCCGCATCGCGCTGGCCGGCCTGCCCGGTTATCGCGGGTGAGCGATCGCCTGGCCAGCGGGCTGCTCGTCAACGCGCTGATCCGCCGCGTTCAGGCCGAAGGAGGCTTTGCGACGGTGCTGGCCAAAGGCGACGAGACCGCCGGTGCGTTGCTGGTGATCGCGACGTATCGGGGAGGACGGCAGGGCGCCTTCGAGCCTGGTCGCGACGTCGTGGGCAATCGCATATTGATCCCCGTCGGACCCGATTCGGGAAATATCGGTGAGGTTACGGCCTATTGGACGCGGCGACGGGTCCATGATCCGGATCTCTGGGTCGTTGAACTGGACGTCGCAGGCGCCGAACGGTTGGCCGCTGAAACGCTGGATCTCGGTTGACAGCGTTTGGGCCACCGTAAAGGGGGCCGGTACCAACAAGCGCGTTGTGCCGTAAAGCGGGGTGCGATCCCGAACGGTGACGCAGTCGGGGGGCAGCCCGGCGGTCCAGCTGTTCCAGCGACCGTCCGCGCATCTACCGCATTTCAAGAATGATGAATGCCGTTTATCAATCGCTCCGTCTCCGTGGCGGCGACGTCTTTTGTGGTGTCGGCGGTTTTCGGGATCAGCACCCCCGGCCTGGCGCTTGATCTGACCCGCGCGCCCGTTGGTGACCCGCCTGGCGTTCCAGTCAATAACCGGCCAACACCGCCGATGGTTCCGGTCCTTTCCGCATCGATGCCAGAGGGTCCTGCCGCTCCCGATTTGGCGGCGGACGCGGTACTGGCCACCAGCTATCTGACCCTAGCGGCGGCGGTCTCGGCGCAGGTCGTGTCCGATGAGGATGACGACGAGCTCGAATGCCTCGCCGTCGCGGTCTATTACGAGGCGAAGGGCGAACCGCTTGCCGGCCAGCTCGCGGTCGCCGACGTAATCCTGAGCCGAGCCCGTTCGGGACGATTTCCGACGTCCCTTTGCCAGGTAGTGACGCAGCCCGGGCAATTCTCGTTCGTGCGGGGCGGACGCGTTCCCTCGCCGGCGCCGGGTCCGCAATATCGTACCGCGATGGCGATCGCCAAGATTGCCATTGCGGATGCGTGGGATAATCCGGCGCCCCAGGCATTGTACTTCCATGCCAAGCGCGTGTCGCCGGGTTGGGTGCGTGCGCGCGTCGCCTTGATCGGCAACCACATCTTCTATCGCTGATCCTCGGTACACCTTTTCCACGTTCGTGAAATGTTCTATGACGGGTAGATGCCGGACATATCCTTCCCGCGCTGCCCGCCACTGGGCGACGAGTTGCTGTGCGCGGCCGATGTCGCGCGGGGCGTGGTGCGGATGCTTGCCCGGCACGATCTCGCCGCGATGATCGAGGTGCCGCTGGATGGCGGGCGCCGGGCCGACATCATGGCGATCGACCAGCGGGGGGGGATCGTCATCGTTGAGATAAAGGTGTCGCGCGCGGACCTGTTCGGCGACGCCAAATGGCCCGAATATCTCGACCATTGCGACCGCTTCTTCTGGGCGGTGCCGGCGGGTTTCGACCCTGCGCCGCTCGACCGCGAGGCGTTCCTGCCCGAACGATCGGGGGTGATCGTCGCCGACCGCTACGACGCGGCGATCCTGCGCGAGGCCAGGAGCCACCCGCTGACCGCGCCCGCCCGCAAGCGCTGTACCCTGGCATTCGCGCGCCGCGCGGCGCGACGGGCAAGTGCGCTGGCCGATCCAGAATTGTCGTCGCTGCTGCAACTGCCCTGAGGCCTCGCTGGGAGCGGCCGTGCCGCTTTATAAGGAAACTTTCAGTGCCGGAAATGGCGCTGGCCAGTGAACATCATCGCCAGCCCGGCCGCGTCGGCGGCGGCGATCACCTCGTCGTCGCGGATCGATCCGCCGGGCTGGATAATTGCGGTCGCCCCCGCCTCGACCGCCGCCATCAGGCCGTCGGCGAACGGAAAGAACGCATCGGAGGCGACCGAGGCGCCAATCGTGCGCGGCTGGTCCCAGCCAGCCCGGTCGGCCGCGTCCCTGGCCTTCCACGCCGCGATCCGCGCCGATTCCAGGCGGTTCATCTGACCCGCGCCGATCCCCGCGGTGATACGGTCGCGGACATAGACGATGGCGTTCGACTTGACGTGCTTGGCCACGGTCCACGCGAACAGGCAGTCGGCCAGTTCGCGTTCCGTCGGCGCGCGCGCACTGACCTGGCGCAGGTCGGCGGCCGTGACGTTGCGGGAATCGCGATCCTGCACCAGCCAGCCGCCGGTGATCGCCTTCGCCTCGATACCCGGGCGCATCGGGTCGGGCAGTGCTCCGGTCAGCAGCAGGCGCAGGTTCTTCCTGCCCGCGAACAGCGCCAGCGCCCCCTCGTCGGCGTCGGGCGCCGCCACCACTTCGGTGAAGATGCCGGTGATCGCGCGCGCGGTGGCGGCGTCGAGCGGGCGATTGACCGCAATGATCCCGCCGAATGCCGATACCGGGTCGGCGGCCAGCGCCTGGGCATAGGCATCGGCCAGGCTGCTCGCGGTGGCGACGCCGCACGGATTGGCGTGCTTGACGATGACGCAGGTCGGGTCCGCATCACGGAATTCGGCGATCAGCTGCAATGCGGCGTCGGCGTCGTTTAGATTGTTGTAGCTCAGTTCCTTGCCCTGCACCTGACGCGCCTGACCGATGCCGGCGGCCGTGCCGCCATCGGCGTAGAACGCCGCCGCCTGGTGCGGATTCTCTCCATAGCGCAACGGCGTGCCACGCCGCAGCACCAGCGGCAGCGTGGCCGGAAAGCGCTCGCCCTGGTCGACGCGGGCGAACCAGCTGGCGATCGCTGTATCATAAACGGCCGTGGCCGCGAACGCATCCGCCGCCAGCCGTCGCCGCAGCGACAGCGTCGTCGCCCCGTCATTGGCGGCCAGGGCATCGATCAGCGCCGGATAGTCGGCAGGATTGGTGACGACGGCGACGAACGCATGGTTCTTGGCCGCCGACCGGACCATCGCGGGACCGCCGATGTCGATATGCTCGATCACCTCGTCTCGGTCGGCACCGCCGGCGACGGTCGCCTCGAACGGATAGAGGTTCACCACCACCAGGTCGATCGCGCCGATCGCATGGTCGCGCATCGCAGCGGCGTGCACCGGGTCATCGCGCACCGCGAGCAGGCCGCCATGCACCATCGGGTGCAGCGTCTTGACCCGGCCGTCCATCATTTCGGGAAAGCCGGTCAGGTCGGCGACGTCGCGCACCACCAGATTCGCGTCGCGCAGCGCCTTGGTGGTCCCGCCTGTCGATACCAGCTCGACACCCCGCGCGGCGAGCATCGTGGCGAGCGCGACCAGCCCTGTCTTGTCGGACACCGACAGCAGCGCGCGGCGTAGCGGGACGAGGTCGGTGGCCATGATACTTCCTAAAGGTCGGCGGGGTTGCTCGGGCGCCTAGCGCATTCGCCGCCCATGTGCACCGGTCCGTGCGGCATCAGGCAATGCGTTTCAGCGACCAGCCGATGCTTTCTCCCCCGGCCGGCGCCTCGGCGGCGATCACCAATTGCTGCGTCGGCACGGGTCGGCCGTCCAGATCGACCCACAGGCTCTCCTCGATCGTGAGCGCGCCGCCGCGACAGCGGAACTGCCACAGCCGGCCCGACGCCAGCCGCAGCAACGCCGCCATGCCGTCGGCGGTGGGCGCCGCCCCCACGCCGCTGCCCAGATGAAAGCGGATGACGAAAGGTGTCCGGCCGCCGCGCCGGCGCCGCCCCGCCGGCAGCAGCATGTCGTCGCCGCGCAGCTCGCGCCCGTCGCCCGCCAGCACCAGCTGGCGGCGATGGAGGAAGCCGAAGCGCCGGGCATAACCGTCATGGCTCGCCTCGATCCGCGCTGCCGCGGCGCTTTCCTGCCGTGCCAGCTCGACTTCGGCGACGCCGCGGCCAAGCGTGCCGTCGGCGTGGATCGCGGTAGAGTTGCTGTCGCCGACGATCAGCGTCGAATGCGCCGCGGTGGTGCGCAAGCCGTCGGCCAGCGCCGGCGGCACCTGGACGATCGACGCGCGCGCGCCGCCGCAATTGACGATCAGCCGTTCCGCCCCGTCCGACATCTCGAACGCCAGCGTCGAGGCGCAGCCGCCCTCCGCCAGCCGCGACATGGGCGGCGGCGCTGCGTCGACGACGACCACCACCTGGCCGAACGACAGCCGCTGATACC
The DNA here is from genome assembly GCF_964244265.1 of uncultured Sphingomonas sp. GTDB lineage: Bacteria > Pseudomonadota > Alphaproteobacteria > Sphingomonadales > Sphingomonadaceae > Sphingomonas. The sequence goes on along the minus strand of NZ_CAXTHV010000005.1, from coordinate 59,543 downwards.
CCCAGTCGCGCGATTGGCGCAGCGGGCGTGCGCGCACGCCAGTTGCGGCGACGATTGCATCGATCTTCGTGCCGGAGATCGGTCCACCACCCTGCCAGCTCGACAGGCCGTGGTCACCGTGGCAGATGCCCTGCAGCGCCGGCACCATCCTGCCGAGCGCCGCCGCCGCCGCCGCCGGCGGCCCGAGCCGGCGAGCGGCGTAGACGTCGCGCAGCATCGTCAGCAGCTGGATGACCTCGACCTGCGCGAGCGGCGCGCGCGCGATCACCCCGCCATCTTCATATACGCCGCTGTCGATGGCGCGGCCCAGCCCGGCTTCCCCCGCCGCCCGCCGGGAATCGCCGCCCGGGATCAGCAGCCCCGCGGCGATCACGCCGCACCAGGCGGCGATCCGGGCGACCCCGGCCGGCGCCTTTTCCGCGCCCCGCTCGACATGTCGCGCGCCCCTGGCCAAGGCGTTGAGCACGCTGGAGCGATAGATCAGATCGGCCGATGACAGGATCAGCGGGGCATGCGCGGTCCAGTGGAGGATGCGGCGCCCCCACAATTCGGCGCGCCACGCGGGTTCGCTGATCGTCTCGGCATGTGCCGCCAGCCAGTGGCGCATGATGTATTCGGCGACGGGCGCGCCCCGCGCGCGATTGCAGGCCGCCGCCAGATCGCGCAGCCAGGCGAAGGATTGCAGATGATCGCCCATCGGCCTCGACCAGGTCGGCCGCGTGAAGTCGAGCGTCTCCAGGTCGACACTCTCCCCGCGCAGGTCCACGCGGCCTTCGAGCAGGGCCTGCCCGCGCCGCCGGTCGCCGGGCACCGGATCATCGGGCACCGCGATCAGCTTCAGTGGGTGCCGGCCGCGCAGCCGCAGCGCATGGATCGGCGTGCGCCAGGTCAGCCGGCGAAAGCGTTCGGCGACACGGTCGGACAAGGACAGCCCGCGGTCGCCGCCCTGGCGGATCAGCCGCTTGCCCTCATCGATCGTGTCGGTCTCGTCCGCCTCGTTCACCCGCCCCTCAACGCACGGATGTTGTCGGCATAGGCACCCGGTCCGCCGCGAAAGGTAGCCGTCCCGGCGACCAGCGCATCGGCGCCGGCGGCAATCGCGGCGGCGGCGGTGGCGTGGTCGATACCGCCATCGACCTCCAGGTCGACATCAAGGCCTTGCTGGTCGATCATCTTGCGGATCGCCGCGATCTTGCGCAACGCCGCCGGGATGAACGACTGGCCGCCGAACCCGGGATTGACGCTCATCACCAGCACCAGGTCGACTTCCTCGAGCAGATAATCGAGCGCCTTGGCCGGGGTTTGCGGGGTCAGTACCACGCCCGCGCGTTTGCCCAGCGCGCGAATGTGCTGGAGGCTGCGATGGGTGTGCGGCCCGGCTTCGACATGGATGCTGATCGTGTCGGCGCCCGCCTCGGCGAACGCCTCCAGATAGGGATCGGCGGGCGCGATCATCAGGTGGACGTCGAGCGGCTTGGCGGTGTGCGGACGGATCGCCTTCACCACGCCGGGGCCGATCGTGATGTTAGGCACGAAATGGCCGTCCATGACGTCGACGTGGATCCAGTCGGCACCCGCCGCATCGATCGCGCGCACCTCCTCGCCCAGCCGCGCGAAATCCGCGCTGAGGATGGAGGGAGCGATACGCACCGGTGAGTTCATGGCGCGAAACCCTAGTCGGCGCGGGCCAAGCGGGCAATGAAGAAGCCGTCGCACCCGCCCTGCTCCTCCAGCATCCCGGGCAGCAGCCTTAGCCAGCCGCGGTCGGTCTGCGCGATGCCGGCGGGGAGCTCGTCGGCGGTCGCCGGCTCGATCGCAAAGTCGCGATTGGCGGCCAGGAACGCGGTGACCTGGTCCTCTCCTTCCTCGCGCTCCAGTGAGCAAGCGGCATATACCAGCCGCCCGCCACGCCGTACCCATCCGGCGGCATGGGCCAGCAAGTGGCGCTGAAGCTCGGCCGACTCGGCGATCATCGCCGGGTGGACGCGGTGCAGCACGTCAGGATGGCGGCGGTAGATGCCCGTCGCGCTGCACGGGGCATCGACCAGCACGGCATCGACCGGTTCGTCCGGCGACCATCTGGTGGCATCGGCAGTGACGATCTCGGCCGAGAGGTGCGTGCGCCGCAGATTATCGCGAAGTCGTGCCAGACGACTTTCCGCCACGTCCAGCGCGATCACGCGCCATCCGGCGGCGGCGAGCTGCATGGTCTTGCCGCCCGGCGCGGCGCAGGCGTCGATCGCCCGGCCCGGGCCCCGGCCCAGCAGGCGGGCGGGTAGCGACGCGGCTATATCCTGGACCCACCAATCGCCTTGCTCGAACCCCGGCAGCGCCGGTATTGCGGCGCCGCGGGGCAATCGGCAATGCCCCGGCATCAGCGCAACGCCATCGGGCATGTCCCCCGCATCGGTCTTCAGCGTCAGGTCGAGCGGCGGCGGCGTCGCGAGCAGGCGCGCGGCGGCGGCGGCCATCGCCTCGCCCCAGGCGGCTTGCCATCGCGCGGCGACGGGCGGCGGCAGGGCGACCGCCGCGGGCAACCCGGCCCGGCGCCGCATCAGCGTGCCGAACACCCCGTGGACCAGCTTGCGCGGGCCGCCGTCGACCAGTGGCAGGACGGTGGCGATCGCGGCATGCGGGGGCGTGCCGAGCACCAGCGCCTGGACAAGCGCGATGCGCAACGCGAAACGCGCCTTGGCATCGGGGGGCAATAGGCGTTGCGTCGCTGTATCGATCAGCGCGTCGATATCGACCAGATGGCGCAAGGCTTCGCCGACGATCGCCAGCGCCAGCGCACGATCGGAATCTGCACGCACGGCGGCAAGCGCCCTGCCGGATGCCTGATCCACCGTCTCGCCCCGGCGCAGCACCGCGTCGAGCAGGCGCAGCGCCGCGCGGCGCGCGGGCACGCCGGGCGCATCGGGCGCGCGATCCGGCTGGTTCATGCTTGAACGCTGGTCATGGCGCGCTCATGGGAGGAACCGGCCCCAATAGGCAAGGAAAGACCAATGCCCCGTCCCGCCGATGCCAAGCCGCCGGCTTATCTTTCCAAGAATCCGCCGGTGCCCGAACCCCGGCCGCCCGTCGCGCGCGACGAGGATCCGCTGGGTGAGGACCCGACGCGCTTCGGCGACTGGACGCTGAGGGGGATCGCCGTCGATTTCTGAGAGACTGTTTGAAAACTCGCGAAAGAGCGAGTTTTATGCGGTGCCAGCCCGCTCCCCCACCCGGCCACCCATCAGAATACCGTGTGGGTGGCCGGGTGGGGGAGCGGGCTGGCACCGCCGAAATGCGCCTTCAGCGCATTTCCAAACGAACTCTGAGAACCTTTTTCGAAAACCGCCGAGAGCACGTTTTGGGCCGGCACCACTTTAAACGCGTCCTTCCGTGCGTTCCAAGCAGGCTCGAAGCCCAGCGTCAGCCGAGCGCCCCGCGCAACGTCGCGCGGACGCCGGCATGCTCCGGGTCGTATTCGACCGCCGCTTGCAGGCTCTGCGCCATGGCCCGGATCAGCCGGCTGCCCAGGCCGGTGCCGCGGACGCGCGGGGGCACCGTCATGCCGACGCCATCGTCCTCCACTGCCAGCAAATAGCCGGTATCGTCATCGCGAGTCAGCGACACGCGGATCTCGCCTGCCCTGGCCGGCGGGTAAGCGTATTTGAAGGCGTTGGAGACAAGCTCGTTGACGATGACCCCCAGCGACACCGCGCGATCGGTGGGCAGGCGGATCGGATCGACCGTCAGATGCAATGCGCGCCGCGGCTCGTCGGATTCCCAGGTATCGCCCAGTTCGGTGACCAGCGCCTCCAGGTAATCCTTCATGTCGACCCCCTCGACATCGTCGCTGGTATAAAGCCGGCGATGGACCTGGGCGATCGCGCCGATCCGCCGCTCCGTATCGGCCAGCGCCTGGCGGGCGGCATCGTCGGTCAGCGCCGACGATTGCAGCCGGACCATGGCCGTCACCAGCTGCAAGGAATTGGCGACGCGGTGGTTGACCTCGCGGAGCAGCGCCTCCAGCCGTGCGTTGGATGCGCGCAGCCGATCCTCGGCTGCGGCCTTGTCGCGCTCCAGCGCATGGCGCTCGTGGACCTGGTCGAGCGTGGCGGCGAGCAGGTCGAAAAAATCCTGTCCGACCGACTTGACGATATAGTCGGCCGCCCCCGCCTTCAACGCGGCGATCGCGACGCGGCCTTCCTCGGACCCCGTCACGTACACCACCGGCGGCGGCGACGGCAGCGCGCGCAATTGGTGCAGCGTCTCCAGCCCGTCCATCCCCGGCATGTAGTGATCGACCGCGATCAGGTCATAGTCGCCGGCCGCGGCCATCGCGATGCCCTCCGCGCCACCGGCGGCACTTGCTACATCGAAGCCGTGGCGTTCGAGCGCGCGCGTCGCCAGCCGCCGGATGCCGGCGTCGTCATCGATGATCAGGACGCGGCGCAACGGTCGGGACATCAATCGGTCTCGATGTCGGGAACCTGGATCACCGACAGGAACAGCCCGAGCTGGCGGATCGCCTGGGCGAAGCTTTCGTAATTGACCGGCTTGGTGATGTAGACGTTGCAACCCAGGTCGTAACAGCGCTGGATCTCGACCTTGTCGTCGGTAGTGGTCAGCACGACCACCGGTGTGCGCCTGAGCAGGCTGTCCTCCGCCTTGATCCGGGTCAGGATATCGATGCCCGACATATCGGGCAAGTTGAGGTCGAGCAACACCAGCGCCGGGCCGTTGAGCGCCGGGCCGTTGTCATGCGTAAACAGATAGTCGATCGCCGTGGTGCCGTCGGTGAAATGCTGGATATCGTTCAGGATGCCCGCGCGACGGATGTTCTTCTCGATCAGCCGGGCGTGCCCCTCGTCATCCTCGATCATGATGATCGACACGCTGCGATGGTCGTTCATGCGGTTGGTTCCTGCGCCAAATTGAGTTCCGCCGGAAGCGACAACCGGAAAGTCGCGCCTTCGCCGAGGGTTGATGCTACATCGACGAACCCGCCAAGGCGATAGGCCAGCGCGCGGACATGCGCGAGGCCGATTCCTTCGCCGGCCTGATCCTGCGCGCCGGAGCGGCGGAACAGGTCGAAGATCCGCCCGTGATCGCGCGGATCGATGCCGCGGCCGTTGTCCGCGACCTCGACGATGTGGCGCTGGCCCTCGCTGCGGCCGCTGATGACGACGCGGCCGGGGCGTCCCGGCTTCAGGTATTTGATCGCGTTTTCGACCAGGTTGGACAGGATCTGCTCGACCGCCAGCCGATCGCTGACCAGGATCGGCAGCGATGGCGCGATGACGATCTCGGCGCCGCGATCGGCGGCGAGCTGGAACAGCGAATCGCGGACGTTGGCGGCGATTTCGGCCAGCACGAGGCGTTCGGGCAACAGCACGCGGCGGCCCTCGCGCGACAGTTGCAGGATCGCGTTGATCAGCCGGTCCATCTTCTGGGTCGAGGTGCGGATGAACCCGATCGCCTCAGGCAGGTCCTGGCGCGCCGCCAGCCGCGCTTCGGCGGTGACGATGTCGGGATCGACCGCCTCGGCACGATCGATCAGCTCACCGAGCGACCGGGTCGCGGCATCCAGCTCGGCGGTGAACCCCATCACGTTGACCAGGGGCGATCGCAGGTCATGGCTGACGATATAGGCGAAGCGCTGGATTTCCTCATTGGCGCGGGTCAGGTCGGCGGTGCGGACCGCGACCGCGCCTTCCAGATCGGTGTTCAGCACGCGCAGCGCGCCACGCGAGGCGTCGAGGTCGCGCATGTAGCGCATCACCGTCGCCAGCGACACGATCGCAACGACCAGGATGAGCAAGGCGGCCAGGGCCAGCACGGTGTAGAAGGTCAGTTCTGACTGGCGTTGAGCGGAGTCGCGCTGAACCAGCAGGCCGCGCTCGTCGGCGGTCATTTCATCCAGCACCGCGCGAACATAGCTCATCCGTCGGGACACCGAAGCACGCGCGAACGCGTCCGCCGCCGTGATGCGCTGCCCTTGCTCGACCAGAGCGACGGTGGTGTCCTGTGCCGCATTCACTCCCGCCAGCAGCCGCCGAAGCCGGACGAGCCGTTCGGCCTGTCGCGCATTGTCCGCGGTCAGCATGGCGACACGGTCGATCGCCAGGCCCGCTTGCCGGCGGCTTTCGCGGTGCGCGACGAGATAGTCGGGCTGGGCGGTCAACAGATAGCCGCGTCGCGTCGCCTCGGTCCGCTCGATCAGCGCCACCGCGCGACCGATCGCGACTTCGACGTCATAGGTGTGATTGACCCAGCGGGTATGCTGGGCATTGCGCATCGTCGCCCAGGTTGCCGCCCCACCCGCCGCCAGCAACGCGGCAAAGCTGATGATCATACAGGCGATGAGAAAACGGTTGGCCAGCGCCTCGGGCGCGCCCAGGCGTCGAACGATTGCCCCCGACATTGCCTGACCCTTAAGCCGGCCGTGGGGCAAATGCCAGCAAAGCCGCCCTGATCGAGATCAGCCCGTTGTCCGGCATCGTTACAGCAGCATGCCTTGCAGGTTCGGCCGCCCGACCGCGCCGCCGCCGCGCCGCCGCGCGAGTTCGGTTTCCGCCGTGAACCGCACGTCGGGATCGCGATCACCGAGAAAGCCGGTGACGCTTGCCTCGGTAATCTCGCGCCAGTCCTTGCCGCGATCCGGGCCGACGCGGACTCGCGGCAACAGGCCCGGGACGTTCGACCATTCGATCAGCTGCGCGACAATTACCGCGTTGAGCATGTCGCGAAGATGAAAGGCGGTGACATAGGCGTCGGGAAAGGCCCGATGCGCGGGCAGCCCGCGTTCGTGATCGATGCCTTCGGGTTTGCGCCAGTAGCGCAGCACCTGATTGGAGAAGCTCGGGCTGTCCGGCCATAATCGCATCGCGCACTTCCAGGTGCAGATCCAATCGGCGCCGTGGGTCATGTTGGGCGTGCAGAACTTCATCTCGAAATCGGCGCGGTGCGCGGCGAGCGCGATGCGGCGCGGATAGGGATCGAGGACCGGCCGCGCGGCATCGATCCAGGAAGGGGCGTCGGCGACCTGTTCATCGAGGATATGATGGATCGCCTGGGTGACCGGGGGAATCGGCCGGCCGGGATTGATCAGCCGCGACCCGCCCTCGCCCAGCAAGCCCCAGCGCCCGTCGGGCCCCAGCGCGACATCCTGCCACCCGACCTCGCACACACCGTGTGTCGATGGCGTTTCGCCTGTTGTCTCGAGGTCGATGACGCGGATGATCGACGGGGTCGCCATCCGTCCTAAATGGGCATTTTCGTGGTGAAAAGCGACCCCTGCGCGTCGCGGTACCGCAGCCCGATCAATGTCCCGCCGGCGGCGCGCGCTCCAGCCCGCTTTCCGCCAGTTGTGCGTCGATCCGGGCGAGCAGGCGGTCCAGCGCGGGCTGGTCCTTCGCCTCGGCGCGGGCGACCAGCACGTCCTGCGTGTTCGACGCGCGCAGCAGCCACCAGCCGTCGGGCGTGGTCACCCGCGCGCCGTCGGTACGGTCGACCTCCGCGCCCTCGGCCGCCAGCCGGTCCAGTATTTCGTCGACCACCGCGAACTTGCGGCTCTCATCGACCTGAAACCGCATTTCGGGCGTGTTGACCAGCGCCGGCATCGCGCCCCTGATCTCGGTCATCGACTTGCCGCTGAGGTGGATCGCGCGGATCAGCCGGACCGCGGCATAGTGCGCATCGTCGAAGCCGTAATAATCCTGCGCGAAGAAGATGTGGCCGGACATTTCGCCGGCCAAGGGCGACCCGGTCTCTTTCATCTTCGTCTTGATCAGCGAATGCCCGGTCTTCCACATCAACGGCTTGCCGCCGAGCTGGGCGATCCGGTCGAACAGCGCCTGGCTGGCCTTGACGTCGGCGATGATCGTCGCGCCGGGCAGCTCGCGCAGAACAGGTTCTGCCAGAATGGACAGAAGCTGATCGCCCCAGACCACACGGCCGTGGCCGTCAATCGCCCCGATCCGATCGCCGTCGCCGTCGAAAGCCAGTCCGAAATCGAGCTTTTTCTCGACGACCAGCGCCTTCAGCTGCGCCAGATTCTTTTCCTCGGTCGGATCGGGATGATGGTTGGGAAAATTACCGTCCACATCGGTGAACAGCAGGTGATGCTCACCCGGGAGCAGCTTGGTGAGCTTCTCGATCACCGGGCCCGCCGCGCCATTGCCCGCGTCCCAGCCGATGCGATAGGCGCCGCCGGCATAGCCCGCCATCAGCCGTCCGACATAATCGTCGACGACGTCGGCGTCGGTCACGTCGCCGGGGAGGTCGGCTTCCTCCCAGTCGCCGGCCGCCATCATCGCGCCCAGCTGGCGGATGTCCTCGCCGAAGAACGGACGGTGCTGCAGGACCATCTTGAAGCCGTTATACTCGGCGGGATTATGGCTGCCGGTTATCTGAATGCTGCCATCCACCTCCAGCTCCGCCTCGGCATAATATAGCATCGGCGTCGGGCCCAGGCCGATGCGCACGACGGCGACCCCCGAAGCGGTCAGCCCGTCGATCAGCGCCGCCTCCAGCTCGGGCGACGAGATGCGGCCATCGCGACCCACCACCACCCGCGTGCCGCCGGCGCGGCGCATGACGGTGGCGAAGCACCGCCCGACCGCGCGGGCATCGTCGGCGCCGAGCGTGCGGCCGATGATCCCGCGAATGTCATACTCGCGCAGGCATGAGGGATCGATGCGATGGGTCATGCTGGTTCCTGTCGGGATCAGATTGGTCAGAGGCGGCGGGCGAGCAACGTATCGCGGGCCTCGTTGATCCGCCGCGCGAGATCGGCCGAGCCGCCGCGATCGGGATGGACCGCCTGGATCAGCCGTCGGTGCGCAGCACGGATTGCGGCATCATCGGCCGCCGCATCGAGGCCAAGCACCGCCAGCGCCGCGTCGCATTCGTCGGACGGCGGCGGGCCGGGGCGGCGGCCCGAACGGTGCACCGACCGCGGACCCTGCCACAGCCACCAGCCGGCATAGGCGATCAGCGCCGCAAGGAGCAGCTTGGTCAGCATCGCCTCAGGCGAACAGCGGCAAGGCAGGCTCGGGCAGGGCGAGCGCCGCCATCATCTCGCGCAGCTCCTGCCGCGCCGCGACATGCGCCAGCCCCATGTCGCCGAAATCGCGCGAATCGATCATCGTCAGCCCCTTGGGGAACAGTTCGCGATAGATCACCCGTTCGCCCAGCCCCGGGATGATGCGGAAGCCGACGCGCTTCGCTAGTTGGCCGAGCGCTTCCGACACCCGCCGCATGTTGCGCGCCTCGATATGCTGGAGCCGGTTGCGCAGCACGACCCAGTCCATCGCGACTCCGTCGCTCTTCGCCTTGGCTTTGCGCGCGTCCCAGATCAGCTCGGCGTAGAAGCTTGGCCGCGTCACCTTGTAGGTGTCCGGATCGACCTGGCCGATCAGGTCGAAGTCGACGAAGCTGTCGTTCATCGGCGTGACCAGGGTGTCGGCGCGGGTCGCGGCCATCCGGCCGAACCGATCGTCGCGCCCCGGCGTGTCGATCACCAGGAAATCCATGTCCCGGCTCAGCTGTTCCAGCGCCTCGGAAAAGCGCGGCAGGCTCTCGCCGTCATGCGCGGCGAAGCGCGGCGTGGGCAGGTCACGGCCGCTGCGTTTTTCGGTCGCGACACGATTTTCGAAATAACGGGTCATCGTGCGCTGGCGATGATCGAGATCGAACGCGGCGACCCGGCTGCCGCGCGCCTGCAACGCGATGGCGACGTGGACGGCGGTGGTCGACTTGCCGGTGCCGCCCTTTTCATTGGCGAAGACGATGACATGCGGTAGGGTGCGGCCGGTCGCCATGATGTGCCTGAGTGTTCCTGTTGCCCGCGAGGAGTCATGCCCATAAAAGGCTTGGCCGTCTCTATCCGAGGGTCCGATCCTGTGCAAACCGTCCGTGTCATGGGGGCGCTGCGCAATGCCGTGGCGGGGCTTAGGGACGGCGGCGCGCCGGTCGCCCTGGTGCCGACGATGGGCGCGCTCCATGCCGGGCACCTGGCGCTGGTCGCCGCCGCCCTGGAGCGGGGGGCGCGGGTGGTCGCCTCGATCTTCGTCAATCCGGCCCAGTTCGGCCCGGACGAGGACCTGGCGCGCTATCCGCGCCGCCCGGCGGAGGATGCCGCGCTGCTTGCCGACCATGGCTGCGACCTGCTGTGGATGCCCGATGCCGAGACGATGTATCCCGCCGGTTTCGCCACCGGCATTTCGATGCACGGCGTCAGCGAAGGCCTGGACGGTGCCGCGCGTCCCGGCCATTTCGACGGCGTCGCGACCGTCGTCGCCAAGCTGTTCAACCAGGTGCGGCCCGATCTGGCGATGTTCGGCGAAAAGGATTTCCAGCAGCTGGCGGTGATCCGGCGGATGGCAGCCGATCTTGACCTGGCGGTAGAGATCGTCGGGGTGGCCATTCGGCGGGATGCCGACGGCCTCGCGCTGTCGTCGCGCAACGCCTATCTCTCGACGGACGAGCGCGCACGCGCCGTCGCCCTGCCGCGTGCGCTGGAGGCGGCCAGGCGCGCCATCCTGGCCGGCCGGGCAGACGCGCTCGACATGGCGCGGGCGACGCTGGCCGCCGCGGGGTTCGCGACCGACTATGTCGCGCTCGTCGATGCGGCGAGCCTGGCCGAGCCGATCCCCGGGCGGCCGCGGCGCCTGCTGGCCGCCGCGCGGATCGGGACCACCCGCCTGATCGACAACATCGCGATAGAGGATTGAGCGACACGGTTAATCGCACTTAACCCTTTGTTGACGCCTCCCCGCCAGGGTGATCCCGCCAAAGGGGCAAAAGGGGGGACCGGACATGGGCAGCAGCCTGAAAAGCGCGCAGTTCCTGATCGAAAGCCGGTTGCGCGACGCCGCCACCGGGAACAGCGACGCCTGCTACGATTTGGGGATCGTCTTTTCGACCGGGTCGAACGGCGTTGGCATCGACCTGATCGAAGCGCACAAATGGTTCAATCTCGCGGCAGTTGCCGGCCATCACGAAGCGCAATATTGCCGCGCCGAAATCGCCGACGACATGACCGCGCGCGACATCGCCGAGGCGCAGCGCCAGGCACGCGCGCTCCTGAACCAGAGCATGCACCGCGCGGCGTGAACGCCGATGGCAGGTAGGCCAAGGGTAGCCAAAGGCGTCTTCCTGCGGCCGCGAGGGCGGCGGGGCAGACGGCGGCGGGACGGAGATCAGGCGCTATCCGACGTCGCCGCGCCGCATCCCAGGGCAAAGTCAATCTGTCCGGCCTGGAATTCGGCACCGAGCCGGTGGAAGTCGATGCAATGGCCGACGCCGCGCATCAGGGCGGCGTCCACCCGGGGTGCGGTGGAAAGCGCCGCGGCGAACCGCGCGACCTGCTCTGCATCCGTCACCCACAACCGGTCAAACTCGCCCAACCGGTAATATACCGGCACGCGGACATCGCCGAGCACGTCGCCGGCGATGTCCGGCCAGCCCATCACGATGTCGATCAGTTCCGCGCGCGGCACCGGTGCGTCGGCGTGGTGGCCCAGGCCGGGCATGGGCGGGTCGAACGTATGATCGGGGCCGAACATCACCGCGTCCTTCAACGCCGGCGGCAACTCGACCATCGTCGTCTCGGGCAGCGCGCTCCAGGCCGCGCCGGCTTCGGGCGGGCTCTCCAGGCACATTCCCGACACCGCGACGCCGATCAGCCGCCAGGACGGCTGCCGCGCGGCAATGGCCAGCGCGATTGCTGCCCCGATGGAATGACCGAGCAGCACGATCTTGCGCTCCGGCTCGGCCGATTGCGCGACCAGCCCGGCTATGATCGCGTCGAGCCGCTCGGCGCTGTTGCGGATCGTCTCCGTACCGGGATCCAGCGGCGTCGTCTCGCCGTAGCAGGGGCGGTCGAGCGCCACGATCGGGATACCCGCGGCGGCGGCGCGGTCGAGCAGCGAGAAGCCGGGCAGGTCGAAATAGGCCGAGGTGTAGGTGCCGCCGTGCAGCGCCACGACCAACGGCGCCTCCGCCGGCGGCACGTCCGGTGCGGCGGCCCGGTCGGGGATGCGCCGGCGTCCGGAGACGCGCCACGCGCCGACCTGTTCCACGAATCGTTTGCTCGCACTTTCGGGCATCACGCCGCTCCCGGCTGCATCGCATCGGACCGCCCGGCGGCACCGTCCTCCCGGTCCCGCGACCAGCCGGTGGTCAGGTCGACCACGTCGCCGGACCAATATGCGCCGCGCCACGCGACATATTGGTCCGGCCGCACGAGCGTCAGCGGCAGGTCATAACGCCCGTTCGCCTCGTCCTCGGTAATATAGATCGCGACCAGCGGAAAGCCGCGCCGGGCCGCGTCGGCGAGAGCCTTGTCGACCTGGTCGCCATTGACGTCGAACCGTGCGATCAGCGCGAAGCCCGGCCCGAACAGATCGTAGAGCGATCGACCGTCGGCCCGCCAGAAATGCGGCGCAAGACAGCCCGGACGGCTCGACGGGACGTACCCGCGATCGTCGGTCGCGTCGTCGGCGCCATCCTCGGCCGCGAGCACCGGCGACTGTTTGTAGCAGCCGCCGAGCACCGTCCTCAGCGTGTGGAACTCGCGCCGCTTGACCGCCACGATCCGCTCGCCGACCGCGTGACGCATCGCGTCGCCGGCCTCGCCAGGCTCCTCCAGCCCCTCCGCCCAGAAATCGTTCGATAATATTGCGTGGTTGGCGGCCGCCTCGGCGATCACTTCCTCGTGGATCGCGCGGCGTTCGATCTCATAGCTGTCGAGCAGCGCCGGCCCGCCCCAGCCCTGCACCGCCGCCGCGAGCTTCCACCCGAGGTCGACGCCATCGGCTACCCCCATGTTCATGCCATACCCGCCGAACGGCGGGTGGAGGTGGCAGGCATCGCCGATCAGGAAGACGCGGTCACGGCGATAGCGGTCGGCGATCAGGCTGCTCGCGACCCATTCGTCGCTGCTCAGGATTTCATAGGGCAGGTCGATCCCGGTCGCCTCGCGGATCAGCGCCGCCGCGGTGTCCTGGGTGATCTTGAAGCCGTCGGGCAGCCGCGTCGGCATGAAGAACCACACATCGTCGCGGTCCATCGGCCCGATCAGGCTGGGCGCGGCCGGGTTCACCTGCCAGTACATCGTCGCCGGGCCATGGGGGTGCGCTTCGGCCAGGCCCGGCGCGCGGAACACGATGTTATAGTTGCGCGATAGGCCATAAGTGCCGTGCATCGTCGCGCCGACCACGCCGCGCAGCACGCTGCGCGCGCCGTCGGCGCCGACCACATAGCCGCACCGGATCGGCCGCTCCTCGCCCGTGTCGCGGTCGCGCAGGACCAGGTCGACACCGTCCGGTCCCTGCGTCGCCGACATGAATTCGGTGCTGAAGCGCAACGTGACCGACGGCAGCGTATCGGCATGTTCGCGCATGACCTGCTCGAGCTTGTATTGCGGCACCCATTGCCCGTGCTCGGGATAGAGCTCGTTCCTGGCGGGATGGCAATTCGACGCATTCTCGATCCGCGCCAGCTCGAAACCGCCGAGCCGGGTCACGAACGTGACGGTGGAGGGATAGTCCACCCCGAACGGCGATACGGCGGCCAGCTTGTCGGCGATGCCCCAGCGCCGAAGGTGGGTGCGGGTCCGCACATTGGTGGTCTTGGCGCGCGGCGCATACCCCACGCGGTCATTGCGTTCGACCAGGAGACAGTCGACGCCGCGCGACCCGAGCTCGATCGCGATCGCCAAACCGCTTGGACCGGCGCCGATGACGACGATTCCATGGTCCATGGCGATACTCATCGACAAGCGCTCCTCCACCGAGGTGGGAGCATCCCATTCCTCGCGGGCGTCTCGCGCGCCCTCAACATCCGCTGATAAGCAAGCATTCACGATTGCAAATGATGGCAATTCGCCGCCGGTGTTACCAAATATCTATCACACGCTGATTGAGCGCCGAGCGGCGGAACAGGTCGCAGAGATGCTGTGCGACAGGGGTCAGCGGCAGCCGGGATCGGCTGACCACGCAGATCGCCGGCGCGATCAGCTCTTCCTGCACCCTGATATGGGTCATCAACCTGCTGATCCGTACGAAGCCGAGCCATTGTTGCGGCAGCATGGCAAGCACGTCCGACGCCGCGGCGACCGTGATCATCGACAGCGCGCTTTGCGCCTGCACGGCGATGACGGGCATTGGCAGGCCGTAGCGCTGGAACAGCGGTGACAGTTCCGCCCCGCTGTCCATGGTCACCGATGTCCCGACCCACCGGGCCTCGACCAACTCGGCGAGCGAGGTTGCGCCGGCGAGGGGATGACCGCGACGACCCAGCACGACCCGCCGGTTCTCGATCAGTTTCTCGCTGGAATATTCGCCCGACAAACTGTCTTCGGACAGCGGCCCGACATAGAAATCGATGGCGCCGCTTCGGATATCGGCTTCCATGGCGGGGAGCAGCCCCTCGGTAATCCGAATCAGAACGTCCGGATAGCGCCGCCGGAACGGTTCGAGCACCATCGGCAGCATCGAGACGTGCGGCGCGGTCGACAGACCGATCGAAACGGTGCCCGTGCTGATCCCCTTAAGCTGCTGCACCTCGTCGCGCGCGCGATCAAGTTCCAGCTGCGCCGCCATGCTGCGCCGGACGAACGCCGCGCCGACCGGCGTCAGCGTCATGCCCGCCGCGCTCCGCTCGAACAATGTCGCGCCCAACTCGTGCTCCAAATCCCGGATACTTCGGGTGATCGCGGGCTGGGCGATGCCGAGATGGCGCGCCGCGCGGCGCAATCCGCCCAGTTCGGCGACCGCGACGAGGTGCTTCAGTTGAACAAGCTTCATGGTGATACCGGTTTAGAAACACCTTCGATGTTTTGCCATCGTTTCCTATCGCCATGCTTGGTTTACGGATTATTCAACAAAGGCGCGCAGACGCCCAATTCAGTGATGGAGAAGGAGGGGCTGTGAAAATCTCAGGTAAGTTCGGGCTGCTGGCGGCGACGTCGGTAATCGCTTCGCTCGTGGTGGCTGCGGCCCCGGCATGCGCGCAGGATGCGCCGGCTCCGGTCAAGCCTTCCGCACCGACCGACCCCACCGCTCAGGCGACGCCGCTGACGCAGGGCACCGCCTCGTCTTCCGATGCCGCCTCGGCCAATGCGGGGCCCGATCAGGAAGGCCTTGGCGACATCATCGTGACGGCGCAGCGGCGGTCCGAGAACCTGCAGCGCGCGGCGGTCGCGGTCAGCGTCGTGCAAGGGTCCGACCTGGTCGCGGCGGGCATCACCCAGCCGGGCCGGCTCGGCGAACTCGCGCCGGCGCTGACGGTGCAACCGTCGAGCACCGGCAACCTCATCTTCCTGCGCGGCGTCGGCAATTTCACGCTGACTCCGAACAGCGATCCGGCGATCGCGTTCAACTATGACGGCGTCTATATCGGGCGTCCGACCTCGACCAGCGGCCTGTTCTACGATCTCGACCGGATCGAAGTACTTAAAGGGCCACAAGGCACGCTGTACGGCCGCAACGCGACCGGCGGCGCGATCAACCTGATCCCGACCCAGCCCAAGCCCGGCGAGCTGTCGGGCTATGTGACGGCGAGTTATGGCAATTATAATGCCGTGGTGGCGGAAGGCGCGGTCAACCTGCCGCTGGGCGAGAACGGCGCGCTGCGCGTCTCGGCGAGCACGTCGCGGCATGACGGCTATCTGAAGAGCGGCACCTCGGACGACGAGACGACGTCGCTGCGCGTGCAGATGAAGGCGGCGCTCACGCCGGCGCTGACCGTGCGGGTCGCCGGGGACTATAGCCATGTCGGCGGCGTCGGCGCCGGTGTTTCCTACATCAGCAACTATCTCCCGTTCAACGGTAGTTATTTCACCGTTAAGCCCGCGCTGGGGCTCGACGAGGGTCTTTATACGCCGGCCGCGCAAGCCTATCGCACCACGATTCCCGCCGGACCCGCCGGGCGCCCGCTTGACGCGATCTCGCCCTATCCGTTCCAGCGCAACGATTTCTACGGTGCCAACGCGCAAATCGATTACGATACCGGCGCGGGCACGCTCACCATCATTCCGGCCTGGCGTTACGCCTCGCTGAACTATCTCGCCGAGGCGGGGGGATTCCCCTATCGCGACCGGGAGAAGGATGAGCAGTTCAGCGTCGAGGCGCGCTTCACCGGCACCCGGGTCGGCATCTTCGACTATACGCTCGGCGGCTATTATTACGACGATTCGATCCGCACCCGGGTGGCGTTGAACCTGTCGGCGGCGCAGAATTTCCTTGTCCAGAACTACAAGACCACGTCATTCGCGCCGTTCGGGCGGCTGACCGTGCATCTGTCGGACCGGCTGCGCGTGGTCGGCGGGGTGCGCTATTCTAAGGATATCAAGCGCTTCAACGGTACCGGGATCGCGCTCAACCTGGTCTGCCTGGTGCGGGTCGCCGGCGTGCCGACCTGCCCGACCGCGCGGCTGTTCACCACCGTCGACGATATCTCGCAGGTGCCGTTTCCGGTCCCCGCCGGCCCCGCACCGATCCCGCAAGGAGCGTCGGGGGCGATCATCGTGCGCAGCGACAGCGTCTACAACAACCGCCTGACCAACGACCGCGTGACCTATCATGGCGGTATCGAGTTCGACCTGGCGGAGCGTTCGTTGTTCTATGCGACGGTGGAATCGGGGTATCGCTCGGGCGGCTTCTCCGCCGCGCAGGGGTTCGAGACCTACCAGCCCGAGCTGATCACCGCCTATACCGTTGGGTTGAAGAACCGTTTCTTCGACAATCGGGTGCAGCTGAACATCGAGGGGTTCCTGTGGGACTATACCAACCAGCAGGTCTCGCATCTCGGCCTCGATCTTAGCGGCCGTACCGCGCAGTTCATCCAGAATATCGGCACCTCGCGGATCAAGGGGGTCGAGGTTGAAGGCCGCGTGCTCGTGACGCCGACGACTTTGGTCAGCGCCGACGTCCAGTATCTCGACGCGAAGAACCGGTCGTTCACCTATCAGCAGGGCGCCGCGACCGGCACCCCGCTGACCGGCTGCGCCTTTGCGCTGTCGGCCAATCCGGCGTTCTACAACGTCAATTGCGCGGGCAAGCAATCGTACAACTCGCCCCGATGGACGGTGAACCTGGCGGCGCAGCAGACGTTCAACGTCGGCGACTACAAGCTCGTTATCGGCGGCGACACGCAATATAAGAGCAGTCGCACAATCGGGTTCGAGTTCCTGCCCGAACAGCGCGTCGGATCTACCTGGACGACCAATGCGCAGGTGTCGTTCGGCCCCGCCAACGACCGCTGGTCAATCGCCGGCTTCGTCCGCAATATCGAGGATGACCGTATCCTGAACTTCGCGACGACGCATCCTTTGGCCAACGCGCTCGTTGGCGGCTCGACCGCGCCGCGGACCTATGGCGCCAGAGCCTCGGTCAAATTCTGACCGGCCGAGGCACAATCGGAGCATATGAATGAAACTTGTGCGGTTCGATGATGCCAAGATCGGAGCAGTAAAAGGGGATGGCGTGATCGACCTGGTCGCCGCCGGCAGCCGCTGGACGACGATCCGGTCGATCGCCGGGGGCGGGGCCGAGGCGCTCGACGAGGTGCGCGCGCTGGTCGAACGGACCGAGCCCGCAAAGGCACTGAACGACGTCAAGCTGCTCGCCCCGATCGAGCGGCCGGGCAAGTATCTGGCGATCGGCATGAATTACGCCAGGCATCTGGAGGAAGCCGACAAGCTCGGCGTCGCGCGCGCCAAGCACCAGACGTGGTTCAACAAGCAGACCAGCTGCATCGCCGGCCCGTATGACGATATCGATCCCGGCGTGACCGGGAAGCTCGATTACGAGGTCGAGCTGGGCGCGGTGATCGGGCTGGCCGCAAAGCGCGTGAGCGAGGCCGACGCCCCTGCCCACGTGTTCGGCTATTTCGTCGCCAACGACGTGTCGGCGCGCGACTGGCAGTTCCACACCCCGACCTTCACGATGGGCAAGTCGTTCGACACCCACGGGCCGATCGGCCCGTGGATCGTCACCGCCGACGAAGTGCCCGATCCGCACGCGCTGGACTTGCGCTGTTTCGTGAACGGGGAAAAGCGGCAGGAAAGCAATACCAGCCAGCTCATCAACAACCTGTGGGCGCAGATCGCCTATCTCTCCACCGCGTTCACGCTGGAGACCGGCGACCTGATCGCGACGGGCACGCCCGAGGGGGTCGGCGTGGGCATGGAGCCGCCGCGCTTCCTCCAGCCGGGCGACGTCGTCCGCTGCGAGATCGACGGCATCGGGGCAATCGAGAACAGGGTCATCGCGCCCGCGACGTAAGACGGGCACTGGAAGGGACGCCGACATGCCGGTTCTGGGACCACTCTCCTTCACGCTCGAAGTGCCGTCGCTCGACGAGGGCGTCCGGTTCTACACCGATGCCGGGCTGGTCGGCGATGTTGCCAAAGGAGAGGGGGGCGATATCGCCCGGCTGCGCTGCCCGGGGCAGGACCGCGATTCGATCGTGCTGCTCGGCGGGTTCCCCCGCAAGCGCCTGCACCACATCTCGCTGCGCGCGGACGGGCTGGACGACATGGCGACGCTTGCCGCCGAACATGGCGGCGAGGTGGTCGCC
The DNA here is from genome assembly GCF_964244265.1 of uncultured Sphingomonas sp. Classification (GTDB taxonomy): domain Bacteria; phylum Pseudomonadota; class Alphaproteobacteria; order Sphingomonadales; family Sphingomonadaceae; genus Sphingomonas. The sequence goes on along the minus strand of NZ_CAXTHV010000005.1, from coordinate 40,967 downwards.
GCGCCCGACGGGTTCGAGGATAACGGCCTGTGGGTCGAGGATCCGCACGGCATGCTGATCCACCTGTCCGAACGCCCCGCCGATCCGGAACTGGAAGCGGCCGCGCCGTTCCAGGTCAACGCGCCCGGGCTGACGGTGCGCAAGCGCCGCTCGGCGATGCTGCCCGGCGCGTCCTATGCGCCTGCGAAACCGCTCCGGCTCGGCCATATCCTGGTGTTCAGCCCCGATGTGCCGGCCAGCGTCGCGTTCATGACCGACGCGCTCGGCATGGGCCTGGCCGACCGCGCGCAGGACATCATCGCCTTCTGCTGCGCGCGGCGGGACAGCGACCACCATGTCGTCGCTTTCGCCAAGTCGCCGGGCGTCGGCTTCCATCACGGCAGCTTCATGGTGAGCGATCCCGACGAAGTCGGCCGCGGCGGCCGCGCGCTGCTCGCCAAGGCGAAGCTCGGCGACTGGGGCTTCGGGCGGCATACGATCGGCTCGAACTTCTTCCATTATATCCAGGATCCGTGGGGCAGCTGGTTCGAATATTATTCGGACATGGATCATATCGACGATTATGCGCTGTGGACCCCGACCAATTACGAGATGAGCGACAGCCTGGCGAACTGGGGACCCGAGGTGCCGCACGATTTCGTCCACAATTACGAGACCGACCCGGAGCCCTTTCAGGCCGTCCGCAAGGAGCCGGTAACCGCCTGATGACGGATCCCCGATCGTACGCCACGTTGCCTTCCGAATGCTCGCAATGACGATCGCCGTGGATCCCGGCGATCTTCGCCGTGGTTTCAGCGCGGCGCCGATGAGCCGCGCGCAGATCGCCGCGGTGGCGGTGACGGTCGCGTTGTCCGCGCTCGATGGCTATGACGTGCTGTCGGTCACCTTCGCTGCCCCCGCAATCGCGCGGGATTGGGGTGTCGGCAAGGCGGCGCTCGGCGGGCTCCTGTCGGCGGGGCTGGCGGGCATGGCGCTCGGTTCGCTGGTGCTCGCGCCGTTCGCCGATATCGTGGGCCGGCGCACGCTGGTCCTGGCCAGCCTGATGCTGATGGCGGCGGGCATGCTGCTGTCGGCCTTCGCGGTATCGCTGTCGCAGCTCGTTGCGTGGCGGGTGCTGACCGGGCTCGGCATCGGCGCGATGGTCGCCGTGATCAACCCGCTGGCTGCGGAGTTCGCCAACACCCGGCGGCGTGCGCTGGCGCTGGCGCTGATGGCGATGGGCTATCCGCTCGGCGGGCTGGTCGGCGGGCTCGCCTCGGCGCTGCTGCTCAGGTTCTATGGCTGGCCGGCGGTGTTCCTCGCCGGCGTCGCCGCGGCGGTCCTGCTCATCCCTGTCGTCCTCCTGTTCCTGCCCGAGCCGCTCGCCTTCCTCCTCGCCCGGCGGCGCGGCGACAGCCTGGCGCGCGTCAACGCGCTGCTCGTCCGCTGCGGTCGGGATCGCGTGACCATCCTCCCGCCCGAAACGATCAAGGCCGATGCCGGCTATGCCGCGGTGTTCGCGCCGCGGCAGGTCGGGACGACGATCCGGGTCACGCTGGCCAATTTCCTGTTCGTCATGGCGGTCTATTACGTGCTGAGCTGGCTGCCGCAAATGGTGGCCGAGGCCGGTTTTCCACCGTCGACCGCCAGCCTCGTGGCCGCCGCCGCCAACCTCGCCGGAATCGCCGGAGGCGTGATGCTTGGCTGGCTCGCGCGGCGGGCCGGGTTGAACCGGCTGACGGTGGCGACGATGATCGGGCTCGGCCTTGCGACGACGGTGTTCGGCCTGACGCCGGCGTCGCTGCCGTTGCTGGTGCTGGCGGCGGGGATATGCGGCTTCTTCCTGTTCGGCGGCATTGCTGGGCTGTATGCGACGTTCGCGGTCAGCTTCGCCGCCGAGGCGCGCGCTTCGGGCAGCGGCTTCGTCATCGGTATCGGCCGGATCGGCAGTGCTGCTGCGCCGTTGCTTGCGGGGTGGCTGTTCGCCTCCGGGCTGGGCCAGGGCGCGGTCTCGGCGGCGTTCGGTGCGTGCGCCGTGTTCGCCGGTCTGATATTGCTGCTTCACGAGTGGACGCTGGACGGGCATGTCGCGAATGCCGAACCCGCGGCAACGTAGGAACGCCATGTCGAGCCTGGATCATATCCATATCACCCGCTGGGGCCATGCCGGACCCAAAATCGTCTTAGTCCATGGCAGCGCGCAAGGCAGCACGGTCGGCGGCGACCATCATTTCGCTGGCCAGCAGGTGCTGGCCGAACAAGGCTGGCAGCTGATCGTTCCCGACCGCCCCGGTCAGGGCCGCAGCCCGGCGCCTGGCCGCCCCGACGATGCCGAGGCTGATGGCGCATGGGTCGCGGACCTGCTCGGCGATGGCGCGCATCTGGTCGGACATTCGTTCGGCGGGTGTGTCGCGCTCGCGGCGGCGGCGCGCCGGCCGGCTGCGGTGCGGTCGCTGACGCTGATCGAACCGGGCATGCAGAAGCTCGCGATCGACGATCCGCATGTTCGCCGGTTCGTGCTGAAGCTGGTGACGACGCTGGTCTTCAGCTTCTCGCCGGAACGCCGCGCGGTGGGCTTCGCCAAACTGGTCGGCATCCCCGGCGGCATCCGGGGTGGGACAAGCCGCGAGGAACTGAAGGCCAGGGGCCGCGGCATCGCCAGATTGAAGGTGCCGTCCGCCAAGACGCTGCGTAACGAACTGGAGACGATCAAACAGGCCGGTATCCCGCTCCTGGTGGTGACCGGCGGCTGGAGCCCGGCGTTCGATGCGGTCGGCAGGCGGGTGGCCCTGGTCGGCGGCGGGCGGCACGAGATCGTCGCGTCGTCGAACCATTTCCCCAATCTGATGCCTGCGTTCAATCCGCTGCTGACCGCGTTCATGCGCGGGGCCGACGCGGAGGCGGGCGCGCGAGATGATTGACGCCGAACCCTCCACGGACGGTTCGCCAGCGGGCGATCTTCTGCTGGCGGAACTGCGCGCGATCAACGACGAGGTCGAAGCCGGCGCGCGGGAGATGGAGCGTCTTTCCCGGCTCACGGCGCTGCCCGACGGCGCGGCATTGTCGACCGCCCGGCTGCGCTTTTCGCGGGCGCTACGCCGCCACCTCCAGCATGTCGACGGTGCGATCCTGTCGTATCTGCGCGTCGCGACCGCGGTGACGGCGACGCCCGCGGTCGAGGATTTCCGGCGGCTGCTGCATGAATATCACGAAGCGGCAGCGCACCATGTGGCGCGCTGGCCATCGACCAGCGTGGTGGCGGACTGGGACGGATATCGCCGGTCGGTGGCAGACATGCTCGCCCGGTTGCGCGAGCGGACCGAGGTCGAAAAACGCGATATCCATCCGCTGCTCGCCGGCAAGCGGCCGCGCTGATCGGCCGCCGCATCCCGCTTGGGCAACCTTTGCGAAGTTAGAGGTCATTCATGAAACGCGTCCTCCTGCCGATCGCCGCCATGCTGATGCCGACGGCCGCGCCGGCGGCCGCCCCGGCGGTCGACGTTGTAACGCGATCGGGGGCGGTCCATGGTTCGGCGTCGGACGCGGGCATCATCGCGTTCAAGGGCATCCCCTATGCCGCGCCGCCGGTCGGGCCGCTGCGCTGGCGCGCGCCGCAGCCGGCGGCAAAATGGGCCATGCCGCGCGACGCAACCCGTTTCGGCACGCCCTGCTTCGCCTCGCCGCTGCCCGGGCCGATGCTGGTCGTGCCGCAGAGCGAGGACTGCCTCACCCTCAACATATGGACTTCAGCGGCGACGGCCACGGCCAAGCGGCCGGTCATGGTGTGGATCCATGGCGGCGGCTTCGAGTTCGGGTCGTCCGCGCAGCCCGGCTATGACGGCACCAGACTGGCCCAGCACAACGTCGTCGTCGTCAGTCTCAACTATCGGCTCGGCGTGTTCGGCTTCCTCGCCCATCCCGCGCTGGATCGCGAGGGGCCGGCCTCGGGCAATTACGGCTTGCAGGACCAGATTGCCGCACTGCGCTGGGTCCGCGCCAATATCGCGGCATTCGGCGGCGACCCGGCGAACGTCACGATCTTCGGCGAATCGGCCGGCGCGCACGCGGTCGGCATTCTAATGGCCTCGCCGCCGGCCAGGAGGCTGTTCGCCAAGGCGATCGCCGAAAGCGGTGCCTTCTGGGACGGCGAGCACGGTTCGCTCGCGACGCATGCCGAGGCGCTCGCCCGCGGCACCAAATTCCAGCAGCGGCTCGGCGCCGCCGACCTGACCGCGCTCCGGGCGATGCCGGCAGAGCAGCTCAACGCGGCGGGGCGATGGGACTTCCGGCTCGATCCGATCACGACGGCCTTCTCGCCGAGCGTCGACGGTTATGTGCTGCGGGAGGCGCCCGCCGCCGTATTCGCGCGCGGCGGCGCGGCAAACGTGCCGCTGCTGGCCGGGTGGAATGCGCGGGAGGAAGTGCCGCTGTTCCTGCCGCGCGCGCTGCCCCATGCGACGCCCGAGGCGTTCCGCTCCGCCGCCACCGCGCTGTTCGGGACCGATCGGATGGCGGCGTTCGGCCTCGTCTATCCGCCCGCCGATCCCTTGTCGGCGGAGACGCTGATCGGCGACCTTGTCATTTCCGAACAGACCTGGGAGCTGCTCGTGCTCCAGCAGCAGATGCGGCGGACGGGCGTCTACGCCTATCAATTCTCGTTCACCTCGCCTTATTCGCCGATCGCCAACCATACCGCCGAGGTAAAGTACGTGTTCGGCAATCTCGCGCCGCCAATGCCGGGGCGCGGCGGCGGCGCGCCGGGCGACCGCGATCGCGCGACCGCGGACATGATGATGACGTATTGGACCAACTTTGCGGCCAACGGCGACCCCAACGGTGCGGGCCTGCCGCTATGGCCGTCCTATGGTGGACCGGGGTCCCGGGTGCTCGCCATCATGCCGGACGCGACGGCGGGCGCCGCCGAAACGGGCACCGCGCGGTTTCAGTTCATCCGGTCGTTCCGCAAGAGCGGCCGGCTGCCGCAACGCTGGCGCGCCGCGAGTCGCTGAGCCCGTTTGCCGACTCGATGGGTATGACGAAACCAAACATCCTGTGCGATCTCTGTGATCGAGGCCTGGAAACGCTCGTCTTGCGAACGAGATTTCCCTGGTTGGGCCCGGAGAAAAGAGCATTGGTCCTCAACGGCATCAGCGGATGTTCGAGTAGCCGTACGAAGGACCGCATCTTTGTGGAAATCCTGTTTCGAAGCGCGCCCGTCTACGACGCGATCTGCAGGATCGTAAGCGCGGACAAGGCGGCGCGCTCCGCAAGACTCTCGACGATCAGAAACTCCTGCGCGGAGTGGATTGCGCCGCCGCGCGCGCCCATCGTATCGACCACGGGCACGCCACAGGCGGCGATGGTGTTTCCGTCGCATACGCCACCCGTCGCGCGCCACCCGATCGACAGCCCGAGTTGCGCACCGCATGCCTTGACGAGCGCGAACAGCCGCGCCGCGCCCTCGTCGATCGGCTTAGGGGGGCGGTTAAAGCTGCCGTGTACGACAATCTTCACATCATGAGCTGTGGCGACCGCCGCGACCTCGGTATCGATCGTCGTTTGGGCGCGGACGATCTCGTCGTGCGATGCGGGGCGGAAGTTGATGCGCAGCACGGCGTTGTTCGGCACGACATTGTTCGGGCCGCCGCCCTCGATCCTCGCCGGATTGACCGCGAGCCCGGTTGTCCGGATCGCGTGCAGCCGCACCGCCAAGTCGGCCGCCGCGGCAATCGCGTTGCGCCCGTTTTCCGGATCGCGCCCGGCATGCGCGCTGCGCCCGGTCACGACGATCGAGAAATTGCCGGTGCCGCCACGCGCGCCCGCCAGCGTGCCGTCGGGTAACGCGGGTTCGTAGGTCAGTGCGGCGATCTTGCCTCTGGCGGCGCGGCGGATGAGCGCGGTGGACGAGAACGATCCGGTCTCCTCATCCGAGTTGATGACGACCTCATAGCCGATCCGCGATGCGCGCGGACTGGCCTCCACCGCCTTGAGCGCCGCCAACATCACGGCAAGCCCGCCCTTCATATCCGCGACGCCGGGACCGTTCAGCGTGCCGTCGTCCTGCCATGTCAGCGTCTGAAAGGAATGGTCAGCCGGGTATACCGTATCCATGTGTCCGGTCAGCAATAGCTGTACCGGAGCCTCCTGCCGCACGCGGAGATGCAGGTGCCGGCCGTGATCGAGTAAGGTGACGCGCCCTTGCGCATCGACCTGTTCCGCGCTGTCCCCATCGATCAGCGCGATGGTGCCGGGCAGCGTACCGAAGTCCGCCAGCAGCATCTCCGCGGTCTGCGCCAGTCCGCGGAGATTGCGGGTTCCGCTATTGACCGCCGACCACCGTTCGACCTGCGCCAGCATCGGCTGCGTCGCGACGAACGCTACCGCCGCCGCCTCCTCGTTGGTCAGTCTCGGCATCGAAGTTGTGTCACTCTAGATGTTTGATTCAGGTTATTGCTATTTCGGGTTAAACGTTAAGCGATCTGGCTCGCTTGTCCAGATTGCAGATGTGTTCGTAGGGGTTTCGTCACCTTGGTTGGAGCCGGCAACAACGCGTTCTTGCGGGTGAGCGCCAGCGGACGGACCGAACGTTCGACGGGTGAACCGCGTGCCCGAGCCGATCGAGTGGCTGACGGACAACGGCAGCTGCTACATCGCCCGCGAAACACGCACCTTCGCCCGCGACATCGGGTTGGTCCCATGCACAACCCGGTCAAGCAGCTTCCATCGCCCTTGCCAAAGAGGATCGAATAGTCTTGACTGCGAATGCAATCTTTTACGCATATGCGGTCAGGGTCGAGGGTGGTTCAAAAACGGTCGACTACGGTGTGGATCTCGCTCCTCTACGGCGAGAACGGCATTTCCATGAAGCTGACCTGCATTTCGCACGTCCTCCATGTGGACCGTCGTGAGTGCGCCACGCACGTCGAGATGTGGATTAGCCGAGGTTTGCGACTACCGAGAGCGATCTGGTCGATCAATGCTCCGTAATAGGTGGCTTTTTGGCGTGACGCGCTCGACAGCGGGTTCTGCGCGATGAGGGAAGCGCCTCCGCTCCGTCGCGGACTGAAGGCGGCGTTCGCGCTGGGTAGCTCCGCCGAGTCCATCGTGCTCACCGTGACCAACGGCTTCCTGCTGCTATACTACAACCAGGTGCGCGGTGTGCCCGCCGACTGGGTCGGGATGGCCCTTGCCGCTGGCCTGGTCGTCAATGCGCTGTTCGACCCCATGGTCGGCTCCTGGTCCGACCGCACCAACTCGCGATGGGGACGCCGGCACCCGTTTATGTTCGCATCCGTGGTCCCGGCAGCACTGCTGTTCTGGGCAGTGTTCAATCCGCCGGCCGCGCTCGATCATCTCGGGGAGGCCGTGTGGCTGTGCGTCGTCAACGTCCTGCTCGTCCAGGCCATGACGATATTCCATACCCCTCACCTCGCGTTCGGCGGGGAGCTGTCCGGGGACTATCTCGAGCGCACGAACGTGATGAGCTGGAACATGTTCTTCCTGTGGATGGGTGACACCGCGGGCTGGCTGCTCTCGTTCGCGGTCTTCTTCCGCGCCACCGCGGCATTCCCCAACGGGGCACTCGATCCCTCGCGCTGGCCGGTGTTCTCTCTCACCGTTGCGGCGATCATCCTCGGCTGCCTTTTCATCTCGAGCTGGTTCACGCGGCGGTGCATACCCTATCTTCCCGTGCGGGCTCCCGAGACGCCGAAATTCGGGGGAAGGGAGTTCCTGCGCGATCTCGGCCGTGCGCTCTCCAACCGTAGCTACGTCGTGCTGCTGATCGGCTTCTTCTTCCCGTCGCTCATGAGCGGCATCCGGAACGGTCTATGGATCTACACGGCCACCTTCTTCTGGCTGCTGACCAACGACCAGATCAGCTTCTTTGTCATCGGAAGCTTCGCGGGCTACGTGTTCGGCGCATTCGCCGTGACCAGGCTCCACGCGAGGTTCGACAAGCGCTGGACCGGCATGGCGGCGATCTTCGTCTATTGCGTAGGACCTGCCACTCCGCTGGCGCTGGGATGGCTGGGCGTGATGGGCCCCGGCACCCCCGGCCTCGTGGTCATCCTGATCGCGTTCTCCACGTTACAGCATGCGCCATACAGCATCATGACGACGACCATCTACTCAGCGCTGACGGACATCGCCGACGAGAACGAGCTGAAGTACGGCATCCGCCAGGAGGGCGTGCTGTTCTCGACACGGACGCTGTTCGCCAAGGTCGATCAGGCGATCGGCACCGCACTTGCCGGCTGGGTGCTGACGATGGTCGCCTTCCCGGCAAAAGCCGTGCCGGGACAGATCGCACCCGGGGTGTTGTCCGGTCTTGCCGCGGCTTTCGTGCTGTCGACGCTGCCCGGGTTGGTCGCGGTGGTCTTCTACGGCATGCTCCGCGTCTCGCGCGAGAGCTATGGTGCCACTCAGGCCGCGCTCGCCGATCGGCGAGCGGCCGCGCTTGTGGCGACCCCTGTCGCGGATGCGCCACCTCGCCAGCCCGCCTGACCGGTTCAATGATCGACCACCAAGTGGATCGCTCGTTCGTCTAACCGGCGAGCTCTAACGCCGGGTTGTCGACCCAAGCGGCTGTTTGAAAACGCGCTCTTTCGCGAGTCCTCAAACAGTCTCTCAGTATTCGGTGATCGACGCCATTCTTCCCAACACGTCGAGCCCCTGAAGCGCGAGGTAGTGGAGGATGTCGATAAAAATCCAGTTTTCCGCGAGCTTGCCGTCCTGCGCGCGGTAGAGATCGACGACGCGCATCTCGCTCGGACCGGGACCCGCAGTCATGCCGAGATAGCCCCCCGCATTCTGGATCGTCAGGTTCGCCCAGCCGAAGAAGCCCCCGAATTGCCCCTCCGCCATACGGCACAGGTGGCCGTTGAAGCGATAGCCGTCGTGCAGCGCATCGTCGAACGGTTCGCAGTGCTGCTTGATGTAGCGCGATATGGTGTAGCTCGCCCCTATCCCGGCGGGCCCCCACCAGATCATGTCGTCGTGCCAGACCCGCTTCAGCCGCGTCTCCTCGTCCACGCCATCGACCGAACTGAACGGATTGTTGAGCATCGCGTTGATCGCGGCCAGCGTCGCGTGACCCTCTGCCGGGTCCTGCATGTCGTACATCAGGCCGGCATGCGTCATCGGCCCCGGCTGGACGAGGTGTGCGCCGGTCTGTGGCGGGAACGGGTCCTGCCCAGCCTGGATCATCAGATGTGGCAGATCCACGAACATGGCGGTCTCGGCGATGCGACCGTCCTCGATCCGGTTGAATTCGACGAACCGCAGCATGACGATGCGCCCGGTTGGCCGGATGCCCAGGAATGGGCGATCGAAGAGGCCCATCAGGTGACCCATCTGCACGACCCAGCTGCCCTTGAATCCGTCGATCTCGTTCAGCCCCGCCATGAAGATGTCGGGCCGCCGCTGGAGCCGTGTCATTGCGCCCAGCAACGGTTCCCAGAACGCCGTGGCGACCGCCCTGGCGCCATGCTGCTCATGAAAAGGGTGCATGCCTCGCCAATGCCAGTCCGAAGCGACATGGCTAGCGAGAATGCCGCCGACCGTGTCGGGCGTCGCCGTCGCGAGCTCAGCGTGAAACGCACGGACAATCGCCTTTTCGGGTTGGAAGTCGCTGGTCATTGATACCTCATTTTCGTCGTTGCAGGCGCTTGCATTCCGTGCGTCATGCTCGCAAGAATTTGAAGGGGGAAGCGAAGGAAAAATTCCGGTGGACGGGCAACAGGCAGGGCATGATTTCCCATTTAGTATCGACCAGCGGGCAGCGGTCACGCAGGTGCGCCACGTCACCGAGAGCGCAATGCTCGCCGTTGTCGCCCGGCCCGATCGAGATCTCGCCGGCTTTCCCGACGAATATGCCGACATCGTCGACTACATCGTCAAGATCACGCGGCGCATCTGGATCGACGGTGCGGTCGGCCTGATCTACGAGACTTACGATCCCAATTGCGTCGTCTACACCGCGACCGATGTCGGACGCGGCGTGGACCGGGTGGTCGAGGGCACGACCGTGTCGATGGCGGCGTCGCCGGACCTCGACAACCATTTCCTGAACGTCGCCTGGAGCGGCAACGCTCGCGACGGCTTTTACACCAGCCATCTCGGCTTCGGCACGGGGCTGAACGTCGGTGCGACCGGCTATGGGCCGGCGACGGGCAGGAGCGCGACGATCCGGTTCTGCGCCGACTGCATCTCGCTCAACGGCCGCATCCACACCGAATGGCTCGCGCGCGACAACGGCGCGCTCGTCCGGCAACTCGGGATTGACCTGCATGATGCCGCACGCCGGGTGGCGGACGTGGCGCCGGCCGAACTCTACGTTCGCGGCTGGCCCATGCGGCTTGACGGCCAGACGCCGCCGCTGCCCCTCGAAGAGCCACGCGAAACGCTTGAACAACACGTGCGCCACCTGTTCCACGACGTCTGGAACCGCCGCATGTTCGACCAGATCGTGGTGCATTACGATCCGGCGGCGCGCCTGCACACTGCGGGCGGACGCGTAGGCGAGGGCGGCGCCGGCATTCGCGCACTGCATCTGTCGCTGCTCGCCGCGATGCCCGATGCGCGCATGACCATCGGCCATGTCTGCTGGTCGGAGGAAACCGATGGCGTCATAGCTGCGGTGCGCTGGGAGCTTGCCGGTACCAGTCGCGGCGGCGCGTGGTTCGGCGACATGCCCTCGGGTTTCCCGATTGCGATTCCCGGCATGACGCATTGCCGCTTCGGGGCGCACGGTCGCATCGTCGAGGAGTGGACGGTATTCGACGAGGTCGGGGTGCTTGCTCAGGTCTATCGCGCATCGACTAATGGCTGAACATGCGACATTAGGCAGGAGGGTAGCTGCCTATGGCGTCGTCCTGATCGGGTATCTGTTCTACTGCTACAATTTCAACGTGGTCGACTACGTGCGGCCATACCTGGTCAGCGGCTATGGTTTCACGCTGACGGACACCGCGAACCTTTCGGTCGCGCAGAATATCGGTATCACGGCTGGCGCGTTCGGCTGGGCGGGGTTCATCGCATGGGCGGGCAAACGGCGGGCGGTGACGGCGATCGCGGCGGCGATCGGCGGGTTCGCCATCCTGCAGGCCCTCGCGACCGGATTTCCGCTATGGTTCGGCGTGCGTGCGATGATGTCGGCGGCGCTCGGTGGCTACTACGTCGTGGCGACCGGGCTCGTCGTCGCGCTGTTTCCGGCATCGGTGCGCGGTCGTCTGATCGCGCTCAATTCGGCGATGTATCCGCTGTCGAACATCCTGCTTGGCGCGCTTGGTGGAGCCTTGGGCGATGGGTATTGGCATCTGCTGATGTGGATCGGCGCGGTGCCGCTGATCGTGGCGCCGCTTGCCTTCATTCTCGTGCCGGACGATCATGGTGCCGGTCGGGCGGTCCCGGATGAAGTGGGCAGGTTGCCTGGAGGCTGGCGCGCGATGCTCTCGCCACGTTGGCGCTGGCTGACTCTCGGTTGCGTCCTGCTATCGGGCATCGACTTCAACGCCTATCAGTTGTTCGCCGCCTTCGTGACGCTCTACATGAAGCAGGCGCTCGCCTTCGACGCTGGACGGATCGGCGCGGTGGTCGCGATACTCGGGGCGGGCTCGCTGATCGGTGGATTCTTCTGGGCCTGGCTTTCCGATCGCTTCGGACGGCGGAGCGCCGCGTCGGGCTATGTCCTCTGCGCGATTGCGATCGTTACCTTCCTGTTCGGTGGGTTCACCGGGCGGGTGCTTGACCTTGTCGCGTTCGCCTTTGGCCTGGGGCTGTCATGCACATCCGCCTGGGGCGTGTGGTTCGCCGAACTGTTTCCCGAACGCTTGCGCCCACACGGCGCTGCGCTGTTCCACGCCGGCCACATCGTCGCGATCGGCGCGCCCCTATTCTTCGCCTTTGCCAGCCCCCGCATCGGATTGCAGTGGACGATGGCTTGCGGCGCGGTCGTCTATCTAGCCGGGGTCGCGATCTGGCTGGCCCTGCCCGAGACGCTGGGCAGGGCCGAAACCGAAGACAGCACGGCCTGAGGTCACCTCAGAGACTGTTTGAAAACTCGCGAAAGAGCGAGTTTTATGCGGTGCCAGCCCGCTCCCCCACCCGGCCACCCATCAGAATACCGTGTGGGTGGTCGGGTGGGGGAGCGGGCCTTCAGCGCATTCCAAACGGATTCTCAGAACTTCTGCCCGAAGCGAAGACCGATCGTGCGCGGCTGGTTGTAGACGCGATAGATCTCGCCGACCGGATCGAAGGTCGACGGCCCGCAATAGTTGATGTTGCACTGCGCCGAACGGCTCTGCTCGCCGCGCACGTCGTTAAGGTTGCGCATGTAGATCTCGATCGTCGTGCCGTTCCGACTGGCGCCTATGCTGGCGTCGATCTGGGTGTAGGCCGGACTGATCCCGAGCTTGGCGGAATCGGCGGTTGGCAGCGTCGCGGTCCGGTCGCCGATATACGCGGCCGATGCCTGGACATGGCTGCGCCAGGCGCCCGTATCAAACTCGTAGCGGCCGATCACCGAACCCTTGAACTTGGCCGTCAGCGGCAGCTTGGTGCCCGCCGCCGCGGTCGGCGTCGTGCCGCCGGTGAACAGCGGCGCGGTCAGCTTGGCATCGACGTAGGTGGCGTTCGCGGTGAGCGAGAAGCCGCTCGGGTCGCGCCACGACACGTCGCCTTCGATCCCGCGCGAACGCGCCCCGCCCGCATTGGTGATGACCGCGACACCGAAACTGCCCGGCGGCGCATACGTGACCTGCACGTTCTTCCAATCCTCCCAGAACGCCGTGACGTTTAGCGTCACGCGCCGGTCGAGGAAGCTGTTCTTCGTGCCGATCTCGTAGTTGGTCAGCTTGTCGGCGTCGAATGCCGCCGCCGCGCCGCCGCGGTTTATGCCGCCGGGCCGGAAACCGCTCGACACCGTGCCATAGACCAGATGGTCGCCGTCGAACTTGTAGGTCGCATTGGCCCGGTAGGTGAAGCCGTCCCCCTTCGAGCGCTTCGGCGAGATCGTCCCGTCGGCGTTCAGGACGCCGAGGTTGGTGCACGGCGTCCCCGGCACGATCGCCACGCCGAGGCCGAACGGACCCGTCTTGGGCCCCAGGCACTGACGCACGCCGGTCCCGAAGTAGGTAGTGTTCACGCCGTAGAAGCCGACCAGGTCGTTGTTGAACTTGTAGCCGCGCAGGCCCCCGGTGATCGTCAGCTTGTCAGTCAGGTCGAAGTCGAACTGGCCGAAGGCTGCATAGTCGCGATCGACGCGGTTCTGCCGTGTGAGCCAGACCTGACCGGGCCGGCCGGGCACCGACAGGCGTGTGGCGAAGTTGGGTGTCAAATAGTCGTCCTCACCCAACTCGGTCTGTCGCTGGTAGAAAAGCCCCGCGAGTATCCGGAAGCGGGCATCCCGTGGCGACGAGACGCGGAACTCCTGGCTCAGCTTTGTCGAATGCCGTTTGTTGTTGAACAGCTGCGACGGGTTGATGAGCTTGCCGGCGTCATCCACCACGCCTGCGCCGGATCCGGCGATCGCATCATAGTAGAAGCCGTAGTCGGAATAGTCGTTCTGACTCGCGAAGCGGCGATCCATGTAATAGCCGGCGTAGGTGATGTCGAAGTCGGCGACCTTGCCGGTGATCGTGGCTCCGGCCTGATAAAATTCGTCGCGACCGAACTCGGGATAGAAGTGCGCGACCTTGAGCACGCCAGCCTTGTCGTCGTCAGAGCGATAGGGACCATCCCATGTCGATTTTTGGTAGTTGATCGAGGGCGTGATCGTCCAGTTATCGTCCAGTTCGATCCCGAGCTGCGCGCGCAGTCCGTAGACATCGGAGGAGTTCAGGTTGTCGCCCACCAGCGAGGTCTGCGTGATGCCGGACGAGCGAAACGTGCGTGAACGCTGGATGCTGTCGATGTAGCCCCCGGTGCGGTTGTACCAGCCGACCGCGCGCAACGCGATGCGGTCCTTCACGATGGGTACGTTGAAGAAGCCTTCGGCCATGCCGCCCGCGCCGCCGCGGAAGATCTGGTTCGCCTCGAGATCGACACCGGCGCTGAACCTGGTCGGGTCGGGCTTGTTGGTGATGATGCGGATGACGCCGGCTTCCGCGGACGCGCCGTAGAGCGTGCCCTGCGGCCCGGCGAGCGCCTCGACGCGCGCGATATCGTAGGCGTGGATGTCGAGCGAACCGACGATCGATGTGACTGGTTGCTCGTCCAGATAAATGCCCACCGTCGGCAGCGTCGCGCTGGCGACCAATCCAGCGTCGGTCGCAATGCCGCGGAAGCTCGTCGACACATTTCCGGGGACGCCGGTCGATCCGCGTGCGAAGCTGACGCTCGGCAGGAACTGGACGTAGTCCTGAAGGTTGCGGACCTGCAATTCGCTTAGACGCCGCTCGCCCAGCGCCTGGATGCTGATCGGCACCGACTGGATGCTCTCGTCCCGCTTCTGCGCGGTGACGACGATGTCGGTGGTGTCGCCCGCGTCCGCCGGTGCTGGCGCCGGTGCTGGCGCCGGAACGACGGCGGTCTGCGCGATCGCGATCGCGGGTAGGACGAGTGCGGAGCTCCCGGCCAGGACGATCAGCAGACGGGTACGAGACGGCATGATGCTTCCCCTTGTCGGACTCCATCGTTCCAGACGCGTCACGCCGCTGTCGCGGTCTATTCACCTCCGGACAGCCGTTAGGATGGCATGTAGTGCAAGCCCTTGCAATAGGCCTGCTGAACGAGCCTTATCGATCGGTAATGCCTTCCAGCCCCAGCCGCGTGGCGTCATAGCTGGCACGCGTCAGGCCGAGCCTCGCGTAGAAGAGGGCGGCGACGATCCCGGGAAGGGTAGAAAGCACGAACGCCGCCGCAAGCCCATGCAACGTCGATGCCGCGACATGGCCCGGCACCGCCGCAACGGGGAATGCGATCAGATGGAGCACCCACCCCGCGAGGGCGGCTCCGACCGCCTGGTCGATCCGCGAGAAGAAGGTCTGCGTCGAGAACAGGACGCCTTCCTGGCGTTCGCCGAAGCGCAACTCGTTCTCGTCGGCGATGTCGGCCAGGGCGGAGAACATCGTCGTCGTCATCAGGCTGAACGGCAGGTGTTGCAGCAGCGAGAAGCCGATCAGGATCACGAGGATGCCCGGCGTCCGCGCGCTGAGCACGCCGGCCCAGCCGAGGGCGAGCGGCAGCGCGGGCCCGACGCAGTAGACGACGACGGCGACCGCCCCGGTGTAGCGCTTGTCGAAGCGCCGGTGGGTCCAGGCGACGATCAGCGAACCGCACGAGTAGCTCACGAAGCTGCCGAGCGCGAACCACGTTATCTGCGCGTTGGTCAGTTGCCAGAAGAAGGTCGCGGTGTAGATCCACAATCCCCCGCGCACGCCCTGCATCAGTGACAGGAAGAACAGGCTGGCGAGCAGCAGCACATAGTTTCGGTTCGAGAGCGCATGCTTGACGTCGTTGATGAACGCTCGTGGCGAGAAGCGCCCCATCGCCACCGGCGCCTTCGGCAGCCAGGGGATGCGCTTGCGCGTGAAGAAGGTCGATGTGAAAAGGATTGCCGCGACCAGCACCGCGATCGTTCCGGAGAACAGGGGATAGCGTGACGGATCGAGCGCGCCGTTCGGGAAAGCCGTGGTCGCCCCGAAGAACAATCCGAAGGTCGCGACCCAGCACAAGGTATCGCCGGCCCACAGGAAGAAGGTGTTGTAGCTCATCACGCGCGTGCGCCCGATATAGTCCGTGGTCAGCTCGCCGCCGAGCGCGAGATGGGGTGTGTGGAAAGCGGTCAGAGCCTGTTGGAGCAGGATGTTGAGCCCAGCCAGCCAGGCAAGTTGCACGAATTGACCGGAATTCGTGGGCGGATTGAACAGCGCGAAGAAGGTCAGGGCGACCGGAACGATCGCCAGCGCCATGAACGGGTGCCGCCGGCCGAAGCGCGAGCGCGTCCGGTCCGACCAGCTCCCCACCAGGGGATCGACGATGGCGTTGACGGCGAGTCCCGCGGCGATCGCCATGCCGACACGTTCGGACGGCAGGCCCTGCACCTGGTTGTAGAACAGCATGAGGAACTGTGTCGTCGACGAGATCACGACGGCCTCCGCCATGCTGCCGATGCCGTAGGCAAGCTTGAAGCGGCGTGTGAGTGGCGGTGCCTGCGTCGAGTCGAGGGCGCCATCGTTGATCGTCCGGCCGATCATGGATAAGACCTGGAGCTCATGAAGCTGTCGAACCTAACGGGCATTGCAAGCCCATGCAATCTCCCCACGCGGTGGATACCGGGGTGAAGGCGCGCCGGCGCTCAGCAGGCCGGAAGGCCGCCGACGGATCCGCCGCGTCACCGCACCGTCGCCTGACGTCCGAGGATGTGGCACGCGCGGCGGGGGTGTCCGCATCGGCGGTATCGCGCGCCTTCACGCCTGGGGCGAGCGTCGCGCCCGAGAAGCGCGCGCGCATCCTGCGCGCCGCCGCCGAGCTCGGCTACCGCCCGAACGTGATGGCGCGCGCGGTCGCAACGCGCCGCTCGAACGTGGTCGGACTGATCCTCTTCAACGAGACCAACCGGCATCACCCGGGCGTGCTGCTCGCGCTCAGCCAGGCATTCTCGACGATCGGGGTTCGCGTGATGCTGTTCCTGCTGGAGGACGACGAGGAGATCGGCGACGTGATCGACCATGTGCTGTCATACCAGCTCGACGGCGTCGTCGCCGCGGCGCCGATCCCGTCGCCGCTGATCGACCAGCTGGAGCGCGCGCGGGTGCCGTTGCTGTTCTACAACAGGCCGGGCGACGATCGCTGCGCGGCGGTCGGGTGCGACCACCATGCGTCGGGCGTCCTGATCGCCCGGCATGTTCTGGATGGCGGAGCGCGCCGCGTCGCGTTGATCCGGTCGTATCGCGACTCGTTTGTCGGGAACGAGCGGATGCGCGGCGTCGAGGAGGAGCTTGCAACGCAAGACGCTGGCGTGGTCGCCAGTTTTCGTGGCGATTTCGACTATGAAAGGGGCGTCGCGGCGGTCGCCGACTGGGCGGCGCGGGGGATTGACGATTACGACGCGGTCATCGCCGCCAACGACATGATGGCGATCGGCGCGAAGGACGCGCTGGTCCACAAGCTGGGCAGGAGCGTGCCGGGCGACGTCATGGTCGCCGGCTTCGACGGGATCGAGGCATCGCGCTGGCTGAGCAACGGGATCGCATCGGTCGATCAGCCGATCGAGCATATGGCGCGAGCAGCTGTGGAGATGATGGCTCGGCAGATCGAGGGTAAGGGTGCCGTCGTCGAATATCGGCTGTTCCCGGGTCGATTGCAGCGCGCGGCGACGGCCGGCTGATGCGATTGGATCTTGCCGCGGCGCTTGACGACGCGCAGCGCCAGCCGCTGCTGGTCGCAGCCGCGGCGGCGATGCAGCGAGGCGAGATCGCGGTTGCGGAGCGGGCCTTGCGCGAGCGGTTGCGCGCCGCTCCGACCGACATCGCCGCCATCCGCATGCTGGCCGAGGTCGCGGGCCGCATCGGGCGCTATGGCGATGCCGAGACGCTGCTTGCCAGAGCGCTGGAACTTGCGCCCGACTTTGATGCTGCACGCGCCAACTATGTGACAGTGCTGCACCGCCAGAGCAAGTTCGCGGCGGCGCATGCCGAGGCAGACCGGCTGATCGCGAACGATCCTGCCCATGTCGGCCACCTCGCGGTCAAGGCGGCGGTGCTGGTGCGCACGGGCGGCTATCGTGCGGCGATCGGTATCTACGAGGAGATTCTCGGGCGTCATCCGGACCAGCCGAGGCTATGGGTGAGCTATGGCCACGTATTGAAGACGGTGGCCCGGCAGGACGACGCGATCGCCGCCTATCGTCGCGCGATTGATCTCGCGCCCACGCTCGGGGATGCGTGGTGGAGTATCGCCAATCTCAAGATCGTCGGTCTCGGTCGGGAGGACATCGCCGCGATGCTGGAAGCGCTGCCGCAGGCCGTCCGCCCCGAGGACCGCTACCACCTGCACTTCGCGCTGGGAAAGGCGCTCGAGGACATGCGCGACTACGCCGCATCGTTCGAGCATTATGCGCTCGGAAACTCCTTGCGACGTGCCGAGCTGCGCTACGATGCCGGGCAGGCGACCGGCCATCTCGCGGCCACGCGCATGCTGATGACCAGCGAGGCGTTCAAGGACCGCGCCGGATCGGGCGATCCGGCGGCCGACCCGATCTTTGTCGTGGGCCTGCCCAGGGCGGGCTCCACGCTGATCGAACAGATCCTCGCCAGCCACAGCAAGGTCGAAGGCACAATGGAGCTGCCCGACATCGGCTCCATCGCCGCCGACCTGACCGGGCGTCACGACCCAGGCCGCGACCCGGCGCACGCCAGCTATCTGCACGGGCTGCTCGCGCTGTCGCGTGACGAACTCGCGACGCTGGGACGGCGCTACCTCGATGGCACGCGCATCCAGCGCAAGAGCGCGCGGCCCCTGTTCGTCGACAAGATGCCGAACAATTTCGCGCATGTCGGGCTGATCCACCTGATCCTGCCGAACGCGACGATCATCGACGCGCGGCGTCACCCGATGGCGACGGGCTTTTCCGCCTTCAAGCAGCACTTCTCGCGTGGCCAGGGCTTCACCTACGACCTCGGCGAACTTGGTCGCTATTACCGCGAATATGTGGAGATGATGGCGCATTACGACATCGTACTGCCCGGGCGCGTGCACCGCATCGACCACGAGGCGCTGGTCGGCGACGCCCCGGGCGAGATCCGCAAGCTGCTCGCCCATTGCCGGCTGGACTTCGAACCAGCGTGTCTGGCTTTCCACAAGACCGAGCGCGCCGTGCGGACCGCCAGTTCCGAACAGGTGCGGCGCCCGTTGTCGAGCGACGGTATCGATCAGTGGCGCAACTTCGAGCCATGGCTCGGGCCGTTGCGCGAGGCGTTGGGAGATGCCGTGGCGTGCGTCGAGGCCGGGCCTTGAGGTAGCGTCGGCCGCCTTACGCTTCGACACGCGGCGGAGATGCCCCTTGCGCTCGAAGGATTACTCATTTCCGCCATTAAGAGACGGCATCTCGAGGACAGCGTTATTCGGGCATTCACTGCCTGCAATGCATCGTGCGGGAACATGATCATGTCTGGTTGGCGGCCGTGGACGCGCCGCCCCGCTTAATTGTTTCGGGATTGCCAGCCTTGAAGACATAATGTTTCCACGACCGTTCGCGTGAAATCTGTTGTCGTTGACTCTTTCTGCATCCGCAGTCATATCCTGTTACGCATTCATGACCGAACAGGTCTTGACAGGGGGAGACAGGCAATGCGTGCAACCATCCATGACGTGGCCAGGCCGGCGATGCGCTCCCTCCTCTGTGGTACTGCGCTTGCCGCGTTCTCGATCGGGATCGCCTCGGCGCAGACGGTGCCTGTCCCTCCCGTGCCGGTCGCTGACGATGCCCAGGCAGACGTCGATTCCGACATCGTCGTCACTGCGCAGCGCCGTGAGGAGCGCGTCCAGGACATCCCGCTGTCGGTGACTGCGCTATCAGGCAAGACCCTGCTGAACGCCCAGGTGACGACCGTCGAACGGCTGGAGCAGCTGGTTCCGGGCGTGCGCATGGGCCGTTCCGGGTCCGACCTGCGCCCCGCCATTCGCGGCACCTATACCGAGAACGTTGCGGTGAACGGCGATCCTCGCATCGGCATCTACATCGACGACATCTATCAGTCCCGCACCAGCCAGATCCCGCCGATCGTCGACCTTGCGCGCGTGGAGGTCCAGAAGGGGCCGCAGGGGACGCTATACGGGCGCAACAGCTTCGGCGGCAACATCGCGTTCAACTCCGCGCTGCCCACCGACCGCTTCGAAGGCGGGCTCGACGGCATCTACGGCAATTACGGCCGGTATCGGCTCGACGGCTTCGTCAACGTGCCTTTGACCGACGGCGTGGCGTTGCGCGTGGCCGGCATGCGCGAGAAGCAGGACGGCTACATCAAGAACTCGAACCCCGCGGGCAACGACGCGGGCGACGTCGACCAGTGGTTCGTCCGCGGCACGCTCCGGGTGGCACCGCGCGCCGTGGAGGGGCTCGAGATCGTCCTGCGGGGATCCTATCTGGACCAGGGCGGGGCCGGCCAGTACGGCTTCGGCTACAAGGAGGTCGGTGTGCTGGTCGATCGCGACCTGATCCGCCAGCCGGGTCAGTCGCTCACGCGCAACGGCGTCACCTACGCGCTGCCGAACGGCTTCAACGGCCAGAGCTATACCGGCACCCCGCTCCTCGTCGATTCGCGCTACCGCGACGGCATTCCCGACGTTAACGGCGTCGACGTGGGCATTCCCGTGGACGCGGATCCCTACCGGATCAACTTCGCCGGATCGACGCTGCTGGACGCCCGGCAATATGCCGGCTCGGGCCACATCACCTACGATCTGGGCCCGGTGACGCTGCGGTCGATCACCAGCTATTCGGACTTCGAGAACGTCCGCACCGGCAACAGCCTCACTCCAGTGCTGCTCAACTATTCCTATCTCGCCACCCGCGCCAAGACGTTCACGCAGGAACTGCAGGTGTTGTCGAGCGACAGTGCGAGCCCGTTCAAATACATTTTAGGCGGGTATTATTACAACGATGACGTCACCGAGCGGAACGTCACCAACGTCAATCGCAGCTACGTGACGGCGACCGCGCCGGCCGGGCAGCAATATTACACGTTCGGCTTCACCGCGCTGCCCACCGCCGCCCAGGGCCTCAACCAGACCTCCGCCTATGACAGCTTCAGCGCCTATCGGCAGCGGATCAAGTCGTATGCGGCCTACGGCCAGCTATCCTACACCATCGCGGACAAGCTCACGCTGACCGCGGGCGCGCGCTATACCCGGGACGACAAGACGCTGCTCGCCAGCGTGTTCAACACGACGGCGGCCGGCGGCACCGGGTCATCCTACTACGCCCACAGCATCAACGATCCCATCAATTACGTCTGCGGCGGCTTCATCGCGGCGAACGGCGCGTCGAACGCGAGCGCGGCGACGATATCGACGGCCTACAGGTTCGTCTGCAACTCGCTGTCGCAGGACTTCGTGACGTATCGCGGCGCCATCGACTATAAGTTCGACCGCGACCACATGATCTACGCCAGCTACTCGACCGGCGTCCACTCCGGTGGGTTCAACACCGGCGCCGTGACCGTCGCTGGCGTGCCGACCCTTCTGGCCTTCAATCCGGAGAAGGTGACCGCCTACGAGGTCGGCTCGAAGAACACCTTTCTCGACGGTCAATTCACTTTCAATCTGGCGGCCTATTATAACAGGTACAGCAACCTGCAGGCCCAGACTTCGATTCCCAATCCCAACAATCCGCTGCAATCGGTGATCGCGCTCGTCCAGAATATCGGCCGTGACGACGCGTACGGCGTGGACGCCGAGGCGGTGATCCGACCCGTTCGCGGCCTGTCGGTGAACATCGCGGTCAACTACCTTCATGCGCGGGAGCGCGACTACGCCATCAACCTGTTCAACTTCGGCGGCGCCGCGACGTTCTGCAACGTCACGCCGAGCTGTACGGCGGCATCCGGCGAGATCAATACCGTGCAGGGCACGCCCTTTCCCAATGCCCGGACCGATCCCAACCGCTTCGTCCCGCTACGGGGTCCCGACGGTAACCAGATCGTCATCGGCGGCGTTCCCCAGTTCCTGTACGTGATTGCCGGCACCGGCGCGGACGGCACGAAGTACGTTTCGCGCAAGGCCTTTTCCCCCGACATCACCATCCAGGCCGGCGTGTCGTACGACATCCCGCTGGGCGCGGCGGGCACACTGACGCCCGAGGTCCAGACCTATTTCAGCGGCGACTACATCCTCACCGACATCACACCCGGGTTCGGCGACCAGAAGGCCTTCACGCGGACCGATCTGCGTCTCGGCTGGCGCAGCGCGGATGCGAGGTTCCGGTTGCAGGCGTTCGTGAACAATCTGGAGGACAGCGCGGTCATCACTCGCGCCGTCTACGCCAACAACCGGACGCTGCAGGCGAACTACGCGATCGGGCGCACCTACGGCATCAGCGGAGGCGTCCGCTTCTGACGGACGGGCGTGGCGGTCGCGCGGCGACCGCCACGCGAACCATTTCGGCGGAACCCACGACGCGCTAAGCGTGGCGCATGAAGCCTATGAAGCCACAATCTGACACGAGGGGCGACCGCCCTGCCACGTCGTATGACGTGGCCCAGCTCGCCGGCGTGTCGCAGTCCGCCGTTTCGCGTTGCTTCCGGCCGGGCGGCAGCCTGTCGGCGGACAAGCGGAGGGTAATTCAGAAGGCGGCCGCACAACTCGGCTACCAGCCCAACGCGATCGCCTCGGGGCTCATCACCAAGCGTTCGAATCTCGTCGCCGTGCTGATCTCCAACCTGACCAATCTCTACTATCCCGAGGTGCTCGCCGAGCTCACGCACCGGCTGGACGAGCGCGGCGTGCGCGTGCTGTTGTTCGCGCTACAGAGCGAGAGCGACGTGGATGCGGCGCTCGACCAGGTGTGGCGCTACCGCGTCGACGGCGTGATATCGGCCGCGCGCCTGTCGGCGGCGCAACTGCGGGCATTCGAGCGGCACAAGGTCCCGGTCGTGCTTTACAACCGCTTCGCGGAGGGCGAGCCGGTTCCCAGCGTCTGCTGTGACTCCATCGGCGGCGAACGGCTGCTCGTCGATCGGCTCGTTGCAGCGGGTCATCTCTCGTTCGGCATCATCGCCGGGCCGCATGACAGCTTTGTCGGCAATCAGCGGGTGGAAGGCGCCGTCACGCGCCTGCGCGAGCATGGGCTCGACGCCCGTATCGTCCAGGGCGCCTTCGACCACGATAGCGGGGCGGCGGGCCTCAGGGCGCTGGTCGACACGGGCGAGCGGCCAGACGCCATCATCTGCGCCAATGATCTGATGGCGATCGGCGCGATCGACGCGGCGCGCCATGAACTGGGCCTGTCGCTCCCGGACGACATCTCAGTGGTCGGGTTCGATGGGGTCGATCCGGCGGCCTGGCCCAGCTACAGGCTGACGACGATACGTCAGCCCGTCCGAAGGATGACGATGGCCGCAGTGACGATGCTGATGGAGCGTCTGGAGGATCCAACCCTGCCTCACGAGGTGCGATCGTTTGCCGGCACACTGATCGAAGGCACATCGGCGAGAATCTAAAAGCGTAGTTGACTGCGGATGCAAGCGTCGGCATTCGTGGTCGATGACTGAAATGCGTCCTTTGATCCGGCCGGTTCGAATGAGTGATCTCGACGCAGTGCTGCGCCTCGCCGAGTCGGGCGGCAGTGGACTCACCAACCTGCCGCCGGACCGCGACGCGCTCGCCGCTCGGATCAGCTTCGCAGAGCGAGCCATGGAGGATGCGGCCGCCCGCGATGCAGGCGCTGCGATCATGCTGGTGGCTGACATTGCCGGGGAGATCGCGGCGACCGGCATGGTGTTCGCGCGCGTCGGCGCGGAGTGGCCGTTCTACAGCTATCGGCTGACGCGCCAGGCTTCGGTGTCACGGTCGCTCGGGCGGACCAAGGCGCAGATGCTGCTCAATCTCACCAACGATTTCGATGGCGAGACCGAGGTCGGCGGTCTGTTCGTCGACCCGTCGCGCCGTGGTCTGGCGCTCGGTCGCCTGATGGCGCGGGCGCGCTATCTCTTCATCGCGATGCACCGATCGTGGTTCGCTAATCGCATCATCGCCGAACTGCGCGGCTATCAGGATGCGGATGGTCGCGCGCCGGTGTGGGAGGCGATCGGGCGGAACTTCTACGACATGGATTTTCAGGAGGCTGACCGCACCGGTGCGCTCCACGGCAACCAGTTCATCGCGGACCTCGGCCCGCGATACCCGATCTACCTGTCGATGCTGCCCACCGAGGCGCAGGCCGCGTGCGGCAGCCCGCACGACGAGGGCCGCCCGGCGCGCGACATGCTCCTGGCCGAGGGCTTCCGCGATGAGGGCTATGTCGACATCTTCGATGGCGGGCCAACGCTGGTGGCGGACATCGACGCGCTGCGCGCGGTGCGCGAGGCGGAGCGGCGGATGGTACGCTTCGAGCGTGAGCCGGGGGTCGAATTGCTTACGGGCTGCGGTGAGGGGGCTATGTTTCGCGCCACGAACGGTGGAGTCACGCGCGTGGACGAGGACACGGTCGATATCACCCCACCGCTCGCGCGGCGGCTCGGCATCGCCGCCGGCGCCGAGATTACCATCGTGCCGGCTTGAGGAGCGGAGATGACCGACGAGCTACCCTTCAAGCTTCCCGAACGCCCCCCGGTTACCAGGGTTCGTCAACGCGACGCGCGCGATCTGCTGGCGATCCGCGGCGAGCGAACCCAGCCGCTGGCTGGATTCGAGGACCGCTTCACCGACATCGTCGACTACATCGTGCGCATCACTGACGAGATCTGGATGGAGCGGGCGGTCGGCTATATCTACGACACCTACGATCCCAGTTGCACGATCTACTCATCCTATGGCGTCGTGCGCTCGGTAGAGGAGGTCGTCGCCTCGACGACCGCCACGCTCAACGCCTTCCCCGACGGCGAGATCCATCATCTGAACGTCGCGTGGAGCGGTGACGATGCCGCCGGCCTTTACACCTCGCACCTTGGCCATAGCCGCTCGACAAATGCCGGTCGCACGGCCTGGGGCCCGGCAACCGGCAGGCGTACGTCGATCCGATTCGTCGCCGACTGCATCAGCAAGGACAATCGCATCCACACCGAGTGGCTGGTGCGGGACAACGGCGCCGCGGTCCGCCAGCTTGGCTACGATCCCCAAGAGGTCGCCAGAAAGGCCGCGCAGACCTCGAGCTTCGAGCATTTCGTCGTATCGCCGGACACGCGCCTCCAAGGGCAGGCGCCCCGCCAACGGCTCGACGTCGACCGCATGACACTCGACGGCTGGGCCCGGTCGCTGTTTCACGACGTCTGGAACCTGCGCCGGCTCGACTGGCTGGCACAGCACTATGCCGACGGCATCGTCGCGCACGCCGGCGGTGGCCGCACCGCGCAGGGGCTGCGCAACTACCAGGCGCTGATCCTGCACATGCTGGCGGCCATTCCCGATGGCGTCATGCGCGTCGAACACGTGTGCTGGTCGGACGAGAGCGACGGAATCGTCGTCGCAGTGCGCTGGGTATTGGAGGGGACAACTGCGCCGGGCGGTGTGCTCGGCGAATGCCCGCCGGGCAGGCCGGTCTTCATGATGGGGATGAGCCATATGCGGCTGGCGGGCGGCAGGATCGTTGAGGAATGGATGCTGTTCGACGAGATCGGCGTGCTCGCGCAGGCATATTGCGCATGAACTGGGATCAGGATCCGCAGGTACTCTCGCCAGTCGGCCGCCCGATGTCCGAACAGATGCGGGAGGGTCCGCGCCGACAGCTGCTCGACGGGTTCGATCCCGAATATCGCGACATCGTCGACTACATCGTCCGCTGCACCCACCGCATCTGGGAGGAGAAGAACGTCGGACTGTGCCGCACGCACTATGGGGCCGATTGCGAGTTGCACACCCTTGCGGGCCCGGCGGTCGGCATGGAGGTCGTGACGCAGAACACGATCGGTGCGCTCGCCGCCTATGCCGACCGCGTCGTCATGGCCGAGGACGTCATCTGGAGCGAGGATGCGCCCGGCGAATATTACAGCTCGCACCGCATCATGAGCCGATCGACGCATTTCGGCGACGAGCCGCTGATCGGCGCTGCGTCGATGCGGGGGTCGGGCACGACGACGATTGCCGACTGCAAGGTGGTCGCCAACCGCATCGTCGAGGAATGGCTGGTCCGGGACAATTGCCGCGCCCTGTGGCAAGTCGGCGCCGACCCCCGAGCGTTTGCCGAGGCCGCCGCGGGTGCCGACCGCGAGGGCGATCAGGAAAGGCATGCCTGGCGGAGCGCCGCCATCGCCGTCGTGCGGGACGTGCCGGGCATCTCCGTCGCCGCGGACCACCCTGCGGCTGCGCCCGCCGCGATGCTGGGGCAAGCCTTCTCCGCGGATATGTATGGCGAGGCGGCGGCGACCCTCTCCCCGACCGCCGAGATAAGGTGGCCATCGAACCGTCGCGGCTTCGGACGCGGCTACTGGATCGGCTGCGTCATGCAGTTGACGGCGATGCTCCACGAACGGACCTTCAGGCTGGAGCATGTCGCCGCCCGCCCGCTGCCGCACGGTGACGTCGCGGTGGCTCTGCGCTGGTCCTTAGTCGGGACGCATCGCGGCGCCGGGCCCTGGGGACCGCCGTCGGGTCGGGAACTGCTGCTCATGGCGGTGTCGCACTACCGGCTTCGGGCCGGGTCGATCGTCGAGGACACGACGGTGTTCGACGAGGTCGCGGCGATGCGTCAGATCGCCGGGGGTCTTGGGGCATGAGCGTCGCCGATCATCTCGCCGCACTGACAGCCGGGCGCCGCCCCGCCGATGACGGGCTGCTCGGTAACTGCCGCCTCGAATGGCGCGGCGGCGAGGCGTATGGGGAGGAGGCGATCCTCGAGCTGTTCCGCTCGGCGCCGTTCGATGCCGGTCCGGACGCCGTGCTGGTCGAGACCGCGGCATCGGCTGCGTTGGTCGGCGCCGACGGTGCGCTGGTCGCCGACGTGTACGACGGCCGGATCGGGCGCTTGTGGCGGATCGGGCCCGGTGGCGCGCCCGAAACAGAACCTGCGGTGTCGGTGGCATTCGATCCCGACCTTCGGCAGGTGCGCGGCGGAGTGCTGATCGGGCCCGGAGATCATCCGGAACTCGATGCCGGCAAGGTCGCGGGCGTCGTTGCTGCGGCGGAGGCGCTGGTCGCCGCCGGCGGGCCGCAACCGCTCCACCGCGCGCGGGCCTTTGCCATGAGGGCGTTCACAGGCACGGCAGGCACTGCGGCGTTGCTCGCTGTCCACCGCCTGACCGGCGGGCCTATGCGGGGCGGCGGCTTCGCCTACGCCGCCATTGTGATCGATGGGCCGAGTGTCGCCGACCCGGCGCCGGAGGGACCGTGGGCGCCTCGACTGTGACGCCCATACTGATTGCGGGCAACATGTGCGATGAACGGATGTGGACCGGTGCGGTGCGCGCAGCTCTTCCCGATGCGGTCGATGCGGAGACCGCGCGTGACGACACCATCGACGGGATGGCGACGCGAGCGCTCGCGATCGCCGACGGTCCCGTGCTTCCTATCGGCTTCTCAATGGGGGGTATCGTCGCGCTGGCGATGGCGCGGCAGGCACCCGAGCGGGTCGCGGGACTCGTGCTGCTGGATACCAACCCTGCCGACGACCTGCCGATACGCGCCGCCGCGCGCCCGGCGCAGCAAGCTGCCGTTCGGGCGGGTGCTCTCGAACGTATCGTGGTCGAGGAGCTGAAGCCGAATTATCTCGCCGCCCGAAACCGCGGGAACGCGGCGCTGCTTGCGCTGCTGCGCGACATGGCGTTGTCGCTCGGCGACGACGTGTTCGTCGCGCAGAGCGAGGCGCTTCGCAAGCGGGCCGACCAGCGCGACGTGCTGCCGACGCTCGATGTACCGGTACTAGTGGCTTGCGGGGCGGAGGATCGCCTTTGTCCTCCGCAATGGCACCGCGACATGGCCGCCGCCACGCGACAGCCGACGCTTCACGTCGTTGAGGGTGCCGGACACATGCTGCCGCTGGAGCAACCCGCGCGGCTTGCCGCGATGATCGCGGATTGGAAGGGGAAATGATCCGTACCACTCACGTCGGCTCGCTGCCGCGATCGGCCGAGGTGACCGAGCTGATCTTTGCCGCCGAACGCGGTGAGGAGGTCGATCCGGTACGCTTCGACCGTGTCGTCGCCGAGGGGGTCGAGGATGCCGTCGTGCGGCAGATCGCCGCTGGTATCGACATCGTGTCGGATGGCGAGATGTCGAAGATCAGCTACGCGACCTACATCAAGGACCGGGTGACCGGCTTCGATGGCGATAGCGCGCGGACACCGCCGGCCGATCTGGAAGCCTTCCCGAGCTTCCTCGAGCGCCAGGCCAAGGGAGGCGGCACGCCCACCTATCGCCGGCCGCGCTGCGTCGGGCCCGTAAGCACGAAGACGATGGAACCGCTCGCAGACGACCTGCGGCGCTTCGCCGCCGCGCGAGCGGCGCATGGTTACCCGACGGGCTTCATGAACGCCGCGTCGCCTGGCGTCATCGCGCTCTTCCAGCCAAACGACCATTATGCGGACGACGATGCCTATCTCGAGGCGCTGGCCGAGGCGATGCGGCCGGAATACGAGGCCATCGTCGCCGCCGGCCTGACGCTTCAGCTCGACAGCCCGGATCTTGGACTCGGCCGCCACATGATGTTCAAGGACCGCAGCGAGGCGGACTATCTCGTCCGGATAGAACGGCACGTCGAGGCGCTGAACCACGCGCTCCGGAACGTTCCGGCCGATGCGGTGAGGATGCACGTCTGCTGGGGCAATTACGAGGGGCCGCACCATTGCGACGTGGAGATGGCGACGATCCTCCCGACGCTGATGCGCGCCAAGCCGCAGGGTCTGCTGTTCGAGACCGCCAATCCCCGTCATCAGCATGACGTGGAGGCGTTCGCGAACGCGCTCGCCGAGATGCCGGAGGACAAGGTGCTGATACCAGGCGTCATCGATACCACGAGCAACTTCATCGAGCACCCCAAGGTCGTGCGTAACCGCGTGGCCGCGTTCGTCGACCTGATGGGCGCGGACCGGGTGATCGCGGGGACCGATTGCGGCTTCTCGACCTTCGCGGGGTTCGGGGCGATCGATCCGGCGATCGTCTGGGCAAAGCTCGCGGCGCTGGCCGAGGGTACGGCGATGGTGCGGTCGTGACCCTCAAGGCGCGCCTTGCGGCCGGCGAGAAGCTGATCGGTACGTTCCTGAAGACGCCGTCGCCGATCCTCGTCGAGGTGCTCGGCACGTGCGGCCTCGATCTGCTCTGCCTGGACGCCGAACATGCTCCTTTCGATCGCAGTTCCATCGACGCCTGCATCCTCGCCGCCCGCGCCTGCGGGCTTCCCGTCATAGTCAGGACGCCGACGAGTGCGGCCGAGCACATCCTGAACGCGCTCGACTGCGGTGCCGACGGTGTTCTGCTCCCTCACATCCGCTCAGCCGCCGAGGCAGAGGCCGCGGTGGCCGCAGCCACCTACAGACCGGGCGGACGCGGCTATGCGGGATCATCGCGGGCTGCACGGTACGGCCTGGCGGCGATGTCCGAACATCGAGACGATGCGGCGGCCCGCACGGTCGTGATCGCGCAGATCGAGGACGTCGACGCGGTCGCGGCCGTCGAGGTGATCGCCGCGATCCCGGGACTCGACGCGCTGTTCGTCGGTCGCATTGACCTGACGGTCGCGCTCGACGCTGCATCTCCGGACGCGCCGGAGGTTGTCGCCGCCGTCGATAGGATCATCGCGGCCGGGGCGGCGGCGGGGGTCCCGGTCGGCATGTTCGTGCCCCGCAACGCCGACGTCGCCGGATGGCACGCAAAGGGCGCGAGCCTTTTTCTCCAGGGCTCAGACCATGCCTTCCTCCGCAGCGGCGCGGCGGCGCTGCTCGCCGCGTGTCGCGGGTGAGCTTCAGGTTCCGCGTACGACGATGAGCGTGGCGTCCCCGTCGCTGGCGTAACTGCGGGGCAGGCCCCGGGGCACGGTGATGGTATCACCGGAATTCAGCGTGACGTCGCCATCGTCCGTCCGGACGACAACTGCGCCGTGCTGGGCGAAGGCCACCTCGGGGAGCGAGGGGCTGGTCGTGTCGCTCTCGAAGCCTGCGGTCATCACCACTCGCGAGAGCGTGAACCCTTCGGTCGCGGGGAGGACGCCGCCCGGTCCGATGACGAGTGTCTCCCCGGGGATGGGATCGGCGGGTGCTCTCGCGAGCACCTCGTCCACGTCGGCGTCCTTCATCACCCGCAGGCGCGCGATCGCGTCGCGCGACGTGACCGGCATCGGAGCAATCCCTTCGGGTGGGCGCTGGCCTTTCGCCGTGTCGACCAGCGAACCGTTTTCGAGGAGGACGAGCCCGTACTCGCGCGCAAGTTCGAAGACCGCGGGTGCCCAGGTCACGCGCCCCGGATCGTCGCCGCCGAGCACTGACCAGAGAAACCCTGGACCGTCACCCACATTGCGGAACCCCCGGAACGCGTGCGTTGGGAACGAAACCACGTCGCCCGGTCCCGCTGCCACCTGCGCGTCGTCGCCATTCTCCCCGAAGTCGAACCGCCACTTTCCGCTGTGGACGACGAATACCTCAGCGGTGTCGTGGCTATGCTGCGAGTTGGTGCAACCCGGCGGTTGGCGCGCCCCGCCGATGTTGAACCCGTGCGGCTCCGCGATGTGGATGTGCTGCTCGGGGTTCTCGGACACCCCCGGCCCGATGATCGTGAAGTTCTCCTTCGCGTCGGAGCCTGGCGTGCGCGTGTCCACGAAGGCATTGAGACATGGCACGAGATCCGCGTATCTGACGACGCGCGCCTCGAGTGAAGCTGCGGTAGACCGCGCGGAAATGCCTTCGTTCAAGATCGTCGCCACCATGCCTAAATCCCAAAGAGCGTTCCTCCAGCTTGTGTTTTTTTGCATTCGCAGTCAATACCAGGCTCCGGTATTGCTGTAGAGGAGATGGACGTGGCCGAATGGCTCAAGCGGGGGACGAGCGCCGAGGTGCGCGCCGAAGCGGATCGCAAGGTGCGCGACGTGGTCGAGGCGACGCTCGCTGACATCGCGGACCGCGGTGACGCGGCGGTGCGCGACCTGTCGATCAGGTTCGATGGTTGGGATCGCGGAGACTACCGGCTGAGCGACCGCGAGATCCAGGACTGCATGGACCAGCTCACGGGCCAGGATCTGAAGGACATAGAATTCGCCCAGACCCAGGTCCGTAATTTCGCGCAGATCCAGCGCGACTCGATGACCGACGTAGAGGCCGAGACCCTGCCGGGGGTCGTCCTTGGGCATACGCACATCCCGGTGGGTGCCGCCGGCTGCTACGTGCCCGGCGGGAAATACCCGCTGCTAGCGTCGGCCCACATGTCGGTGATCACCGCCAAGGTGGCCGGCGTCCCGCGCGTGATCACCTGCGCCCCGCCGTTCGAGGGCCGGCCGGCCCCGGCAATCGTCGCCGCGCAGCACATGGCTGGTGCCGACGCGATCTACGCGCTCGGAGGGATCCAGGCGATCGGCGCGATGGCGCTGGGAACCGAGAGCATCGGGAGCGTCGACATGCTGGTCGGTCCGGGCAACGCCTTCGTCGCCGAGGCGAAGCGGCAGCTGTTCGGCAAGGTCGGCATCGACCTGTTCGCCGGACCGACCGAGACAATGGTGATCGCCGACGACAGCGTGGATGGCGAGATCTGCGCGACCGACCTGCTCGGGCAGGCGGAGCATGGGCCGGATTCACCGGCGATCCTGATCACGAACTCCCGTGCGCTCGCGGAGGACACGCTGCGCGAGATCGACCGGCTGCTGCAGATCCTTCCGACCGCCGCGATCGCCCGCCGCGCATGGGAAAGCCATGGCGAGGTCATCCTGTGCGACGGCTACGACGAGATGGTGGCGGTGGCCGACGACTATGCCAACGAGCATGTCCAGGTAATGACGCGCGATCCGGACTATTTCCTCAAAAACATGAGGAATTATGGCGCGCTGTTCCTAGGGGCGCGGACGAACGTCGCCTTCGGCGACAAGGTCATCGGCACCAACCACACGCTGCCGACCCGCAAGGCGGCACGCTACACTGGTGGTCTCTGGGTCGGCAAGTTCCTGAAGACCTGCACCTACCAGCGCGTAACCACCGACGCGGCGTCGACGATGATCGGGGAATATTGCAGCCGGCTGTGCGCGCTCGAGGGGTTTGCGGGCCACGGCGAGCAGGCCAACATCCGCGTGCGGCGCTACGGTGGTCGCAACGTGCCATATGCCGGCAGGGCGGAACCGCTGGAGACCGTGGCGTGACGGCTCTGCTGGGACAGCGGTTCGACCGGCCGGCGGACGCTGGCGCGATGCCTGGCCAGTCATGAGCCCGCTGCCAACCACCCCGTCCCTACGTCTCGAGGGTCGCCGAGCGGTGGTGACCGGCGCGGGCCGCGGCATCGGGCTCGCGCTCGCGGCGGCGCTGGCGGAGGCGGGCGCCGAGGTGACGCTGGTCGCACGCACGGGCGACGAGGTTGCGGCGGCGGCCGACGCGATCCTGGCGGCGGGCGGCAGGGCGGAGGCGACGTCGCTGGACGTGGCCGACATCGGCGCGGTTTCCTCCTTCTTCGCCGACCGCCCGGCCTTCCAGATACTCGTCAACAACGCCGGGACGAACCGCCCCAAGCCGATGCAGGATGTGACCGAGGCCGACTACGACTCGGTCCTCGACCTCAACGTAAAGAGCGCTTTCTTCGTCGCGCAGGCGTGCGTGCGGCGGATGCTGGCCGATGGATCGACGGGCAGCCTCATCCACGTCGGCTCGCAGATGGGTCATGTGGGCGGCCCGAACCGCTCGCTCTATTGCGCGTCGAAGTGGGCGCTGGAGGGTATGAGCAAGGCATTCGCGCTGGACCTCGCCGCTCACGGCATCCGATCGAACACGATTGCCCCGACCTTCATCGAGACACCGATGACGAAGCCGTTCTTCGCCGACGAGGATTTCAGGTCATCGGTGCTCGCCAGGATCAAGCTGGGACGGCTCGGCACCGTCGAGGACCTCATGGGGGCGGTGGTCTTCCTTGCCTCGGACGCGTCCGCCCTCATGACGGGGACCAGCCTCGTCATCGACGGCGGCTGGACGGCGGACTAGCCAACCCCGCGCCAGTCGGCCGACTGGTCGACCACCCGATCCGCCTCGAAGCTCGCCACCGGATAGGCGCAATAGTCCGCCGCGTAGAAGGCGCTCGGCCGGTGATTGCCCGATGCGCCCACCCCCCCGAACGGCATCGTCCCCGCAGCCCCCGTCGTTGGTCGGTTCCAGTTCAGCACGCCGGCACGGGCGCGCCTGGCATAGCGGTCCCACAGATCGCGATCATCGCTCACCAGTCCGCCGGCCAGACCGTAGCGCGTCGCGTTGGCAGCCGCGACCGCCGCGTCGAAGTCGGCGACGCGCGTGACCTGCAGGACCGGCGCGAAGATCTCCTCGTCGGGGACCCTGAGGCCAGTCACGTCCAGGATCGCGGGTGTCACGAAGGCGCCGCTACGGTCGGGTATCGATTCAAAGGCGCGGATCACTCCGCCACCCGCGGCGATCAGGCCCGCGACGGCTTCACGGGCGCGGTCCGCCGCCGCGACGCTGATCAGCGGGCCCATCGCTGGCTCCGGCAGTTCGTCCCAGCGCCCTATGCGGATGCGATCGCCGTATGCGGCCACCGCATCGACGATGGCGTCCCCCACGGCTCCGTCCGGCACGATCAGGCGGCGCGCGCAGGTGCACCGCTGGCCGGTCGTCGCGAATGCCGACTGGGCCACGATCGACGCGGCGGCCTGCGGATCGCCGTCCCACGCGATGATCGGATTGTTGCCGCCGAGTTCGAGCGCCACGATGACGTGCGGGCGATCGACCAGCGCGCGGCGCAGGTGCGCGCCGGCCGTGCCCGACCCGGTGAAGAGCAGCCCGTCAATGTCCCCTGCGACCAGCGCCGCGCCGACGTCGCGCCCACCCTGTACAATCTGCAGCACCCCATCTGGGAGTCCGGCTTGGCGCCATAGCGCCGCCATGGCGTCACCGGTCGCCGGCGTCTCCTCCGAAGGCTTGAACACGACCACGTCGCCGGCCAGCACGGCGGGAACGATGTGCCCGTTCGGCAGGTGGCCCGGAAAATTATATGGTCCCAGCACCGCCATCACGCCGTGCGGCCGGTGACGCAGAACGGCACGGCCGAAAGAAGAGACGGTCTCCCGACTGCCAGCCCGCTCGGTCTGCGCGGCCACCGATGCGGCGACCTTGCCGATCATCGATCCGACTTCCTGGTCCGCCTCCCAACGGGGCTTGCCGGTCTCGCGCGAGATCGTCTCGGCCAGCGCGAGCCTCGCGGTGGCAAGCCGTTCGGCGTAGGCGCGGACGATGGCGACGCGGGCGGCGAGTGGCGTGTCGGCCCAACCGATCGAGGCGCCGCGTGCCGCGGACAGTGCGTCGGCGATCGCGGCGGGGTCCGACTTGGCGCCTTCCCAGACCACGGCGCCGGTGGCCGGGTCGGTCGAGACGAGGCGACCGCTCACGCCGCCTCGGCGAATGCGTGGCAGGCGATGGTCGCGGCGACGCGGTCGACGATGATATCCGCCTCGTCAAAGCCGAGCGTGAGCGGGGGCAGGATGCGCGCGCAATTGTCACCACATCCGGACAGCAGCAGATGGTGGTCGCGTGCCGCCGCGATGAACGCACGGTTGTTGGGTGCGAGCTTCAGGCCGATCAGGAGGCCCTTGCCGCGGACTTCGGTCACGACGTCGCCGACGAGGTCGCCCAGCCCGTCGCGCAGCCTGATGGCGACCGCGCGGGCGTGCGCAAGGGTCTCGGGGTCCGAGATCACGTCGAATGCCGCACCGGCCACGGCCATCGCCAGCGGGTTTCCGCCGAAGGTTGATCCGTGGGCGGCGACGGTCATGCCAGAGGCGGCCGCGTGGGTGGCGAGGCAAGCGCCGACGGGGAAGCCGCCACCGAGCGCCTTCGCGATCGCCATGATGTCGGGCGAGGCGCCCTCGACCCACTGGTGCGCGAACAGCCGGCCGGTCCGGCCCATGCCGGACTGGACTTCGTCGTGGATCAGCAGGATGCCGTTCGCGTCGCATACCCGCCTGATCCGCACCAGGTCGGCGTCGACGAGCGCCCGCGCACCACCCTCTCCCTGCACCGGCTCGACGATGACGGCGGCGGTCGTCCCGCGGGCAGCGGCGGCGGCCAGTCCGTCATGGTCGTCGATCGCGAGATGCAAATACCCAGGCAGCGCCGGTCCCAAGCCCTCCAGATAGGCGGCGTTCCCGGCCGCATTGATCGCCGCATAGGTGCGGCCATGGAAGGATCCGTGGAAGCCGATCACGTCGATACGCTCCGGGGCACCGCGCGTTGAGTGGTATCGGCGTGCGGTCTTGATCGCTGCCTCCACCGCCTCGGTTCCGCTGTTGCAGAAGAACGCCACGTCGGCAAAGCAGGCCGCCGTGAGCTTGGCCGCCAAGGCCTGCTGACCAGGTATCCGCAGGGCATTGGAGACGTGCCATAGCTGGGCCGCCTGATCGGTCAGGGCGCCCACCAGGGCGGGATGGCAGTGCCCAAGGGCAGTGGTCGCGACCCCGCCGATGCAGTCGAGCCACCGCGTGCCGTCTGACTCGATCAGCCAGGCGCCTTCCCCCCGCACGGGGGAGACAGGGGCGGGCGCGTAGATCGGCATGATCGCGTTGGACATGTTCATCTTCCTCATGAACATGCCCTCATTGACCACTAGTGGTGCTTTGGCCAAACTAGAAATCCCGACATGCATATGAGTGATTCGGATGAAGGATACGGATCGTCGCCTGCTGCCCCCGATGGCGACGCTCCATGCCTTCGCCGCGGCGGCGCGGACCGGCAGCTTCTCGCGCGGGGCCGCCGAAATCGGCTTGACGCAGGGAGCGGTCAGTCGGCAGGTGGCGCTGCTCGAGGACTGGCTGGGGCGCATGCTCTTCGACCGACGCGGTCGCCGCGTGACGCTCAACGCCGATGGTGCGTCCTACGCGGCCGCGATCGGCCCAGCCCTGTCGTCCATACGCCGCGCGACCCGCGATGCGCAGGCCAGCGGCGCGCGTCGCGCGATCGATCTCGCGACGCTTCCGAGCTTCGGTATGCGCTGGCTGGCACCAAGGCTACCGGCGCTAAGCGCGATTCATCCCGACCTGGTCGTGAACCTCACCGCCCGGTCTGATGAGTTCGACTTCGCGCACGAGCCATTCGACGCGGCGATACACTTCGGACGTGCCGAGTGGCCGGGCGCGACGCTCGACCTGCTTTTCCGGGAGATCACCGTTCCCGTCGTCGGTGCTGTTCACGCTGCCGCACTGCGCGAGCCCGCAGACTTGCTGCGAATGCCACTCTTCGTCCTGCAGGCCCGGCCCGACGCATGGACCGACTGGTTCGAGCTTGCGCATGTCCAGCATGGCGCATTGGCGCCGGCGGGCTCGTTCAGCCAGTTCTTGATGATGGCGCAGGCCATCAGCGCGGGCGCCGGCGTGGGTCTCGTGCCCCGCTTTCTCGTCGAGCCCGAACTTGCCACGGGCGCACTGGTCGCGCCCTTCGACATTCCGCTGGTGCGGGAGGACGCCTATTATCTCGCGAGACCCGTCCACGTCTCGTTACCCGTCGTTAACGACTTCGCGTCATGGCTACTTGCCGAGGTCGGTGGTTCCCCGCATTACAATTGCGGATCTGATCCAACTCTGAAGCAACGAGTCTTCATGGCAAGAGGCCGTGGATGACGGGTGCATTGATCAAGAAGACACTGGATTTTTGGGCATCGTCGCTGCGTGAGGTGAAGGCGCGGATGCACGGGTTCATACAAGAGCGTGTGGCGGCATCGGCAGGGCTGTTCCTGGACGGGTTGCCGGGCGACGAGCGGCGCAAGACCGGCTGGACGCGAACTTCCAGCGAACATTACTATAAAGTGGAGCGGGCGAAGGGAACACGCCGTTGCCGTAAGTGGTTAGTGGCAGAAGTCTGACCACTGCAGGTACCGCAAGGACCGAACCAGCGGTGGAGCCTGGACTTTGTGAGCGACACGCTGGTGTGCAGCCGGCGGATCCGCATCCTCGCCGTCGTCGACGACTTTACACGCGAGAACCTCGCGCTGGTGGTCGACACGTCGCTGTCGGGCGCGCGTGTTGCTCGCGAACTGGACGCGATCATCGCGGTGCGTGGCAGGCCGCTGATGATCGTCAGCGACAACGGGACCGAGCTGACCAGCCTGGCGATCCTGCGCTGGGCGCAGGACCGGCAGATCGAGTGGCATTACATCGCACTGGGCAAGCCGCAGCAGAACGGCTACGTCGAGAGCTTCAATGGTCGCTTGCGCGACGAATGCCTCAACGAGACGCTGTTCGCGTCCCTGAGCCACGCGCGGTCGGTGCTGCGGGCTTGGCGCGACGATTACAACAACGTGCGGCCGCATAGCGGTATAGGCGGGCTGACGCCCGCCGATGCTGCCAGGCGCGTTGCGCAAACCCGCCCGCCAGGGCATCCTGGCAACCCCGGACTCTACTTATGAGTGGTGGAGCTTTGGAAAGCACTTCAACGATAATGTATGTATGATCGCAATAACGAATAGGGAAGTCAGCGTTGACCGAGTTTAGCAAGGCCGAACGCCGGGCAGTGGCATTCCGTAGGATGCGTGATGCGCAACGGACAGAGATGGCAGAGGATTACGTCGAGTTGATCGGCGATCTTATCGCAGATATGGGTGAAGCCAGACTGACTGAACTTGCCGAACACTTGGGGGTGACGCAGGCCACGGCCTCAAAGGTGATCCAACGACTACAACGTGAAGGCCTAGTTGAAAGTCGGCCCTATCGTTCGATATTTTTGACTGAGAGCGGCACGGCTGTCGCGATCGCCTCGCGCGATCGCCATCGGATCGTCCACGATTTTCTGCGCGCAATCGGCGTAAGCGAAACTAACGCAGATGCCGATGCCGAAGGCATGGAACATCATGTTAGCCAGGAAACTCTGGACGTCTTCGCCAGACTTACCAAGACGCTCGCGACCGGCTGATTGACTGAAGTCATAGCAAGCACTTGCCACAGCCTAATGTTTTAGCCATAGCTAATCCATGTAGCAGTGGTTTGGGTGGAATGATGGTCATGACAGGAGCGATGATTCTCGCCGCCACGGCAGGTTTGGCCGCAGCTCAAGCACCGCCGCAGTCCGATATCCCCTCCACCACCCGGGCAACGCCTGCCATCTCCGTTGAGAATGACGCGATCGATAAGAGCCAATACACGCTGTTCGACCCTACACCTCGTGCAGCGATGCGCCCTTTCAGCACAGATCGTCCCGACACGACCGAGAGTCCGTACACTGTCGATGCAGGCATTTTCAGGTCGAACTGAGCCTCGCGGATTATGCCTACAACCGCGATGCCGGCACCCGAACACGAGCGCTGAGCGTCCTGCCCGTGAACCTCAAGGTCGGGTTGCTCAACAACGTCGATATCCAGTTCGTTTTTACCCCCTACGGGCATGTCGAAACGCGCGATAGCGGCACCCGCACCATCGCTAGTGGGTTTAGCGACGACACGCAAGTTCGGCTGAAAATCAATCTGTGGGGCAATGATGGCGGCTCGACCGCGTTTGCGATCATGCCCTTCGTCAAGGTGCCGACCGGAGCGCGCGGACTGACTAACAATCATGTCGAGGGCGGTTTGATCCTGCCGCTCGCGTTCGACCTGCCGAGCGATTTCTCCCTTGGTACGATGGTCGAGTTCGATCTGGTCTATGATGACGATCGTCGCAATTACGGCTTCGATGTAGTGCACACCGCAACCCTGGGCCACCCGATCATCGGCCATCTCTCCGGTTACATCGAATACGTCGGTAATGTGCCGCGCATTGGCAGCTACCGCGCCATCGCGAGTGGCGGTCTCTCGTATCAGCTCGCCAAAAACTGGGTCGTCGATAGCGGCGGAACGCTCGGCTTGGCCGGTGCCGTCGACGATATGACCGTGTTTGTCGGCACCTCGCTCCGTTTCTAGTCAGGATTTTCTATGGCTTCACGCCCCGAACGAACCTCGCCGTTTGCATGTCTCCTGAAACGCGACGATCAAGCCGATTTTACCCGGTCGCTGCCCGAGGCACACCGCACGCTCAAAGTCTGGCAAACGGGTGACGACAAACGGTCATCCTGGCGCAAGTGGCTGGGCTTTGCCGGCCCTGGGTTCATGGTCTCGGTGGGGTATATGGACCCCGGCAATTGGGGCACCGATCTCGCTGGTGGCAGTCAGTTCGGCTACGCGCTGTTGTGGGTAATCCTAGCCTCAAACCTGATGGCGATCTTCCTGCAAATCCTGTGCGCGCGGATGGGAATCGTCACCGGCCGCGACCTGGCCCAATCCTGTCGGGATTATTACTCGAAGCCGACTGCGATAGCGCTGTGGCTGCTGTGTGAGGTCGCGATCATTGCGTGCGATCTGGCCGAAGTTGTCGGATCGGCGGTCGCGCTTAATCTGCTGCTCGGTATCCCGCTGGTGTGGGGTGTCGTCATCACCGGACTAGACGTGCTGTTATTGCTGATGTTGATCAATTTCGGCTTTCGCAGGCTGGAAGCGGTCGTCATCACGCTAGTGACCACGATCGCGGTCTGCTTTGCCTATAATATTTTCCTAGCCCAACCGGATTGGACGGCGGTCGCGCTGGGGGCGATCATCCTCTCGATGCCGAATACAGCGGCGTTGCTGGTCTCACTGGGCATCCTCGGCGCAACGGTGATGCCGCATAATCTGTATCTTCACTACTCGATCGTCCAGACCCGCGCTTTCGGTCGTAACCCGACGGATATGAACGCAGCGATATTTTACAATACGATCGATACGGTCGTGGCTCTCGGCGCGGCATTCTTCGTCAACGCGGCAATTCTGGTGCTGGCGGCAGCCGTATTTCTACGCAACGGCGTCGAAGTGACCGAGCTGCAACAAGCGCATGAGTTGCTGCGGCCGGCGCTGGGCGGAGCGGCGGCGACGGCATTCGCGGTCGCGCTGCTCTGTTCGGGACAGTCGAGCACGATCACCGGCACGCTCGCCGGGCAGATCGTGATGGAGGGATTCCTCAAAATCCGCATCGCGCCTTGGTTGCGTCGACTGATTACGCGGCTGCTTGCGATCATCCCGGCGCTCATGGTCATCACGGCAAACGGTGGGAAAAATACGGTCGAGCTGCTCGTCGTCTCACAGGTTGTGCTGTCAATGCAGCTTCCGTTCGCGATCTACCCGTTGATGATGGTTACAAGCAGCAAGAAGAGGATGGGAGCATTCGTCAACCCTCTGCCTATCACGATCCTTGGCTATACCATCAGTACAGTAATCGCGGCGCTCAACGTCTATCTTTTTTGGGAAACAATCGGATCTATCTGGGTTGGCGTTGCGGTCGCGGTGCTGGTGGCGTTTACGGTTTATGTGAAGTTCTTCTACAAGGCTTCAGTGGTGACGCCCCCTTTGGAGCCGTCCGTCATGTGAGATACAGCGCCATTACAAATGACGGGCAGCATCCATGCGCTGATGCAGGATTCGGACGACGGCGATGCCGTAACTGGTCGGCCGAAAATAGATGACATGCTGCTCGACCCCGCGCCGTCGATATCCTGGTCGGATGTTGGCACAGCCCTGCGCCTGCTGCGGGGCTTCGGCCAGATCGGCGCAGGCGGTTTCAATGAGGTCGGTATAGCGCATCGCCTGGAGCAAGCCCCAGTGCGTCACGGTATAGTCGAACACCCCATCAAGATCGCGCTGCGCCCTCGGGCTAAGCCGGTATTCAGCCATGCTGTGCGGCTTTGCGCTGCTTGAACGCACCGAAGTCGAACGGCTCCGGCTCGCCGCTCTGTTCGCCCTCAATCAGCGCCTGGCGGATACTTTCGATCTCAAGACCGCGCTCCTGCTCGCGTCGGATGAGATCGCGGATCGCTTCACTGTCGTTGGTGTAGCTGCCGGCGTCGATCTGCGCGGCAATCCACGAACTCTGCTGCTCGGTGAGGGTGATGGTCTTGCGCACGGTTGCCATATCGGCCTCCACATCATACTATTGGTGCTTTTTAGCGCACTGCTTAACTGCTGTCATCGTCCTTGTCCAATATTCGGCCCGTCGCGGTCATGCTGGCGTTGTCGCTGCCGATCGCGCTCGTCCTGACCATGATCGAGGGCCGGCGCCTGCTGCTGCCGGGGTGACTGGTCGAGCACCGGCAGTGCATCGAAGGCCCCGCTGTCGCTCGGCGACATTGCAAGGTATCCCTGCCGCATGCATTACACAGTAATGCTAAAGTGCTCTTTGAACCGCCCCGGGTTTGTCGGAGGCCCTAACTCCTGAGAGGAAGGGGCTATGA